>JAPPMA010000108.1:10574-66631 GCA_028819295.1 bacterium | reverse complement strand
GTGGCCAAGCGGCTCATCGACTTCGGCTTCCACGCCCCCACCGTGTCGTTCCCGGTGGCGGGCACGCTGATGGTCGAGCCCACCGAGTCGGAGTCGAAGGCCGAGCTCGACCGCTTTGTGGCGGCCATGGCCGCCATCCGCTCCGAGATCGACCAGGTGGCCGACGGGCTGATCGCCATGGAGGACAGCCCGTTGCGCCGCGCCCCCCACACCGCGACCGTGATCGCCGACGACAACTGGCGCCGGCCTTACTCCCGAGAGCAGGCCGCCTTCCCTCTGCCCGAGGTGCGCGACCGCAAGTATTGGTGCCCGGTGGGTCGCATCGACGGGGCTCACGGCGATAAGAACGTGTTCTGCGCCTGCCCGCCCATCGAGGAGTTCCAGCAGTAGCCGTTTTGCTCCGGCAACGACCGGCCCGCTAGTTTGCCAAGGTGCGCGGGGCCGCGGGCCAAGGCACGACAAAGGAGATGAGCCGGTGCCCGACGCAATTGTGGAACGAGACGGTCAAACCATCATCATCACCATGAACCGTCCCGAGCGGTTCAACGCCTTGTCGGGGGCGATGCTGGTGCGAATGCTGGACGCCTACGAGGAGGCATCCAACAGCGACGACATCCGCTGCATCATCGTGACCGGCGCGGGGGGCAACTTCAGCTCGGGCGCCGACCTCAAGGCCATGAGCGGCGACGCCGGCAACTCCGACCCCGAGATCGATATGGCCGCCCGCCAGGCTGCCGACCCCGAACTCCACTGGAAGGCGCTGTTGCGCAGCTACCGGCCCACCAAGCCGATCATCGCCGCCGTCGAGGGGGTGGCCATCGCCGGGGGCACCGAGATACTCCAGGCCATGGACATCAGGGTGGCCGGTGAGAGCGCCCGGTTCGGGGTGTCGGAGGCCCGCTGGTCGCTGTATCCGATGGGCGGCTCGGCGGTGCGGCTCCGCCGCCAGATCCCCTACACCCACGCCGCAGAGATCCTGCTCACCGGCAAGCACATCACCGCGGCCGAGGCCAAAGACATCGGCCTCATCGGCCATGTCGTCCCCGACGGCCAGGCCCTGGCTAAAGCCAAGGAGATCGCGGCAACAATCTGCGAGAACGGGCCCCTGGCGGTGGAGGCCATTCTGCGCACCCTGCACGAGACCGACGGCATGACCGAGCAAGAGGCCCTGGATCACGAGTTCGAGTACGGCTGGAGGGTATTCCAGAGCGAGGACTCCAAAGAGGGGCCTCTAGCCTTCAGCCAGAAGAGGAAGCCGGAGTTCAAACGGAGGTGATTGTGTCCAACATCATGAAGCACTCAAGACAAATCCGATGGATGTCCGCCGCCCTGCTGGCCCTGGCCTTGGTTGCCGGTGCCTGTGGTGCCGCGGGCCAAGAGACCAACGAGGTAACCACCACCGACTTGGGCGAGGTGCTGCCCGATGGGCTGTTCGAGGCCCTGGAGAACGCGGCCAATCCCCCGGTCGCGCCCACGCCGGCGCCCGCTCCGGCTGAAGTGCAGCCAGACGAAGCGGTGGAAGAGCTGGTTCCCGCCCAAGCCGACGCTGAAACCGATACCGAGCTTTCCGAGGAAGAGCTGCTGAGGCTGCGCGACGAGGTTTTCGTGGACTTCTCCCGCTGCATCCGCGACGAGGGTTTCCCCGACTTCCCCGACATCGACAGCTCGCAGATCGTGGACCAGGCCTCGTTCCTCAGAGCCATGCAGGAGGCCGGCGTGAGCTTCACCCAGCCCGGTTTGGCCCCCGCGCTCCAAACCTGCGCCAGCGTCTTCAGCGAGCTGATCGCCCTCGCGCCCCAGCAGGACACCAACGTGCAACAGGCGGAACGAGAAGAGAACGCGGTGGCGTTCTCCCAGTGCATGCGGAATCAGGGGGTGGACGACTTCCCCGACCCCGACTTCGGCCAATATCCCAACACCGGCTTCCCCGGACAAGGCGACGGCTCCGGCGCAACCGATGAGATCCAGGCGGCGTTGCGGGTGTGCCTGCCGGTGCTTGGGGGAGCCGAGCCCAACCAAGCCGCTGCTGCGCCTCCCGAAACCCCAGCCCCTCCGGTGCCGGCCACCACAACAGCCACCCAGAGCATCGCCAGAACCCAACTCCCCGCGCCGAGAACCGATGGCGTGACTACGCCTTCGGCCTCTTCTTCGATCCCTGAGAGGATCCTGCGCGACACCGAGGAGCTGAACACCGCAGAAGTGGTGCGGCGCGATCTGATCGACACCGAGGAGTTCTCGGGCACGCTGGGCTTCGGCGACCCCGAACCGCTCTACACCAACACCTCCGGCATCGTCACCGGGCGCCTGCCCGAAGAGGGCGAGGTGCTCGACGTGGGCGCCACCCTCTTCGAGGTGAACAGCTATCCGGTTGTTTTGCTGCGGGGAGACCGCCCCATGTACCGGCCCTTCCAGAGCCAGATGGAAGACGGGCCCGACGTTCAGCAGCTCGAGCAGGCGCTGGCCGACATGGAGATTCCCGGCTATGAGGAGATGACCGTCAACGAGAACTTCACCCCGGTCACCGAGGATGTGGTGCAAGAGTGGCAGAACCGCCTGGGTGTGGACGAGACCGGCATCATCGACATGGGCTTCGTGGTGTTCATCGAAGAGCCCTTCCGCATCTCGTCGGTGAATGTCACGGTGGGCCAGCAATTGGGCCCCCAAGCAGCCGCGTTCTCCATCACCGGCCAGTACCAGGAGATCGTCAGCAACATCGACCCCGGCGATGCCGAGATCGTTAACGAAATGGACGAGGTGGAGGTGGAGCTGCCCGATGGCCGGGTCAGTCCCGGCATCGTGTCGGAGGTGGCCAGGGTGGCCAAGCGGCTGCCCAACGCCCAGACCGGCGGGCTGGCCGATCCCACCATCGAGGTCATCATCATCCTGCTGGACGAGGAGGCCTCTGCCCGCTTCGACGCGGCGCCGGTCAATTGGACCATCACCAAGCAGGTAACCCCCGACGCCCTGGTGGTGCCCGCATCGGCGCTGATCGCCACGGTGGACGGCGACTTCGCGGTGGAGGTGGTCGCCAACGGGTCGACCACCTTGGTGCCGGTTGAGGTGGGCACGTTCGTCGATGCCTTCGTCGAGATCACTGCCGGCGACCTCGAGGTGGGCGACCTGGTGCGCATCCCCTGATGCCGGTACGGCCCCGAGCCGTACAGCAGCCAAAGGCGAGTCCTGATGACGATTGAGCCCCGCAAGGTGCTGGAGCTGCACCAGGTGGTCAAGCACTATCCGGGCTCGCCGCCGGTTCGGGCCCTAGACGGGGTCGACCTGGTGATTCGAGCCGGCGAGCTGGTGGCGGTGGTCGGCCCCTCGGGGTCGGGCAAGAGCACCATGTTGAACATCATGGGGGCGCTCGACCGCCCCAGCTCGGGCGAGGTGGTGGTGGACGGGCAGTCGCTGTCGCGGGTCCGCGACCGGGAGGTGGCCGCGGTCCGAGGACGGCGCATCGGCTTCGTGTTCCAGCAGTTCCACCTGCTGGAGGGGTTGTCGGCGCTCGACAACGTGGCCACCGGCGCCCTCTATCAGGGAGCCAGCCTGCGTTGGCGGCGGCAGATGGCCCGCGAGGTGCTGGAGCGGGTCGGGCTCGGCCAGCGAATGGGCCATCGGCCGGGAAAGCTCTCCGGCGGTGAGCGCCAGCGGGTGGCCATCGCACGCGCCCTGCTGGGCGACCCGGCCATTGTGCTGGCCGACGAGCCCACCGGCAACCTCGACTCCCAGACCACCGAGGAGATCGTGGGGCTCTTCTTGGAGCTCAATCGAGCGGGCTCCACCATCGTGATAATCACCCACGATCGGGATCTGGCCGCCCGGATGCCCCGCTCGGTGGCCATTCTCGACGGCCGCATCAGCCACGACTCGGCAACCGATCCGAGTGACCCCGCGGCCGGCAGCCGAGACTCGGCGGAAGCCTGATATGGCGCGCAGCAAACTGCGAGCCCGCGATGCGCTGTCATTGGGGACGCTGGGACTCCGTACCCGAAAGGGACGCACGGCCATGGCCGCCATCGGCATCGCCATCGGCGTGGCCTCGCTGGTGGCGTTGGTCGGCATCATCAACTCCGGGGAGGCCGACGCCCAGCGGGATCTGCTGGAACAGGGCATCGACGTGCTTGAGCTGACCCCTGGCACCTCTTTTGCCGAAGATCCCGAGCTGCTGCCCGGGGCCGCCGCCGCCATCGACACCCACATGCGGGATCTGGTGGATGCGGTGGCATCCATCCGCCGGGTACCGGCCACGATGCGCAAGACCGACCTCATCCCTGAAGTGGAGACGGGAGGCATCCGCCTGTTCGCGGTAGGAGTCGACGACTTGGACCTTATGATTCCGCTGCGGGGCGGAGTGGCACACGGCCGGTTTCACGATGCCGCCACTTTGCAGGTGCCCACGGTTGTCCTCGGGTCCGACACCGCCGGGGTTCTGGGTTTCGACCAGCTCTACGCCAATCCCACCGTCCACATCTCCGGTCACGAGTTCGCGGTGATCGGCGTGCTGGAACCCTTCACCATCAGCCAGGGGCTCACCTTGAACCGGGCCGCCCTGATTGGATTCCCCGTCGCCGAAGAGCTCTACGACGCCGACGACAACCCCGAGCGCATCTGGGTGCAGGCCGACCTCGACGTGATCGAGCAGGTTCGGCAGTTGCTGCCCCGCCAGGCCAACCCCGAGGCGCCCGGCGAGGTGGCGGTGTCATCGCTTGATCTCGAAGCCCGGGAGATCATCAGCGAGAACTTCGAGTCGCTGCTCAGCCTGCTGGTGGTGGTGATCATCGTGGTGGGCGCCATCGGGGTGGGCAACATCATGCTGATCTCGGTGCTGGAGCGGCGGGGCGAGATCGGGGTGCGTCGGGCTCTCGGCGCCCAGAAGAAGCACATCGCCGCGCAGTTCCTCATCGAGTCGATGCTGTTGACCCTGCTCGGCGGCCTGGCGGGCACCGTGCTCGGTGTCGCCGTGGTGGCCGCGGCCACCCGAATATTGGACTGGCCGATGATGGTGGAGTTGTCGTTCATCGGCATCGGCCTGGGAGTCACCCTGGGAGTGGGGCTGGTGGCCGGAATGTATCCCTCATGGCGGGCTTCCCGCATGGATCCCGCCGAGGCCGTTCGGCCCGCCGCCTAGGAGGACACGAGCTGCTATTTCCGGGACGCACCACTAGTTCGGACCGCCCGCTCTTTCATAGTCTTTGGCCATGACCATCACCCACGAGGACTTCCAAGAGCGGGCCAGGGAGTTCCTCGAGGCCAACGCCGTGCCCCGCAGCCAGCCGCCGGTGGAGTGGACCGAAGAATCGCTGGTGGCCGAATGCCGCCTGTTCCACCAGGCGCTGGCCGACGCCGGGCTGGGGGGCATCACCTACCCGGCGGAGTACGGCGGACAGGGCCTCGACAAGAGCTATCTGGAGGTGTTCAACCGGGAGCTGTCCCAATACCAGGCGCCCCTGGTGCCCGCCGCCATCTCGCATGGAATGTGCCTGCCGGTGATGAACGACTTCGGCGCCCCCGAGCAGAAGGCCCGCCACCAGGCCCGGATCATCCGGTGCGACGAGATCTGGTGCCAGATGTTCTCCGAGCCCGGCGCCGGCTCCGATGTGGCCTCGCTGTCCACCCGGGCGGTGCGCGACGGCGACCAGTGGGTGCTGAACGGCCAGAAGGTGTGGACCTCGGGCGCCCAGTACTGCGAGTACGGGCTGTGCGTGGCCCGCACCGACCCCGCCCAGCCCAAGCACCGGGGGCTGTCCATGTTCATAGTGGACCTGTCGCTGCCCGGCGTGGACATCAGGCCGCTGCGCCAGATCAGCGGGAGCTCGCATTTCAACGAGATCTACCTCACCGACGTGAGCGTGGGCCACGACTGCCTGGTCGGGGGCGAGGGAAACGGCTGGAACGTGGCGGTGGCCATGCTCATGTACGAGCGGGTGGCCATCGGGGCCGGGGGCAGCGGGGCCATGTCCCGATCCATGGGCAGCGCCACGCTCATCGAAGAGGCCCGGCAGAGGGACCGCAACGGCGACCCGGTGGTGCGCGACGCGCTGGCCGATCTCTACATACGCGAGCGCATCCAGAGCTTCATCGGCATGCGGATCCGCCAGGCGGCTGAGTCGGGCCGAGCACCGGGGCCCGAGGGCTCCATCGCCAAGCTGAACGCGGCTCTGTTGAGCCGGCAGGCGTCCAATGTGGCCATCGAGCTGGCCGGGGCGTCCGGCCAGGCCTGGGACGCTGCCGAAGACGGCGCCGGCGAATGGGCCAGCGCCGTCATCGGCGCGCCGGCCATGGCCATCGCCGGGGGCACCAACGAGGTGCAGCGCAACATCATCGGCGAGCGGGTTCTGGGCTTGCCCAAAGAACCCGATCCCTTCAAGGGCCAGCCGTGGGAGCAGGTCCCCCGCTCCTGACCGGCTCGGTCTAACCGCCGGTCAGCCCTGCCCAAACTTCGTCGACGGCCGCCGACAGCTCCTCGGCAGTGCCGTCGTTCACGATCACGTAATCGGCCACCGCCCGGCGCTGTCGGTCGGTGGCCTGGCTGGCCATGCGGGCCCGGGCCTGCTCCTTGGTGAGGCCTCGCTCAAGAAGCCGGGGCAAGCGCACTTCCTCAGGTGCTTCCACCACCACCACCTGGGTGTAGCCCCTCCCCGACTCCAGTTGCCCTAGTCGGCTCTCGGTCAAAACCGCCATGTCGAGCACCGCCACCTGCGCCTCTCCCCCATCAGCCAAGCCCCGAAGCCTGATTTCCAGTTCGGCGTTGATGGCCGGATGGCTGATGGCCTCCAGCGCAGTCAGCCGCTCGGGCCGCCCGAACACCTCGGCGGCCACCTTGGCCCTGTCGATATGGCCGTCCTCGCCCAGAATCCCCGGCCCGAAGGCGTCGATCACCTCCCGCTCGGCCCTCCCTCGGGGGGCCAGCACGTCGCGCCCGATGGCGTCCACGTCGATCACCGCCGCCCCCAACTCGGCAAACCGGGCCGCCGCGGTGGACTTCCCCGCCCCGATCCCCCCCGTGAGCCCAATGACCAGCATTGCCGAGAGGCTATCGGCATAGCCGTCAACCCTGGATAGCCCTAATCTGGCCGGGGCTGCCAGACTTGGGCCATGCGCGTCGAGTTGACCGATGACCAACTGGAGCTCCAGCAGGAACTGCGGACGTATTTCGCCAACCTCATGACCGACGAGGTGCGCGAGAAGATCCGCCACGCCGAGACCGAGGCCAACGAGGACTACAAGGCGCTGATCCGCCAGATCGGCCGCGACGGCTGGCTGGGGGTGGGTTGGCCCGTGGAATACGGCGGCAAGGGTTTCACCCCCATCGAGCAGTACATCTTCTTCAACGAGTCGTGGGCCGCCCAGGTGCCGGTGCCGTTCCTCACCATCAACACCGTGGGCCCCACCATCCGGGATTACGGCACCGACCGCCAGAAGGACTTCTTCTTGAAGAAGATCCTGGCCGGAGAGATGCACTTCTCCATCGGCTACTCCGAGCCCACCGCGGGCACCGACCTGGCCGCGCTCAAAACCCGGGCGGTGCGAGACGGCGACGAGTGGATCGTCAACGGGCAGAAGATGTTCACCAGCCTGGCCTACGACGCCGACTACATCTGGCTGGCCGCCCGCACCGACCCCGACGCCCCGGCCCACAAGGGCATCACCATGTTCTTGGCCCCCACCGACGATCCCGGCTTCGACATCCAGCCGTTCATCACCATGGGCAACAGCCACACCACGGCCACGTTCTACGACAACGTGCGGGTGCCCGACTGGCTGCGGGTGGGCGAGGTGAACGGGGGCTGGGGCCTCATCACCAACCAGCTCAACCACGAGCGGGTGTCGCTGTGCGCCTCCGGTGGAATCGCCAACCTGGTCAACCAAGCGGTTGAGTGGGCCAAAGAGGCCAAGCTGTCCGACGGCCGCCGGGTGATCGACCAGGAGTGGGTGCAGGTGAAGCTGGCCGAGTGCCGGGCCCGGGTGGAGTTCTTGGACCTGTTGAACTGGAAGGTGGCCTACGAGTCCACGGTGGGCGCCAACTTGAACCCCGCATTGGCATCCACCATCAAGGTGTGGGGCTCAGAGTCGATGCATCTCATCTACTCGGGGCTGACCGAGGTGGTGGGGGCCACCGGGCATCTGAAGAAGGGCTCGCCCCACGCCGACTTCTCCCACCGGATGGAGGAGTCGTACCGGGGTTGTTGGATCTTGACCTTCGGCGGTGGAACCAACGAGATCCAGCGCGACATCATCGGCATGGCCGGCCTCGGCCTGCCCCGCGAGAAGCGCCGCAAGTAGCAGGCAGGAGGCAAGGCGATGGATTTCACCCTCAACGAAGAGCAGCAGGCGGTGGCCGATCTGGCCAATCGGATCATGGGCGACCGTCTCGGCATGGAGCGGCTCATGGAGATCGAAGTCGCCGACGAGTGGTTCGACCGGGCTCTCTACGGCGAGCTGGCCGCGGCCGGGCTCGTGGGCATCGGCCTGGGCGAGGACGTGGGCGGCGGCGGCCTCGACCTGATCGCCGTCGGCCAGGTGCTGGAGGCCCAGGGCCGCCATGTGGCCCCGCTGCCGCTGTGGAACGGAATGCTGGCCGCCTTGGCGGTGGACGCCTTCGGATCCGACGAGCAGCGCCGGCGAGAACTGCCCGGCTGCGCCGACGGGTCGAACCTGCTGACCCTCGGTCTCCAGGAGTACTTGAACGACGACATCACCAGCCCCACGGCTCGGGTGGTGGACGGCAAGATGGTGGGAACCAAAGAGGTGGTGGAGTTCGCCGCCGAGTCGTCCAAGATCGTGGTGGTGGCCGGCCTCGACGACGGCACTGACAACGGCATCATCAGCGGAACCGGGCTGTTCTTGGTGGACCTGTCCGACCCTGGGATCACCATGGAGGCGGGCGTGTCCACCCGGCTTCAGCCTGTGCATCAGGTGAGCTTCTACGGGGCCCCCTGCGAGCCGCTTGGGGAGGCCAACGGCGTCTCAGTGGCGTGGCTGGCCGATCGAGCCGTGGCCCTGCTGTGCGCCACCCAGGCGGGCGTGGTCGACCGGGCGCTGCGCCTGGCCGCCGACTACACCACCGAGCGCGAGCAGTTCGGCCGTCCGGTGGCCACCTTCCAAGCTGTCACCCAGCGCCTCGCCGACCAGTTCATGCATGTGGAGGCGGTGCGGCTGTGTGCCAACGCCGTTCTCTACGACCTGACCAAGGGCAACGACGCCTCAGTACGGCTGCCCATCGCCAAGTGGTACGCCTCCCACTGGGCCCATGATGTGGCCCACGCCACCCAGCACGTCCACGGCGGCATGGGGGTGAGCGTCGACTACCCCCTCCACCGCTACACCCTGTGGAACAAGCACATCGAGTGCTCCCTGGGCGCCGGCACCCAGCAGCTCCGCACCCTGGGGGCACGCCTAGCTGCCAGCTGAGCCGTCACAACGCTCGCTGAGCTGCCGGCACGACGGTTATGCGCCATGCATGTCGCGAGACGGCCATAGCGATTCACACAGTCAGCGCAGTCAGCGGTGCCACCGCCACCCCATCGGGTCGGTCGTATCCGTAGCCGCTGGCGGTGATGACTACTTTGCGGGCGGGAGGTCCGGTCAAGTCGTAGTCCACTTTTTCACATACTCGGTTGAGGGTGTCTGCGGCTTCGTCGATGGCGTCCATAGATCCGAGTTTTACCTCCACCGCCAACCACCCCGGCAAAGTTCCTGTACCACCTCTGGCACTCCGACGAATGGCGAATGCCGTCATCAGCCGGGCGGGCCGTGCCGGTGAGGATGAATCTTCCGTAGCGGCGCTCCTCATCCGCCATATGACGGATGCTGTTCCAAACCTCTGGGACGATCTGCCACTCATCGATCAGCCTTGGTTCTGGACCCTCCAAGAATTGCCGAGGCAACAACCGAGCTTGTGTCCGCGCCTGCTCATCCTGCTCAAACGAGGCCTCGCTACAAGCATGATTTCTCCCGGACCACGTCTTGCCGCATGCCTTTGCCCCCTCGATTACCACTACCGGGGCGCTCTCCAGGGCTTCAGCGATCTCCTAGTCCGCGATCCGCTCGACATAGCCAGCAGGGGTTAGCGTGGTCGGCACATCATAAATTGTAGCGTTTGTAGTAGCTATAATGCTATATGTATTACTCGTATAATCTGATATTTGTAGTTCTATTGCTGCATCAGACGCGAGTCGAGATGTACGCGGCCAGCTCGGCGATGCCCTCTTCGGCTTCGGGGGCGACACCGGCAAGCAGGTGCCAGACGTGCATCATGTCCTGCCAGGGGCGGAACTCCACCGCACCGTTGTAGGCGTCTGATGGCATCTCTTTCTCCCTTTTCTCAGTAGCCCCGGTCGGGGTCTACCACGTTGCGTAGCGGCTCGTTGGCCAGAAAGCGCTCCAGATTTTCGCAGAACAGCTCCATCAGCGCTTCGTTGTAGCCCTCTCGGGCAGTGGAGCAATGGGGCGACAAGTACATGTTGGGCGCGTCCCACAAGGGACTGTCCGCCGGCAGCGGCTCCTCGCGCGTCACGTCCAGCACTGCGGCGCCCACCTGTCCCGACTTCAATGCGCCTACCAGCGCGGCCTCGTCAATGATCGATCCCCGTCCCACGTTTACCACCACAGCCCCCGGCTTGAGCCGACCCAGGCGCTCTGCGTCTAACAAGTCGATGGTTTCCGGAGTGTGCGGCGCGCACAGCACCACCGCATCGCAGCGGGACAGCATCTCGTCGAGGCCGTCGAGGCCATAAAGCTCGTCGACGTCGGGATCGGAGTCGCCGGGTTGCGCCGATCGGCGGTTGCCCAGCACGGTGGTCTCAAAGGCTCTGGCCCGACGGGCCACGTCCCGTCCGATGGCCCCCAGGCCAACTATGCCGACGGTCTTCCCTTTCACCAGCAGCCCCTGGTGCATCTGCCAGTGGTGATCCCTCTGCTGGCGCTCCAGCACCCTGATGTCCTTCCACACCTCCAGCAGGCGGCCGATGGCGAACTCGGCAATGGGGGCAGAGGCCACCCCGGCCGCGTTGGTCAATGCAATGCCCTTGGCTGTCAGCTTGGCCGGCTCCAGTTGGCCGATCCCCGCCCCGATGGCCTGCACCCACCGCAGTCGTGGCGCCCAATCCCTGATCCCCGGAGGCAGGTCTAGGGCCATCAGCACATCGGCACCTGCGATGGTCTCCCTCTCGGCCTCTGTCAGCGACGGCGCCGTGGCCAACAGCCCCTCGGTGACCCGGCCTTTGGCCTTGGCGTCTCGCAGCCCATGGGGCTCGAAGTAGGCGATGTTGTGGAACTGCACGCCTGGGAAACGCCGGTGCAGTTCGTCGAGCTCCGACTCATCCATGGCCAGCGGGTACATCACAACCGCGTTGAGCTTGGTCACGGCGGGAACCCTAGTTTCCGACACCATCCCCCACCGCAGGCAACCAGTAGCGTCGGCTCATGGACACTCTTGAGGGCAAAGCAGCAGTCATCACCGGCGGGGCCAGCGGTATGGGCCGGGCCATGGCCGACCGGTTCGGAGCAGCCGGGGCCCGCCTCATGATCGCCGACGTGGAGGGCCCGGCCATGGACGCCGCGGTGGCCGAGTTGAACGACGCCGGGGTGGACGCGGTGGGGGTGCTCACCGACGTGAGCTCGGAGCGGGACATGGACGATCTGGCCGAGGCGGCCTTCTCCCGGTTCGGGCAGGTCAACGTGGTGTGCAACAACGCCGGGGTGGGTTCGGGCGGCCTGATGCACACCCTGACCACCGCCGACTGGCAGTGGATTCTCGGGGTGAACCTGTGGGGGGTGATCCACGGCATCCGGGTGTTCCTGCCCCACATGATGGAGCACGGCGACGGCCACATCGTGAACACCGGCTCGGTGGCCGGCCACACCTCGTACCCCAACATCGGCCCCTACAACGCCTCCAAGCATGCGGTGGTGACCATCTCCGAGACGCTCTACAACGAGCTCCAAGACCAGGGCTCCACCGTGGGGGTGTCGGTGCTGTGCCCCGGGCTGGTACACACCAACATCATCACCTCAGAGCGCAACCGCCCCGAAACGCTGCGCTCGCCGATCATCCCGCCCGACCCCACCCCTGAAGACGAAGAGCGGGCACAGATGATGCTGGCCATCTACGAGGATGCGATCAAGCCGCCCGAGGTGGCCGAGCTGGTGTATCAGGCCGTGCTCGACAAGCAGTTCTACATCTGGACCGACTATGTGTACGCCCCGGCCATCATGAAGCGCCACGAGGACATCCAGCAGGGCCGCAACCCCAGCTTCCGGGGCCAGCTCATAGACGAGGACCAAACCGCCAAGGGGCCACTCCAAGCCGGCTGATGGCTGACGTCCCTCAAGAGGCCTGGCACTCCTGATCATGCCTGAGTCACCCGAGCACTTCGACCTGGTGGTGGTGGGAACCGGGTCGGGCAACAGCGTTTTGACCCCCGATTTCGACCACTGGCGGGTGGCGCTGATCGAACGGGACGCCTTCGGCGGCACCTGCCTCAACCGGGGCTGCATACCCTCGAAGATGTTCGTGTACGCCGCCGACACGGCCCACCAGGCCGGCCGCACCGGGCACTTGGGGGTGGACAGCTCGCTCGACGGGGTGCGCTGGCCCGAGATCGTGGGCCGGGTGTTCGGGCGCATCGACCCCATCGCCCAGGGCGGGGAGGACTACCGCCACAGCCTCGACAACATCACCGTGTTCAACGGCGACGCCCGCTTTGTCGGCCACAAGGTGCTGGAGGTGAACGGGCGCCAGCTCACCGGCGACCACATCGTGCTGGCCGCCGGGGCCCGGCCGTTCATCCCCCCGATCCCCGGTTTGGACCAGGTTCCCTACCACACCTCCGACACCGTCATGCGCCTGGAGTCGCTGCCCGAGCGGCTGGTGATCCTGGGCGGGGGCTACATCGCCGCCGAGTTGGGCCACGTGTTCGACGCCATGGGGGTGTCGGTGTCCATCGTGAACCGCTCAGACCGGTTGCTGCGGGCCGAGGACGAGGAGGTGTCGGCCGCGTTCACCGACATCGTGTCCCAGCGGATGGACTGCGCCTTGGGATCCCCCATCACCGGCGTGTCCCAGGGTGGGTCGCAGATCACCGTCCACACCGAAGCCCGGGATGTGACCGGCGATGTGCTGCTGCTGGCCACCGGCCGAATACCCAACGGCGAGCAGCTCGGCGTGACCCGCTCAGGAATTGAATTGGACGACTCCGGCTATGTGGCGACCGATGAGTTTCTCCGCACCAGTGTCGAAGGGGTGTGGGCGCTGGGCGACATCTGCCATGCGGCCCAGCTCAAGCACACCGCCAACGAGGACACCCGGGCGGTAGCCCACAACATCGCCAATCCCAACGACCTGCGGGCGCCCGATCACTCCGGCATTCCCCACGCGGTGTTCGCTTATCCGCAGGTGGCCGCGGTCGGAGCTACTGAGCAGGCATTGCGAGCCGAGGGGCGGCCCTATCTCCGAGCCGTTCGCCCTTACAGCGGTACCGCCTACGGCTGGGCCATGGAGGACACCACCAGCTTCGCCAAGGTGCTGGCCGATCCCGATACCCGGCTCTTGCTGGGCGCCCACATCATCGGTCCTCAGGCCCCCACCTTGATCCAGCAGCTCATCCAGGGAATGCAGTTCGGTCTCACCGTGGAGGAGATGGCCCGAGGCCAGCTCTACATCCACCCCGCGCTGACCGAGGTGGTCGAACAGGCGCTCTTGGAGCTCTAGCTACGCCGCAGGGGCGGCGGCCACCGGGCCCGCGCCGGAGGGGTCGTAGATGGTGACCCTGTGGATGCGGCGGTGGTCGGTGCCGTAGTCGTCGATGGCGTAGTGCATAGTGCAGCGGTTGTCCCACAAGGCAGCGTCGCCGTCGCTCCATCGCCATCTCACAACGTATTCGGGCTGCTCCATGTGATCGCACAGCAGCGCCAATAGGCACCTGCTCTCCAGGTGGCTCATGCCCTGAAGCGATGACGTCCAGCCCCGGTTCACAAACAGGATCCGCTTGCCGGTCTCGGGGTGGGTGGTTATCGCCGGGTGATCGGTGAACTCGGTCAGACCGGCCCGGCCGTGGCGGGCGACAACCCCTTCGAGAGCCGCCTTGATCGGATCGGACAGGCCCTCGTAGGCGGCCTGGGTGTTGGCCCACATGGTGTCGCCACCGGAGGGCGGTGACTCCTTCATAGACAGCAGAGACCCCAGCGGGGGCTGGCGGGCGAACGTCACGTCGGTGTGCCAGAAGTTGGCCCGCGAGTATTCGTTGGAGCTGTCCAACACCAGGATCTTTCCCTCGTCGTCCACCGTGTGATGATCTCGATGGTCGGTGTCATCGTTGCTCACCGCCTCCAGGTCGCCGAACAGCGAGCCCAGGGCCACGTGCTGTTCGTCGGTCAGGTGAATCTGGGGGAAGAACAGCACTTTGTGGGCCCAGAACGCCTTCCGCAACTCGGCCGCTGCCCCGTCGTCGAGGTGATCGGCATCGAGCCCTTCCACCGTGGCGCCCAAGGCCGCCGGCAGCGCAGTCACTTTGATGCTCATGGCTCTATGTTTCCAGATCGGGGCCTACTCCGACAGAGAGTCGAGGGCGAACTGCTTAGCCCACTGGTAGTCGGGCTTGCCATTGGCTCCACGCTGGACGGCATCGGCCCGGATGAGCGACTTGGGGAGCTTGTAGGCCGCCAAGCGGGTGCGGGCGTCGGCAATGACCTCGTCGTCGCCCACCGCTTGAGACGCCGGGTTGCCGGCTAACTGCACCACCGCAGTGACAGCCTCGCCCCACTTCGGATCGGGCACTCCCACTACCAGGCAGTCGGCCACTGCGGGATGGGCCTTCACCGCCTCTTCCACTTCCTCGGGATAGATCTTCTCTCCCGCGCTGTTGATGCAGGCAGAGCCCCGGCCCAGCAGCGTGATGGTTCCATCGGCTTCAACAGTGGCCCAATCCCCAGGCACCGACCAGCGCCGCCCGCCGATAGTGCGAAACGTGGCTGCCGTCTTCTCCGGGTCCTTGTAGTAGCCGATGGGGATGGGGCCGCCTACCGCCACCATGCCCTGCTGCCCTGAGCCCGGCTCGACCGGGAGGCCGTCCTCGTCGAACACCGCGGCGTTTTCCCCCAGGGTGAACCGAGCGGTTGCTGATCCGCCCTCCCGGTCGCTGATCCTCATACCGGTACCGGTGCCCTCACTGGAGCCCAAGGAGTCCACCAGTTTCATGTTTTTGTGCACCAGCAAGGCCTCTTTGGCAGGCTGGCTCCAGATCACCCCCGACGACATGATCATGAACACCGACGACAGGTCGTAGGGCTCGCCCCGGGCGGCGGCTGCGTCCAGCGCCTTTGCCATGGGTCGGCCGAAGGCGTCGCCCACGATGGTGAGCACCGATGCCCGGTCGCGCGCTACACAGCGCCACAGCGCGTCGGCGTCGAAGCTGCGCTCGGCCATGGTGATCACCGACCCGCCCTGGGTGAAGGTCGACAGCGACACGATGCTGGCCGTGCCGTGCATCAGCGGAGAGGCGGCAAGCTGACGGGACACCCGGTTGCTGTCGTAGATGGCGGCGATGTTGGACTTAACCTGCTCCAGATTCTCCGGGACCGGCAGCTTCAACGCCTTGAAGTTGGGGGCCATGGCGCCGATCAGCGAGCTGTGGGGCCACATGACCCCCTTGGGATTGCCGGTGGTGCCGCCGGTGTAGAGGATCCAAAGGTCGTCGGAGCTGCGGTCGATGGGCGGAGCCGGTTCGTGGCCGGCGATCACCTGCTCGTAGTCCAACGCCCAGTCGGGCACTGGATCGCCCGCCCCGCCCACCTGGACAGCCGCCCGCAACAGGGGAAGGTCTGCTCTGGCCTCGTCCACCCGGTCGGCCAGCTCGGGAGAGAAGAACACCGCCTTGGCGTCAGCGTCCTCCAACAGATGGCGCAACTCCCCCGCCAGGTAGCGGTAATTCACATTGCAGGGGGCAACCCTCGACTTGAACGACCCGAAGGTGATCTCGGAGTAGGGATTGCCGTTGTACAGGTACAACCCCACGTTGTCGCCCGCACAGATGCCGAGTTCTCCCAGAGCAGTCGCTAGTCGAGCGGCCCGATCCTCGAACTCTCGCCATGTCCGTGTCACCGGATCGCACACCACCGCGTCAGCGTCCGGCACCACCTCCGCAGCCGCTTCCCACGCTGTGGCCAGGTTCAAGGGCACGGGGAGTGACATTATCGTGAGTCGTGAGCACTGCCCGAGCCGATGCTGTCCACTTCCCAAGGGGGGTCGACCCCGATGGCGGGGACTTGTTGGACGAAATCAGCCTGCCAGCGGCATGGAGCAAGCGCTGGGCTTCCGGGGCATCCAAGCCGACGTTGTGGGACCCGGGAACTGGGTGGATCACAAGGGGCGACCTGGCTCAGCGTACGAAGGCCGCAGCCGGGCGGCTCTACGGTGCAGGACTTCGCAAGGGCGACCGGATCATCCTCTCGGCCGCGGCGTCGGTCGATTTGGTGGTGGCTCATATAGCTGCCCTGCGGTTGGGGCTGATCGTGGTGCCGGTGAACGGGGCCTACCAGCAGGCCGAGTTGGCCCACATCGTGGGGGACGCCGATCCTCGGGCCGCGGTGGTGGACAAGCCCGAATGGGTGCGGTGGCTGGCCGAGCTTGCCCCCGAGATGACCGTGGTATCCCCCCGGCTGGACATCGACGAGGGCCAGGCTCCCAGTCTTGACCAGCTCTCCGCCGGCGATCCCGCACTGCTGGGCTATACATCGGGAACCACTGGAGTGCCCAAAGGAGCGGTGCTGACCCACGGTAACTTGCTGGCCGGGGCCGAGTCGGTGCGCATTGCCTGGCGGTGGACGCCTGACGACCGCCTAGTTCTGGCGCTGCCCCTATTTCACATGCACGGCCTAGGCGTCGGCCTGCATGGCACTCTCTTGACCGGCGCTTCCGCAGTGCTGCTCGATGGGTTCTCCCCCGACGCCGTGCTGGATGCAGCCCAAGCCCACGACGCCACCCTGTTCTTCGGCGTGCCCACCATGTACACCCGGCTGGCCCAATCGGACAGGACCGGGGAGCTTTCCCGGCTGCGATTATGCGTAGCCGGCTCCGCTCCCCTGTCGGCCGATCTGCATCGCCGCCTGCAAGAGGCCGCCGGAGTGCGGGTGCTGGAGCGCTACGGCATGACCGAGACCATCATGCTGGTGTCCAATCCCTACGACCAGGAGCGCCGCGCCGGAACAGTGGGATTCCCCCTCCCCGGCGTGGAGCTGCGGTTGGCTCCCGACAGTGGCGAAGTGATGGTGCGGGGGCCAAACGTATTTGCCGGATACTGGCGCCGCCCCGAGGCCACCGAGGAGGCATTTGACCAAGATGGCTGGTTCCGCACCGGCGACCTCGGTGAGTTCGACGAGGACGGCTATCTACGGCTGCGGGGCCGGGCCAAGGAATTGGTGATCTCCGGAGGCCTGAACGTCTACCCCCGCGAAGTAGAGGACGCCCTGCGCTCCCACCCCGAAGTCGACGATGTAGCCATCACCGGGACCCCCGACGAAGAATGGGGCGAGCAGGTCACCGCCTGGGTAGTACCCGCCCCTGGCAAGTCCCCAAAGCTGAAAGATCTGCGATCCCACCTAGAAGGCGTGTGCGCCGACTTCAAACACCCCCGCCTCCTCCACCTCGTCGAAGAACTCCCCCGCAACGCCCTGGGCAAGGTGCAGAAGCACCTGCTGGGCTAGAGCGGATACTGCTCCAGATAGAAAGCCCGGGCCAGATCGCCGCCGGTGAACCCCATGCCCATCGGCCAGAACTCGTACTCGACCCGCTCCAACCGCGGGGACACACCACTAGGGGATCAACACCGACCGGAGCACTTGGCCGGCTTCAAGCTCGTCGAGGGCCTGGTTTGCCTCCTCAAGCGGTCGCTGCCTGCGCAACAAGTGGTCGACGCGTACCGCACCGTGTCGGTAGAGATCCAAAACCTCGCGAATATCATCGGGCACGAAACCCCGCGAACCGTGGACGGACGCCTCCTTCCAGATGAGATCCACCGCCCGAACGGAGAACGGCTCCATGCTGGCCCCGATGAGCAATACCTTGCCCCCGATGCCCACCGCTTCTAGCGCCTGGGAGTCCACATCCGCTGATCCCACCGTCTGGACCACAACCTGGGGCCCGGCTGGGCTGCAAGCCTGTCTGATTCCGTCGAGCATCCTGCCCTCGCCATCCGCGGCCGAAACCACGGCCCGAGCCCCGAGTTGCTCCGCGAGGTCCAGCTTGGCCGGCGAGCGGCTCACCGCGATCACTTCGCAGCCAAGGTGAGCAGCCAACTGCACCGCGTTTGAGCCGATTCCCCCCACCCCCAGCACGACAACCGTCATCCCCGGCTCAACTCCGGCCACGCGGACCAGGGCGTGGTACGGAGTGGCAACCGCGTCGGTCAGCACCGCCACCGCGGCAAGATCGTCGCCCGGCTCTACTGCTATGGCGTTGCGCGCCGGAATCAGCACTTCGCCGGCAAAGGCCCCGTCGAACTCCACCCCCATGCGCCGCACAGACAAGCACATGTTCACCCGCCCCTGAACGCACAGGGGGCATTGCCCGCAGTGCTCGATGTAGTAGGCGGCTACCGGATCGCCAACCCGTAGACCTTCCACGTCGGGGCCGACACGAGCCACCACGCCGGATGCCTCGTGACCGGGCACAATCGGCAGCACCGAGTCGAACCCTCCCTTGCGAAGGAACACGTCGCTGCCGCAGACGCCGCAGGCCTTGACCTCAACCACCACTTGGCCGGTGCCGGGCACTAGCGGCTCGCGCTCGACCAGCTCCAGGGGTTCTCCATAGCCGCGAAGCACTGCTGCCTTCATGAAGGTCAGCCTGTGCCAGGGAGCCCGAGTGCTCCGGCGTCGGGCAGTTCGGGGGCATCAAAGTTGCTCGACCCGAATACTTTGGGCTTTTTCCGGCCCACCCGAAGGTAATACTCCTCAGGAACGGTGGTGGGATCCTTGAACATCTGCCATTGACACTTCTGACGCACCTCAGGGTCAGGGTCGGTGTCGGGGTACACCGGCGGGTCGATCACTCGCACCGGATAGCCGAAGCGGTCGATGGGCAGTTCTTCCATCAGCACAATGCAGTGGGCGCAATAGAGGCAGACCCCCTTTGTGAAGTGGTTCCAAGATGCCTCCTCTTTTGCCACCTCCCAGTTGTAGGGGGGCTCTATCCGGGCCGGGGTGTCTTCGATCCAGTCGCCGCGGACAATCCGCTGACCCGACCCGCAGGGATCGAACCGCAGGATGAAGCGGTCATCGGCCTCGATCAGTTCAAAGTCACCGGTGCGCTCCGGTCCGACCAAATGGCCTCTCATGGCTTCGCAGGCCACCAGCATCAGCGTCTCCAACGCCTCGTCCCACGGATGCTGGTCGATATCGAACTTGTTGTACCGCCACGAGAAGAGCGGCACGAGCACCCGTTGGTACATATCGGCGATGCCCTGGGCTCCGTGGCGGGCCTGAATGGCTGACATGAGCCCATATGTGTGATCCACATCACGGTCGTGGGTCTGGCGCCAGGTCTCCTTCATGGTCGCCAGGTGCTCTCGGGCCTGCTCGGCATCTTCCCGGTAGATGGTGGCCAAGAGTCGGCGCTGTTCATCTCGGTACTGGTCCCAATGGCGGTGGGCATTCCACTCCCGTCCGTCGGGGCAGGTGAGCTTGGATTGAACATCGGCATCAATGGATGCCACCTCTTCAGCGGATGCACCGCTATCCCGCAGAAACCCGCGCAAATCATTGATCCATTGGCGGTAGAGGGTGAAGCAGACGTTGGCCTCGTCGGTGAAGTAGTCGGCAAGATCGGCCGCTGTCTCCCAATCCCCCTGGTCAATGCTCTCTATTATCTTTCGATAAGTCGAGATCTTCTGATCTTCCCAGGGCCCCAGGCGGACCCGTCGCCCCAGCACTTCGGAGAATTCGATCCTGTTCTCTGACATCTGCCGTTTCCTTCTCCTTGGTAACGTTTCCAGCAATGACTATACCGATCGATGGCGAGCCTGGCTACCACCAGAAGGCCGCGCCGAGAGCCGCAGTCGTCGTTCCCTATTGGGATTTTTGGGAATCGAGCGTCGGGCCAGATTTTCGAAGTGACCGCGAGAATCTGCTGCGGTCTGTGGGTGACCTCCTTGGAGAACGGAACATCGATGTCGTTTGGCAGGGACTGGTCGACGGTCCCGAACAGGGCGTCCGCGGCGCTGAAGAGGCCGCGGCCCGCGGCCCCGAAGCTGTATTGGTAGTTCAGTCGATGGCAGTGCCTCCCTCTCATGCATTAGGCCTCCTCGATCATCTCCCTCGGCCGGTCGTCATCTGGGCGGTGCAGAGGTCGGCGGTCATCCCTGCCGACTTCAATGCTGGTCACGTCACGTCTCTGGGGGCGACCGTGGGCACTCCGATGATCACCAACATGCTCCACCGGACCCGGCGAGCTTTCGAGCTGGTGGTCTCCCCCGAAGGGAGCGAGCGGGGCGCAGCCGAGGTGGCCGACCGGCTTCGAGCCGCAGCCGTGGCGACTCGCTTGCGCCGAGCTCGATTGGCTCGGGTCGGCCGCCCCCTGGATGGCTACGGATGCGTCGACGCCGACGACGAAGAACTGGGGCGGTCTCTGGGGATAGAAGTCGTAGCCCTGACCCCACACGATGTGCTGCGGCACTACGCCGCGGTCGACGACGCCCAGGCCGCCTCTTGGCGCCAACGGGTGGTCGGCTCATTTGAGATAGAACCGGGACCGGAGGACGACCTCGACAGGTCCCTTCGTCTGGCGGCCGCACTCGAGGCCCTGGACCGAGAGGGCGATTTCGCCGCCGGAGCAATGAACTGCCATGTTCCGGAGATCCGCTTCGGACCCGACCCCGGACTGACGCCTTGTTTCGGGCTGGGCTGCGAAACCACTCGGGGAGTGCCTTGGACGTGTACCGGGGATGTGCTCACCGCAGTGGCCATGCTGGTGGCCAAGCAGCTTTCCGGTGCGGCCCTCTACCACGAAATCGAGGCCATCGACTTCAAGACCGGTGAGGTGGCGGTGGCCAACTCAGGGGAGCATGACCTGGACTGGTGCTCGGATGGCCGAGTGCCGAAGCTGGGACCCAACCCCTGGTATGACGCCGATCAGCGCACCGGGTATCGGGCCCATTTCGAATTGCCGACTGGGCCGGCATCGCTGGTCGGGTTCGCCCCCCAACCGGAACATCCGTCAGGGTTCGGCTTCGTCGTGGCCGAAGGGGAGATCACCGGCCGAGAACTGCCCGCCAACCCCACCGTCGGAGGCGTGTTCCGCTTCTCCAACGGGTCAGTGGCCGAAGCATGGGCCCGGTGGACGGCTTCCGGGGTCAACCACCACAGTGCCATCTCCCCTGGGCACTTGGCATCAGCAGTGGCCGCAGTAGCCAATTTCGCAAACGTTGACTGCACCGTGGTGTAATCCGGCCAGTCCGCCTTCACTTTCTAGACCGCGGCCAGCTCAATTCCCAACAGATCGGCAACGCACGCCAGATCATCTTGACGAGCCCCGGGCACCAGCACCGCATGGTGGGTAGCGCCTGCCTGGCACCAGGCCTGATAAGCCTCAGCCACTGGCGCGGCAGAAAACCGGAACATGCCGTTTGGCCCCTCCATTCGGCGATGGCGTGCGCCGATGATCTCGCCCTCGGCCACGACTAAGAGCCAGCCGCCCACAGCGGCTGCGGCCGGAGTCAGGCTCACCAAGGTGGACGGGCCTTCAGCCAGCTCGAAAGCCGAGGCGGTACCGGGGCCATGCTCTCCCGAATAGTGGTCCTCGGGCAGCAAGCGTATCGCCGACCCCGGGGCGCGGCCGGTTGGATCTCCCTCCCCGCCGTTGGCCACCAGGATCCAGTCTCCGGCGAAGTCCATCTGATACAGCTCGCAGTACAACGCGGCCCCGGCCACCGACTTGCATAGCGAGAGCGCAATGGCCGTGGGGACATCGCCGGTGCAGGAGAACGGGATGCCCCGCTCGCTGAGCCGGGTGACGCCCAAACACGCGGTGATTCCCACTCCCGGGTTCCAGCGCATCACCGGCCCGTGGCAGTTCACCGTCCCACCGCAAACCCGATAGGCATCACACAGGTCTTCCAGCGCCGCGCTCAGCTGGCACGACCTGTCCAAGACCTCGGGGGGAACCGCGTCGGCGTCTGCGGTCGCCCGGACCTCGTCGGCAACCGCCTTCACCCGGGTTGGCGAGACCGACTGGAACGCCTCAGTCAGCTTCTCGGCCGTGATCGACACCGTTCGCACTCCCAGCAAGGCCAGCTCCTGCTCAGAGGCCATGACATCGTCGTAGCCCCCGATGGCCTCGCCAACTTGGGCAATGGGCCGGCCGCGAATGGTGGCTACGGCCGCTGCTGCCCTCATGGCCCGGCCCAGCGAGACTGTCAGCGTCGGCGACCCCAACTCGCCTACCACAGCGGTGAACGACCGCCGTCGCCGGACAAGCACATTGGTGAACATGACCAGCCCCACCGGCAGACTGCGAGCGGTGGCCGTCTCGGTGTCGTAGTCGTCGGGCACAGTCCCGCTCTCCTGGGCCCCTAGCACGACAACCGGCACATCCAAGCCATCCAATGCCCGCGCCGCCCATCCGGGGGGCGCCGCCATGGTGGGAGCGAAGACCACAACGTCCACCCCTTCTTTGACGAACGCTTCGTTCGCTTCAGCGGCGCTGTCCAGGTTGTCCACCAGACCGGGCGCAACGACTTCACCGTACGCCGCCAGCATGTCGCCAACCGCGGCGGCATAGTCTCGGCGCGTTTGGCGGAACCCGGCCGGCATAGCTTCATCGAACAGTCCGAAATACACAGACAATTGGCCGATCTTTAGGGGAGTCATCCCTTTCCGCCTCTCTCTTTCCAACACTCTGGAAACGATTCTGGCACAATGCCCCCATGCTTAGTGCCGGGGTCTCTCGTGTCGACATCACCCCATCGGTTCCAATTGATGTGGTGGGTTATTCCCGACGAGTCGAGCCGGCCTCGGAAATTCGAGGCCGGCTCACGGCCACCGCGTTGGTTGTGGAGTTGGGCCCCACCCGGGTGGCCATATTGGCCGCCGATGTGCCCTTCCTGACCCCCCATCATGCCGACCGCTTGCGGGCGGAGATCGGTGCCGCTATTGACACTTCTCCCGATCACGTCATGATCGGGGTGAGCCACACCCATGCCGGCCCGATGACCGATTCCCAGGGTGTGAAAATCGGCGGGCAGCAGCGAGCGCGATCCGCCAATGAGATGGCCTTCATAGACTCCTTTCCTCGGCAGATCAAAGAAGTCGCCACCCAAGCCGCGGCCCAGCTTGAACCGGTCCGAGTCGCCGGTGGGGTCGGAACCTTGGATCTGGCAGTGAACCGGCGGGAGAAGAACGCCGAGGGGCGGGTGATCTTGGGCTGGAACCCCGACAAGGCAGTGGACCGTGACGTGGGAGTGCTGCGCATCGACCGTTTGGACGGCTCGACGCTCGCCGTGCTGGTCAGCTACGCCTGCCACCCGGTGGTGGTCGGCCCGGAGGATGCCGGGGTGAACCCCGATTATCCCGGCCCAATGCGCGACCTGGTCGAACAAGTGACCGGCGCGACGTGCCTGTTCTTGCAAGGGGCCTGCGGAAACGTGCTCCCGCTCGAAGGATTCTTCGACCACACCGGTCCCGAAGTGGCATTCGGCCGCAAGCTAGGGGTGGAAGTGCTGCATGTCCTCGAGCAGCTCACTCCCACCGAGCTCCGCATCCAGCGCATCGACTACGGCTCGGTCACCCCTATCGTGCTGCACCGTCAGGTGGCCGCCGATCCCCAACCGGTGCAAACGCTGGCCGCCTGCGGTCGCACCGTGCAGCTTCCCCTCAAACCTCTCCCCACTCTGGCCCAACTTGAGGCCGAACGGGACGGCTACCAGAAAGAAGTAGATCGGATTCGGTCGTCCGGCGCTGATCAGGTGGCACTCAACCCCGTCGAGTACCACCTCAACTGGGCTGAAGACGCCATCGAGCAGACACGCCGCGGCGACACTGCGTCACAAGTTCCGGCGTTCCTGCAAGCCATGCGGATTGGAGACACGGTCATTGCCACCATGCCCGGCGAGGCATTCTCAGAATTGGCCATCGAGGTCAAGCGGCGCTCTGTTGCGGCCACCACGCTGTTCGCGGGCTACACGAACGGCGTGCTCACCTATTTGCCCACTGCCGTGGAATATCCCGACGGGGGCTACGAATGCGACTACGCCCACCACTCGTATGGCCTCGTCGAGCAGATCGCCCCTGAGAGCGAGCAGATCCTGGTGGACACCTGCGTGGAGCTGATCGCCGTCACGCACTGAGCGGCCAAGGCAGGCCGTGCCATCTCCTCAATCCAAGTGCCACACCTCGTCGGCCCAGTACAGGTTGCCGTCGTCGTCGGCCAGGGAGACGATCACATCCTCGAACCACGTCGCCCAGCGTCCATTGACCTCGGTTTCGCCGATCTTGCCGAACGCCGTCTCCACGTCAGGGTGGCATTCCACATAGGCGATGACCTGAGTCCCCCGGCGGAATAGGGAGTAGTTCTTGAGCCCGGCCGCCTGAATGGCCTCAACGAGCTCAGGCCAGATCTCGTCGTGGCGCTTCTTGTACTCGTCGGCGGCGTCGGGGTAGATCTCGAAGGTGAAGCAGGCGCGTTCCATGGCCAGGCAAGCTATCGCCCACCGGGAAGCGTTGCCAGCAGGTCTGGCCCAACCCGCCCCGCGTCATGCGCGTCAGTCGATCAGGAACCCCCCGTTGACATCCATCACCTCGCCGGTGATGTAGCCCGCCTCTTCACTGGCCAGGAACCGCACGGCATGGGCGACATCGGCCGGTTGGCCGAGGCGCCCCACTGGAATGCCGTCAGCCAGGTCGGCTATTCCCGCCACCATGTCGGTTTCTATGAGCGCCGGCGCCATCGCGTTCGACGTGATCCCCCACGGGGCATATTCGGTGGCGATGGCTTTTGCCAGTGCCATGACACCCGCCTTGGCCGCGCCGTAAGCCGCGGTGTTCTTCGACCCGCCTGTCTTGCCCGCGCTCGACCCCATGGAGATGATCCGGCCCCACCCCTGGTCGCGCATCCCGGGCAAGACTCGTCGACTGCACAGGAAGCTCCCTGTGAGGTTGACCGCGAGCATGCGGTTCCAGCCCTCCAGCGTGGTCTGCTCCAGCGGTTCAATGGCGAAGATCCCCGCATTGTTGACCAGGATGTCCACCCCGTCCCACACCGCTTCGATTTGCCGGACCGCGTGGTCGACAGACTGCTCATCGGTCACGTCGCACAACACGAACATCGTGTCGTCAGACTGATTCAGGGCCGCTTCGTCGGTCGGCGCCTGGATGTCGAGCAGGGCCACTCGAGCACCGCCGTCCACCAGGCATTCGGCCACCGCCCGGCCAATGCCCCGGGCTGCGCCGGTGACCGCGGCCGTCCTCCCGGCCACCCCTTTCCCCTGTGCCATCCCATTGGAGACCACTTTGCCCGCTCCTTGCTCGCCTTCTACGCTTGGAAACGTTACCGGCGCAGAGGGAGGACGACCGTGGCGACCAGCAGAAAGGTCCGTGTGGGGGTCATTGGT
Organism: bacterium; assembly: GCA_028819295.1. GTDB lineage: Bacteria > Actinomycetota > Acidimicrobiia > Acidimicrobiales > Bin134 > Poriferisocius. The sequence goes on along the minus strand of JAPPMA010000108.1, from coordinate 41,036 downwards.
GCAGGGTCGTGGGCCGTCAGCAACCACATTCCTGTCTTGGCAGAGAGAGACGATGTCGAACTGGTCTCTGCCGTGCGCAAGGGACGTGAGGCGCTGGAGGCCATTGGCGACCGGTTCGGCTTCGCCCATGTAAGCGAGGACTACCGAGACGCCTTGGACCAAGGGCTCGACGCCGTGATCGTGGCCAGCCCATCAGGTCTGCACCATGAGCACGCCAAGGCGGCCATGGAGTCGGGCGCCAACGTGCTGTGCGAGAAGCCCTTCACCGTCGACCCCGACGATGCCTGGGATCTGCACCACACCGCCGAGCGTTTGGGCCGCCACCTGCTGTTGTCTTTTGGCTGGAACTATGGACCGCTTGGGATCGAGGCCAAGCGCTTGATGGAGTCCGAGGGCGGCGTGGGCCAAGTCGAGCACGTTTTGGTGGCGATGGCATCGGGGACCCGAGAGCTGCTCACCTCGACCGGCGGTGGCGGCTACGAGGGGTCGGCCGAGGGCTTCGCTCCCGAAGCCGAGACTTGGACCGATCCGGGAGTGTCGGGAGGCGGATATGCCCCCGCTCAGATCTCGCACGCCATGGGGCTGGCCATGTGGCTGACCGGCGACCGGGCCCAAGAGGTGTTCGCATTTATGAACAACCTGAGCGCCCGAGTCGACATGCATGACGCCATCTCGATGCGCTATCAGTCGGGCGCAACCGGTTCGATAAGCGGAGCAAGCTGTCCGGCAACGGCCAACGCCATCGACGACCCCGACGAGCCGTGGTCCCGACATCAGCTCCAAGTCCGAATCTTCGGATCGGAAGGGCAGCTGATTGCCGATTTGGAGCGAGACTTCCTGTGGCTCTACCGAGAAGACGGGCTCGACCTCAAAGTCGACCTGCCTCGCCATGCCGGCCTCTACCAGTGTGTGGGACCGCCAGACACACTGATCGACCTCACCCTGGGCCGAGGCGCCCCCAACCGCTCAACTGCCGATCTCGGTGCCCGCACTGTGGAGGTGGTGGACGCCGCGGTTCGCAGCGCCCAGACGGGTGCTGTGATTCGAATCGGCGGCTGAGGCCGGCGTGCGAATCGGCGTAGACAGCTACTCGTGCCACCGGTTCTTCGGCGAACTGTGAACCAAGGAGGATTCCGTGCCCCGGATGAGAATGAACCAGGCCATTTCGGCGGCCATCGCCGACGAAATGCGGGCTGATCCCGATGTGATCGTCTTGGGTGAAGACGTGGCGGTGGCCGAGGGGCCGTTCAAGACTTCAGCCGGCTTGCTGGACGAGTTCGGACCGCTTCGGGTCCGAGACACCCCCATCTCCGAGATGGGTTTTCTGGGCGCAGCAGTAGGCGCTGCCGCCACAGGCCTGAGGCCGGTGGTCGAGATCATGTTCGTGGAGTTCCTAGGCGTCGCACTGGATCAGCTGTCTACCGAAGGAGCCAAGTTCCACTACCTGTCGGGCGGGCGGGTCACCGTCCCCCTCACCGTCCGGGCCTCGGTAGGCGCCGGATTGGGATTCGGCACCCAGCATTCGCAGACGCTGGAAGGCTGGGTGATGGGCACGCCCGGCCTCAAGCTGGCGGTGGCCTCGGGCCCAGCCACAGCCTACGGACTCATGCGGGCCGCCATCCGAGACGACAGCCCCACCGTGGTGCTCGAGCCCCGGCGGCTGTACGCCCAACGCGAGAACGTCACCACCGGACCCGAGGGTGTAATCCCCCTGGGAACAGCTCGCCAGGTGGTCGGCGGCGATGACGCCACAATTGTGGCGCTGGGGTCCACCGTGGGCACCGCCGCGCAGGCTGAAGCCGCGGCCTCGTGGTCTGCCGAAGTCATTGATCTCCAGAGCCTCCAACCCTGGGACCGCGACATGGTCTATGAGTCAGTGGCCCGCACCGGTCGATTGGTGACGGTAGAGGAGAATCCGCTGTTCGGGGGATGGGGGGCCGACATCGTTGCTGCGGTGGCCGCCGACCTGTTCGGCGAGCTCGAGGGGCCTCCCCTGCGGATCACCGCACCCGACGTGCCGGTCCCCTTCGGGAAGGAACTCGAAGAACGGTACATGCCGTCTTCGGACTACATCGACGAGCAAGTCGCCGGGCTGTTGCAAACCGGTCGGGTTCCGCCCCCCTGGTGGGAGGCAGAGAAAGGAAGCCCATGAGCATGCCCGCCAATCGATTGGAAAGGCGCCAAGCGCTACAAGACGACCGACGCGCCCGTTACGAGCGGATGGTTGAGATAAGGGCCTTGGAGAACAAGGTCCAAGACCTCTTCGACGAAGGACTGGTCCACGGCACCACCCATCTGTGCCTCGGCCAGGAGGCCGTCGCCGTTGGCGTGGCCGCGGCCGCCCGGGTGTCCGACACCGTGACCTGCACCTATCGGGGCCACGGTGTGGCCTTAGCCCTGGGATTGACCCCAGTCGATCTGCTGGGCGAGATACTGGGCCGAGAAGCCGGGTCGATCGGTGGCATTGGCGGCTCCATGCACCTCAGCGAACCCGATGTCGGGTTGCTGCCCACCTTCGCCATCGTCGGCGCGGGGATCCCGGTCGCCGCCGGGGCCGCTCTCACCGCCCAGGTGCGGGGAACCGACGATGCCGCACTAGCAGTGTTCGGCGACGGCGCCACCAATATCGGCGCCTTTCACGAGGCGCTCAACTTGGCCTCTGTATGGAACTTGCCGGTGGTTTTCGTCTGCGAGAACAACCAATACGGTGAGTACAGCCGCATCGATCTGACCACGCCGGTGGACGACATCGCCGTGCGAGCCCAGGCCTATGACCTGCCCAGCGAGGTCGTCGACGGGCAGGACCCCGACAATGCGGCCGCCGCGGTCGCCGCCGCACTGGAGCGAGCCCGAGCCGGCGGCGGCCCCACCCTGGTCGAGATGAAGACATACCGGTATGCGGGCCACTCCCGGGCCGACACCGCGCCTTATCGTCCGGAAGGCGAGTTCGAGCGGTGGTACGAGAAGGATCCGATCGTCAACTACGGCCGCCGACTGGTAGACGAGGGGCTGTTGAGCGGTGACGAATTGGATGCGGTGAAGACTCTGGTCGACGAGAGCATCGCCGCCGCGGTAGAGACCGTCCTGTCCAGCCCGCCACCCCCGTTGGCCGCCATGTTCGACAACGTGCTCGCTCCTTGACCCCGCCCACCATGCGTTTCACCATCAAGCTTCCCAAGCTCGGCGACACCACCGAAGAAGTGGTGGTTCTGGAGTGGCTCGCTGAGGTTGGAGACACCGTGGCCGCTGGGGACGATTTGCTGCGGGTCGAGACCGACAAGGTGGACTCCGACGTTCCCTCGCCGGTGTCGGGAACGCTCGCCGAGCACCTTGTCGCCGTGGACGATGAGGTGGGCATTGGCGCTCCTATCGCCATCATCGCCTCCGACTGAGCAATAGCAGTCCCTCAATCGACGGCCAGCGGTTGCGTAGAACCCCGTAGAAGCAGATGGGTGGGCACTTCGGCCACGCGGGGACGATCCCCGCCAGCCAGAAGATCGAGCAGCAAACTAGCGGCGGCATCGCCCATCTGCACCGCGTCTCGGTCGACGACGGAAATGGGAGGTGTGTGGAGCTCAGCCAGTGGGACGTCGTCGCAGGATATGAGCGAGATATCCCCGCCAACCGACCGTTGGCCCGCTTGCAGGGCTCGCAGCACCCCGGTGAGCAAGAGATTGCCGCCAGAGATGATTGCGGTGGGCGGATCATCCAGGGCCAGCAGTTCGGCGGTGGCCTGCTGGCCGAACGGCGCTGAGAAGCTGCCGAAGCGAAGGAGGTCTTCGGGAACCTGAAGGCCCCGAGTTGCAAAGGCCGCTTCGAAGCCCTTGAGCCGCTCACGAACCGGGCGCAAGCTGCGAGCTCCTGAGATCAATGCAATTCGACGATGTCCCAGGCTGAGCAGGTGCTCGCTGGCTGCCCGCATACCGCCGGAATGATCAGTGAATACCGCCGAAGCGGTGTGGAAGCCGCTGACCTCGCGGTCGATGAGCACCACCGGCTCAGCCAGCTTGGACAATTCGGCTATCGTCCCCGGCCTGTCCTCGTCGGCCACCGACAAGATGAGCCCGTCGATGCGCCGGCGCCTCAAGAGGCGGATCATGGCCTCATCGCGCTCGGGATTGCCCTCAGAGTTGGTGAGAACCATGGAATACCCGGATTCGTCCAGCCTGCGCTCTGCCCCGAGGACGATCTCGGCGAAGAGCGGGTTGGAGATGTCGCTGGCGATGAAGCCCACTGTCTCGGTGGATCCCCGCCGCAAACTGGAGGCCAAGAGGTTGGGCTCGTAGCCGACAGCGGCGATGGCATCGTGTACTTGCCGCTGCATGGCCTCGCTGACATCCGGGTGGTTGTTGAGCACTCGCGACACTGAGGACAAGGCCACCCCGGCATGGGCCGCCACCTCCTTCATGGTGGCGCCCTTCATCGTGACGTACTCGTGTTTCATGCGCCACTTCCTTGTCGGCGGCAGACGCTCAAGCCAGAAATCATAGGCAGGTTGGTCTGCTGAAAACGTTACCAGTACTGTTTGAACCAAGTGACGAAGAGATGGCCGAGGCCGTGAAGATCAAGCACATCGAGGTCATCCCCATCGTGGTCCCGTTGGCGGAGACATTTCGAGGGTCGAAATACTCTATGTCGGAAAGGGCCACGCTGATCACCCGCGTCTTCACCGATGACGGCGTGGTGGGCGAGGCATACAACGGCGACGAACCCGACACCCAACACGAGATCGCCCGAATCATTCTCGACGAGCTCCAGCCGCTCGTCATGGGCCGCGATCCCCTCATGGTGGAGCAGTGCTGGGAGGCAATGCTGCCGCCCACCTACGACATCCTCCGCAACCGCAAGCTGGTGGTGATGGCCATCGCCGCAGTTGACTCCGCCTTGTGGGACCTTGTCGGCAAAGTAGCCGGCTTGTCCGTCAGCGAGCTCTGGGGCGGTTATCGACGCGAGCTGCCAATCATGGCCATCGGCGGATACTACGGCAAGACCGACGCCCAGTTGGCCGCTGAGATGCAGGACTACCGCGATATGGATCTATGCGGTTGCAAGCTCAAGATCGGCGGCCTCTCCCCTGCCGAAGATGCTCATCGCTTCAAGGTGGCCCAAGCCGCCGCCGGGGACGACTTCGTGTTCACGGTGGACGCCAATCAGGGGTATTCAGTGACTGAGGCAGTGGAGTTTGTGCGCCTGGTTGGAGTCGAACACATCCGATGGTTCGAAGAGCCGGTGCGCTGGTACAACGACGTGAGAGGGATGCGCGACGTGAGGTTCATGGCCGGAGTGCAGGTAGCCGCCGGTCAAAGCGAGTTCAACCGCCAAGGCGTTGGAGGGCTGATCAGCTCCGGGGCCATAGACGTGTGCAACTACGACGCCTCATGGGGGGGAGGGCCTACTGAATGGCGCCGGATCGCGGGAATGGCCCAGGTCTACGGGGTAGAGATGGGCCATCACGAGGAAGCCCAGATCGCCGCCCACATGCTGGCTTCGGTGCCCCACGGAACTTATGTGGAGGTGTTCCACCCCACCCGCGATCCCCTGTTTTGGGAATTGATCGCCAACCGCCCCCCAATTGCCAACGGCAGGTACACCGTTCCGTCAGGACCGGGATGGGGGTTGGAATTGGATTGGGACTACGTCGAGCACCACCGCGACGACAAGTAGCGGCGCGGCCGCCGGAGTTCGAAGACTCCTGCTCCAGAGTCGCTTAGATCCGGTAGATGCGCTCCGCGTTGCCCGAGAACAACGCCACCTGCTCGTCTCGAGAGAAGTCGGCCACCAACTCCACATAGGCATCGAGCATGACCTGGTACGTGGAGTACATCCGATCTACCGGCCAGTTGCTGCCGAAAAACGACCGCTCCACTCCGAATGCCTCGATGCAGCCGTGTACGTAGGGGCGAATACTGTCGACGGTCCAGTTGCCGCCGGCCATCTGGTCGCCCATGCCCAAACCGGAGATCTTCACCACTGCATTGTCGGCTTCGGCCAGTGCCGCGATGCCTTTCCGCCAATTGGCCAGAAACTCGTCATTGCGCTCGTGGGGGAAGCCGGCGTGGTCGCAGATCAAGATGATGTTCGGAAACTTGCGGGCCAGATCAGCGGCCTTGCCCATGTCCTCCCAGGTCACGTCTAGGTCGTAGACCAGGTTGTGCTTTTCCAACAGGGCATAGCCCCGATGGAAGGCAGGGTCTGCGAGATAGTCGCCTTCGGCGAAGTCGCGCAGGCCCCGCATGATGGGGAACTCGCAGTGGCGTTCGAGCACCCCCTCCACATCGGCGTGCTGAAGCCGGGCATCCCCGGTGATGCCGGTCGGCCAGCCGGTGGCGTCAGCCATCTCCTGCAACCACTCCGTCTCGTCCACTGGATCGGCGGAGCCAATGGCGGCTTGGACGTGAACGATCTTGGTGACGTTCAGGCCGTCGGTGTCGGCCCGCAGATCATCGACCACGTACTTGGTCAGTTCTTTGAGCGGCTTGATCTCGCCCAAGAGCGGATGCACAGCATCGGGGGCCAGCCAGGCCCATTGGAGCTTCGGATGCGGTCGCTCCCAAAAGTGGACATGGGTGTCGACGAAGTCAAGCCGTTCGGCCATGCTCGGTCCTTTCTTGAAATTGCTTGGCCCGCTACCTTACTCGAAACGTTTCCAGCCCTTCCCTCAGGGAGCGGGATCACCCTTGATCGCCAGGAGGCAGCATGAGCAAAACCCGTACCGCCCTGGTCACCGGATCAGCTCGGGGAATCGGCTTGGCCTGTGCCAGTGCGCTGAGCGGTTTCGGCCACCAGGTCGTCGGCGTAGACGTCATCGAGCACGAAGAGGGACCGTTTCTTTCGACCCATGCGGTCGATCTCGGCGATCCAAACGCCTGCGCCGAGCTGATCGACAACCTTCCCCCGGTGGACGTGCTGGTGAACAACGCCGCCGTCCTGCACGAAGTGCCATTCGAATCTGTGACCTTGGAGCAGTTCAACGAGACGATCGCCGTCAATCTGCGGGCCCCGTTCCTGTTGGCGCAGGGATTGATCGGGCCGATGGGCCGCAGAGGGTGGGGCCGGATTGTCAACGTGGCCAGTGTGGCTGCCCGAACTGGCGCGATCTCCCACGCGGCGGCCTATGCCGCATCCAAGGCCGGACTGGTGGCCCTCACCAAATCGTTGGCCCGCCACTACGGACCGCAAGGCATAACGGTCAACGCGGTACTTCCCGGAGGCATCAACACGCCCATGGCTCAAATGCAGATCGAGCGGGATCCCGATCTCCTGGAGCGGGTGCTGTCCCAGATTCCGGTCGGCCGGATGGGCGAGGGCCGCGATGTTGGCGACGTGGTGGCCTTTCTTGCCAGCGACCAAGCCAGCTTTGTCAACGGGGCGACAATCGATATCAGCGGCGGCTGGTCTATGGGGTGATTTGGCCGGTCTAGGGCGGGGTCAGAAGCGGACGTCGGATTCGAACGGGAACATGGGAACAGGCCTTCGCCGATACTCCAGCAACCCCAAATCGGCCGCAGTGGGCCCGCCCGTGTTGGCAACCACGCTTCTGGTGGTGATCGGGGCGAAGCCCTCTCGATAGCTAACGTGCGACTTGGCTTGCAAGACCTCCGCTTGGGCCGGGTCCAATCCAGCAGCCACATAGGGGGCGGGATCGATCACCATGACTGTCTGGCTGTGGACAACCACCCGCATCTTCCCCGCAGCCAACAACACAGCAACCCCGAGATCACCGGTCTTGCCCATGGCCAGCGACCCGGTATAGGCGAAGCTCCCTTCGGGAATGGCCAGCACCTCGGCTTCCAGCCGGGTGGTCTGGTTGTACTCTCCTGCTCCCCCGCGGCCCAGGCTCACATTGACAGTCGCGCCCACACCGGCAGCCGCGGCTGCTTCAGCAGCCTCAGGATCCCGCACGGTAAGCCAAATGGCCCGGTCCTTCATCCGGTCGGCTGTTCGCAGCAGTTCGGTGGAATCCCCCGGCGAGCCTCCGCTGGGGCTGTCTCCGGCATCGGCCACCACAAACGGCGCGGTGCCATCCAGCGCCTCAGTCAATGCCTTGTCCAATGGAGGCCGGCGGCCGCCGATCATCTCCTCTCGGGCCGCCCAGACCGCCACCGCCAGACTTGACGCCGTCTCAGCGGCCAACTCGGGGTCTCCATCGGTGGTGCAACAGGTGCTCCACCCCAATTCGGGCACGTCACGCCAAGGATGGGAGGGGAAAAAGGCAGTGGCCAGCACACCGGGGTGCTGCTCGGCGACGGTGCAACCCCCCATGAGAGACCGGAAGGGCTCAAGGTCGTTGTTCTGGCGGTCAGCCGGAGCAAGCATGGGAATGGCCGCATGCCTTACCACCGGGCGTATGAGACCGTCGATGGCATCACACAGCAGTTGGGCTGCCTGGGCGCCGGTTCGCGCCAGGTCCACATGGGGGACGGTGCGATAGCCGGTGATGATGTCGACGTTCTCGAGCATTCGAGCAGTGAGGCCGGCGTGGCAGTCCAGCGTCACGGCCATCGGCACACCGCCTCCGATTCGACGACGGACTTCCTCCAAGATCACGCCCTCTGGATCGTCCACCCCCTCGGCTGCCGATGCGCCGTGCAGCGAGAGCAGCACGCCGGCCAGCGTCGGCTCCATCGGCTCGACGATGGCCGACATGATCTGCTCAAAGGCCGCGGCGGTCAGGGGAGGGCCGGCCCCGGCCCATGCTCGCACCGTGGGAACCGGCGTAAACCCGCGGGCGACCAGACCATCCCAAGCCGCCGCCAACTCATCGTCGGGCAAACCTTCCCGAACGAGTCCAGGCCCCTCCAGAAGGCCGGCGGCCGCGAAGATGTCAAGCTCTGACCGCAGTGGCGTAAAGGTGTTGGCCTCCAGCAGAAATTGGCCAACCGCAACCCGGCCTGGTCCCGTCATCCCCCCGTCGCGGCGGCTTCGTGGTGGCTGGCGGCAGCCTCTCGCACCAGCCGAGCCCGATCCACTCCTCCCGCCGGATGCTCAGCCACGACCACGCCCCTGGACATGACGATGATGCGGTCGGAAATTCGCAGCACTTCTTCGATGTCCGACGACACAACCAGGATGGCCAGTCCCTCGTCGGCGAATCCCCGCAGCACCCGGTAGATTTCGGCCCGAGCGCCCACATCCACTCCCCTGGTGGGCTCAGCCATCACCAAGAGCTTCGAGTCCCGCTCCAGCCAGCGGCCCAGAACCACCTTCTGCTGGTTGCCTCCCGACAGCGTCGACACCACCTGGCGGGCGCCCCGAGTGCCTCGGATGGCGAGCCTGTCCTGCCACCGCTCGTACACCTTCAGTGATGCTTTGGGTGACAGCAAGCCCATTCGGGTGAGGAGCGACCACGAGGCAACGCTGAGGTTCTCCGCCACGGAGAGAACGGTCAGCAGGCCCTCCTCCTTCCGGTCCACCGGCACAAATCCCACGCCTCGCCGGGCGGCAGCCGTCGGCGACCGCACCTGGCCTTCGACCCCGGCCACGGTCATCTCTCCCGAATCAAGCCGCTTCAGCCCGAAGACCGACTCGGCCAACTCCATGGAGCCGCATCCCAACCGGCCGAACAGCGAGACGATTTCACCGCTCCTCACCGTCAGATCCACATTCTCGAAGAAGGGCTCGATGGTGACGCCGCTCAGTTCCAGCATGGGCTGGCCGGGCTCGGCATGATCGGCATGAAGATTGGCCACCGTCTCGTCCAGCTTCGCCCCCACCATGGCTTCCGCCATGTCGTGGCGGGTGAATGACGAGCGAGGGCCCTCGGCGACCACATAACCGTCGCGGAACACCAAGACGTCGTCGGCGATTTCCTCCACTTCGTCCAAGCGGTGGGTGATGTAGATGACGGCTGCTCCCTGGGCCTTCAATTGCCGGATGAACGAGAACAGGGTCTGCGTCTCCTCTATGGTCAAAGCGGAGGTGGGCTCGTCGAGAATGAGCATTCGGGCGTCGCCGGCCAGCGCTCGGGCGATCTCCAGGATTTGGCGCTCGGCCACCCTCAGCGACCCGACGATTGCTTTGGGGTCCAGATTGATGCCCAGCTCATCGAGGATGGCCTCGGCGTCACTCCGCATCGCGGCCCAGTCCACCAGGCCCAGGCGATTGCGAGGCAGATTGCCGAGTGAGAGGTTTTCGGACACAGTCAGGTCGGGGGCATCGGAGAACTCCTGGTAGATCACCCGGATGCCCAAATCGGAGGCATCGCGCGGCGAGCGAATGACCACCGGCTGATCGTTCACCAGAATCTCGCCGCTGTCCCTGCGGTAGTCGCCCGCCAGGATCTTCACCGCAGTGGACTTCCCTGCGCCGTTCTCTCCCAGAAGGGCGAGAACCCTGCCCCCCACCGCCTCCAAATCCACTCCGTGCAGAACCTCTATTCCCCCGAAGCTCTTGCGCAGGGCGCGCCCGGCCACTCGCAGTGGCCCAGAGTCGGGTTGTCCTTCCATCGCAGCTATTGCCCGCCGAGCATGACCCGCACGCGGTCGAGGCCGACCGCGGCGATGAGCACGGTGCCGGTCGCCACATCCCGCCAGAACGACGTCACGCTCAGCAGGGTGAGGCCGTTTTGCAGCACCCCCAGAATCAGCACTCCCAGCAGTGTTCCAATAATCGTGCCCCGGCCCCCCGAGAGACTGGCGCCACCGAGAATCACCGCGGCCACCACCTTCAGCTCGTCACCGGTCGCGGCGTTGGGAGATGCGGCGTCTAGCTGCGAGGCCAAGATCAAACCGGCCAGAGCAGCCATCACCCCGCTCACCAAAAACAGCACGAACACCGTTGGACGCTGCCGGATGCCGGCCAGGCGGGCGGCAACCAAATTGGACCCGATGGCATACACCGCCCGGCCGAATCGGGTGTAGCGGACAACGAACATGGTGATTGCCGTGATGATGATGAACAGCACTACTTGGGTAGGGATTCCGACTATCCGATCGGTAATGAAGTCGATCTCCCCCCGAAGCCGGATTGTCTGACCGTTGGCCATCAATCGGGCGATCCCCCGATAGGCCTGGAAGGTGCCCAGCGTGACGATGATGGATGCGATGCCCAGCCCGGAGACCAGAAGGCCGTTGAGTGCCCCCGCAAGGAGGCCGGCGATAACCGCGACAAAGATGGCCAGCGCGGTGGAATGCCCGTCGGCAACCATGGCCACAGCCACGCCGCACATGGCCGCGTTGGAGGCAATGGACAGGTCGAAATTGCCTGAAATCAAAAGAAGCGTGGACGGGGCGGCCAAGATGCCCAAGACCGATACCGACAACAGCACGTTGCGCATGTTGATGGTGGTCATGAACACTTCGGAGCTGTTCCAGAACCACCCGCCCATGGCCAAGAGCACCGCAAGCAGGACTGCTTCTGGAGGCACCGAGATGAAAAGGCGCGACGCCCGTTGGGCCAGCGTTTCTCCCGCCGCCCCGGCTTGCGGGTGCTCAGTTTCGGTTGTGGTCATCGGCTTGCCTGCAACTCGGGGTGCTCACCCTTGCTGCGTCAGCCGGCCGGATAATAATCGTCGATGTTGTCTTCGCTGATTAGAACGTGATCAACAAAGAGCGGATCTGGCACCGAGATGCCGTTGATCATCTTCATGATGGCGGGCACCACATACGTGCCGTATGACTCCGGGAAGTATCCGGTAGAGCCGATGTAATTCGGGTTCTCGCGGATCTCCTCGTGGATGGTTGCATCTGCACCCTGGCTGGCAATGGCCACATTGTCGGCGATGCCCAACTCGTTGGCCGCGGCCAGTGCGGCCAAGCCCATGTCGTCGTTGAGGCTTACCACCAGAATGCGGGCGTTGGAGTTGGCCGTGAACGTGTCCAGCACCAGCGGGAAGGCGCCGTCGGTCGTGCCGCCGCCGTTGATGCGGGTGACGATTGAGTCAGACACTTCGGGGGCCCAGTTCTCGAAATCGCCGAATGCCAGATCCGAGCACACATTCGAGATGCCGCGGACCATACCGTTGGCCCGATCAATGTTCACCTGCCCAACTACGAAGGATTCCATGGTGACGATCAGGTCCACCTCGCAGCCCCAGTTCTCCTGAGCCCATTGGCCGAGAGCCTCGCCGGCCAACTCGCCCGCGTAGCCGTTGTCAGCCCCGAAGAACAGGGCACATGACGGGTGGGCAATATCGATTGCGATGACCGGAAGATCCGGCTTCTCTGACCGCAGCTCTTCGCACAGCGCAGCTTCAATGCCGGCGTCGATCTGGAATTCGATCACTCCGTCCACGTCTTGCAACACGAATGTGCGGGCGTTCTCCAAGGCCGTCTCGCCGTCGAGGTTGTTGTCGGCGTAGACGATTTCCAAGTTGCACGCTTCAGCCACTTCGTTGATGTTGTCCAACACCTGGGTCACGAAGGGAATGCCAGCGGTCAGATCGCCATAGCCCACCTTGAGGCCGGTGCCGTCCTGCTCCTGGCACACTTCGGGAAGAGGCGGCGGGGGCGGCTCGGTAGGCGCGGGCGCTTCAGTGGCCTCCGGTGCGGCCGGCGCCTCAGTGGCCTCCGGTGCCGCAGGCTCGTCAGCGGCATCGTCATCGTTGCCGCACGCCGCCACAAACAGGGCAATGACTGCCAATAAAGCGATCAGTCTCTTGAGGCTCTTGCTCATCATTTTGCTCCCCCTCAGTCACACACTACGGTGGCTGGAAACGTTTCTAGGCGAAAAGCTAGCACGTTTGGCCCTCGATGCAACCTGCTCAGCGAGCCGACCGTCGATTGCCCATGTCATCGGCCCCGCTCCAATGGCCTGTCTCGGTTCCGGTGCTATCGTCCAAGCTGCCCTAGAATCGTTTCCAACCGCCCGGTTGGAGAGCAATGCACACCGGAACACGGAGATCGACATGAGCAGCCCGAGAACGCGGCGAGCACTGGTAACCGGGGCAGCCAGCGGGATCGGCGCAGGCGCCGCTCGGTTCCTGCTCAAGTCGGGCGCCGACGTGATCGCCGCCGACGTCAACCCCCAGGGCCTCGACGCGCTCGCAGAGCAAGGGGCCGCCCCCCTCGTCGCCGACTTGGGCGACCCGGATGATCGATCCAAGGTGATCGAAGCGGCTCGAGGGGTCGACTGGCTCGTGCAGGCCGCAGGGATCATCCGCCTGAAGGACATAGCAGACATCACGGTCGAAGACTGGCGTGAGCTCTTTCAGGTCAATGCTGAGGCGGTGTTCTTCTGCTGCCAGGGCATCGGCCCCACCATGCCGCCGGGGGGCGCGATCGTGAACATCTCGTCCTCGTCGGCCAAGTTGTCCAACACAACCGAGGCTGCCTCTTACGCCGCTACCAAGGCGGGCGTGCTGTCCATCACCCGGTCATTCGCCTACGCCCTGTCGTCGATCCCGGTACGGGTCAACGCCATCTGTCCAGGAATCATCGACACGCCCATGCAAGACGCCGTGCTTGACCAGGTATCGGCTCTGCGGGGGATCAGCCCCCAGCAGCTCTCCGATCAGCGGCAGGAATCGGTGCCCCTCGGCCGCGGCGCCACACCGGATGAGATTGCCGAGCTGATCTGGTTTTTGCTCTCTGACGGTGCCGGATACATGACCGGACAGGCCATCAACTTCGACGGAGGACTAGTCACATGGTGAGCACGCAGACGACAAACCACCCGCCGGCTACCGCGGTTGCCGTACACCACATCGGTATGACCGTGGCCAGCGTCGACAGGACGCTGGCCTTCTGGAAGGAGTTCCTGGGTGCGGAGCCTCGATGGCGGCGGGTGCTCGACGGAGACTACCTGGCCGGTGTTACCGGTTATCCGGGGGTGAAGCTTGACGCCAGCATTGTGGAGTTGCCCGGAGGGGCGATCCTCGAACTGCTCGACTACCAAACCGAGGACAAAGCCCCCAATGACATGGGCACCGCCAACCCGGGCAACGTCCACCTGTGCTTGCGGGTTGACGACATCAACACACTGTGGCAGCGCGCGGTGGCCGCAGGGGCAACACCCATGAGCCCCGAGCCGAATCTGGTCACCACCGGCCCCAACCGGGGGGCCAAAGCCGGGTACCTTCGAGACTTGGACGGCATCACCATCGAACTGTTCCAACCACCGCCCGAGACGCCATGAAACCCGAGACGCCATGAAACCCGAGACGCCATGAAAATAGCCTCCGTCGAAGCCATCCCGGTCAGCTACCCCGAGCCCAACGATTTCGACGCCATCCGCCACCTGTGCTTGGCCAAGATCACAGCCGACGACGGCACCGTGGGCTGGGGCGAGTCGGTCACCATGTGGCCGGAGTCGAGCTTTGCCGCCAAAGCCGTCATTGAGGGCATGTCCGATCTGGTGATCGGCCAGAGCCCGCTTCACCTGGACGCCATCTACCGGTCGCTCAAGGACCGAGCGTGGTGGTACGGGTACGGCGGGGGCATCGCGTCGTTCGCCATCTCGGCCATCGACATCGCGCTGTGGGATTTGAAAGGCAAAGCGCTGGGGTGCAGCGTCCTGGACCTGTTGGGCGGCCCGGTGCATGAACGCTTGCCGGCCATCGCATCGTCCCACGCCCACTACGAGTCCATTCCCGACATGGCGGTTGAGGCCTCCGAATGGCTGTCCACCGGCTTGCAGGGAATGAAGGTCGGATTCGGCAAGCGAGGCAACGCCCACCTCGGCTTCGAGCATGATCGCGATGTGGCTTATGTCAAAGCCATACGGGAGGCCATTGGGCCGACCAAACACCTCATGATCGATTTGGGCTGGGTGATCAAATGGGACGTGCCCACCGCGGTGAGCCGAACTCAGGCATTCGACGAGTATGGGATCGCCTGGATCGAGGAGCCTTTGGGCGCTTGGGATCCACAGGGCTACGCCGAATTGCGAAGCCAATCCGTCGCCGCCATGGCCTACGGCGAAAAGGAATGGACCATAGAGGGGTACGAGCGTGTGCTGGCTACCGGCACGGTAGACGTGGTCGGGTGCGACCCCGGTCGAGCCGAGGGGATCACCGGCTTCAAGCGGGTGACCGATCTGGTGGAGCTGCACCGGCGTCGGGCCAACGCCCATGCCTGGTCGTCGGCCATCGTTTCGGCCGCCAGCCTGGCGGTGAGCTTCTCCAGCTCGGCATGCACCCTATTCGAGCTGAAGCCGCTGGAGAACCCCATGCAACACGAGCTAGTGCCTGATCCCCTGGTCCACATCGATGGATGGGTCTACCCGCCCACGGGCTCGGGACTGGGCATCGACGTGGACGAGCGGGTGATAGACCGGTACCGAAGCGAGAAGGTTCTGGGCTGAACAGGTCCGACCAGGCCACTGGCCAAGAAGCGAAGGGGGTCGCGCCATGACATGGAGCGTCGGAGCAGGACTGGAGGGCCGGGGGGTGATCGTGACCGGCGCCGCGGGAGGCATGGGACGGCCAGTGGCCGAGGCATTTGCCTCCACCGGCGCCAAGGTCATGGCCGTCGATCTCCGCCAGCAGGCCGCGGAGGAGGTGGCCGCCGGTCTGGAGGGGACCGGCCATGTCGGCGTCGGTGCTGATCTCTCCGACTTGGACGGTCACCGCGATCTGATCGACCGGGCTCGGCGACACCTGGGAGAGGTGTACGTTTTGGCCCATCTCGCCGCGGTTCTCAAACGACGGGCATCGGTGGACGAGGTAACCGAGCAGGATTGGGATTTCCAGGTGGACACCAACCTGAAGGCCACGTTTTTTCTGTGCCGGGCGGCAGCCTCCGCCATGCGCGACGCAGGCGATGGCGGTCGCATCATCGCATTCACGTCTCAGGGGTGGTGGACAGGGGGGTTCGGCGGCTCGGTGGTCTACTGCGCATCCAAGGGTGGCATCGTCTCCATGGTCCGCGGCCTGGCCCGCACCTACGGCCCCGACCAGATCACCGTCAATGCCGTGTCGCCAGGCCAGATCAACACACCGATGCTGACCACCGACCTGGATCCCGAGCTGTTCCAGCAACTAACCGATGCCACCCCGCTGGGTCGGGTGGCCGAGCCCGAGGAGATGGCCGGCACGGTGGTATTCCTGGCCAGCAGGCACGCCTCTTTCATCTCCGGCGCCACCATCAACGTGAGCGGTGCCATGCTGATGTATTGATTCGCCTTCCCGGAGCCCCGATGGATCAGAAGCACAAGAAAAGCATCTCTGGCACATCTGCCGCCCCGCCGACCCACCTCAGCTGGTCGACGGAGATAAACAAGCGGGTCCGCACCGGGGACTGGACCGACCAAGCCGTGTCCACCACAGCCAAGATCACCGAAGCCATCGATGCCGGAGACTGGGAGACCGCGGCCCAACTCGTGGATTACTGGATGGAAGAGGCCAAAGTGGTCCACGTCATCTATCAGGTGTGGGGGGAGGGCTGGGGCTCGTTCCTGGCGAGTCGGGGTGTCAGCGAAGACGACCTGGACAGCGAAACCGCTCGCTTGCGGGAACTGCTGGCCTTTCCCGACGGCGAGCCGTTTGACCCCCATCCCCGGTGGGCAGAGCTGGCCCGGCAAGCCGGGGAGCTGGGCAACGGCTTGCGGGCCTATGAGATCGAGGCGTCAGAAGCACTAATTCGTTTGGAACGGTTGCGAGAGGCATGGCGTCAGCTCCACGACCGGGGCGCCGACTTTCAATCGGGTATGCTGACCTTCGTCGCCCACCGCTTGGGTGAGGTCGCGGTGGGTGAGGCCTACTCCGAAGTGCTTGCCCCCTACCTCGAAGAGCGCTATCAACCCTTTGACCTGCGCCTCCAGTCCTATGAGGACACCCTCTACCGCAACCTCTATCTGTCGTTCGAGGGGATGCGGGCCCATCTCGTCGGGCCTGACCGAACCGGCGACATTGAGGTCTCCGAACAGGATGACAAATACGTGATCTCATTCGACCCCTGCGGCTCGGGGAACCGGGGACAGCGGGGTGATCCCGTCGAGGGAACTGGTAGCCGCTCGGCGCCGCCATACAACTTCGGAGTCACCTCCGAAGAACATGACTGGGCGTGGAACGAGAAGGGAGTCTGCTACTACTGCGCCCACTGCTGCTACACCTTGGAGCTGTGGCCCGCCCGCCAGTGGGGTCATCCCATCAGAGTGGTCGACTCTCCGCTCTATCCCGAGGAGACGTCTGGTCCCGAGCCGAAAAAATGCACCTGGACGATCTACAAGTCCCTGGAGGCCATTCCCGCGGAGGCCTACGAGCGGATCGGCCTCACCAAGCCGATTGCGCCAAGCTCCGAAGGCCACGACTGAGCTGATATTGCGATGTGCTCTGACCTAGTGGTCCGTCTGCAAATTGGTCAGGGCGTCCTGCTAGGCAGCGACGCCCCTCGCGGCGTTGCTCCTCCTTGCCGTACGCTCCGGGTATGGCTGCGTCGGCGCGCCTTGCGAGGAACGCCGCTGCCGTCGCAATCCGCCCCTGCCGTCGCAATCCGCCCCTGCCGTCGCAATCCGCCCCTGCCGTCGCAATCCGCCCCTGCCAGTTCACAGACGGACCACTAGCTGTCGAGGGCCATTCCCGTTGGCAGTTGCAATAGGCGAGTGGGGTACGTTGCTGGAGTGAGCTCGGCAAAGCCTCTGGATGGCGTGCTGGTGGTCTCTGTCGAACAAGCGGTGGCGGGACCATTGGCGTCCTGCCGGTTGGCCGATGCCGGAGCCAGGGTCATCAAGATAGAGCGGGCCGAGGGCGACTTCTCCCGGGGCTACGACGCCGCCGCCGATGGGCTGGCCAGCTATTTCGCCTGGTTGAACCGGGGCAAGGAGTCGATCGTCCTCGACCTCAAAGGCGATGAAGATCAAGCGATGCTGGGTCGGATGGTCGCCCAAGCCGACGTCTGCATCCAGAACCTGGCCGTGGGTGCGGCAAAGCGGCTGGGATTCGGCTCTGAGGCTCTGCGCCAGCAGCACCCCCGGCTGGTCACCTGCGATATCTCGGGGTACGGGCCGACCGGGCCCTATGCCGACATGAAGGCATACGACCTCCTGGTGCAGGCCGAAAGCGGCTTGGTCTCAGTGTCCGGGGCACCGGGGCCGCTGGGCCGAGTCGGGGTGTCGGTGGCCGACATCGCCACCGGCGAGGCCGCGGCCCGAGCCATCAGCCAGGCGCTGGTCCGCCAGGCCCGTACTGGCGAGGGCGCCAGCATCGAGGTCTCGCTGTTCTCCACCATGGCCGAATGGATGACGGTGCCTCTTCTGCACCACGACTACCTCGGGCATGGCCCCCAGCGATTGGGTTTGGCCCACCCGTCCATCGCCCCCTACGGCGGCTTCACCACCGCCGATGGCACCACCCTGCTCATCGCGGTGCAGTCCGACCGGGAATGGGCCACCCTTTGCGAGAAGGTGCTCGACCGGCCGGAGCTGGCCCACCATCCCCGCTTCGCCACCAACAAGGCCCGAGTCGCCAACCGGGCGGAGACAGACGAAGCAGTCGGGGAGGTTTTCGCCCTATTGCCCACCGACGCGCTCCGCGACAAGCTCACCAAGAGCCGCATGGCCTTCGGCGCAGTCAACGATGTGGCCGGGCTCTCCGCTCACCCCCAACTCGACCGGATCACCGTCACCCACCCCGACGGCACCGTCGACCTCCCCGCCCCCGCCACCACCGCCGACTGGGACAATCCCACCGGCGACACCGCCCCCACCCTCCCCGCCCTCAACCAGCACGGCCCCCAACTCCGAGCCGAATTCGCTGCGCCCAAATGACGGTGAGAAAAGTGTCGCTGTGGCACTGCGGTCCCATTGGTGTGTGACATAGCCGATCTCGCTGGTGCTGTCGAGGTTCCCCCCGAAAATGGGAGGCAGCCCCTTGGCCAGCGGAGTTGGTGGTCGAACCACACCAGTGAAGTACTAATTTATACTAATTCATATAAAATTAGTAGCAATACTCGTGCAATGGCCCTAAAATGGCAACGTGGCCAAGGTGCTCCCACCTCCGGATTGGAACGACCTGTTCTCGAGGAACTCCCAGGAGAGTCCGCAACGCCTCCTAGAGGTGCTTTCCACAGGGAAGCCGGTCGATCCCAGGGGCAGGTACCTGCACTGGGATGAAATGAGGCATCGGACTCCGCCCGATGGACTCACCCTTGACGAGTGGTGGCTGGGAACTGCTCTCAGCAGGTTTGCTTCCGCCCACTTCCTGCCCCTGAAAAGCGTGAAGGGAGACCCATTCAGGTTTTCCAATATCGACCGCGTTCAGGAAATAGTCCACAGCATCGACAAGTGCGCCGGTGGCCGGATTCAGACAGATGACGCGATTGCCAACGTGCAGTCCAGCGATCGCTACTTGGTCTCCTCGCTTATCGAAGAGGCGATCACTTCCAGCATGTTGGAAGGCGCAGCGACTACCCGACGAGTCGCCAAAGAAATGCTGAAGACCCGCCGACCTCCTCGAACCCATGGGGAGCGCATGGTTTTCAACAACTTCAATGGGATGCTCGAAGTCGAGCGAATGGCCCGCGAACACAGGCCGCTGACACCAGACGATGTGTTGGAATTGCACCGCGTCGTCACCGACGGCACTCTGGAGAACGACTCGGATGCCGGTCGCCTCCAACAGCCAGACGAAGAGCGAGTCTTTGCCGTCGGCCTCGACGACAAGGTGCTCCACATGCCACCGCCCGCCGAGGAACTGCCAAAGCGGCTGGAACAGCTATGCGCCTTCGCCAACGGTGAGAACGTAGAAGGCTTCCTCCACCCTGTGATACGGGCGATTCTCGTCCACTTCTGGGTTGGTTATGACCATCCGTTTGTCGACGGCAACGGACGCACCGCTCGAGCGCTGTTCTATTGGTCCATGCTGCGGTCGGGCTACTGGCTGGCCCAGTACATCTCCATCTCCGCGATTCTGAGAAAGGCGCCCGGGCAATATGTGAAGTCGTACTTGAAGGCCGAAACCGACAACAACGACGCCACCTACTTCGTCATCTATCAGCTTGAGGTTATCGAACAGGCCATCGACAGCCTCCGGGACTACCTGACTCGGAAGACAGCAGAGATCGCTAAGACCAAGCAGTTCCTGCAAAGCGTTGTAGGACTCAACAACCGTCAACTCTCCATCATCAGCGACGCATTGAATGATCCGTACCAGACATTCACCATCGGAGGTCAAGCACAACTCCATCGGGTTGTGTACCAATCAGCCCGCACCGACTTGCTCGGGTTGGAGGAACTAGGGCTCTTTACCAAGAGCAAAGCAGGCAATAAGTTCGAGTTTCACCCCGCCCACGATTTCCAAGATCGACTCTTCGCCCTCATTGAGCCCCAAGAGGCAGCCCAAGCCAACGAAACCGCAAATGCCATCAAAGAAACACCACTAGTTGATGTCAAATTAGCAGATGTTGTCGGTTTTCCCTGGTCAGCGGATCAGGTGAACTGCTGGCGGAGGCGGAACTTCTCTACTTTGCCGTTGCCGGTGCGGGGGAGCTCGTCGATGGGCTGAATGGTGGTGGGCACTTTGTAGGGGGCCAGGGTTCCCTCGGTGTGGGTCCGCAGGTCGTCCTCGGTGGGGAGGTCGCAGCCGTCGGCCACCACGATGAAGGCGGCCACCGTCTCGCCCAGCACCGGGTCGGGACGGGCCACCACCGCGATGTCGCCCACTGCGGGGTGGGATCGCAGCGCGGTCTCCACCTCGAGGGTGGACAGGTTCTCCCCGCCCCGGCGCACGATGTCCTTCTGGCGGTCCACGAAGTAGAGGTAGCCGTCGTCGTCCATGTAGCCCAGGTCGCCGGTGCGGAACCAGTCGCCCGAGGTGGCGGCCTCGGTGGCCTCCGGGTCTTCGATATAGCCGTTGAAGCCGATGGTGGACCGCAGAAAGCAGATCTCCCCCGTCTCCCCCGTGGGCGCTTCTGAGCCATCAGGCAAGAAGATCCGCAGCACCGACCCCTCGAACGGCTTGCCCACTGAGCCGGGGCGGCGGGGCTCGTCCAGCCGGGTATAGGTGCCCGACCCCGCCTCGGTCATGCCGTACCAGTCCATGCACGGCACCCCGTAGCGCTCCTCGATCTGCTCGATGATCGGCGCGCAGCCCAGCGGGATCATCACCCGCAGCGAGTGCGACTTCTCATGGGGACCGGGGGGCTGGGCCATCAAGATGTTGATGATGGGCACCAGGGTGAGGAAGTAGGTGGGGCGGTACAGATCGACCAGCGACCAGAAGCGCGACGCCGAGAACTTGCGAGGCATGACCACGCTGGCCCCCCGGCTCAGCGCCGACATGGCCCCGCCCATGGCGTTGCCGTGGAACAGCGGGGTCACCACCAGCGAGCGGTCGGTGTGGCTGAGGCCGAACATCTCCTCATAGGGCACCGCTCCCCCGGCGAACAGCTCGGGGCTCATCGGCACCGCCTTGGGCCGCCCAGTGGTGGTGCCCGAGGTGTAGAGCACGTTGCCCTCCACGAACCCGTCCACCGGGGAAAGGTCCAGCCCCGCGCCTTCCGGCGATTCGCCGATGAGGTCTGCCAGCAGTAGGGCCCCGTCCACCGGCTCGTCCACGCTCACCACTGCCTGCACCGAGTCGATTCCCGCGGCCAGGGCCACCGCCCGCTCGGCCCGCTCTGCCTCGGCGAACACCAATCGGCACCGGGAGTGGTTGAGCACAAACTCCAGTTCCGGGTCGGCCCACTCGGGGTTGATGGGCACCCCGGCCAAGCCCACCGCCTGCATTCCCAGCTGGCACTCGATGTACTCGGGGCGGTTTTGCATCCAGATGCAGGCCCGATCGCCCAAACCCAGACCGAAGCGGGTTTGGAATTGGTGAGCCAGCGCCCCACCGTGAGCGGCCAACTCCTGGTAGGTGCGATGGCCGTCCTGCTCGGTGAGCACGGCCAGCTTGTCGGGCCAGGTGCGACTGAAATCCCGGACAACGTCATAGAGGGTCGGCATCGCCGGGCAGCCTAGACCGACCGCTTGGTCACGTCACCACGTCGGCCGCACCCCCGTCGATACGGAGGTGGGCACCGTGGATCTGGCGGGCCCGGTCGCTGCACACGAAGGCCACCAGCTCTCCCACGTCGGACACGGTGGCGATGCGCCCGGTGAGCGTGGGCATCTGCACCGTGGTGACGTGGCGCTCGATATCGCTCCAATCGGTGGAGCGGCCCTCCCGCTCGGCTTGGCGGGTCCACATCTCTACCAATTCGGGAGTGGCGATGGCCCCTGGGCTCACACAGTTCACCGTCACTCCAGTGCCAGCCAGCTCCCGGGCCAGGCTTACCGTCATGGCGGGCAGGGCGCCTTTCGCCGCGTAGTAGCCCGGAATGCGGTCGCCAGGGCGGGTCGCCCCCACCGTGGACACCAGCACAATTCGGCCCCAGCCCCGCTCCATCATGGCGGGAACCATGAGCCGGGTCATCCGCACCGCGCTCAATACGTTGCGGTTGTAGGCGTCAACCCACACATCGGTGCCGTCGTCCCCCCACGTGCCGCCCACCGCCACCCCATAGTTGTTGACCAGGATGTCCGCCGGGCCGCACTGGCTGGCCACCGCTTCAGCCCCTTCATCGGTGCAGATATCCCCCCATACCGCCCGAGCCGGCGACCCCATCTCGTCGGCCAACCAATCGGCCTGTCCTTCCTCAAACCCGTGGACCACTACCTCGGCACCCTCAGCAGCCAACACCCGGGCAATCCCACTCCCCGTCCCCCGATAGCTCCCTGTGACCAAAGCCACCTTGCCCAAAAGACCCAAGTCCATCATCCAATGCTGGCACAGAGGCGTGTGGCTCGCGACCATCAGGGAAATAGTTAGCTTTTCAGCCACTATCGATATATTCTAGCCTGATCCCTAGACCTGTTTCAAGATTTCCCGCCCTCAAGGTCACGAAAGTGCTGCGCCTGTTGCACAAGATCGGATACCGGGAAGTTCCAGGACTGGGAAAGGGATCTCACGTTTGGCTGCGAGCAGAGGGTAGAAAATCAATCTGTTTGCCGATGCACAAGGGGCGAGAATTGTCACCGAGGCTTCTACGGCAGTTGCTCGTCGAGGACGCGGGTCTGTCTGACTCTGAAATCGACGCGCTACTCTGAGCTTCGACAGAAGGGTGAATATGTCCAGGATAAAGGCCTATGAGAACCCAGACAGGGGACCCGCGTGGTGCGCGGAAGGCGAGATGGGCGACTTCTCCTACTACGCGGGAGCTGACACCCTTGAAGAGCTGACCACGTTGATCGCAGAGGCCGCCGCGGAGAGCGGCGCTTCACCTGAGGTGATCGTGGTGAGCGATCCGGATGCCGATGAAGCACCGATTGCGTCGATCGACCTTCCTTCCATCGTGTCGCTATGAGCAGTTCGACGGGGCGGTTGTTCCGGGTCACGACGTTTGGGGAGTCCCACGGCGGCGGCATCGGCGCGGTGGTGGACGGCTGCCCGCCCCGGCTTCCGCTGGACGAGGAGATGGTCCAGCACGATCTGGACCGGAGGCGCCCTGGACAGAGCCGGCTCACCACCCTGCGGGACGAAGCCGACAAAGTGACGATCCTCTCGGGGTTGTTCGAGGGCCGGACGCTGGGATCGCCCATCGCCATGCTGGTGGGCAACAGCGATGCCCGGCCCAACGCCTACGAAGACTTCAAGGACATGTACCGCCCCTCCCACGCCGACTACACCACCGAGGCCAAGTACGGCATTCGCAACTGGCAGGGAGGGGGCCGGGCCAGCGCCCGGGAGACCATCGGCCGAGTGGCAGCCGGCGCCATCGCCCGCCAGCTCTTGGCGGCCGCGGCTGACATCGAGGTATTGGCCTGGGTCCGCCAGGTGGGCACCATCACTGCCGATGTCGACCTCGCGGCGGTGACTCTGGCCGATGTGGAGGCCGACGCCACCCGCTGTCCTTCTCCTGAGCATGCAGAGGCCATGACCGAGGCCATCGAGGCGGCTCGCCGCGACGGCAACTCCCTAGGCGGGATTGTCGAATGCGTGGCCCGAAGGGTGCCCCCCGGCCTGGGCGAACCGGTGTTCGACAAGCTGGATGCCGATTTGGCCAAGGCCGCCCTGTCGCTGCCCGCGGCCAAGGGGTTCGAGATCGGCTCGGGCTTCGCCGGGGTGACCATGACCGGCCGGGAGCACAACGACCCGTTCACCCCCGGTTCCGACGGCCGTCCCCGCACCGCCACCAACCGATCCGGCGGCGTGCAGGGCGGCATCAGCAACGGCGAGGACATAGTGATCCGAGTGGGATTCAAGCCCACCGCCACCATCGCGTCGCCCCAGGAGACCGTGGACCGCGACAACAACCCGGTCACGCTGGCGGCCAGGGGCCGCCACGACCCCTGCGTTCTGCCCCGGGCGGTACCCATGGTTGAGGCCCAGGTGTTGCTGGTGCTGGCCGACCACTGGCTGCGCCAGCAGGCGGTGGGCGTGATCGACTGCGAAGGCTGACTGTCGAAAACATGGCCGACAAAGCCATAACCCCCGAAGACCAGCGCCTGCTCGTCGAAGTCAGCGACCGCATCGCCACCATCACCCTGAACCGCCCCGAGGCCCGTAACGCCATGACCAAGCGCATGCGCAACGACCTGTGCGCCTCATTGCGAGCCGGCGATGCCGACGACGGAGTGGACGCCATCATCTTGACCGGGGCCGACCCGGTGTTCACCGGCGGCGTGGACCTGCGGGAGGTGGCCTCCGCCGGGGCCTCGGAAACTCCCGGCGGGAACAAGCGCCAGGCCGAGGACCCGGCTCAGTCCTGTAGGGACACCGCCAAGCCATTGATCTGCGCGGTGAACGGAACCTGCGTCACCGGCGGCCTGGAGATCGCCCTGAGCTGCGACTTCATCGTGGCCTCAGATCAAGCCCGATTCGCCGACACCCACGCCAAGATCGGAGTGATCGCCGCCTGGGGCATGACCGCGCTATTGCCCCGGGCTGTAGGCAAGCGAATGGCCAAGGAGATGACCGCCACCGCCCGCTTTGTCTACGCCGAAGAGGCACTGCGCATCGGACTGGTCAACCACGTGGTCTCCCACGACGAGCTGCTAGGCCACGCCCGGGATCTGGCTGCCCAGATCGTGGCCGCCACCACACCCGCTACCCCGGCCACCATGCAGATCTACGACGACACCGATGGTATGAGCTTCGCCGAAGCCAAAGAACTTGAAGAACAGGCTATGCGGAATTGGGCCGTCGACACCGAAGACATGCAGCGCCGCGGCCTGGGCAAGGGATCCTAAGATGACCAGCACGCCGCAGTTCAGCGTGTTCATGCCGCAGATGCGGATGGACATGGGCACCATCGAGGAGCGGGTGCGGGCGGCAGAGGCCAGTGGGTTTCACAAGATCGATCTGATGGATCACCTGAACCCGCCCATGCTGCCCGCGGCCCCGATGTACGACGCCTTCGTGATGGCGACCGCGGTGGCGGCGTGGACGGAGCGGGTGCGGATCGGCCACATGGTTCTGTGCGGGCAGTTTCGGCATCCGGCACTGCTGGCCAAGATGGTGGTGAGTCTCGACCATTTCAGCGGGGGGCGCTTCGACCTGGGCATCGGGTGGGGCTCGGTGCCCGACGAGATGGAGCGTTTTGGGCTCGGCGATGAGCCGCCCGCGGTTAGGGCTGCTCGTCTGCGGGAGACCTTGGAAGTAGTGCAGGCCCTGCTCACCGGTGAGCCGGTGAACCACGAAGGGCGGTTCTTCAGGATGGAAAACGCCCAACAGCAGCCCATCCCGGTGAACGGCCATATCCCGATCTTGATCGGCGGGGCGGGCCGCAAGCTCACCATGCCGTTGGTGCGGGATTTCGCCGACTGGTGGAACTGCCCGGTGTATGGAATGCACGAGCTCGACGAATTGATCCCCATGGCCGGCAACGCCCGCCTGTCGGTGCAGCGGGCCATTGGCTTGGCCCCGTCGGCGGCGGCCCGCGACGAAGTGGTGGCCACCGCCCAGCGCCGATTCGGCGATTGGGCCCTGGTGGCGGGCACACCCGACGAGGTAGCCGAGGGCCTGCAAGCCGACCGAGAGATGGGCGCCGAGCAGTTCGTGCTCCAGTTCAGTGACTTCGCCTCCCCCAAGACGCTCGAGCTTTTTGCCGCCGAAGTCATTCCCGCGGTCACCTAGCCGCCCATTTCTGCTTTCTCCGGCGACGGAACTCCCCCGTATCATCCGACGCATGGGATCCGATGAGCGGGCCAGCCGAGCTGGGCGATTCAAGCAGGCCCTTTTGGCTGGCGACGACATCGCCGTCATCGCCGAAATCAAACGGCGATCCCCGTCTCGGGGCGATCTGAACGCCGGCCTCGACCCGGCCGAGATGGCGGTGGCTTATCGCGACGGTGGGGCAGCCTGCCTGTCGGTGCTCACCAATGAAGCCATGTTCGGCGGCAGCGGCGATGACCTTGCCGCGGCAGCCCACGCCTCTGGACTGCCCGCACTCCGCAAGGACTTCATCACCACCGTTACCGACGTACACGAGTCCCACGACATGGGCGCCGATGCGCTGCTGCTCATCGTGGCCGACCTCACCGGTGCGCAACTGGCCGAGTTGCACGCACTGGCTTTGTCGCTGGGCATGGACGTGCTCACCGAGGTGAAGTCGGAAAGCGAGCTAGAGGTAGCCCTTGAGGCCGGGGCTGATGTCATCGGAGTAAACCAGCGGGAGAAGCCCAAAAGCCAAGCGTTCACCATGGACTACCGGCGGGCCGAGCGCCTGGCGCCGCTGCTGCCCGACCATGTGGTGAAGGTAGCCGAGTCGGGCATCGCCGTTCCCGGCGGCACCACCATGGCCGCGGTGCGAGACGCCGGTTACGACGCCGCACTCATCGGCGAGGCCCTGGTTATCTCCGGCAACCCGGTAGAGCGGCTGCAAGAGCTGCTGGCCTGACAAGTCAGCGCACCCGTACGCTGCCATTCCGCATCGGCATAGCTCCCAGCCGCTGCAAGAGCTGCTGGCCTGACAAGTCAGCGCACCCGCACGCTGGGCAGCCCCTCTGCTCCGTCGCGCAGCCAGGTCAAGAACTCTCCCACCGGCGCCGGCTCGGCCACGTCGGCGGGCTCGTCCAGGCGGGTCTCCCAAAACTCCTGATAGGTGGGCCAGAATTCGTGCCACGCCCCTTCGTAGGGCTCCTCATCAGGCCAGCGCATTTTGTTGTCTCCGATGGGTGGGGCGTTCAGATCGGTGGCGTACCAGTACAGGGGCAGGCGCCGCCGGAAATACCACCGGCCGTCGATGCGCTCGTAGTCGTCCCAGTACATCATGGTCATGATCACCCACTCGTCGCCGGTCTCATGCTCGTTGCGGGAGTACACCACCCCGCGGGCCGAGTCGGGCTCGTCGAACTCGATGATGTGGTTGCCGGTCACATGGGCCGTTCCGGTGAACTGGCTGCTCATCGTCTCGCGGAACCACTCGGCCAGCGCGGCCCGCCCGGAACGCCCCCGACCCACCTGCACATCGGCGGGGAACAGGCTGACCCATGCATCGGTGGCCCGCATATCCAATGCCAGGCAGTAGCGGGCAGCCAACCCCCGGATCTCCTCGATGGACTCCAACCGCTCCAGCCGCTCCTCCAGCGATTCTGTGGACTCCATGGCGGCAACTTAGCGGCCCCTGGTCGTCCACCTTCGAATAGGGAATCAATGGGAAACTAAAGTGCGGCCCCATGACCGCAGGAGTTGTTTTGGCCCACGGGGCATTTCACGGACCATGGTGCTGGGAGCGGGTTCAGGCCCACTTGGAGGCCGAGGGCATGGCCGTCCACGCCTCTGATCTCTGCCGCCCCACCACCGCAGAAGACATCGCGGCCTTCCAGGCCGATGTGAATGAGATGCGGGCCCGGATGGGCAGCGACTCCACCGTCATAGCGGTGGGCCACTCGCTGGGAGGCCTGTCCATCTCAGGGCTGGACCCGGCCACGGTTGACCACCTGGTGTATCTGGCTGCCATTCTGCCCGGCGACGAGAGCGATGAGGCCGACCCGCCCGATGTGGCCGAAGCGGTGATCGCCGAGAACTTCTTTCCCGCTCTTGAGCACGGCGAAGACGGTTATAGCTCAGTGAAGCAGGGAGCGGCAGGCGACCTCTTCTACCACGACTGCACTGCTGAAGACATCGCTTGGGCCGAGTCGCAGCTCCGCCCCCAGCCGCTGGGCCAAGCGCCGTTCAGCTTTGCCCGAGCGGCGTGGCGGGATGTGGAGTCCACCTACATCGTGTGCGCCGACGACCGCACCCTGACCGCTGACTTCCAGCAGATCTGCGCGGGGCTGGTCGCCAACTCCATCGTCATGGAGGGCAGCCACTCCCCTATGCTGGCCCAGCCCCAATCGGTGGTCGCAGTGATCACC
Organism: bacterium; assembly: GCA_028819295.1. GTDB lineage: Bacteria > Actinomycetota > Acidimicrobiia > Acidimicrobiales > Bin134 > Poriferisocius. The sequence continues at coordinate 12,824 of JAPPMA010000108.1, read as the reverse complement.
GAGATCGCCGACCGATAGGCCCGGCTCGTCGAATCGTCTGAGAGGAAATCCAATGGAATATCGCACCCTGGGAGGCTCCGGAGTGCAGGTGAGCACGTTGTGCCTGGGAGCCATGATGTACGGCCCCATCGGCAACAACGATGAAGCTGAGTGCGCGGCCATGACCCACAAGGCCCTCGACGCTGGGATCAACTTCATCGACACCGCCGACCGCTACAGCATGGGCATCTCCGAGGAGATCGTCGGACGGGCCATCAAGGGGCGGCGCGACGGCGTTGTGTTGGCCACCAAGTTCTACGGCCCCATGGGCGACGACGTCAACATGCAGGGCGGCTCCCGCCGCTGGGTGACCCAGGCGGTGGAAGACAGTCTGCGCCGGCTCGATACCGACTACATCGACCTCTACCAGATGCACCGCCCCGACCCCCGCACCGACTTCGGCGACACCTTGGCCGCGCTCACCGACCTGGTGCGTGCCGGCAAGATCCGCATGATCGGCACCTCTACCTTCCCGGCCGAGCTCATCGTGGAGGGCCAGTGGGCCGCCGAGCGCCGCTGCTTGGAGCGGGTCCGCTGCGAACAGGCTCCATACTCCATCTTCACCCGGGAAATCGAGCGAGCGGTGCTGCCCACCTGCGCGGCCTACGACATGGGCGTGATCGTGTGGAGCCCCCTCAACAGCGGATGGCTCACCGGCAAGTACCGCAAAAACGCCGACTGGCCCGAGAACTCCCGGGCCACCCGCAACATCGGCAGCGCTCAGCGCTGGGACCGAGAAGACCCGGTGGTGGCCCACAAGCTTGACCTAGTAGAAGAGCTAGACGCCCTAGCCGCCGAGGTGGGCTGCTCAATGTCCACCCTGGCCTACGCCTTCACGCAGGCCCACCCGGCAGTTACCTCCACCATCATCGGCCCCCGCACCCCCGAACACCTCGACGCCGCCCTCGAAGACCCCGACCTGCGCCTCAGCGACGACGTGCTAGACCGCATCGACGAGCTGGTGCCCCCCGGCACCGACCTCAACCCCGACGACGCCTTCTACATCCCCCCCGCCATCGCCGACCCCGCTCTGCGGAGGATCTAGGAAGACCGCTCCCCCGACCGCTCAATGGCCCGAACATCAGTGCCCAACTAAGAAGCGATCACGAGCGGATCATTCCGCACCTCGTCCGGCGAGCCCTCGGAGATCACCGATCCTGCTTCCAGGCAGTACACCCGGTCGCTGATGCTCATGACCAGGGGCATGTCGTGCTCGATCACCACCACCAAAGCCTCCCGAACGGTGAGGTCGGGATAGATCTTGGCGTGCTGGAACCCCCGTCCCAAGCCTCCTCGGTGGCGCCGGTACGACGGGAGCCGGGAGATGTCGCGCCCCAGCGCCTCAACCTGGCCGTTGAACGGCACAAAACCGCTGATGATCAAGCCTCCGCCCAACGCGGCCAACCCCCGGCCCTTCTCCATGAACACGGCCCGTTCGGCCACGCTGAGGGTCACGTTGAGCGACTGCTCCACGATGATCATGGTCAGCCCGGTGGCCTTCAGCTGCTCCACCACCTCCAGCAGTTTCTGCACCACCACCGTGGCCAAGCCCAGCGACAGCTCGTCGATGAGCAGCACCTCGGGCTCGTGCATCAGCCCCATGCCGAAGGCCAGCATCTGCTGCTGGCCCCCGGAGAGGTCGCCGGCGGTCTGGTTGCGCTTCTCCCGCAGCACCCCGAACACGTCGTACACCCGCTCGACCCGCCGGAATATCTCGTCTTTGTCCTCCTTGGTGGAAGGCATGGTGGCCCGGGCCCTCTACGACGCCGGTCCCAACCCCACCCGCCAGGACATCTTCACGGCCTTCGCCAACATGGGCTTGGTGGACATTCAGCACCAGCTTCCCGCCACCTTCGGACCCGACAAGTTCGGGGCGCCCGATGTGGTGACCGAGCTGGTGTTCCAGTTCCCGTGCCCCAACGACCCCGACATCCCCACCTGCGTGGAGCAGACCGCCCCATACCGGCGCATTGGAGAGTGATTCAGACCGCCATCCCGGTAGCATCGGGAGGGTGAGCAACCGGGCACTGTGCCGCGACTGGCGAGCCAGGGCGTTCGCAGCCGCGGCGCTGGCTCTTATCGCGGCTTCTTGCGGGTCAGGCGAACCAGCTGAGCCGGCCTCCGCGCCCGCAGCCACACAGGTTCCTGTCGCCACATCCACACCGGCAGCCACTCAGGTTCCTGTCGCCACATCCACACCGGCAGCCACTC
>JAPPMA010000108.1:0-10474 GCA_028819295.1 bacterium | reverse complement strand
TCCACACCGGCAGCCACTCAGGTTCCTGTCGCCACATCCACACCGGCAGCCACTCAGGTTCCTGTCGCCACATCCACACCGGCAGCCACTCCCGTCTCGACACCGCTACCGACTCAGCAGCCGACAGCAGCGCCCACCCCCAGGCCCACACCCGACCCGACGGCAAGATCGACTCCGGTGCCCACACCGCCTCCCACCCCCGAGCCGGCAGCAGCGCCCACCCCCAGGCCCACACCCAGACCCACCCCCGAGCCGGCAGCAGCGCCCACCCCCAGGCCCACACCGCCTCCCACCCCGAAGCCAACGCCGGTTCCCGATTCAGACCTGCCCTCGGTGGAGCTGGTGAACGTGGCCACCGGCGCCGCCGTGAACCTGGCTGGCTTCGCCCCGTCCGACCGGCCCATCGTGCTGTGGTTCTGGGCGCCCCATTGACCCACCTGCCGCCGGGAGGCCCCCGGCGTCGAGCAGTTCGCTCGACAAAACGCCGACAAGCTCACCGTGATCGGAGTGGGCACCCAAGACAGCCTCGGGTTGGCCCAGAGCTTCGTGGAGTCCACCGGGACCACCTTCACCATGCTCTGGGACCGAACTTTCCAATCCTGGAACCAGCTGGGGATCACCGGCCAACCGGCAGGAATCCTGATGAACCGCTACGGGCAGATCCTCGATCAGTGGCGGGGCGGCATTCCCCGCGACCGAGTGCTGGACGCCATTGAAAGATTGGACTCGACCTGAAATGAACCTGTCCCGAAGATCCAGAGCCCGACCCGTTGCCCTGGCTATCGCCTTGTCGCTTGGGGCCGCGGCTTGCGGCGACAGCGGTGCACCAACCGCGTCCGCGCCGGCGACGACATCGCCGACCGAGGCCCCCGCCGAGCGGGCGCCCGACCGCGCCTCGCCGGTCCCGGTCTCGGATCTTCCCCCGGTTGATGTGGTGGATGTGGCCACCGGCGCCGCCGTGAACCTGGCCGGCTTCGCCCCGTCCGACCGGCCCATCGTGCTGTGGTTCTGGGCGCCCCATTGACCCACCTGCCGCCGGGAGGCCCCCGGCGTCGAGCAGTTCGCTCGACAAAACGCCGACAAGCTCACCGTGATCGGAGTGGGCACCCAAGACAGCCTCGGGTTGGCCCAGAGCTTCGTGGAGTCCACCGGGACCACCTTCACCATGCTCTGGGACCCGACCTTCGAGTCTTGGCGTCAACTGGGGGTCTTCGGCCAGCCCGCGGGAATGCTGCTGGACGCCAACGGCGCAATCCTGACCACCTGGCGGGGCGGCATCCCCCAAAGCAGCGTCCTGGAGGCCGTCGCTTAGACGAACGGCAGCTTCACCACCGACGCGGGCACCAGCGTGCCCCGCATGTCCACGGCCAGCTCGTCGCCGATGTCGGCGTCGGGGGGCACAAACGCCAAGGCGATACCGGTCTCCAGCATGGGCGAGAAGTTGCCCGACGTGACCTCCCCCACCACATCGTCGTCTCGCAGCACGGCCTGGCCCTCCCGGGGCGGGCGCCGGCCCTCTACCCGAAGTCCCCGAAGCCGACGATGGATGCCCCGCTCCCGCTCGGCGGCCAGCGCCTCCCGGCCCCGGAACAACGGCTTGTCCCAGCGCACCACCCAGCCCAGCCCGGCCTGGAGCGGGGTGATGCCCGGGCCGAGCTCGTGGCCGTGCAGCGGCAGGCCCTTCTCCAGGCGAAGCGTGTCCCGGGCCCCCAGTCCGGCGGGAATGATCCCCGCCGAGGTCACCGCATCCCAGAGCTGCTCGGCGGCCTCGGCGGGCACGGCAATCTCCACCCCGTCCTCGCCGGTGTAGCCGGTGCCGGCCACTGTGAGCGCAGTGCCCTCCCACTCCACCGCGGCCACGCAGTTGCGGGCCACCTCCGACGCGCCAGGCGACACCGCCGCCAGCCGGCCGCGTACCCCAGGACCCTGCACCGCCAACACCGCCCGACTGGCGGTCACATCGACAGCCTCGAACCCAGCGTCGTCCGAGCGGCCCAGCGCGCTGGCCACCCGGTCGGTGTTGGAGGCGTTGGGCATCACATCGAAGCTGTCCGACGCGGCCCACCACACGATGATGTCGTCCAGCACCGACCCGTCGTCGTCCAGCAGGTGGGTGTACTGGGTGCGGCCCGGTCCTATCCGGGCCAGATCATTGGTGAAAGCCTGCTGAAGCCGCTCGTAGGCATCGGCGCCTGACACGCGAAGAGTTCCCAGATGGCTCACATCGAACACCACCGCGTCGACACGACACGCCCGATGCTCGGCCAGCGTGCCCGACGGGTACGACAGCGGCATCTCCCAGCCGCCGAAGGGAACCAACTTGGCTCCCAGCGCCCGATGCCGGCCCTCCAGCGGAGAGGAACGCATGCCCATCCCTCTGCCCGGCTAGCCGGTTCCGGCCCTCGCGCCGACGCGGGTCAGGTCGCCGTCGGTCCCGGAGGCATCATCGAAGCCGTATTTGCTCAGCAGGCTGCGATAGTCCCGCTGGCACAAGACGACGATGTCGATGTCGGGACAGCACTCCCGCAAGCGGCGGACTTTGCCGTTCTTGCGGGTGATGTACTTCTGGCGCGCGGTGGTGATCTCCACGTAGCGGTCAAACTGGGGCAGGTAGAAGTCGGGGGTGAACGCCTCGGTCACTTCGCCTGAGCCATTGCGGGAGAGCACGAAGGTGTCGGGCTCATAACACCACTCGACGCCGTAGAAATCGAGCAGCTCGGCGAACTGCCGCTCGGAGTCGTGGGCGAACACGCTGCCTCGATCCCCCTCAGTCGCTCCTAAGAACCGGTTTGAGCGGCACCCATGTGCGCCTGAGGCGGGGATGCCTCCACAGGCTGCGCCTCTTCAATCGGCAGCTCCCGCACGGCGGCGTCCACTTCTTCGATCAACCCCTCCATCCGCAGGTAGAGCGCTCCCTGGCCTTGGCGCAGCGCATCCAAAATCTGCTCATCGGTGCGCACCAGCAGCGACTGGTTGCCGCTTATCACCAGATCAGCGCTGGCCACATCCTCTCCCAGCTCGTCGCGCAGGTAGTCGAACACCTCGCGCACCCGCTGGAGGGCGATCCCCTCGTCCAGCAGCCGCTTGATCAGCTTCAGCTCCAGCAAGTCGCTGTAGGTGTACCGGCGGCGGCTGCCGCTCCCCACGGCCTTCTGGGCCGTGGAGCGCACCAGCTCGGTGCGAGTCCAGTAGTCAAGCTGGCGGTAGGTGATACCGATGATCTCGATGGTCTGAGGTGAGCTGAAGTCTTCAGCAAACCGTTCCTTGTCGTTCATGCCACTCTCCGGCACCGGGGCGCGCTCCAAAGCGGGTTTATTACACCGGGGAAACTACGCCAATGGACTTCCACAGGGTAGACCTGCCCCTGTGGATTGTCAAGGAAGCCGGATGGGCGTCAGCCGTTGAAATCCTCGGGGGTCACTTGGTCTAGGAACTCCCGGAACTGGTCCAGAACCTCCTCGGCGGGCGGCTCCTCGCCTGCCGAGTCCTCGGGCTCAACCGCGTGCCCCGCGGCGTCAAGCACCGTTTCGTCGGCGAATATGGGCGCTCCGGTCCGCACGGCCAAGGCCACCGCATCGGATGGGCGACTGGAGACGCGGCGGGCGCCGTTGCCCCCCTTCAACTCCAATTCGGCATAGAAGGTCCGATCCCGCAGCTCGGTCACCACGATGCGCTCGATTCGCACGCCCAAGTCGTCCAACACGTTCTTGAACAAGTCGTGGGTCATGGGCCTGGGCGTCTCCACCTCCTCCATGGCCAAGGCGATGGCTTGAGCCTCGGCGCCTCCGATGAATATGGGCAGCAGCCGGCCCTCGCCGCCGGTCTCCCGCAGCAGCACGATGGGGGCGTTGGACGGAATCTCGATCCTCACCCCGATCAGTTCCATTTCCCTCATCGTCTCCACGTTAGTAGAGCATAGGGACATAGGCGTCGGGATCGTCGGCCAGCAGGCCGGGATCTGCGATTACCAGTCGGTCGAGGTTGCGGTAGCGGCCGGCCCAGTCCAGGCCGTAGCCCAAAAAGAACTCGTCCGGCGCCTCGAAGCCCACGTAGTCGGGCGCCACCGGCAGGATGCGGCGGGCGCTCCGGTTGAGCAACGCGGCCACCGCCACCGAGTCGGCCGATCGCCGGTGCATCTCTCCCATGAGATAGCCGAGGCTGAGCCCGGTGTCCACGATGTCCTCCACCAGCACAACCTCGCGTCCGGTCACGTCGCAGTCCAGGTCCTTAACCAACCGGACCCGTCCGGAATCGGCGGCGAACCGGGACAGCGCCAAGAAGTCCACCTCCACGGCGATGTCCACCGCCCGGACCAGATCGGCGAGAAACGGCAGACTCCCCTTCAACACCGACACCAGCACCGCCCCATCCGAGCACTGCTCAGATATCTGGGCCGCGACGCGCCCCACCGCCTGCTCGATGGCGCCCCGGCTCGCGTACAGCTCGGGTCCGGCGCGGTCCACTACCCGGTGTGATCGGCCAAGGCGCACCGGAGCAGCGAGAGCCGCAACTCCGAGCCCAGGTTGATCAGCTCCACCAGCGTGTCCTGGGATTGCTGGCGAGACCGGGCGGTGCGCTGCATCACCATGGGCATGATCCGCTGCTCCATCATTCCGGCCTCCCGCTCGGCGGCCGACTTGTAGGCCCGCAGGTGGCGGGGCTCCAATCCGTGGGCCAGGAATCCGGCCGCCACCTTGGCCACGATGACCGCCTCGGTCCCGTACTGGACGAGCGGGCCCTTGCCCAACGGCTCGATGAGGCCGAACTTCTGAAGCTCCGCTATCTCGGACTGGCGAAGCCCGCTGGCCGACGCCAGCTCGTCGAGGCTAAGCGACACCGAGACCTTCCCCGGGTCCAGCGGATTGGGCCGCTCTGGGCCTAGGGTGCCGTGCCCGTCACTGTTGGATTCCCTGCTTGCCCCGGCACCCTCGAAGTCCTGATGGTGAATGCGCTCTTTGATGACTTTGAGGGGCAGGAAGTGGTCCCGCTGCTGCTCCAAGATCCACCGCAGGCGGTTGACGTCGGCCTCGGTGAACTTCCGGTATCCGGATTGGTTCCGCTCGGGATCGATCAGGCCCTGGCTTTCCAGGAAGCGGATCTTGGAGATGGTGATGTCGGCGAAGTCGCCCTTCAGCAGGTCCAAGACCTGCCCGATAGACAAGACCTGTTCCACAGGCAAGACCGGCCCGATAGACCGGTGCTGGTCTGTCACCAATTGCTCCGATCGTGGAACACCAGTTTGAAGCGCCCGATTTGGAGCTCGTCGCCGTCCTTCAGCCCGGCCTCTTCCACTCGGCGGCTGTTGAGATAGGTGCCGTTGAGCGAGCCCATGTCCTTGACGTGGGGCACTAGGCCGTCCCGGTAGATCTCGGCGTGGTTCCGCGACACCGTGATGTCATCGAGGAAGATGTCGGAGTCGGGGTGGCGGCCCAGGGTGACCCGGGTGTCGGACAGCTCGAAGCGGCTGCCCGCGGCTGCCCCCTGGGTCACCACCAGCACCGCCGGCCGACGGAGCAGTTCGGCGCCGATCGCCATCTCGGTGGTGGGCTCGCCGGCCGAGCGGCCCGCATCGCCGTCGCCGGGTGGTTTGATGCGATTCCCGCACGCCGCGCAGAAGTTGGCCCCCGCCGCGCTTACATGGCCGCACATCTGGCAACGGGCCTCGAGGCCATCGGCGGAAGAGGATGAGGTCAATCGACGCTCTCGGTCAGATCGGTGTAGGCCGCCGCGTCCAAAAGGCCGTCCAGCTCGGAGAGGTCGGACGCCTCGATCACGCATATCCACCCCTCGCCGTAGGGGTCCTCGTTCAACCGCTCGGGGTTGTCGATGAGGTCGGTGTTCACCTCCACCACCGTGCCCGACACCGGTGCGTATATCTCCGAGACCGACTTGGTGGACTCGACCTCGCTGAAAGACTCGCCGCCGGCCACCTCGGCGCCCACCGATGGCAGATCGATGTAGACGACGTCGCCGAGAGCGTCCTGGGCGTAGTCGGTGATGCCCAGGCAGACACGGTTGCCCTCGACCCTGGCCCATTCGTGGTCTTCGGAGTAGCGGAGTTCGGACGGTACGTTCATTGGCGACACCGTACCGGCTTCGCCCCAAACTCTCAACCTCAGCTTGAGGCTGCGGCTCGGTCGGATCGGCCGCCGGCCAGGGCCTGGCGGGCTCGGGGGATGTATTCCACCGCCGCGTAGTAGCTGAGCGCCAGCGACGGAAGGCCCAAACCCCATCCCGCGCCGCGCAGGGCTGCTCCGCCGCCCACGCTCGAATCTCCCAGCAGCAGCAGCGGCAGGGCGAACATGAGTCCGAACGTGGCCGTCTTTCCGCTCCAGGTCACATCGATCCGGCGGGCGCCCATGGCGCCCAGCACCACGGTGCCCAGCGATACCGCCACCTCTCTGGCCAGCATGGTTGCCCCGAAGGCCGCATGGAGAGAGCCGTCTGCTGTCATCGCCACCACCGCGGCCAGAAACATCAGCCGATCGGCGGTTGGGTCCAATATCTTCCCCAGCTCCGACACCTGGTTGAAGCGCCGGGCAATGTACCCGTCCACCCAGTCGGTGGCCCCCAGCACCCCGAGCAGGATGGCCGCGCCGGCCCGGTTGCCCATGCCCAAAAGCAGCACGCAGAACACCGGCACGCACCCCAGCCGCAGCACCGAAACAAAGTTCGGAACCGTCCAGATCCGCCATTCGCCCTTGCCTGCACTCAAGACGGCTCATCCTACCGAGGCAGGCCGGTGGGTCGTACTATGGGCAGATGCCCAGCGTCTTCTCCATGATCATAAACCGCGACCTGCCAGGCCACTTCGTGTGGGAGGACGACGACTGCGTGGCCATCCTGTCCATCAACCCCATCCAAACCGGCCACGCGCTGGTGGTGCCCCGGACCGAGATCGACCACTGGCTGGACGTTCCCCCCCAACTGGCCGCCCGTCTCATGGTGGTGGCCCAAACCGTGGGCGCCGCCCAGATGGCCGCCTTCGAGCCCCCGCGGGTCGGCCTCATCATCGCCGGCCACGAGGTGCCCCACACCCACCTGCATGTGATCCCGATGTTCGGCATCGGCGACTTGAGCTTCGCCAACGCCAAAGCCTCGGTTCCCCCCGAGGAGCTGGCCGCCGCCGCCGAGCTCCTGCGCTCCCACCTGCCCCAGGGTTAGCTCTGGACCACGTTGCGGAGCCGGTAGACCCGCAGGGAGATTACCCCCTCCTCCAATTCGAGCCGCTCGAAGCCGGTTCGCCGCACGTCCAAGTCGAAGCTCTCGATGTCGAGGGGGCTCCAGCCGGGCGCGGAGGCGGCGTCGAACACGATCCACTCCACCTTGGGGGTGGCCGCCACCGCCGCGCTGTCGGGATCGTCGCCGGTGTGAAGCTGGTACAGCCGCGTGCGGTCCGACAGCAGGGGGAGCACCTGCTCGGAAGCTCGCACCGACGCGTCCGGCGGGATCAGATCAGCCGCCTCCCGCCGGGCGATGTCGATCGTCTCCCGCCGGCCCCAGTCCCACGGTCGCTCGTACAGCGAGCTGGGCGCATCGCGCAAGAAGAAGAGGCTGGCGGTGAGCACCAGGGCGGTGAGCCAGCGGCGGTCCACGTTCACCCGCTCCACCAGCACCCGGCCCGACCGGGCCAGGGCGAACACCGTGGCCGCGAAGACGAACGGGATCATCGGCACCGTCTGCGGGGCCTCGGCCAACTGCCCTGACGGCACATCGGCCACCAAGTACACCGCGAACAGCGGCAGCACCGGCAGCACATAGCGGGGCGCCACCAACGGCAGCAGCATCACCGGGGCCAGCAGGAACACGATCATCTGGAAGTTGGCCTGCGACACCGCGTCGGCCACCACCTGGTGGGGGGCGGAGATGAAACCCCACAGCACCGAGCCGGGATGGCCGCCCCCGAAGTCGGAGAACGCCTCGATGTGGGGGTACTTGCCGCTGTTGAACCGAGGCTGGATGGCGGTCATCGCCACCAGCCCGTAGGCCAGGCCGCCCAACGAGATGCAAGCGCCCGGGCGACGGCGGCCCTCCAGGAAAACCAGCAGGCCCAGTCCGGCAAAGGCGAAGGCCAGGTCTGATCGGCAGGTCACCGACAACAGGGCGAACACCGCGAACCAACTCCACCGCCCAACCAGGGCAGTGAGCACCGCGGCGAACAGGGCGGGCACGGCCAGGGCCTCGGGGTGGAAGTCGGACAGGTTGATGGTGTGGACCGCCGGGTAGGCGCAGTAGGCGAACACCACCGCAAACGCGGCCCCAGATTTGAGGCCGCCCACGTCGCGGGCGATGCGCCACAGCGGCACCACCCCGAGGGCCAAGGCCGAGGCTTGCAGGCAAAGCAGCGTGGGCTGGTCGGGGAACAAGGCGGTGAGCCCGGCCACCGGGTAGAGAATGAACGCGGCCTGCTCCCACAACAGGTTGTGACCGGCCACGCTGGAGAGCGGCTCATAGCCCTCCCCGATCAGCCACAGGCCTTGCAGGTGCGACGACAGGTCGGCGCCGGCGTCCAAAGACCGGGCCCGGGCCAGAGACAGCCCCGACAGCGCCCCCCCGAAGAGCAGGGCGATGATCCACGGGACGGCCTGATCCACCCTCCGGGTGTCGAGGCGGGCCTGCCAGCGCAGCGAGAAGATCTCCAGCCGGCGCCGAAACTGGGCCAGAGTCGCCTTGCCCTGCTCGTAGTCCACTACCCAACCAGCACGGTCTCGGTGTCGCGCCCCGAACGCAGCAGGGTGCCGGGCCGGGCACCGGTGGCCTGGCCGCCGCTCACGATGGGCGTGCCGTTCACCAGCACATGGTCCACCCCCACCGCGTCGGCAAAGAGGCGGGCCGAGCCGCCCGGCAGATCCTCTACCAAGCGCATGGCGGCAGAATCCACCGTGTCGGGGTCGAACACCACCAGATCGGCCCACCAGCCCTGCTCGATTCGGCCCCGCTCTCGCAGGCCGAACAGCCGGGCCGGGGCGTCGGTCAGCATGTGAACGGCCGTCTCCAGCGCGGCCAAGCGCCGACCCCGCAGGCAGTCGCCCAAAAAGGCGGTGGTGTAGGGGGCGCCGCACATCCGGTCGAGGTGGGCCCCGGCGTCGGAGCCCCCCAACAGGGTGTGCTCGCTCTGCCAGGCCTCGGCCCGGAGACGCCAGCTCTCGTCGTCGTCATCGGTGGGCGCTGGCCACAGCACCGTGCGCAGCTCATCGGCCGCCACCACGTCGAGCAGGGTGTCGAAATGCCCCGTGCCCCGCTCCGCGGCGATGTCGGCCACGGTGCGCCCACCGAGACCGTCGTTGGCCGGGCTGAAGGTGTCGCCGATGCGGTAGCCGCCCCAGCCGGTGAGCCGGCTGAACACCCCGGCGTCGGGAGAGGCGGCCCGCTCGGCCAAATGCGCTCTGGTCTGGGGATCGGCCAGGCGGGCCATGCGCTCGGGCACCGGCAGGCCCAGCACCTCACCCCAGTCGGGCAGCATGTTGAGGGCGCAGTAGTTCAAAAAGCTCATGTTCATGCCCACCAGCACCGGCATGGTCAGCGCCACCACCCGGGCGCCATGTTCGGCGGCCCGTGCCGAGGCGCCCAGTTGAGCCCGGTAGCGGTCGGGGTCGGCCGAGTCGACGGTGAGCACGTTCCAGTTCAGCGGGCGGCGAGCCGCTCGACTCATGGCCACCATCAAGTCGAGCTCCTGGTCAGAAAAGCCCTGCATACACCCGTCGGTCACGTATTCCAGGGTGGTGCCCTCGTGCTCCGACACCACCGAGCACAGCGCGATCACCTCGTTGTCGCCGGCGAAGCGAGAGGCCACCGGAGCGCCGTCGCCGTCGTTGTGGGTGTAGGACAGCGAGGTGGAAAACCCCAGGCCGCCCGCGGCAACACCCTCGGACAGCAGGGCCTTCATCGCCTCGAGCTGTTCGGGATCGGCCTCGTTGCCGGTGGCGTCCGCCCCCATCACCGCCCGGCGGATGGCGCAGTGGCCCACCAGGAATCCGGCGTTCACCCCCAGGTTGCCGTCCAAGCGGGCCAGGTAGTCGGCAAACGTGCGCCACGACCAATCCAGCCCCGACTCCAGCGCGGCGAGCGGCATCCCCTCCACCTTGGCCATCATGCGCTGGAGGTAGGGGGCGTCGCCAGGGTTGAGGGGCGCCAGCGTGAACCCGCAGTTGCCGCCGATGATGGTGGTAACCCCGTGCAGGTTGGAGGGAGATGCGGCCGGGTCCCAGAACAACTGGGCGTCGTAGTGGGTGTGGGGATCCACGAATCCGGGACAAACCACCCGGTCGGTGGCATCGATCTCGGTGCGCCCGGGCTCAGCAACCGACCCGATGGCCACAATGCGCCCACCGTTCACCCCGACGTCGCCGGAATAGCCCGAGGCGCCCGAGCCGTCGATGATGGTGCCGCCGCGGATTACGAGGTCCAACACGGCCCCAATCCTAGTGGTGTGTCTTGGGTTTAGCGCCGTGGATTGCGACGGCAGCGGCGTTCC
>JAPPMA010000011.1 GCA_028819295.1 bacterium | reverse complement strand
TGCAAGCCGGCGAGATACCCGCCGACCACGCCAAGCTGATCGCCCGAGCCGCCTCCGAGGGGCCGGTGGACGAAACCGCTCTGGTAGAGGCGGCCAAGACCGAGAACTTCGGGCAGTTCACCCGAACGCTGCGCGACCACCAATCCGAACAGGCCTGCGACGGCGGCAGGTCGCTGAGAGACCGGCAACTCCAAAACCGCAACTTCGCCATCCGCAAATCACCACAAGACGGCATGTACGACGTATACGGACGTTTCGACCCCGAGGCAGGCAACAGAATCGAGGCCGCGCTAGCCGCCCAGGAGCGCAGAATCCGAGCCCAGCAACACGGCACCGCGGATACCACGTTCGCCCAGCGGATGGCCGACGCCCTCGAACACCTAGTCTGCGCCGAGGCCGAGAACCGGCGCCCACAGGGCGCCAAGCTGATCCTGACCGCCAACTGGGACCTGATCAACCAGCAGATCGCCGACGCCCGCCTGCTCGACGGAACCCCCCTCACCAAAGCAGAAGCACTGCGGCTGGCATGCGACGCCGACCTGCTCCCCAGCGTGTTCGACACCAAATTCCAGACCCTCGACATGGGCCGCAAAACCCGCTCGGCCACCGAAGCACAGCGGGCCGCCCTCATAATCCGCGACAAGCACTGCATCGGCTGCGGCAAATCCGCCGTCTGGTGCGAAGCCCACCACATCGTGCCCTGGCAGAGGGGCGGACCCACCAGCATCGACAACCTCGTACTGGTCTGCACCGCCTGCCACCACGACATCCACGACCGAAACTGGAAAGTCGCCAAGTGCCCCAACACCGGCAAACACGAGCTCCAACCCATGCCCGACCCCGACCCCTTCAGCCCCGACCCCGATAGCTGCTGCCAAACCGGACACCACGACAAACCCCCACCCGGAGCACTCGGGCCACGAGAACCCCTGCTGCTCGGCGCAGCCTGAACCCGGACCAGCAGATCCGACCAGCATGCCGCACAAGCCACAAAACCCCGACCGCAAGGCGCAGCCTGAACCCCCGGACCACCAGCGTCGGCAACCCGGCAGCACAGCCAGCCCGACGCGACTAGGCGCCTATCGCGCCGACTACGGGGAGGCGGCACGGTTGCGTCGGCAACCCGGCAGCGCAGCCAGCCCGACGCGACCGCCTACCTCGCCCGCAACACCACAGAGGGCAAAACCCGACACGAAGCCCGACGAGCCCACAAACGACAACTCGCCAACCGAGTCATCCGCCGAATGCGGCGCGACGAAAACACCCGACAACAGCCACTCGCGCTCGCCGCTTGACAAGGGAGCATCCGACAGACCCCGAACCCGCACCAGGTTCCCCTGCTCAGGTAGACCCACCCCCTGCCCCAAGTCCGTCATGGTGTTTCGCAGGCTAGTTGGGCTTCCCCTTGATGGCCCGCGAGATGCCCGCCAGATTGCCGCGGCTCATTCTCCCGAATTGGGCATAGCAGGAATCCGGCGCCCCATACCAGGCCCCCGCACTTGGGAATTTCAAGTGCCCTTGCAGTCGAAAGTTCACCTTCGTGATCGGTGCGGGCCCTTGTGCCCGCGGTTGAGCGCGCACTTGGCCTTGGCGCGGGGCATCGGCGCATTGCAACGCGTCCGGTTCATCGCCCCCGGCGCCATCGCAGGTGCTGACAAGTGGGTCTTGTAGCCGCCATAGGAACTGGCCATGTCGGTGATGGAGGGGAGGGTGAGCGGGCCAGTGAGCCTGACGGTGGTGTCCGCTGAGCGCTCGACATGCCCCGATGCCGACAGCCGATACTCGGTGTCGGCCAGCGTCCGGCTAGAGACATCGGGCAAGCAGTTCGCAATTTGGGACACGGGCGCTTCACCGCCCAGCTCGGCCAGCACCTCCAAATAGGACCTATCGAGGTCGCTCAAGTCATGCCACATCGGGACCAGCACCTTGGATTGCATGTCCTCGTCGGCAATTGCGACAGCGATCTCGGCTTCTCCTTTGCCAACGGGGTGCTCGGGCGATCCGCTGGCGGCCCACGCGTGGTACCCGATGCACTGCACCTTGTAGGCCAGGCTGCCGTCGGCGGCACCGGACATCGTTTCCAGCGCTTTCTGGGTCGCCCTTCCACCGGCGGCTTCGATTGTCTGCCGCAGACAGCGGTAAGCCTCAGCCCGCGACACCAGCGCTACCTGGTCCCTGTGGCATCTGTGGAAGAAGGTCATCTTCCGATCCTCAAGGACCGTGTACTTCATCTCCAGCAGCCCCGCCCCGATCAGGGACACGGGAAGCTCTCCGATCCCCGTGATGCTCTGCATGTCCCCAGCGAGCCGCCTTAGCTCTCTCCGCTCGCCAGCGTGCATCTCATCGACAGCGAGCAGGACAGCCGACTCGCGTTCGGCCGCCCACCTGCCCAGCTCGCTGAGATTGCGGTGCATGGACCAGGTGGGGCGCGGTTCGGGCATCTGGGCCCACTGAGCGCCTATCGGGCCTAGCGTCACGCCGGACAGCGCCTTGCCTTTCGACTCGGAATTCTCAGTCGGGAGCCCCGCCTCCCGGTATCTATCCCGCGCCCCGGCAATCGCATCCGAAATTCGATCAAGCAGGCCAGGAGTAGCCGCGTCCGCTCGCAGCACCAGCATTCCGCTCGCTTCGGCCCGCTCTGCTATCTCCGAAAGCAACGTCGTCTTCCCTGAACCGCGCCCACCCAGAATCAGCCTGTTGAACTCCAGGGAGGCGGGGCCGATATCCAGCGATTGCTCTACGCTGGCAAGCAAGCCCTCTCTGCCCACCAGCACGGATGGTCTCCTGCCGAATTGCGGCGTGAACGGGTTGATAGCCCTGTTGGAGCGCATGTCGCCAACTATAGCCTGGCCTCTTGCAGTACACCTCCGCAGTAAGCAGTACACCTCCGCAGTAAGCAGTACACCCCCGCAGTAAGCAGTACACCCCCGCAGTAGGAAAGCCAACCGGCTTGCCGGTCACCCCTCCTCCATGAACAGCATGTCGAACCCCCCTGTTCGACGCCAGACGGCTGGTCCGTGCCCTGGGGGGCTACTCCCACCACGCACATCATCAAGGCTTCGCGCGACCGCTGGTCCCACGAAGCAGTGGTCGAGCACTTGACCATGAGGACCGCCGCGGGGTGCGGGATAGCAGCTGCCCGCACTGATGTCGGCTGGTTCGGCGACAAGGAGGTCATCATCGTGGAACGGTTCGACCGCACTCCCGAGGGCACATCGCGGATTCACCAAGAGGACATGTGCCAGATCCTCGGGCACCCGCCCAGGCGCAAATACCAGAGGAATGGTGGGCCTGCGCCAGAGGACATCGCCGACATGTTCAGGCAGGCGAGCCGAGATCAGGCCGATCAGAACATTGCCCGATTTCTGGATCACCTGCTGTACCTGTGGATTGCGGCCGACACCGATGGGCACGCCAAGAACTACAGCGCCCTCCACCTCGGTGACGGCTCGATCCACCTGTCCCCCATGTACGACGCTTGTTCGCGGTTGCCGTACAGGAAGGGCAAGTTCGCGAAGAAGCTCCAGCTAGCCATGAAGATGGGAGCGGACTTCAGTCTGAAAGCAGCAGACAGCGCCGACGCTCTCAAGCGAACAGCTCGCAGGCTCGCGCTCTCGCCGTCGACTGTGGCGCGACGCGCCTCCGAGATCGCGTCTTCAGTCCCAGATGCCTTGGCTGCCGCACTCGACTCTGTGCCAGCCCACGCGCTCGACTCCAAAGAGGTCGATGCGCTTGCCGCCGAACTGCCCGAGCGGGCCGAGCAATGCCTGACAGTCGCCGAGTCTGCCGCCGGGCAGTTCGACCGCGGGGAAAACCCGATTCGCCCAGCCATCGCGGCGACAGGCCCGCCAACGGGTTCGCTCGGCCGCTGCCAGCACATAGGGGTGCGGTCGGGAAAGCGGTGCGTCCGCCCCACCCACAAAGACAAACGGCACTGGTATCAGTAGGAAAGAGGCCACTTAGGATGCCGCTGTCTCTGCCGCGGCGGTCCCCGCAGCCGGCGAAGCAGCGCCGATGGCAAGCATGACATCGGATGGAACCGCTGACGGCGGCGACCAAGCTGGCAGGCACCCGCTGACCAAACGCCGCACACCCGACTGGGCACTGGCGACTGGGCACTGTGATGTTGCTAGAGGCGGGAGCGGGCAGCTCGCAGGCGGCGGAGGACTTCTTGTCGGGCCAAGTGCTGGACCATGGGCTCGAACAGCGGAGGCCCCACGGTGCGTCCGGTTACGGCCACCCGGACGGGGGCCTGGGCCTTGGAGCGGTTGAGGCCAAGGGCCTCGCCTGCGGCGAACACGGCATCCTTGACAGCGTCGGGATCCCAGGGGCAGCCGGCCAGGACGGCGATGGCGGCGTCGAGCATCTCAGCGGAGGCCTTGCCACGCACCACTGCCTCCCATGAAGCCTCGTCCATGGGGGGGTCGGGGCAGAACAGCCAGTCCACCTGGGGCACGATGCCGTCGAGGGTGCGCAGCTTCTCCCGAACCAGCGGGATCATCTGCTCGGCCACTTCGAGGCGATAGCGCTCGGAGGGCCAGGGCGCCTCGGCAGATTCCAGATAGGGGGCCAGCGCATCCAGCAACTCCCCGGGGCTGAGCGCTCGGATGTACACGCCGTTGAAGTGCTCCAGCTTGGCCAGATCGAAGAAGGCACCCGCCTTGTTCACGTCCTCCAAGCGGAACTGCGCGATGATCTCGGCCATCGGCCTGATCTCCACCCCATCCCGAGGTCCCCAGCCCAGCAAGGCCAGGTAGTTGGCCATCGCCGGAGCCAAGAAACCCCGCTGCCGGTAGCTCTCCAGCGACACGTCGTCGCGGCGCTTGGACAGCTTCTTGCGCTGCTCGTTCACCAGCAGGGGCAGATGGGCGTAGATCGGCGGGGTCGCCCCCAGCGCCTCGGCCACCAGCACGGCCCGCGGGGTGCTCGACAGCAGGTCCTCGCCCCGGATGGCGTGGGTTATGTCCATGTCGGCATCGTCGGTCGCGTTGGCCAGCACAAAGGTGGGCGAGCCGTCGGAGCGCCAGATCACGAAGTCGCCAAGCTGGGCATGGTCCACGGCCACCTCGCCCCGGACCACGTCGCCGATCACCGTGGTCCCCTCCGGGGTCCTGAACCGCACCGCCCGGCCGTCGGCCATCTCGGTGCCGGCCATCTCGTTGTCGCCGGCATCGCAGAGATAGGCCCGGCCGTCGTCCAGCAGCTTCTGCACGGCGCCCCGGTGACGCTCCCGGCGCTCCGACTGGTAGTACGGCCCCTCGTCGTAGTCGATGCCCAGCCACTCCAGATACTCGAATATGGCATCGGTCAGCTCGGGGCGGTTGCGGCTCTCGTCGGTGTCCTCGATCCGCAGCACCATGGTTCCGCCGACAGAGCGGGCGTACAGCCAGTTGAACAGCGCCGTTCGAGCCGAGCCGACGTGCAGGTATCCGGTGGGCGACGGCGCGAACCGCACCCGGGGCGGCCCATCGCTGGTCATAGGGGGACAGGGACAGAAAACAGCTCGGCTCTGTCAGCGGCGCAGGCGGCCTCGACCTCGCTGGTGGACTGCCGAAGAACCGCCTCGGGAACCAGGTCCACCAGATGCCGGGCCTCGGCGTAGTGGTGGGGATGGCTGACGCCGGCGAACAGCTCCTTGCGCCAAGCCACCACCGACTCGTCGGGGGCGGGGGGCAGAAAGCCGAATACCCGAAAGGCAACCTCCAGATCGGCGGCCACCGGGGCCCGCCCGAAGCAGGCCGCCCGCTTCAAGGCCACGCCCACGCAGCCGGCGATGGCATCGGCGGCGTCCTCTCCGGGGCCCAGCAGCAAATCGCTCTCGAATCGGCGGGCCAGGCGCAGAGCGTAGCCCTGATCGGGTCCGGGCACGCCCAGCCCGGCGCCCGTGGGCTGCCCAGAGGCGAGCTCAGCGGGCCGATCAGCCAGCCAGGGCTGGGGTCGCCGAGGCGGCGACACGTAGTGCCGGTCGGCCACTGCGACCTCGTTGGGAACATAGTCAGGTGCGGCCATCGCAACCCTCAGCTTTCGTCGACAACTCCATCACCGCTGTGGAGCAGCCCGAACACCAGGCTGTCCACCAGCGCCTGCCAGCTTGCTTCCACGATGTTGGTGGACACGCCTATGGTGGTCCAAACCCGGTCGCCGTTGGTGGAGTCGATGATCACCCGGGTCACCGCCGCGGTCCCCGCCGCGGTGTCCAGCACCCGCACCTTGTAGTCGATGAGAGCAATTGATCGGAACGCCGGGTAGCGGTCGCCCAGGGCCAGCATCAGCCCGGCGTGCAGCGCGTTGACCGGGCCGTTGCCCTCGCCGGTGGCCACAATGCGCTCGCCGCCCACATGGAGCTTCACCGTGGCCTCGGTGTCCATCTCCACCGCCACCTCGTTCCAAGCCCGGGCTCCGGTGCCCGACCGGTGCTCGGTGGACACTCTGAACGACTCCAACTCGAAGTACGGCTGCGTCCATCCCGACGCTGCCCGCATCAAGAGCTCCAAGGAGGCGTCGGCCACCTCGAAGTGGTAGCCAGCGTGCTCCAGCTTCTTGAGGGTGTCCACGATCTCGCCCACGGCCTTGCCGTCGAGGTCGAGGCCCAACTCCTCGGCCTTGAGCTCCACTGTCGAGCGCCCGGCCATCTCCGACACCACGAACCGGGTGCGGTTGCCCACCGCCGCCGGATCGATGTGCTCATAGGCATCAGGACGGCGGGCGATGGCACTGGTGTGGAGGCCGGCCTTGTGGGCGAACGCCGACGATCCCACGTAGGCCTGCTGGGGGTCGGGGGTGAAGTTCACCAGCTCGGCCACGTGGTGCGACACCGCGGTGAGGCGCTCCAGCCGGTCGGGGGGAACGGTCTCCACCCCCATCTTCAAGCTCAGGTTGGCGATGATGGGCACCAGGTTGCAGTTGCCGGTGCGCTCGCCGTAGCCGTTGATGGTGCCCTGCACCTGGGTGGCTCCGGCCTGCACCCCGACCAGGGCATTGGCCACCCCGCACCCGGTGTCGTCGTGGAGGTGGACCCCTACCGGTGTGTCCAGGTAGTCGACCACTGCGCCCACGATTTCTTCCACCCGAGCAGGCAGCGAGCCCCCGTTGGTGTCGCACAGCACCAGCCGGTCGGCGCCGGCCACCGCGGCCGCTTCCAGCACCTCCAGGCTGTACTCCCGGTTGTGGTGGTAGCCGTCGAAGAAATGCTCGGCGTCGAAGAACACCCGCATGCCGTTCTCGGTCAAGAACCGCACCGAGTCGGCCACCATGGCCACCCCCTCGTCAAGGGTGGTCCGCAGGGCATCGAGCACGTGGTAGTCCCAGCACTTGCCCACGATGCAGGCCACCTCGGTGCCCGACGCCGCCAAGTTGGCCAGCGTCAGATCCTCGTCGGTGCGCCCCTTCACCCGGCGGGTGGCGCCGAATGCCACCAGGGTGCTGGTCTCCAGGCTCAGCTCGTCGCGGGCCCGGGCGAAGAACTCGTCGTCTTTGGGGTTGGCGCCGGGCCAGCCGCCCTCGATGTAGTGGACGCCGAGATAGTCGAGCTGGCGGGCGATGCGGAGCTTGTCCTCCACGGTGAGGGAGATGCCCTCGAGCTGGCTCCCGTCGCGAAGAGTGGTGTCGTATATCTCTACGGAGGCGGGCAGAGGCCGAGGTTCGGTTGCCTCAGCGGTCGACATGCTCGTTCCAGTGCCGGTACTGGGCCTGCCGCCCCCTAGCCGCGTCTTGAAACACATCTTGGATCTTGCGGGTGATCGGACCGGGGTCGCCGATCTCGCGGTCGTCCACCGACCGGATGGGAACCACCTCGGCCGCAGTGCCCGACAAGAACGCCTCGTCGGCCAAATACAAGTCGCTGCGCAGCAGGTTGTCGGACGTATAGGGGATGCCCAGGTCGGAGGCCATGGTGCGGATGGCGTCCTGGGTGATCCCCTCCAACGCCCCCACCGAGGTGGGCGGGGTATAGATGGTGCCGTCGCGCACCACGAACAGGTTCTCCCCGGTACACTCGCTCACATAGCCCTGCGGCGACAGCAGAATCGCCTCGTCGTAGCCGGCCTTCACCGCCTGCACCTTGGCAAGCTGGCTGTTGATGTAGTGCCCGCAGCCCTTGGCCGCGGTGGGCATGGAGTTGGGGTCGTGGCGCTGCCAGGAGCTGACCATGAGCCGCACCCCGCTGCGAACCCCCTCATCGCCCAGATAGGCGCCCCACGGCCACACCGCGATGGCCACATTCACCTCGCACGGCAGCGGGTTCAGCCCCATCTCGCCGTAGCCCAGGTAGGCCAGGGGGCGGATGTAGCAGCTCGTCATGTTGTTGGCCCGCACGGTCTCCTTGGTGGCGGCCACCAGCTCGTCCACGGTGTAGGGGATGTCGATCTGGAGGATCTTGGCGCTGGCGAACAGCCGGCGGATGTGG
>JAPPMA010000064.1 GCA_028819295.1 bacterium | reverse complement strand
AGGGCACCAACCTGCGGGCCTGGCTGTTCCGCATTCTCACCAATGCGTTCATCAATTCGTATCGGAGCAAGCAGCGCAAGCCGAAGTCGGTCGATTTGGCCGATGTCGAGGATCTGTATCTGCACCAGCGACTGGCGGGCGACGTTCGGGCCGCGCTGGGGGCCAGCGCCGAAGACGTGCTGATGGATTCGATCACCGAGTCGGAGATCGTGGACGCCCTGGAGTCGCTGCCCGAGGAGTACCGGATAGCCGTGCTGTTGGCCGATGTAGAGGGTTTTGCCTACAAGGAGATAGCCGAGATACTCGGCATTCCCATAGGAACGGTCATGAGCAGGCTCCATCGGGGAAGAAAAACACTCCAAAAGCGGTTGTTAGAGTTCGGAACAGCGCGGGGCTGGGTGGCCCAACCCGGTCCCGCCCAAGCGCCGGCTGCGGCTGGCCAGTGATTTTCGGAGGCACCGCGATGAGCAGAGACCGGCCTTGCTTGGGGGTTCCCAACCAGTGCGATTACTCGCGCGAGCTCATCGCAATGGCTCTGGACGGGCAACCGACACTGGAGGGCCTCAACCGGGCCCGAGCCGAACTGGGCGACTGCCTCCCGTGCGCGCAAGCTCTCGACGTCGAGGTTCGCTTCAAGCTGGCCATGAACCAGGCCGGACGAGTATCGGCGCCCGCCACCTTGCAAACCCGCATCACCGAGACCCTCCAGCGCGTCGAGCTAGATGATCTGGGCATCCAAGACTTCTGAGCGTGTCCCATCATCGACCTGGAAGACCATGTGGCTGACCAACTGAGATGATCTGGGCATCCAAGACTTCTGAGCGTGTCCCATCACTGCCCGCGTGGAGTCGGCCCGAGCAGACCACTAGGGTGAGCGCATGGAATTGATCGCGGCGGTGGTGTGGCACTGGTGGATCGCCCTGCTGCTGGTTATTGGCACGGTTCCTCTGGTCATCGCCACCATCGTCGGCTACTTCACCAAGGTGGTCGCACCCCGCTACAACAGTCGGCACCAGCGGGAAACCAGATCTCAGAGTGCCGCCGAAACCGACTAGAAGCGACAGGATTCCCCTATGGTTGCGGCGGCTGAGCCTGTCGACTGGCGGCTGGCGGAGCGAGTGGCCAAGAGAGTCGGTGGCCACGAGCCGTTTCTCGACTCCTACCACTACCGCAGCCTCACCCCCGAGCTGATCGAGCTGACCGCCCAAGCTGAGGAACTGGTAACCGCCGAAACCGGGCTGAAGTCAACCGCGGGAGCGGCCCGGGCCCAGGTGACCACCCGAGCCCAATGGGTGGACGCCAACGTGGCCTCCTTCCAGCGGCTGCTGCGCCCGGTGACGGCCAAGATGGCCGAGCGGGTGTCGCGCTCGTGGCTGGCCCCGGTTGCCCAGCGGGTGAGCGGCACCGAGGTCGGGGCGGTGCTGGGCTGGATGTCCACCCGGGTGCTGGGCCAGTACGACCTGCTCATCATCGAGGACGAGCGCCCCGAAGACCAGGACATGGTCTACTACGTGGGCCCCAACGTGATGGCCATTGAGCACAAGTACGGCTTCGACGCCCACCAGTTCCGACTCTGGCTGGCCCTGCACGAGACCACCCATCGGGCCCAGTTCACCGGCATCGAATGGCTGCGGCCCCACTTCCTGAGCTTGGTGCAAGAGGCCCTTGATGCCGCCGAGCCCGATTTGGAACACTTCAGGGCCGTGGCCAAACAGGTGCTCGAAGCCCGGCGGCGAGGCGACGACCTGCTGGCCGATGGAGGTCTGCCCGCCCTGTTGGCCACTCCCGAGCAAAAGGCGGTGCTGGATCGCATCGGCGGCATGATGAGCCTGCTGGAGGGCCACGGCGACATCACCATGGACCGGGCCGGGGCCGGCCATATCCCCGACGCCAGCCGGTTTGCCCGGGTGCTGCGCCAACGCCGCAACTCGGCCAAGGGGGTGTCCAAGCTGGTGCAGCGCATTATCGGCATCGAGGCCAAGCTCAACCAGTACGCCGCCGGGGAGGCATTCATCGAGACGGTGGAGTCCCGGGGGGGCGCTGAGTTGCTCAACCGGGTGTGGGAGTCACCTGAGCGGCTTCCCTCCATGACCGAGATCCGCAATCCCCAGCAATGGATCGATCGGGTCAACGGCGCTCCCGTCCTCACCGGGCAAGACTGACGTGCTGCCGGCGGTGCCGGTTCGATGATCTCCGACCTGCTCGAACGCTGCGCCTTTCCCCCGGCTGGCGCCGCGGTACACTGCGCGGTTTCGGGCGGTCCCGACTCGCTGGCCCTGTTGGTACTGGCCTGCGAGGCAGGCTGTCGGGTGACCGCCTGGCACGTGGACCACGGGCTGCGGCCGGGGTCAGCGGCCGAGGCCGACATGGTGGCTGCGGCCGCCGCCCGATGGGGTGCGGACTTCGAAGCACGCAGGGCGACGTGCGAGCACGGACCCAACCTGGAGTCCCGGGCCCGAGCTGCCCGCTACGCAGTGCTGCCCGAGGGGGTTCTCACCGGCCACACTGCCGACGACCAGGCCGAGACGGTGTTGTTGAACTTCATCCGCGGGGCCGGGCCGAGCGGACTGGCCGGCATCGACCCGGCCCGCCGCCCGCTGCTGGCCATGCGCCGGCGCGAGACCCAAGCGCTGTGCAACCACCTCGGCCTAGAACCGGTGCAAGACCCGTCCAACCTCGACCCCACCCATCGCCGCAACCGAGTCCGCCATGAGCTGTTGCCGCTGTTGTGCGACATCGCCGATCGCGACGTGGTGCCGATCATCGCCCGCAGCGCCTCGCTGATGGGCGGCGTCCGAGACCTGCTCGACGAGCTGGCCGCCGCCATCGACCCTGCCGACGCCAAGGCGATGGCCAACGCACCCGCGGCCCTGGCCCAAGCGGCGCTGCGGCGGTGGATCCAGCGCGAGACCAACGCCGAGCACCCGCCTGATGCCGCGACCATCGAGCGGGTCATGGCCGTGGCCCGAAACGAGGCCCGATCCACTGAAATTGGCGGAGGCTGGCGGGTCACCCGATCTTCCCAACGGCTCGGCCTCAGCAGATAGGCGCCACTAGGTTGACCGCCGTGTCCAGCGCGCCAGACCGCGGCAGCGGCGACCCCGGCCCGGTCCTCATTTCCCACGATGAGCTGACGGCCTGCATCGCCGACCTCGGCGCGCACATCACCGCCGACTATCAGGGGCGGGCGCCGCTGTTGGTGGGCGTGCTCAAGGGCGCCTTCATGTTCATGGCCGATTTGGCCCGGGCCATCAGCCTGCCGGTGGAGTTCGACTTCATGGCGGTGTCGTCGTATGGAAGTTCCACCCGCACAAGCGGCGTGGTGCGCATTGTCAAAGACCTCGACCTCGACCTGGCCGGGCGCGACGTGATCTTGGTGGAAGACATCATCGACAGCGGCCTGACCCTCAACTACCTCCGCAAGAACCTTGCCGCCCGCAACCCGGCAAGCCTGGAGGTGTGCGCTCTTTTGATACGCAAGGGCCGTCAGTACGAAGACCTCGACCTGCGCTACACCGGCTTTGAGATCCCGCCCGACTTCGTGGTCGGCTACGGCCTCGACGTCGGCGAGCGCTATCGCCAACTCCCCCACATCTGCCAGTACCAGCCAAACGGCAACTCATAGAAATAACTGAAATACATCTTGCTTTTGCGAGCAAGGTGTGGCAGATTGAGGACATCGGAGCGACTCTACGGCTCCCTCCCCAACCTTTTGGGCACAACTCATGCGGATGGCAAGCGAGGATCGCCGCCGACAACTGCCCTGGGTGGCACTGGGGCTGACCGTCACCCTCACCGCAGCAATCATCTTCGCCCTATGGGCGTCGTCGCTCAGCAATCGAACTGCGGTGGCGGTGGCGGCCCGTGACATCGCCGGCGGCTCGATGGTCGACATCGGCGACCTCCGAGCCGTCGAAGTGGCCAGCGGACAAGGGGCGGGGTTTGTGCCGATGGCCGATTTGGAGTCCGTCGTCGGTCGCACCGTCCGATCCTCGGTGCCCGAGGGGGCGATCCTTCACCCGGGCCTCCTGTCGGCAAGCACGCCGATCGACCGGGGAAAGGCCGTGGTCGGCGTCGTGCTGCGACCGGGCGAATACCCGATCTCCCACCTCGGCCCAGGCCAGTTCGTCGGCGTGGTGGTTTTCGCCGACGAGCATCGCGAACCCAGCACCGCGGCCGGCGACCAGCGGTTGAGTCGGGCTGATGGGCCCGACGCAGCCAACACCCTCATCCAGGCCGAGGTGGCCGAGGTGAGCAAGCTGCTCGACTCCGGCCAAGAGGCACTTTTTGTGTCGCTGTTGGCCTCGGCCGATGATGCTGTGCCCATCAGCAGGGCCGCTGCGGCCCGGGAGCTGCGCTTGATTCTGCTGCCCGAAGAATCCCGGCCGGCCAGCAGCCTGCTGAGCCCCGATCCAGCGCTGGCCGGAGCAGCACGATGAGCGTCATCGCGGTGGGGAGCGCCAAAGCCAGTCCGGGGGCGACCAGCCTCTCGGTTGGCCTCGGCCTGTCATGGGAAGCGATCACCGGGCGCCGAGCAGTTCTGGTGGAGGCAGACAGCGACGGCGGGGTTTTGGCGGCCCGCTTCGGGCTGGCCCTCACTCCCTCCCTGGTGGAGTTTTCCGGCACAACCCGACATGAGCTGACGATCAACCGGCTGGAGGCCAGCAGCCAACTGCTGGCCGGTCAATTGCCCGCCCTCGTCGCCCCTGGATGCGGAGAAACCACTGCTCTGGTGCTGGACTCGATGGCAACTCGATTGGCCGACGGCCTTGGCCGCCTCGACGACATCGACGCCGTAGTGGACATCGGACGGGTGCGGTCGCATTCACCTGCTGCTGAGTTGGTCGACCGATGCGATCTGCTGGTGCTCGTTGCCCAACCTCAATTCGAACACCTTGTTCCGCTGGTCCATCAAGCCCGAAGAGTGGCCTCTCGCGATATTCCGACTGCACTGGTTTGCGTGGGCGACCGGCCATATCCGCCAACGGAGATGGCAAAGGCGTCCCAACTCGATCTTCTGGGGATCATGGCTCATGAGCCCAGGGTGATTCAGGCACTGAGGGGCGGCCTGCCCGCCAACCGGCGCCACTGCCGGCTGTTGCTGTGGAGAACCCTGGGCGAGCTCGTTCAGCGGATCCACTACCGCTTGCAGTCCCCCGCAACCGGCCATGCGGCCGCTTAGGCAACGCCGATGACCGCCTCCACGCACATCGACCGGGTGCTGGCCATGGTCACCAGTGAATTCGAACGGGCGGAAGCGAGCCAGCTTGGTGATCGGCTAGCGCAAAAGGCCATGGCCGGGCAGTTCATTCTGGAGGCGCTCGACGC
The DNA here is from genome assembly GCA_028819295.1 of bacterium. Lineage (GTDB taxonomy): Bacteria > Actinomycetota > Acidimicrobiia > Acidimicrobiales > Bin134 > Poriferisocius. Next base: position 3,139 of record JAPPMA010000064.1, on the reverse strand, counting down.
CATCGCCGCTGAGCGGGCAAAGGCGTTCTTGCCCCCTATCGACAGCGCCGAAGAGTCCTTCATCACAGAAGAGGTGCTGGCCACTCTGTTCGGGCTCGGATCCATAGAGCGGCTGTTGGCTGACGACTCCGTGGAGAACGTGAGCATCAACGGCCACGACACGGTTTGGGTACACCACGCCGGCGGGGTCAAGCGCCGGGCCGCCCCCGTAGCCAGTTCGGACGATGAGTTGGTGGCGCTCATCCGCAAGGCGGCTGCCCGGCTAGGCCGCAACGAAAGGCGGTTCGACCTTGCCAACCCGTTTCTTGATTTGCAGTTGCCCGACGGATCCCGTCTGAACGCGGTGATGGCGGTATCGGAGCGCCCGGCGGTGTCAATTCGCCGTCATCGCCACGAGCGGGTGACCCTGGACGACTTGTGCGAGCTGGGCACCCTCGACGAGGCGCTCCGAGACTTCTTGGGCGCTGCCGTGCAAGCTCGAAGGAGCATCATCATCTGCGGTGGAACCAACGCGGGCAAGACAACGCTCCTGCGGGCCCTTCTGAACGTCTGCGACCCCGATGAGCGGCTGATCACCATTGAGGACCGGTTGGAATTGAGCCTGGCCGCCGACCCCGACCGGCACCGCGACGTGATCGAGATGGAAACCAGGACAGCCAACATCGAGGGTTCAGGTGGCATCACCATGCAGCAACTGGTGCGCAATGCCTTGGCCATGTCTCCCGACCGGTTGATTGTGGGCGAGGTGAGAGGTCCCGAGGTGGTGGACATGCTGGCCGCGCTGTCCACCGGAAACGACGGCTCGATGTGTACCATCCACGCCAACTCGTCCCAGGCGGCTTTCAGCAAGATCGCCACCTACGCGCTGCGGTCCGCAGAGCGCATACCGGTAGAAGCCACCAACCGGATGATTGCTGAGAGCATCGACTTTGCGGTCCATGTAAGCAGAGGGCGCGACGGCCGTAGGCGAGTGAACTCGGTACGAGAGGTCACCGGCGCCTCGATGGGCGAAGTCAAAAGCGTCGAAGTGTTCAAGGACCAGAAATGACCTCGCTGCTCGGAGCACTGCTAGGAGCCCTCGCGGGCAGCGGAATGTTCACAGCCATCATCGGCTGGCGAGGTCTGCCGCGGTGGTCGAAAAAGGGTGGCCTGCTGGTGCTTGAGAGGCTTCGGGGGCCAATTCCGCCACTGGCTCTCCGCTTGGCCATCGCGGGTGCGGGCTTCGTCGTCGGCACGGCGCTGACCGGATGGTTCGCGGCCGGGCTCATAGCCGGCATAGCCGGTTTCAGTTCGCCAACCGTCATAGGCGCCAAAGCAAGCCGAGACCGAGAGGTCGATCGTATGACTGCACTGGCAACCTGGGTGGAGATGGTGCGGGACACGACCAGCGCAGCATCAGGGTTGACCGAGACATTGAAGGCCACCGCGGCCACTGCACCGATGGCCATACGCATCCCGGTGCAGCAACTGGCGGCGCGAGCGGAACGGGAACCGCTGCCCGACGCTTTGGCCAAATTCGCCGACGAGGTAGACCACGGAGTCGCCGACAGCATTGCGGTCACGCTCCGACTGGCGGCTGCCAACCAAACGGGACCATTGCGGGAGACGCTGGCCGATCTTGCTGAGAACACCCGCCAAGAAGTCTCAATGCGATTGAGGATAGAGGCCTCTCGAGCCCGGCAATTCACTTCCGCCCGCTTCATCGCCGGCGTTGTGGCCGTGTTCTCCGTTGGCATGGTGGTCTTCAGCAGACCGTACTTGGCCCCCTACGACACAGCGTGGGGGCAGGTGGCCCTTGGCGTGATCGGCGCCCTCTTCATCGGGTCGGCAATCGCCCTTGTGAAGATGGGCCAGTTCAACAGCCCGCCTCGAATCCTCGACATGCGGCAATCCCTTGAGGTCTCGAGCACAACCAGCGGGGGCCGGAGATGACCGTCGGCCTAGCCCTGGGCACCGTGATCGGGCTCGGGCTCGCCGTGGTTTTCTGGGGGCTGTTCCCTCCCCGAGAACCGTTGCAGTCGCGGCTCAGCGAGCTCGATCGGCCAACGGACCAGCGCCGCCGAGTAGCAACGCGCCGCGAGAAGATCGGCCGCGCCGCAGTGCAATCGCTCAGACCCCTGGGATTGCGGGGTCGCCGGATCGAGCGCGACCTGAGAGTTGCCAGCCAAAGCCTCGAAGAACTGGCCGTCGCCAAACTGGGGATGATGCTGCTCGGCGCCGGACTGCCAGCGGGGATATGGATCATCGCCTGGTTCAGCCGAGCCTGGGTTTCTCCCGGCCTGGTGGCGGCGGCATCCACCCTGGGGGGAGCGCTGCTTTTCCTTGTCCCTGATCTGTCGTTGCGAGAAAGAGCCCGGAACCGGCATCGCGAGCTGCGCCACCAGATCAGCGTCTATTTGGATCTCGTGGGCCTTCACTTGTCAGGGGGCGCGGGAATGGAGCGGGCCCTGAGCGACTCGGCTGCGCTGGGCACTGCCTGGGGGTTTGTCGAGATCAAGCGGACACTGCGGCAAGCCCAATTGTCCAACGAGCCGCCGTGGACTGCCCTGGAGAGACTGGGACGCGAGCTCGGCTCGGCAGAGCTCCAAGAGTTGGCCGCATGGCTATTGCTGGCCGGCACGTCTGGATCCCGCGTGCGGTTGTCTCTGCACACCAAAGCCCGCGGCTTGCGAGAGCGGGCTCTGAACGAAGCGGAGACGGAGGCCCAGCAGTCCACAGAGCGCATGTCGCTGCCAGTCGTGCTCATGTTCTCGGGGTTTCTGGGACTGATCGGCTATCCGGCCATTGCCGCCATCGTCAGCTCATGAGTGTCCGGGGACCCACAGTCCCGAGGCTTCCCCTTATCGGCGAATTGAACCGCCCCAACCAAAATCCCGTAGGAGACACAAGTGAAAACGGCATTCAAATTCCATCTTCTGGTTACCGCAGCGTGGGCCAAGTTCGAGCAGCGAGCCCACAAGGTCTGGCAAAGCGAGCGGGGCGACGTGACCTCAACGGTGATCATCATCGCGGTTCTCGTGGCCGCCGCGGTGGCCGCTGGCGTGGTCATCACAAGCTTCGTTTCCGGACAGACCAGCAAGATCAGCTGATCGACCGCAATGGGACCAGTCCGCCATTGGAATGCGAGCGCGGCGAAGTC
>JAPPMA010000086.1:25379-67518 GCA_028819295.1 bacterium | reverse complement strand
GTGTGCGGCAAGGAGGCGCAACGCAGCGAGGGGCGTCGATGCCTAGCAGGACACGCGCGAATAAACCCAAGACACACCGCTAGCAGAACCCGTCGATAACCGCAGGTACACGGGCCCGCATAGACCGCAAGATCAACCCGACCGGGCGGTAGCGTTAAAGCCTGTGACCCGACGCACCAAGATCATCGCCACGATTGGCCCGGCATCCGAGCCGCCCGAGACCCTGCGGGCCATGGTGGACGCGGGCATGGACGTGGCCCGCATCGGGTTGGCCCATGGAACGCTGGACGAGGCTCTCAGCCGGATGCGCCTTGTGCGCCAGGTGGCTGAGGAAGCGGGCCGACGGGTGGGGGTGTTGGTGGACTTGCCAGGGCCGAAAGTTAGAACGGCCAGCTTCGGCCACGACGGCGTGCCCCTGCGGGTGGATGCCGAGGTGGAGATCAGGGTGGGCGATGCCAAGAGCACCGCTGAGGTGGTGGAGGTTGACTATGAGAACCTCTTCAACGACATCGCCGTCGGCGACCAGGTTGCACTGGGCGACGGACAGGTGCTGGTGCAGATTGCCGATGTCGGGGCCGACAAAGCCGTCGGAGTGATTCTCCACGGCGATGTGATCCACGGCCGTCCCGGGTTCCGCATCCCCTCTGACCGACTCAGCATGTCCACGCCGACGCCAGAGGATCTCCAGGGCTTGGATGCGTTCATTGAGGAGTCGGTGGACATGGTGGCCATCTCGTTCGTTCGGTCGGGCGACGACATCCGGCGGGTGAATGTGGAGCCCCATCCCGACGGCCCGCTGGTGATCGCCAAGATTGAGACCCAGGCAGCCGTCCAGAACCTCGAGGACATCATCGAGGCGTCGGCGGGCATCATGGTGGCCCGCGGTGATCTGGGCACCGAGTGCCTCATGGAGGAGACCCCGCATCTTCAGAAGCGGATCATCCGCGACTGCATCGCCGGCGGCCTGCCGGTGATCACCGCCACCCAGATGCTGGACTCAATGGTCCAAGCGTCCACTCCTACCCGGGCCGAGGTGTCGGATGTGGCCAACGCGGTGTTCGACGGCACCAGCGCGGTCATGCTGTCGGCGGAGACGGCCATCGGCGCCCATCCCGTGGCCACGGTGGCCACCATGGCCCGAATCGCCGAGCGGGCTGATGAGGAGTTCGACTATGTCCACTGGGGCGAGAACATCCGGCGGCTGCGCATGACCGACGCGGACGCGCCCACCTCGGTGACCGACGCCATGACCGGCGCCGCGGCGACCACGGCCAACGAGCTCAATCTGGCCGCCATCGTGTGCATCTCGGCATCGGGCTTCACCGTGCGGTCGATGGCCCGGTTCCGCCCCCAAACGGCCATCCTGGGGTTCAGCGCCACCGAGCGCACCGTTCAGCAGCTCACGCTTAGCTGGGGGGTCACGCCGATGCTCGCTCTGGTGTCGGGCACCTACGAGGCCCGGGTCAACGAAGCCCTGAGCCTGGCCAAGGAGGCGGGGCACGTTGTGCCCGGCGATGTGATTGCCGTGGTGGCCGGCATGGCCGAGGCCACCGATGTGCTGCGCTTGGTGCGCGTCCGCTGACCATAGAAGGATTGCGCCCATGACCGACGCGCCGGTGAATCTGACCCGATCGGGTCCCCCCGAGACGATCCTGGACCCGGAGCCTCCCCAAGCGGTGGCCGCATTGGCCGAGGCTATGGGCCGACCTGAAGACCGAAGGCGGGCCGCGGTGGCCGAAGTGGTGTCTCGCTTCCCCCGATTCCTGGATGGCTGGGCCCGACTGGGGCTGCTGGCCCGCGACCATGCCGAGGCCTATGCCGCCTTCCGGGTGGGGTATCACCGGGGGTTGGACCGGTTGCGCCAAAACGGGTGGCGGGGGTCGGGCTACGTGTACTGGGCTCACGAGGTGAACCGGGGCTTTCTGCGGGCCCTGGCCGGATTGCAGGCCACCGCGGCGGCCATCGGGGAGAGAGACGAAGAAGAGCGCTGCCTGCACTTTCTGCACCAGCTCGATCCGTCCTGGCCCCCAGCCGATTGGAGAGAGTGAGATGGCGGCACCGGGCGGCACCGGCCCCATTGGCCCGTTCCCGGATCGCGTGGGGGACGACCCCGAGGCCCAAGACGCCTATGACCGGCACCGCAGGCGGGTCTTGTGGAGCCTGCCCTATGGGCTGTACGTGGTGGGGTCGAGAGCGGGGGAGCGGCGCAACGGCATGACCCTCAACTGGGCCACGCAGCTAGCGTTCGAGCCCAAGCTGGTGGGGATCGGCGTCGAGCATCCGGCCTACACCCACGAGCTCATCACCGAGGGCGGGGTGTTCAGCCTGTGTACCATCGCCCGCGATGACCGGGCCATCGTGCGCAAGTTCACCAAGCCGGTTGAGGTTGATTTGGCGGCCAGGACCCTCAACGGCTTCGCGTTCCACGACGGCGTCACCGGCGCGCCCATCTTGGACTGCGCCCCCGCCTATCTCGACTGCGAGGTGCGCGACGCGGTGGTCACCGGGGCCCACACCCTGTTCATCGGCGAGGTGGTGGACTGCGGTTTCCAGGCCGACGAGGACACCCCCGTCCTCCGCATGGAGGACACCCGCATGAACTACGGGGGCTAGAAATCTCCGCTCAATTCACCGGTGCCGTGCTCGCCGGGGGTCAGAGCCGGCGAATGGGCACCGATAAGGCGTTCATCGATGTGGGGGGCCGATGGCTGATCGCCAGCGCTCTGGCCGCGCTGTGCGAAGCCGCGCAGCGCCTTGTCGTTGGCGGCACTGATCCTCGACTGGAAGAGGCCGCGGTCGCCGCCGATGCCCGGCACGTAGCCGACCAGTGGCCTGGGGAGGGTCCGCTGGGGGCAGTGGCCACCGCACTCGGCCAGGCTCGTCATCCGGTGACGGTGATCTTGCCCTGCGACCTTCCCGCCATCAGCCCCGCAGATGTGGCAGCGCTGGTGCAGGCTGTTTTCCGGGCATCGCCGGATGCGGCGCCCACGGCTGCGGTTTTCGCCGACCAGCGCCGCCACCATCTGCCCCTGGCCATCGACTCTGGTGCAGGCGCACTGGCCAAGGGCCTGTTCGAATCCGGCCAGCGCGCCGTTGCCTCGCTGCTCGATGAGGTGACCGTTGTCGACGTGCCGGCTTCTCCGACGGCAGTGGCAGACATCGACGGTCCCGAAGACCTCCCTTCGGCCCGCTAGTGGTGCCGGGTGGAAATCCCAGAGATTCCCCTCGGCCCACTAACCTCAGCCGGGTGGAAATCCCAGAGATCGGGGTGGCGGAGCTGGCCGGGCTGCTGTCGGAAGACATCGCGCTCATCGACGTGCGCGAGCCCGACGAGTACGCCGAGGCCCGCGTGCCCGGCGCGGTTCTCATTCCCCTGGCCACCGTCCCCGAACGGGCCCGAGAGCTGCCCGATCAGCACTTGTACATGATCTGTGCCATGGGCGGGCGAAGCCTGAAGGCCGCTGAGTATCTGACCGCCCATGGCTGGGCGTGTACCAACGTGGCCGGCGGGACCAATGGGTGGGTGGAAGCCGGCTACCCCTACGACTCCGGGCCGGCGGTCGGTTGAGACGCGGTTCCGACCCTCCCCGGGCCGACAGTCGATCGAGACACGGTTCCGACCCTCCCGAGCCGATCACCTCTCGGCGCGAGCTGGCGGCGGTGGTGGCCGATGCCGCGGCCGCCGACGCCTACGCCCTCGACACCGAGTTCCACCGTGAGCGCACCTACTTCCCCAGGGTGGCGCTGGTTCAGATTGCCTGGCGGGACCAGATGGCCATCATCGATCCGCTGGAAGTGCCCATCGCCCCACTGGCCGAGCTGCTTGAGGGCGACGGCCTGGCTGTGCTCCATGCCGCCGAACAAGATTTGGAAGTGCTCCAGCAGGAGTGTGGCACACTGCCCCGCCGCCTCTTCGACACCCAGATCGGAGCAGGGTTCATCGGACACCGCACCCCATCGCTGGCCGCGCTCCATGAGCGCCTGCTGGGAGTGGGCCTGCCCAAGGAGGCTCGGCTTTCCGACTGGTTCCAACGACCACTGCCCCAGCCCCTGCTGGTGTATGCCGCGGCCGACGTGGAGCGCTTGCTGGAGATCAGCGACCTGCTGCACCAGGAGCTACGGGCTCGGGGGCGGATGGAATGGGCCGAAGAGGAGTGCGCTATCTTGCTGGACCGGGCAGAGGAGGGGCGGAATGCGAAGAACGCGTGGCGCCGGATCAAAGAGGTCCGACGCATGGAGGGACGGCCCCGGGCCATGGCCCAGGAGGTGGCCAAATGGCGGGAGGAGTACGCCGCCCGCGCCAACAAACCCGTTCGCCACGTTCTGTCGGACTTGGGAGTAGCGGTGGTCGCCCAGCGCATGCCGAGAACACTCAGCCAGCTCCGGGACATCCGCGGCGTGGAACCGCGCAACCTCCGCAAGGGGGCGGACAGAGAACTGCTGGATTTCCTCGACCAGATACGAGACGCAGACCTCGAGATCGCGCCCCGCGAGACGGTGCCCAATCTGGATCAGTCGCTCAAACCGGCGGTCAATCTCATCACCTCGTGGGCGGCCCAGCACGCCGCGGAGGCCGATCTCGACCCCACGCTGGTGGCCACCCGCAGCGATATCGAGGCTCTGCTCCAGGGCGACCCAACCTGCCGGGCCCTCAGAGGGTGGCGAGCCGATATCGTCGCAGCGCCCGTTCGACAGCTATTGGACGGAACCGCGGCGATAGCCTTCGACAGCTTGGGCAAGCTCATCCTCGAAGAGCGCTCCGGGCGACCGATATAGAAGGCTGGCGGACGCGGCGACAGAACGCTAGTGGCCGGGCCGGGAAGAGCACTCCATATAGGCACCATATAGGCACCATATAGGGCATACAGGAAGTTGGTGAGCGAGATGGCAGAACGAGAGTGGCTGGACTGGGCCTCCTATGGCCGCGCGGTGCGGGAGCTGGCCGCGCTGGTAGCCGACGACGGCTACCGGCCCGAGATGATCTTGTCCATCGCCCGAGGGGGCCTGTTCTGCGCGGGGTCGCTGGGCTATGCCCTGTCGATCAAGAACATCTACGTGATGAACTGCGAGTACTACACCGGGGTGGACGAGCGCCTTCCCGTGCCGGTGATGCTCCCTCCCGCCGTCGATCTAGTGGACCACCGCAACTCCAAGATCCTCATCGCCGACGATGTGGCCGACACCGGCCACACCCTCAAAATGGTGTACGACTTCTGTGTTGAGCGAGTGGGCGACGTGCGCTCGGCGGTGCTCTACGAGAAGTCCCATTCCCTGGTTAAATGCGACTACGTGTGGAAGCGCACCGACCAGTGGATCAACTTCCCGTGGTCCACCGAGCAGCCGCTGGTCAGCGCCGAGGAAGCTCGCCACAGAGTCCTCGACGCCTGAGGCGCTTGTTGCTCCTGCCGCTCCAGTTCCGACATCTGAGCCTGCATTCCACCAGTTCATGCTGGCAGTGTGCAAAGACCTGGAGCAGAGTGGTTAGACTGGCCCGTATGAAAGCTTAGGGGGGCGAAATACCCTCTACTGCCGGTGCCAAAAAGCTGCCGGCTCGATATTGCGGAGCCGCCCATGAAAAAGGGACGCCACCGTCGTTACGAAGAAGCCCGCGCGCTGAAGCACACTAGCGACGACTTCGACGTTATGTTCAAGGAGAACGAAGATCCTTGCGTGGAGTGTGGGGCAATTCCCGGGGAGGAGTGCCGCCTGGTCAAGGTGGGCGCCAAGCCTTGGTGCGAGTACCGGGACACCCCGGGCGCTAACGGAGCAGACGAGCTGTTTCCCAATTGAGCCTGTCTGGCCTGGTACCGGTCACACCCCTTCGGTCTCATCGAGAATCTCGTCCAACCGGAGGATGTCGTCGGCCCGCACCAGCCCGATGAACGTGCCGTCGTCGTCGGTCACCGGAAGCTGGTCGGTGTCGTTGGCATCCATCTGGGCCACCGCGTCGCGCAGCGTCCACGATGGACGGGCCGTGGGCAGATCGCGTCGGGCGATGTCGGCGACCAGCGTTTCGTTCCACGCGTCGCGCTCCAACTCGCTCATCTGCTCCAAGCCGCACATCCCGAGGTAGGCCCCGCCGTCCACCACCGGCACCTCTCGCTCGCGTCGGCCCAAGAGGTGGATGTGTACCAGCTCGCTCACTGTGGCGTCGGGGGGCACGGTGAGGGTGTCGGTGGTGAGCGCGGAGGTGAGCGGCAGGGCGAGCCGGCGCTCGATCAGCCCCTCCCGCTTGTCCAGCTGATAAGAGGCCACCGAGCTGGTGCCGGCCACAAGCTGCGAGACCGCGGCGGCAATGAGCGCGGGGACCACGAACGCTGAGGTGCCGGTGCTCTCGGCCACAAACATGACCGCGGTGATGGGCGCCCGGTATCCGGCCCCCAGAAAGGCGGCGAGGCCGAGGGTGCGGTACAGCCCGATGTCGGCTGTTCCCAGAGCCTGGCCGACGAAACTGCCCACGATCACCCCTTGGACGGCCAGGGGAATGAACAGCCCGCCGGTGCCCCCGGCCCCCACGGTGGTGAGCGTGGCAATAACCCGGAAGGCCAGCAGGCTGCCGATGAGCAAGAGCGTGTGGTCGTCGTCGCGCAGCCATTCGGTGGCCTCCACCCCGGGGCCCAGGCTCAATGGCTGGTCGAACACAGCTTCGGAGGCCACCACCAGCCCGGCCAGCACCGCCCCGCCGACCAGGATTCTGACGCCGATGGGGAACTGCTGCTCCAATCCCTTGGCCTGCCGCACAAGCCAGGCAAATCCCCGGCCGCCCAAGCCGGCCACCAAGCCGAGCAGCGCGCCCCCGCCCAGATGGATGATGCTGAGGTCGCTGTCGTGGCTGCCCAGGTCGATAACCGGGTCGGTGCCCAGCACGGCCACGTACACCAGATACCCCGATGCCGAGGCCAGCAGGGCGGGCAGCAGCGCCCGGCGGGCCACATCGTCGCGGTAGGGGGCCTCCAAGGCGAAGATCACCCCGGTGGCCGGGGTCTTGAACACGGCGGCAATGCCGGCCGCGGCCCCGGCGGTGAGCAGCATCTTGGTCTCCTCTCGGCGCAGCCACCGGGCGAACAGTCCTTGGGTGCTGTGCCCGACGGTGGCGCCGGCGTACACCGAGGGCCCCTCCAGCCCCATCGAGCCGCCGAGTCCGATGGTGGCCACACCGGCCAGCAGCTTGGCCGGGAGCTGGGAGAGGGGCAGCCGGGGGTGGCGCTCGTGGAAGGCTCGCACATATTCGTCGGATGTCGAGGGCGTAGTGCCGCGCCCCAGATAGCGCAGAATGATCACAGCGGCGAACAAGCCGACGGCGGGGGCCGCGGCCTGCCACCAAAGCGGGCCTTCCAAAAGGCGCTCCAGCAGCACTTCCACGGTGAGCTGCTCGAAGCCGGCCACCAGCAGCCCGACTAGAGCACCGGTAACGATGGACAGCACCATCATGGCGGGGAAGGCTCGTCGCGGCCGGAAGGAGGCGAGCAGCTCCACGCCCGACCTTGCGATCCTTCCCCCTAGAAGTGCTTGGAGTGCTTGCATCCTGTCTGACTCACTGCCGGTATTCTACTGGAGGATGAAGTTGCTCAAGGCCAGCAGAAGGGACTCCTTGCTGCGTGATCTGCGGCGGGTACTGCCCCCCGACCGGGTGAGGGTAGCCCCCTTGGAGCGCTCGATCATGGGTCGGGACGCCTCGATTTTCGAGGGGGGCCAGGCCGGGCCGGTGTGCTTCCCGATCAGCACTGAGGAAGTGCAGGGCTGTGTGGACGCGGCTCGGCGCCACGGCCGCGCGGTGGTACCCCGGGGGGCCGGGACCGGGTTGGCCGGTGGAGCAGTGCCCCTAGAGGAGCCGGTGGTGGTGGTCACCACCAAGATGAACCGGCTCTTGTCGGTTGATGCCGATCAAGCGGTGGCCTGGGTGCAGCCAGGCATGATCAACCTGGACCTCAGCCGGGCCCTCGCCCCCTACGGCCTTCATTTTGCTCCCGACCCCTCCAGCCAGCAAGTGTGCTCTCTCGGGGGCAATGTCGGCACCAACGCGGGCGGCCCCCACTGCCTGGCCCTCGGGGTGACCAGCGCCCACGTGCTTGCAGTTGAGGTGGTGCTCATGTCGGGCGAGGCCGTGGTATTGGGCGATCCCGACGGCTGTGCCCCTGGGCTGGACCTGCGGGGCGCGTACGTGGGTTCGGAGGGAATGCTCGGGATCACGACCGCCATCGCGGTTCGCCTCACCCCTAACCCTCCTGCGGTGCAGACCCTGCTGTTGGCCTTCGACTCGGTTGACGAGGCGGCTCAGACCGTGAGCGCGGTGATAGCCGACGGCATTGTGCCCGCGGCCATCGAGATGATGGACAAGAACATCATTTGGGCAGTTGAGAATTTCGTTGGGGCCGGTTTCCCCCTCGATGCGGCCGCAGTGGTGATTGTGGAGGTGGACGGCCTTCCTGGCGGGGTGGCGGCCGAGGCCGATCGGGTGGCCGAGTTGGCCTTGGAACGAGGTGGGCGCGTCCGCCGGGCGGCTGACGACCATGAGCGGGCTCTGATTTGGAAGGGTCGCAAGAGCGCATTCGGGGCCATTGCCCAGATCAAGCCCAACTACTACCTGCACGACACGGTGGTGCCTCGAACTCGTCTGGCCGAGGTGATGAGCCGGGTTTACGAGATCGTCGAAGAGCACGACTTGCAGGTGATGAACGTGTTCCACGCCGGCGACGGCAATCTCCATCCGCTGTTGCTGTACGACCGCCGGGAGCCGGGGACTTTGGAGCGAGTGCACGCTGCCGGGTCGGCCATCATCGAAGCCTCGTTGGCGGTGGGCGGGGTGCTGTCGGGCGAGCACGGCATCGGCATCGAAAAGCGCGACTTCATGCCGCTGATGTTCAGCGAGGCCGATCTGGATGCCCAGGCCCGGCTGCGGCGGGCGTTCGACCCCGATGAGATGGCCAATCCCGGCAAAGTGCTGCCCACCGGAGCGAGCTGCGCCGACGTGAACACGCTCGGCAAGATTCCCGAAGGGGTCTGGGGGTAAGTGATCGGCGGGAAGACCAGAGCGGCGCTGGAGTCGTTCGCCGCTGAAGTCGGGTCGGACAGTCCGGTAGCAGTGGTGGGGGGGCGTACTCATTGGGACTTGGGGGGGCATTGTCTCGAAGAAACCCGCTTGGTTCGGGCCCCAGCTGGGATTCGGGAATTCGATCCCGCAGACATGACAATCCGCGTGGGGGCCGGAACGCCGGTGGAAGAGCTCGATGCCGCTTTGGCCGAGGCTGGCCAGCAGGCCAATCTGCCGCTAGTACCAGGGGCCACCGTCGGCGGCGTGCTGGCCGTGGGCCGAGACGATGTTCACGCCCTGGGCCGGGGGCGGCTCCGCGATGCCCTGCTGGAAGCTGTGTATGTGGCTGATGACGGTCGACTGGTCAAAGCGGGAGGTCCGACGGTGAAAAACGTGTCGGGATTCGACCTGTGCCGGCTGCTGGTGGGATCGCTGGGAACCCTGGGGTTGGTGGGGGAAGTGATTCTGCGCACATGGCCCCGTCCGGCCGCGCAGCTTTGGATGGCTGGGCAGTGCGACCCCGCGGAGCTGCGTCGGAAGCTGTACTGGCCGTCGTCCATCCTGTGGGACGGCCAGACATCGTGGGTCCATCTGGAAGGCCACGAGTCGGACATCGAATCTGAGGCCGAACAGGCCCGGTTGCTGGGGTGCGACTCGACCGACGGCCCACCGCCGCTGCCTGCCTATCGAGTGCCCGCAACGGCCTTGGAATCTGAGAGATTCCCGGGCCGCTACCTAGTGCAAGTCGGCACCGGAGTGGCCTATGTGTCGGAGCATGGCCCACTTCCCGATCCCGATCCAGCGGTGGTTGCGCTGCACCAGCGGCTGAAATGGCAATTCGACCCCCGCGGTCGCCTCAATCCGGGTCGCGACCCGTTGGCGGCGATATGAACGCGAAGGCCTCTCTGGGCATCGATCCCGAAGAGTTGGCTTCCTGTGTGGCCTGTGGGCTGTGTTTGCCCCACTGCCCGACGTTTCGGGTGACCGGCGAAGAGTGGGCCTCGCCCCGCGGTCGCATCAGCGCCATGCGCCAGATACAGGATCAGGGCGCGGCCATCGATCAGGCCTTCCTGTCTTCGATGGACTCCTGCGTGCAGTGCCGGGGGTGCGAGCCGGCCTGTCCATCTGGAGTGCCGTTCGGCTCGATGATGGAGGCAACCCAGGCGGCCTTGGCCCGCGAGCGGCGTATCGATTGGCGACGATGGGGGTTTCGGGTTCTCGGCTATCGCCGGTTGTTGAATCTGCTGTCTCGGGTGCTGGCCGTGGTCCAGCGGCTACGGCTGGTCCCGTCGAAGCGGCTGGGGCTGCCCAAGATTCCACTCAGGCAAGATCGGCTTCGGGCATCGGGCGACGACGTGTGGCTGTTCACCGGATGCGTGATGGATGCCTGGCAGCGGTCGACCCATGCCGCGGTGAAACGGGTGGTGGAGTCGGCCGGAGTTGGGGTGGCGCTTCCTGGCTCGGGTGCCGCGTGCTGCGGCGCCCTGTCTCTGCACGCTGGATTGGAGGACCATGCCCGTGCCCTGGCTGCCCGCACAATGGGGGCGTTGGCCGGCTCGGCCCCGATTCTGGTGGACTCGTCCGGTTGCGGGGCTGTTCTCAAGGAATACGGCATGTTGGTTGGCACCGCTGAGGCTGAAGAGTTCAGCGAGCGGGTGATGGACGTACACGAGTGGCTGGCCACGCGCCTCGACATGCTGCCACCAGCGGGGGAGCAGGATCAGGAGGCAACCGTCGCAGTCCACGACCCCTGCCACCTGCGCCATGTTCAGCGAGCCCACCAGTCGGTAGCCGAGGTGTTGGCCCGCTATGCCACTGCGGTGGCCTTGGACGACGACGGTCTGTGCTGCGGAGCGGGAGGGGCCTACGCCGCCATGCAGCCGGAGTTGGCGGCGTCGATTCGAGAGCGCAAGCTGGAGGCCATCGGGCGTTCCGGCGCCGATATCGTGGCCAGCGCCAACCCCGGTTGCACCATCCACCTGGCCAACGCCGGAGTGACCGTGCTCCACCCCCTGGAAATCGTGGACGAGATGTTGGGCGAGATATTGGACCAGGCTGCGGACGATGACCGCTGAGCACATCCGCACCCAGCTTGAGCAGATAGCCGAGCAACTCGACGACCTGGCCATGTCGGTGCTGCGCGATGCGGTGGAGGAAGGGGCCACGGCCCGCCCCGAGGAAGAGAAAAAACTGACCCGAGCCCGCCGATCAGTCGAAAAAGCGATCTCGATCTTGGGGGATTAGGCCGTTCTCATTTGCGGTTGCACCTGGCCGGCAAGCGGTATGGCACACTGAGCCCGTGGCTCAGAGCGTGATCGGAGAGGAACTGCAACCCTGCTCTTACGATCCGCTAACCGGATGGTTCCGAGATGGGTGCTGCAACACCGACACCGAGGACTTCGGCGTGCATACGGTGTGCGCGGTGCTGACCGGGGAGTTTCTGGACTTCTCGGCCTCGGTCGGCAACGACTTGGCCGCACCCCAACCCGAGATCGGCTTCGACGGGCTCAAGCCCGGTGATCGCTGGTGTCTGTGCGCCTCCCGCTGGGCCGAGGCGCTCGAAGCGGGTGTGGCCCCTCCTGTTGTCCTGGAATCCACCCATGCTCGCACCCTCGAATGGGTAAGCCGCAGTGATCTCGAAGCCCACCGCTTCGAGCCTGCCGAAGGCGCTCCCTGATCTCTGCGGCTGCTCGTTGCCGTAATGAGTCTGCAATTGAAATAGCGCCCCGGGGTGCCCAACCGTCGGGTAGGGCGGCGGTCAGCCAAGGCCGCGAGACTGCCGGTCGTCATGCCAGCGCTGAGTTGGTTCAGCGGCAATTCAATGTCAGTTCGACAACAATTGTTTGGTGCCAGCAGAGTGCACACCGGCGCCCTGGGCAACTCTGCGTCAGCCCAGCAGGAGCTGTTTGGTGCGGTCGGGCTGCCAGGTGGTGATTCCTCCATCTGGGAAGGGTTCGGGGAAGGCTTCGGTACTGGATTGGGGTTCGGCGTGTGGTGGTCTCGAGCGAGTTTGCCCGTGCGGAAGATTCGCGCGTTTTTTGGGGGGTGGCTCCGAGCGTGTCTGCCGGGGCGGAATGTCGGCGCCGTTCTTGGAAGGTGGCCCCGAGCGTGTCTGCCGGGGCGAAGTGTCGGCGCCGTTCTTAGGCGGTAAGCCCGAACATGACTGCCTGGTGGGGAGGTCGGCGTAGGGGTTGGGGGGTGGTCGCAGTTCGTAGGCGCCGTTTCGGTTTCGGTGTACTGTCCAGCCGTCGTCGTGGATGTTGTGGTGGCAGGGTTTGCAGACCAGCACGAGGTTGTCGATGTCGGTGCGGCCGCCGGCGAGCCATTCTTCGATGTGGTGGGCCTCGCACCACACCGCTGATCGGCCGCAACCAATGCAGTGCTTGTCGCGGATGATGAGCGCGGCCCGCTGGGCCTCGGTGGCCAACCGCAGCTTGCGCCCCACCCACAGTTGTTGGCCGGCGGCGTCGAACACCGCGGGCACGATGTCGGCGTTGCAAGCCAACCGCAAAGCCTCGTCAATCGGCAGCGGCGTGCCGTCGAGCAGTCGTGCGTCGGCCAGCTTCTGGTTCAGCGCGTCCCAATCAGCGGTCACGATCAGGGTGGCCCGCGGCGGGGTGCGGTCGCCGACATCGGCGCACACCAGGTTCTCCAGCGCATCGGCCATCCGCTGGCCGAACGTTGTCTGATCGGCAGCGCCTTTGCCGTTGTCGTCGTTGCGCTGGCGGCGCACCTCGTCGGCCAAAGCAGCCTCGATCCGGTTCCCCGCTTCGGGGTCGAACCGGCCGTTCAATACGAACATGCCGTCATCGATCGACTTGAAGAAGCCCAAATCGCGGCGCTTCCGTTGCTTGGCCAAAAGCGACTTTCCGTCATCGGGCGACTGCTCGTGCTGGTGGTCGCGCAGCGTCCGGGAGAACGTCCCGAAATCCTCGCGCCGGGCCGCCTCCACCAAAACCGACTCGTCCACCGGCCCCTGGGAGGCGGCCTTGGCGATCTGCTTGGCGTGGTCCTCTGGAATCTCACCGGCACCCAAAGCGTCAAGAGTCTCAGGAACCTGGGAGAGCTGAGAGGCGGCCTCAACCTCACGGCGGGCCTGCTGCTTGGACGCCTGAAGCTCCTCCAACACCACCCGCCGGGCCGACCCCTCCCCGCCCCGGCTGGCATACGCGGCCAAAGCAGCCGTCTTCATCGCCGCCAGCCGAGCCTCAGACCTCTTGATCAGCCCCAGCCGCTCCCGCAACTCCGACAGCGACAGCCCCGCCACATCAACCGCCTCCGGCCAAACCGTCCCCGACGGCCCGCCATCAGCCCGTTTCCCCTGATCAAGAGACCTAAACTCCATGCATGCAAGTATACCGACCCCAGCGACAACATCCACCTGAATAAACGGGATTAGGAGAAATAATCCTATGATTTATTGACATTGATCTGAACATAAACAACAACACCCACATTTCCCTCACAGCACACTCGAACGGCAGTGCTCGTCCCGCCACCAGTCAGTTATTCCTTAAGCGGCCGCTTTCCCAACGCCATTTGAGCCGCCTTCTTGTCGATCCGATCGACAAGGACAGCTATGGGAATAGACAGCGGCAGGAATATCGCGAAAAAGATGCCTATGCCGAGATCGAACACAATGGTTGGGAAATAGGCAGCAGAATAGACAGCTGCCACACCGACTCCAGAGGCGATTCGTCCCCTCGTAGTCCTTGCACTTCCCAGCCAGGACCAACGACTGCGATTAGCCGTCTCGGTCACTCGCTCTCGTCCTAATGCTCGCACCACCTAGATGGTTAGTTCCAAGGGGTTAGTGGTCGTAGGTGGTGAGTGAGCGTGCTGGGCCGGGTTGGTGTGTGGTCTGGTTGTGCCAGATGGCGGCGGTTGGGGCCAGGATGCGGGTGAGGATGCGCACGGCGACGCCTGCGCGGGTGCGGCCGCGGTGGCGTTCGAGGCTGAGCTGGGTTTTGGGGGTGTTGTTCACTGATTCGATGATTTGGCGCAGCGGCCGCGGGAACCGGGCGCCGGGGCGGCTGGGTTCTTTTTTGGTGGCGGGCCGGATCACGGTGATGCCGGCTTGGGCGAGCCGGGCCTCGAACTGGGCGGAGCGGTAGCCCTTGCCGGCGATGAGGGTCTGTCCCGGGCGTGCCAGCCCGGCGCTGGCGATCATGTCTGCGCAGATCTCGCGTTCGTCGGCTTTGGCGCCGGCGGGCGCGAACGCCGCCGGCAGTCCCGCTGGTGTGGTGAGCAGGTGGAGCCGCAGGCCCCAGAACCACCGCGAACGCGACGCGCTGTACCCGTATTGGGCCCATCCCGCCAGCTCGGAGCGCCTTCGGGTCTGCCGGGAGCGGCCGCACCCGATCGGGGTGGAATCGGCCAGCCACACGTCGTCGCTCCAACACGGGCACTCGCGGGCGAGGCGCTCGACCACGCGGGCGATCATCTCGCCGCTGCGGCGCAGTCGTGATCGCTTCTCTCGGCGCGGTGACCGCGGTGCCGGCAAGCCAGTCCGCAGCCCAAGACGGCCCTGAGCCGAGCGCGGCAGAGCGGTGCTTCCAGCATCATAAATTCGGCGCCCAGCCCGTGGACGTGGCCCAGTCCTCTGATGGTCAGACCGTGCTGGCCCAGGTGAGCTGGGGCTACCACGAAACCATCGGCTGCTACCTCACCCTCGACGACGAAGCCCTAGCCACCCTCCGCGCCAACGCCCAATCAGAGCCGACGCCCGACCCGACAGTCAACCCGACCCCAGAGCCGACGCCCGACCCAACAGTCAACCCGACCCCAGTACTGGTCAGCAGGTCCGGGACCGGAACGGACATCGTCGCTGTTGTGCTCACTGAGGGAACTCACATTGTTGAAATCGAAGCGACAGCAGCAACCGGCTACTTCGGTGTAACTGTCAGCCAGGCAGGCTCAACCTGTGACCTCCTCGTGAACGAGATCGTCGACGACCGGGGCGTGTGGACCGGACGCAAAGCGCTCAACGTCGGCGGATTCGCCAGCTGCGAAGCAGGCAGCACCGTGATCGAAGTCGATGCCGAAGCAGACGCCCGATGGACCGCCACTATCGGCAGCCAGTGACGGTCTTCAGCCCTATCAATCTCACCGCTGACCGGTACCGGATCTTGCAGTGTTGCTCGCTCTCATCCATCAGGTCTTCCTCTCACGAAAGATCCCGACTGTCAGCAACCTCCATTGGTCTAGGAACTAGTCAGCTCTGCTGGCTCCATTTGAGATAGGAAGGGTCAATCCCCCCGTGCATCGCCCGCGCCGAAGTGGATGCACGAGCAGATGAGGGCGCCGTCTGTTCTGGGCCCGCATAATTTTGCTCGCTCTGACCTGGAAATGTGGCTTCTGCCGCTAGCAGCTGCTACTCGGTAGCGTCGAGCACCGTGACCATTTTGGTCTTGGCTGCCCACTGGAGGATGTTGTGATCGGTGGTTGCCAGGGTGCTGCGGCTTGATATCGCTGTGGCCACGATGATCTGATCGCCGGGGTCCCGGTGGAATCCTTGTCGGGCATAGAGGTCTGCGGCTTGGATGGCGATGTCTCCCGTGAGGGGGATCTCGAGAAGTCCTCGCCGAAGGTGGGCCTTGCGCCAGGCTTCCGGGGGCATTCCAAGATTCGCCTTCTCATCCCAGTGGAGCCGGGCAGCCTCAAGAAAGACGACGGCGGAAACACCAACTCCATCGTCGTGGACGCCTTCGTCGATGAGGTACCGAGAGCGCTCACCGATCTTGGAATCAGCAGCTGTCATCCGCAGCAGCACGTTGGTGTCAAGAAGAATCACTGGGGTGGAACGGAACCAGGGTCGAAGACTCGATCAGGGTTGGTGACGATGTCCCAGTCATCAACAGGAATGGCCGGACCGTCAATGTCTCCGAGGATGCATGTAGTCCCTTCCATGAACCCCCAGAGGCCACCCCTGTCGCGGTGGGCAGGGCCAACGATGGCAACTGGTTTGCCGTGCTTGGTGACGATCAACGTATCGCCGGTCTCATTGATTTCATCCATGAGCCGCAGACACTGGTCTCTGAATTGGGATGCGGGAATGGTGCGCTCTTGAACAGCCATTTCCCAAGATTCCCAGAGATTGTACAAAGAATCTAGCCAATTCTTGATGACTGGTACTCACAGGGGACACAATAGCAATCATATTGATTGAATTGTCATCAAAAGACTGAAGTGTCAACCGGCACTCAGGCTGGCTATCCCATGCCGAACGTGGACTGAGGCCTACTTACAGGTCGACCTCGTCATACAGCGTGGTGCGTTGGCGGAGGGGGCGGCCTAGGGGGGTGCAGAGGGCGCGGAGGTCGTCTTCGGTGGCTTCTTGGCCGTGGGATGCGCCCGCGGCCCGAGAGATGTTCTCGTTGATGAGGGTGCCGCCTAGATCGTTCACCCCGGCCTGAAGCATCTGCGCCGCGCCGGCCATGCCCAGCTTGACCCAGGAGGCCTGGATGTTGTGAATCCAGCCGTGGTAGGCGATGCGGCCCACGGCGTGCATCAGCAGGGCCTCACGGAAGGTGGGGCCCCGGCGGGACCGCTTCTGCAAGTAGATGGGAGCGGCCATGTGGACGAAGGGCAGGGGCACGAACTCGGTGAACCCGCCGGTTTCCTTCTGGAGCTCACGGGCGCGCACCAGATGGCGGGCCCAGTGGACCGGCTGCTCGACCGTGCCGAACATGATGGTCACGTTGGAGCGCAGTCCGAGGCCGTGGGCGGTGCGGTGGGCCTCCAGCCACTCGCCGGTGTCGATCTTGTCGGGACAGATCACCGCCCGGATCTCGTCGTCGAGGATCTCGGCGGCGGTGCCCGGCAGCGAGCGCAAACCGGCGTCCATCAGCCGACGCAGATAGGCGGCCAAGGGCTCTTCCAGCCGCCGGGCCCCCTCGGTCACCTCAAGGGCGGTGAAGCCGTGGACATGGATGTCGGGCACCGCGTCTTTCACGGCCCGGGTGACGTCGATGTAGTAGTCGCCGTCGAAGTTGGGGTGGATGCCGCCTTGGAGGCAGACCTCGGTGGCCCCGGCCTCGGCCGCTTCCACAGTGCGCTCGGCGATGTCGTCCAAGCCCAGCAGGTAGGGGTCGCCTCGCAGGTTGAGCGACAGCGGCCCCTTGGAGAAGCCGCAGAACCGGCACTTGAACGTACACACGTTGGTGTAGTTGATGTTGCGGTTGGACACCCAGGTGACCTCGTCGCCCACCGCGGCCCGGCGGAGCTCGTCGGCCAGCGCGGCCACCGCTCGAACCTCGGGGCCCCGAGCCCCGAACAAGGTGACGATCTCATCGACCCCGACTTCTTGGCCGGCCCGGACCCCGGCGAGCACTTCACCCACCGCCCCTCCCGAGGCGGCAGCAGCAAGGATGCCGTTGCCAGAGGGCTCAGCCAGCAGCATCGGGGGAGGGGTGTCGGCGCCGGAGTACCAACCGCCGTCGTCGGGTCGCCCCAAGCCTTCGGCGTCGCTGCGGTCGAGCACCGGGAATCGCATGTCGGCATCCAGCCACCGCTCCGAGTCGAGGGCGTACTCGGGATAGATGGTCAGCCGGGGGGCCAAGGCGAATCCTCTGGCCTCGGTGGCCTCCCGCAGGCGTTCGAGGGCCGGCCACGGGCGCTCGGGGTTCACATGGTCGGCGGTGACCGGCGACACCCCGCCCCAGTCGTCGATGCCCGCATCGAGCAGCAGCCCGAAGTCGTCGGAGAGGTTGGGCGGAGCTTGGAGGTGGATCTCCTCGGGGAGAACGAGGCGGGCGAGGGCGATGGCCTCGATGTACTCGTCGCCATCACAGGGCGCCGCCGCGTGCATGGCCGTGCCCGGCTTGGGCAGGAAATTCTGGACGATGACCTCTTGAATGTGGCCCCAGCGCCGGTGGGACTCGGCGATGGCCGTCAGAGCGTCCACCCGATCGGCGCGGGTCTCGCCGATGCCCACCAGGATGCCGGTGGTGAACGGGATGGCCAACTGGCCGGCGGCCTCCAGGGTGGCCAGGCGCCGGTCCGGGGTTTTGTCGGGCGACCCCCGATGGCAGTCCAACTCGGCCAGCGTCTCCAGCATCATCCCTTGAGAAGGTGCGGTCTCGCGGAGCAGGGCCAGCTCCTCGGAAAAGAGGGCGCCGGCGTTGGCGTGGGGGAGCAGGCCGGTCTTTTCCACCACGAGCCGGGTGGCATGGGCCAGGTAGTCCACCGTGGAGGCGAAGCCGTGCTGATCCAGCCACTTCGCGGCGTCGGGGTAGCGCAGCTCGGGGCGCTCGCCCAGGGTGAACAGCGCCTCGTGGCAGCCGGCGGCCGCTCCCGATTCGGCGATGGCCAGCACCTCGTGATCGCTGAGGTAGGGCGACTCCAATCGGGCGGGAGGCTGGGCGAACGTGCAGTAGCCGCACTTGTCCCGGCACAGCATGGTGAGGGGGATGAACACCTTGGGGGAGTAGGTGACCCGAGTGCCGTACACCCGATTCCGAATCGACCGGGCCTCGGCCGTCAGGTCGTCGAGGCTCAGCTCCAGCAGATCTCGAGTGGTTGGGAGGGCGATCGTCACCGAGCGCCTTCCGTCAACCGGTCGGCAGTGGCGGCCAGGCTTTCCAGCAGGTCGTCGAACGACTTCACGAAGGCCGACACCCCCTCATCCTCCAGCCGGCCGGCCACGGCTTCCAGGTCGACGCCGACGTCGGTGACTCTATCCAGAACGGCCTGGGCGGCGCCGGGGTCGGCGTCCACGGTGCGGGCCAGCGTTCCGTGGTCGGCGAACGCCTCCAAAGTGGCGTCGGGCAGCGTGTTCACGGTGTTGGGCCCGATGAGCTGATCGACATAGAGGGTGTCAGGATAAGCCGGATTCTTGGTGGAAGTGGAAGCCCACAGCGGCCTTTGCACACGGGCGCCCCGAGCAGCCAGGGCCTCCCAGCGGGGTCCGGCGAACTTCTGGGTGAACAGCTTGTAGGCCACCTGGCCCTGGGCCACCGCCGTTTGACCCCGCAACGCCAGCGCCTCCGGGGTGCCGATGGCTTCTAATCGCCGATCCACCTCGGTGTCGGTGCGGCTGATGAAGAACGACGCCACCCCGGACACCGACGAGAGGTCGCCCTCGCAGGCCTCCAAGCCGCACAGGTAGGCCTCGATGACCTCGGCGTAGCGGGACAACGAGAACAGAAGGGTCACATTGACGCTTCGGCCCTCGGCGGTCATGGCTTGGATGGCAGCCAGGCCCTCGGCGGTGCCGGGGATCTTCACATAGAGGTTGGGGCGGTCGACGCGTTGATTGAGCGCCCGAGCCGCGGCCAGGGTGTTCTCGGTATCCCGAGCCAGCTTGGGATCGACCTCCACCGAGACAAAGCCGTCGATGCCGTCGCTGGCCTCGTGTACGGGGGCGAGCACGTCGAGGGCGCCGACGATATCGGTGAGCACGAGTTCCCAGTAGGCGTCGGCCACGCTCATGCCGCCGGCCAGCAGCCCGGCGAACTGCTCGTCGTACTCGCTGCCCGAGGTCATGGCCTTCTGGAAGATGCTGGGGTTGGAGGTGAGGCCCCTCACCCCCCGCTCCACCCAGCGGGCCAGCTCCCCGTTGTTGATCCACTCCCGGCGCAGGTTGTCGAGCCACGGACTCTGTCCGTGATGGCGATACAAGTCGTGGAGACTGCTCATGGTCGTTTCCCCTCACTGTTGATCAGCGCCGCGGCCTCGGCGGCGACGTTGGCCGGGTTCATGCCCAGCTTGTCCAACACCACCGAGCCCGGCGCCGAGGCCCCGAACCGGTCGATGCCCACCGTCCGGTCCACCCACCGCTCCCAGCCCAGCGTCACCCCTGCCTCCACCGACAGCTTGGGCACTCCCGGCACCAGAACACTGGCCTGGTAGTCCGGGTCTTGGGCGGCGAACATCTCCCAGCAGGGCATGGACACCACTCGGACCGCGATGCCCTGCTCGCCGAGCGCGTCGGCAGCGTCCACGCAAACCGACACCTCGCTGCCGGTGCCCACCAGGATCACGTCGGGGTCAAGGCAGTCCACCAAGGGGTAGGCCCCTCGGGCCACCCCGTCGGCCGTCGCGGTTCCCTCCAGGGTGGGCACGTTCTGGCGGGTCAGGATCATGGCGCTGGGGCCGTCTGAGTCGACAGCCAGCCGCCATGCCTGGGCCACCTCGTTGCCGTCGGCCGGGCGGAACACCCGCAGGCCGGGTATGGCCCGCAGCGACATGACGTGCTCGATCGGCTGGTGGGTGGGGCCGTCCTCGCCGACCCCCACGGAATCGTGGCTCCACACGAAGATGCTGTGGGCCCCCGACAGCGCGGCCAAGCGGACCGCGGGCCGCATGTAGTCGCTGAACACCAGGAAGGTGCCGCCCACCGGCAGCAGTCCACCGTGCAGAGCCGCACCGTTCAGCACCGCACCCATGGCATGCTCCCGAATGCCGAAGTAGAGCTGGCGGCCCGACGGATGAACCGGGCCGAGCGGGTCGGCGTCGGCGAGGCTGGTGCCGGTGTTGCCGGTGAGGTCGGCCCCGCCCGCCACCAGGCCGGGAACCACATCGGCCATGGCGTTGAGGCAGGCGGAGCTGGCCTTGCGGGTGGCGACCGACTCTCCGGCCGGCCACGACGGCAGCTTGTTCTCCCAGCCCGGCAGGCCCCTACCCGACAAGCAGGCCTCATACTCCGAGCGCAAAGGACCGAGAGCCTCCACCCGCTGCTGCCAGGCCGACCGCTCCGCAGCGCCTTGGCGTCCGGCAGCCCGGTAGGCGCCGAGGACGGCATCGGGCACATGGAAGGACTCGTCGGCCGGCAACCCCATCACCGTCTTGGTGGCCGCGATCTCCTCGTCGAACAGCGAGTAGCCGTGGGCCTCATGATTGTCGGTCTGGCCCGGAGAGGGATAGGCCACATGGCTGCGGATGATGACCATCGACGGAGCATCGTCGACCGCCATTGCCGCCCTGATGCCTGACTCAAGGGCATCGAGATCCTCGGCTGCCTCCCCCAGCTCCACCACATGCCAGCCGCAGGCCTCGAACCGCTGGGCCGCGTTGTCGGACAAAGACAAGTGGGTTGGCCCGTCGATGGTGATCCGGTTGTCGTCGTACAAGCAGACCAGACGGCCTAAGCGCTGATGTCCGGCCAGCGATGCGGACTCATGGCTGATCCCCTCGGAGAGGTCGCCGTCGCTGCACAGGGCGAACACCCGGTGGTCGCAGACATCGCGGCCAAAGCGGTGGCGCAGCCAGCGCTCGGCCACCGCCATCCCCACCGCGTTGGCCATCCCCTGGCCCAGCGGCCCAGTGGTTACCTCCACGCCCGCGGTGTGGCCTGCCTCGGGATGTCCGGGGGTGCGGCTTCCCCACTGGCGGAAATCTCGCAGATCGTCAAGGGTCAGTCCCTGGCCGGTGAGGTGGAGCATCGAGTAGAGCAGGATGGAGGCATGGCCGGCGCTGAGCACGAACCGGTCCCGATCGGGCCAGGCCGGGTCGTCGGCGTCGTAGCGCATGATGCGGGTCCAAAGCACATGGGCCAACGGCGCCATGGCCATGGCCGTGCCCTGGTGCCCGGAGCGGGCTTGGTGGGGGGCATCCATGGCGAGGCCGCGAATCACGCTGATGCCTTGGGCCTCAAGAGCGGCGGGGAACGCAGGCATAGAAGGATCGATCCTTTCAACTAGTCACGGGAACAGAACCACCGAGGCGGTGAAGCCGTGAAGGAAATTGTGGCCTCCGATTGGCCCGAGCTCGCCGGCGCAGAACATTCCGGCCACCGGCGCTCTCTCCAGGGCGTCGTGGACCACGGCGGCGTCGTGATTGGGGCCTTCGAATAGGTGAGTTCCCCGGCCGTTGCAGGTGAACACCAGAGCCGACCCTGCTGAGGCATCGGCCATCAGCTCTCGCAGGTCTTCGTCGGCGGTAGCGGCATCCCGCACTTGGAACTGAACGGTGGTGCCCACTTGGACCGCATCGCCCACCGCCAACGCGCCGGTCTGCTCGTCGGCCCCGACCAGCCCCCGGATCAAGAAGTCGCCCCGGTGGAACTCCGACTTGTGCTCGTCGATGACGACGCCGATATGAAGACCCTTCGACACCAGGGCCCGGTCGGCCTCGTCCAAGCCCAAGAGGATCTCGCGCAATCGCTCCACTGCCGGGCGGCCCCCCATCTCAGACACGATGTTGTCCTCGGATTTGGTCACGGTGAACGGCTGGCCGATGGGACGGCAACCCTGAGAGACAACGGTGCGGACCTCGACCTCGGGATCAAGGATGACGCCCACCGCCCCGTCGTCGAACACCTGGCGGCCCAATACCAGGCGGTTGCCTCCCGGCCGGCCGGCGGCCGAGGCCAACCCTCCCACCACCGTCATGGCCGGTCCCGCCTTCAGCAGGGCATCACTGTCGTCCGCGGCGGCACCGCGCTCGGAGGCAGGCATGGCCGGTCCCGCCTTCAGCAGGGCATCACTGGGGAACGTGAACGGGTCGGGGATCACCAGCAGTGTTCCCTCGGCGTCGTCGGGAATCCCGCCCACCGCCCAGCCGTCGGGGCCGCGGACGGCTTCAAGTCGCACCGGTCGAGCCGGGCACCGGGCCGCGGCCCAAAGGGACACAGCCGGACGCTCCTCCACCTCCAGGGGGCCACCGATCACCGACACCGCGGTGGCGCCGATGAGGGCCGACGGGGCCAGCGCCTGATGGACGGCATCGGCGATCTCGCTGACCGCGTCGCGGTGGGAGGCCGACGTGAACAGCACGGCCAAGTCTGGGGAGGGTCCCACCGCTTCGAGGATCTCGCCGATCACCTCGCCGGCGGCGTCAGCCGAGTCAGGATGCTCGGACAAAGCGGCCCCATACCTGCTCACTCTCCGCACGCTACCCGCGGTCGGGCACCCGCGAACGGTTCATTTGCCATTTCCAGGCGGCTCGTCGGCCAGAAGAAGAAATACGGGCCTAAACCGGGCCTAAACCGGTACTGAAGTGGAGGAACGGGCGGCCAGAGCATCCACATCGGCGTGGCGGACCTTGGCCAAACCCAGTCGGCTGGCTGCGCTGATGAACCACCAGCCCAGGTCGAATTGGTGCCAGCGGCGGGCGAAGCGGGCTGAAGTCGGGGCGGCGTGGTGGTTGTTGTGGTAGCCCTCGCCGCAGGTCAGCCAGGCCAGCCAGGTTACGTTGGTGGCGCTGTTGTCGAACGGGCGGCGCCCGAACGTGTGGGCCACCCCGTTCACCGAGCCCCCCAAGCCGATGTAGCCCACGGTGTGGACTGCGGCGGCCACCGCGCCGGGAATCCAGCCCAGCCACCACACCAAGATGGCGACCCCCAAAGCCAATCCGATGATGCCGCGGTTGAGCAGCAACCGGTCGGGCACGGTCACTGGAATGTCCTTGGCGTAGCGCTCGGTGGTGTGGGGGTCGCGGGCCGAGCGCCGGTAGAGGGCCGCGTTGGTGAGCTGCACCCGCAGCCAGCCCAGCCGGGCCGGGGAGTGGGGATCTTCGGGGGTGTCGGTGAACGCATGGTGCTTGCGGTGGACCGCGGCCCACTGGCGGGCGGAGATGCCGGTCGCCGCCCACAAGAACACCTTGAAGGAGCTGCGGAGCGCGGGATGCAGCTTCACGGCCCTGTGGGCCAGATCGCGGTGCAGGTAGACGGTGGTGGCCAGATTGGCCAGCTGGGTGAGGGCAAGTCCCACAACGATCGCAAACACTATTTGCACTATTCGCACTCCCAATTGATCAGGGACGACTGTCGATGAGAACAGCCACGGGTGTGACCCTAGAGGAATTGGGGAAGTTACATGAGATTCGCGGGCTGCGTGATGCTCGGTAGTGCGCCAGCGGGCGTAGGATGACCGCAGTGCGGCGAATTGTGATGCCCCTTGTGCTGTTGGCGGTCGCCCTCGGGGCGCTTCTCGGATCCAACTATCTGAGCGACCGGCTGCACGAGAACTTCGGCGAAGTGGCGGCCGACGACACGGTTCCGCCCGGGGTCGGCACACCCCTCATCTCCACCCTTCGCTTGCGGGAACTGCTGACTCCGTCGCTGACCGAGCCCGACTTCTTCACCACCCTCGACGGCCTGATGGCAACCGCACCCTCGGCTGCCTGCCTCTCTCTCACCCTCGACGGCCGAAATCTCCCGTTTTATGAGAGCGGCGCCAACATCCAGGTGGCGCCCTCCGACAGCCTGGTGCTGCTCACCTTGGCCGCTGCCCATCAGGTGCTCGGCCCCGACCACACGTTCACCACCTCGGTGCAATCCACCGTTCCGATGGAGGGTGGGGTGGTGAACGGCGACATCTACCTGGTCGGCGGGGGCGATCCGCTGCTGTTCACCGAGGGATTCCTGGCGACGCTGACCGAGGGCCGAAACCGGCTTCACACCCCCATCGAAGACCTGGCCCAGGTGCTGGTGGACAACGGTTTGACCCTGGTGACCGGTGCGGTGGTGGGCGACGCCACCCGCTATGACGACCTCCGCTACGTCCCGTCGTGGCCGGAGAGCATCGTCGACTCCGAGAACATCGGCACCCTGCTGGCCCTGCAATTCGACGACGGCTGGGTGCAGTTCCCCATCCCGGAATCCGAGCAGACAGACGATGAGGCTGGCGCAACAAGCGAGCAAGATGAGGCGAACGCCTATCTCGCAGCAGAGGATCCGCCGTTTTACGCGGCCGCGCTGTTCGACGACATGCTCGAAGCCCGCGACGTGGTCATCCGCCGCAGCCCCCGCTCCGAACCGGTGCCCGACGACGAAGAGGTCTACGTGATGGCGTTGATCGAGTCGGCGCCGCTCTCGGATCTCTACAAGCAGATCCTCGCCAACCTGGACGTCGAAACCACCGAGCTGCTGCTCAAAGAAGTCGGTCTGGCCTCATCGGGCGCCGGCAGCACCAGCGCTGGAGTCCAGGCAGTGGAGGACACGCTTGACGGCGCGGGAATCGACGCCGACCAACTCCAGCTGCTCCGATTCGACGGCTCGGGGATCGACCCGGCCAACATTGCCACCTGCCCGGTGTTCACCTCGCTGCTCGACAGCGTGGAGTTCAGCCCGCTGTTCCACGAGCTGCTCCCGACCGCGGCTGAAGCCGGCCCGCTCCGGGACCGGTTCGCCGGCGTCGCGGATCCGGGGCGGATCACTGCGTTCTCGGGCGGAACGTCAAGAGCCACGGCAATGATGGGCTACATCGACATCGGCCTGGGCCAGGAGGTGACGTTTGCCTTCATGGCCAACCAGCCCGGAGCAGACGACAACCGGGCCGTCCGAGAGCTGGAAGAGCAGATCGTGCGCCACTTGGCCACGCTGGCCGCGAAACCGAGCCTAGACGACATCGACCTCCAACCGATCCGAAACGGCTGACCGGATTCGACGGCGCCGTGGCTCAGTGACCGTGACCGAGGCGAACACGATGGCCATGTTCCCGCTGGGGATGGTGTTGATGCCCGAGATGGTTGTGCCAATCCACGTGTTCGAGCCTCGCTACCGGCAGATGACCAGGGACTGTCTGGACGGATCCCGCGAATTCGGAGTAGTGCTCATCGAGCGGGGCAGCGAGGTGGGCGGCGGCGACATCCGCACCGACGCAGGGACCGCGGCCACGATCATCGACGCCCAGGAGTTTCCCGACGGCCGGTGGGGCCTGGTCGCCGGCGGTACCCGCCGAATCCGGGTTTCCCGTTGGCTCCAAGACGATCCCTATCCCCGGGCCGAGGTCCAAGACTGGCCCGATGCCGCCAACGGAGACGACGACGGGGCGAAAATTGCCGACAAGCTGCCTGCGGTGGCTGCCACATGGCGCCGGGTGCTGGCATTGCAGTCAGAATTGGGCGCACCCGGACCTCCCGCCGAGTTCGAGATATCCGATGATCCCCTGGCCGCGGTGTGGCAGCTCTCGGCCCTTTCCCCGCTGGGACCACTCGACCGACAGCAGCTGCTCACCGCTGACAACGCGGCCCTCCGCCTGAGCCTGTTGGCTGATCTCCTGGCTGGCGCCGAAGAGGTGATCCGAGCCCGAATCGAGATGGGGTAGGGGGAATGCTGGGGGAGGGCCGCGGCACCCGAATCGAAATGGGGTAGGGAAGACCAGCCGGAGTAGGCTGGCCGATTGCAGGAGGAGGCCATGCCCAAACGTTCACAAGCCGCCCAAAAGGGGAATTCGCCCAACGTCGTGCTGTCCGAGTTGAAGGCGCTGCTCGTTGGCTATGGCCGACAGGAGATCGTCACGCCGCTCACCCAGCTGGGCAAGACACTGAAGCTCGGCGTGCTCGGCGCGCTGAGCATCGGCATCGGGGTGGTCTTCTTGGCCATCGCCGGATTGCGCCTGCTTCAGACCGAGGCCTCTGGGGTGTTCGACGGCAACATGAGCGCCCTGCCCTACGTGGTGGTGCTGGTGGGATTGCTGGTCGCTCTGGCGGGCGTGTTCGCGCTCAGAAGCCAATCGTCGAGAGGAGACCGCTCGTGAGCGATCCGGACTTGGGCCGCGAGGCAATCAGCAAGAACGACATCCAAGCCAAGTTCGAGGAGCTCAAGCGCAGCCTGGACGGAACCGCAGAGGCGGCCCGCGCGCCGGCGTTGTCCGGGGGCATCGTGATACTGGCCGCTCTGGTTGCGCTGGCCTTCATGCTGGGGCGCCGCCGCGGGAGGGCCAGTCGGACCGTGGTCGAAGTCCGCCGGGTCTGATCGGATGCCGGATCCTCTGGGGTACCTGCGCCGACAGGCCATCAGACGCGGCGTGGTGGGCGGGAGCCGGGGATGGCTCGTCTTGGGCGGGGCGGTTTGGGGGATCCGACTCTTGCGCCGGATGGCCAGCACCCGCCAGCTGCGGAAGGTGCTGTCGCAGGAATTGCGGCCCGGCGAGAGCCTGCTCGTCTCTCATTTGCCCGACAACAAAAAGTGAGCCGGGGGCTCCAAGCCGGCGAGCTGGTGCTGCTCACCGACCGGAAGGGTCGCCGCTATCTCGTGAAGCTGGTCGAGGGGGGTCGATTCCACACCCATGCGGGGTCGGTGTCCCACGACGCTTTGATCGGCGGCACTGAGGGAACGCGGGTGCGCACATCCCGCAACGCGGAGCTGACCGTGTGGCGCCCCACCCTCCACGATTATGTGCTGAAGATGCCCCGGGGAGCACAGGTTGTGTACCCCAAGGACAGCGCGGCCATCTTGATGCACGCCGATGTGTCCCCCGGCGCCCGGGTGTTGGAATCGGGAGTGGGGTCGGGGGCGCTGTCGCTGTGCCTGCTGAGAGCGGGAGCAGTGGTGGTGGGCTATGAGATCAGAGACGACTTTGCCCAGCAGGCCGTCGAGAACGTCACCGGCTTTCTCGGCTCAGAGGCTGCTGATCGCTTCCAGGTGGAGGTCAGAGACTGCTACCAGGGAATCGACGCCGAAGAGTTGGACCGGGTTGTGCTGGACTTGCCCGAGCCTTGGCGGGTGGTTCCCCACGCGGCCGCTTCGCTGCATCCGGGCGGAATCCTGGTGGCCTACACCCCGAGCATCATCCAGGCCGTGCAACTGCGCGAAGCCTGCGAGGCCGGACCCTGGGCCGCGACGTCCACGGTGGAGATACTGCACCGCGGCTGGCACATCAAAGGCGACGCCGTCCGGCCTGAGCACCGAATGGTGGGCCACACCGGGTTTGTGACCACTGCCCGCAAGCTCGCCGAATAGCGGCAGAGTGCTTGGCTGCCCGCAAGCTCGCCGAATAGCGGCAGAGGCCAGCGGGCGAAGCTCAAACCTCGATGAAGATGCACTCTCCAGGGCATTCCTCGGCCGATTCGATGGTGGCCTCTTCCTGTCCCTCAGGCACAATGGCGAGGCCCTCGACTCCGCCCGGCTCGCTGAAAACCTTGTCGCCTTCTTTCACGTAGGCGAGACCATCGTCAAGCAGGGTGAAGACATCGGGGGCGATCTCTTCACAGAGACCGTCACCAGTGCAGAGATCTTGATCGATCCAGACCTTCATTTGCATCGGTGCAGTGGCCCTTTCGTTGACGGTCAGCGAATCGCAAACATGGTAGACGCTGGGTTCGCCCCCAGTGTAGCCGACAAGGAGCCGATCTCGTATAGACAGTGGGCATTCATCGGATCGCGAGACTCAGCATTCGGCGAGCGCCTGCCCGTGCTTGTGTCCGCAATACCGTCAGAGGCGTGTAAAGTCGGGCTGGTATGGCAGACGCCGACGCAGCGGGGGAGGCGGGAATCACGCCCGAGGAGCCCGAGGAGATTTCGCCGGCCGATCAGGTGGCAGCGCTGGAGAAGGAGATGGCGGTGCTCCGCCAACGGCTTCAAGACGCCCCCAAACGAGTCCGCACCCTGGAAGAGCGGCTGCTGGAAACCAAGGGACAGCTGGCCAAGGCCGTCTCCCAGAACGAGAAGCTCACCTATACCCTGCGCGAGGCCCGCGAGCACATCTCCGCCCTGCGCGACGAAGTGGACAAGCTCACCCAACCGCCATCGGCGTACGGAACCTTCTTGGACCTGAACGACGACGGCACGGTGGACGTGTTCTCCGGGGGGCGCAAGATGCGGGTGGCGCTGCATCCGGAGATCGCGGTCGACGGGCTGCGCCGAGGCCAAGAGGTGGTCTTGAACGAGTCGCTGAACGTGGTGCTGTCGCGGGTGGGCGACGGCACCGGCGAGGTGGTGACCGTCAAAGAGGTGCTGAGCTGTGGCCGACGGGCGATCATCGTCGGGCGGGCCGACGAGGAGCGCGTGGTGGAGTTGGCCACCGAGCTGATCGACCAGCCGCTGAACAGCGGCGACACCGCGCTGATGGACTCCCGCTCGGGACTGCTCGTCGAACGCCTGCCCCGGCCCGAGGTGGAAGATCTGGTGCTGGAGGAGGTGCCCGACGTCACCTACGAGCAGGTCGGGGGACTCGATGTGCAGATCGAGCAGATCACCGACGCGGTGGAGCTGCCCTTCATCCACCAGGAGCTGTTCGCCGAGTACCAGCTTCCCGCCCCCAAGGGCATCCTGTTGTACGGCCCGCCCGGCTGCGGCAAGACCCTGATCGCCAAGGCAGTGGCCAACTCCCTGGCCGGCAAGGTCGCCGAGATGAACTCCGATCGAGAGGCCCGCTCCTACTTCTTCAACATCAAGGGCCCTGAGCTCTTGAACAAGTACGTCGGCGAGACCGAGCGCCAGATCCGGCTGGTGTTCCAGCGGGCCCGGGAGAAGTCGGCGGAGGGTTGGCCGGTCATCGTGTTCTTCGATGAGATGGAATCGCTGTTCCGCACTCGGGGCACCGGCATCAGCTCCGACATGGAGTCCACTGTGGTCCCCCAGCTCCTCGCCGAGATCGACGGGGTGGAGGCGCTGCGCAACGTGATCGTGATCGGCGCATCCAACCGGGAGGACCTCATCGATCCCGCCATCTTGAGGCCCGGGCGCCTGGACGTGAAGATCAAGATCCAGCGTCCCGACGCCGACGCCGCCGGCGCCATCTTCGCCCGCTATCTCACCGCCGAGGTGCCCATCGCCGCCGAGATGGTGGAGGGGCTGGGCGGGGGAGACCCGGACAAGGCGATCCAGGCCATGATCGAGCAGACCGTGGTCGAGATGTTCCTGGAGGAGGAGCGCAACCAGTTCTTGGAGGTCACCTACCAGAACGGCGACAAAGAGGTCATGTACTTCAAGGACTTCGCCTCCGGCGCCATGATCGAGAACGTGGTGCGGCGGGCCAAGAAGCTGGCCATCAAGCGCTCCATTGCCGGAGGTGCGCCGGGCATCCACATCAACGACCTCTTGGATTCGGTGTACCAGGAGTACCGGGAGCACGAGGATCTGCCCAACACCACGAACCCCGACGACTGGGCGAAGATATCGGGCAAGAAGGGGGAGCGGATCGTGTTCGTCCGCACGCTTTTGTCCAGCGAGGAGGCGAACCTGGGCGGGCGCTCCATCGAAGGGGTCGGCCCCGGCCAATACCTGTAGCCCGATTGCTGCCAGTCTCGCCGCCCGACTCAACTAGCGTGCCTGCCATGGCGGTTCCCAAGATCTGCGGCATCGAGACCGAGTTCGGAATCGCGCATACCGGCGCCGACGACTCCAACCCGATCACCGCCTCGTCGCTGCTCATCAACTCCTATCTGTCAGAAGTGGAGCGCACCGGCGAGGGAGGGCCGGCAACCGGGGTGTCCTGGGACTTCGAAGACGAGATGCCCGGCAACGACATCCGGGGCATCGCCCCCCTGGGATCGCTGGCCCCGGAGATCGAGACCCACCTCGTGAACGCCGTGCTCACCAACGGCGCCCGCTACTACGTGGACCACGCCCACCCCGAGCTGTCCGCCCCCGAGTGCAGCAACGCCCTGGATGCAACCCGTTACGACAAGGCGGCCGAGCTGATTCTGATTCGCTCCATGGAGTCGGCCGCTCGGGTGTTGCCCCACGGCCAGGAGTTGGTGGTGTACAAGAACAACTCCGACGGCAAGGGCAACAGCTACGGATGCCACGAGAACTACCTCATGGCCCGCACCACCCCCTTCTCCCACATCGTGGTCCACGCCACCGCCCACCTGGTGACCCGCCAGATCTTCACCGGCTCGGGCAAAGTTGGCTCCGAGGCCCCTGGCCTCACCACCGCGGAGGTGCCGTTTCAGATCACCCAGCGGGCGGACTTCTTCGAGGAGGAGGTGGGCCTGGAGACCACGCTCAAGCGGCCGATCATCAACACCCGGGACGAGCCCCACGCCGACGCCCGGCTCTATCGCCGTCTGCACGTCATCACCGGGGACGCCAACATGTCGGAAGTGGCCACCTTCCTCAAGGTGGGGACCACCGCCATCGTCTTGGCCATGCTGGAGGACAACTTCTTGCCCCGGGAGTTCCGCTTCCGGGCGCCGGTGCCGGCCATGCGGCAGGTGTCCTACGACCTGAGCCTGGCCAAGACCCTGGAGCTGGCCGACGGAACCACCGCCACCGCGCTGGAGATCCAGTGGGACCTGTTGGACCAGGCTCGGAAATACGCCGACAGCCACGGGCTCGACGCGGTGGGCGGCCCGGTGGGCGACATGGTGATCGACCGGTGGGAGCAGGTTCTGGCCGGTTTGGAGACCGACCCCATGACCCTGGCCCGCCAGCTCGACTGGGTGGCCAAGTACCGGCTGATCCAGGGCTTGGCCCAGCGCCACGGCCTGCGGCCCGACGATGCCCGCCTGGCCGCGCTCGATCTCCAGTACCACGACTTGCGCCCTGAGCGATCGGTGGCCACCCGGGCGGGTTTGGAGGCCCTGGTGTCGGTCGAGGAGGCCCGAGCGGCCATCTCCGAGCCGCCGTCAGACACTCGGGCCTACTTCCGGGGCCAGTGCCTCAAGCGGTGGGCCCCCAGCATCGTGGCCGCCAACTGGGACTCGATCGTGTTCGACGTGGGCGACGAGCCGCTCCGGCGCGTGCCCATGATGGAACCGGCCAAGGGGACGTGCGGCCATGTCCGCGACCTCCTGGCCAGCTGCGACACCGCCGCCGATCTGCTGAAGCGCTTGGGAGAAGCGGGCTCGCGCTAGCACGTCCCTCCAACCCGCTCCACCTCGGGTTGTCCTCGCATCGGGGCCAGTGCGATATCGTGATCGGCACGCACCCACCCATGAGGGGAAGAGATGGCGGAAAGAGAGCAAATCAAAAAGCCCGCACCTCAGCGGGAGCAGACCGATGTCGAAGACGCCCCGGCAGTCTCAGCACAGGGCGAGGATCTGAAGGCCGAGCTCGACGAGCTGCTGGACGAGATCGACGAGGTCCTGGAATCCAACGCCGAGGACTTTGTGAAGTCCTATATCCAAAAGGGCGGCCAGTAGCGGTAGTCTGCCAACGTGACGCTGCCCCTCTTTGAAGCCGGGGGCGACCCTGGCCCCAACTTTGCCGCGTTGCTGCGCTCGTCTGGACTCACGCCGCCGATGCCCGACGTCGCGGCGGCCGACACGGCCATAGCCCATGCCACCACGGTGGTCGCCATTCGCTGTCGGCAGGGAGTGGTGATGGCCGGCGACCGGCGGGCCACCGCCGGGCACCTCATCAGCCACCGGACCATCGAGAAGGTGTTCCCCGCCGACCGCTTCTCCGGGGTGGCCATCGCCGGTGCTGCCGGTCCGGCCATGGAGATGGTGCGGCTGTTCCAATTGCAGCTCGAGCACTACGAGAAAGTGGAGGGCAAGGCCCTCAGTCTGGACGGCAAGGCCAACCAGCTAGGCATGATGGTTCGGAACAACCTCCCGGCCGCAATGCAGGGGTTCGCCGTGGTCCCGCTGTTCGCCGGCTACGACAGATCCCGCGAAACCGGTCGGCTGTTCCAATACGACTTGACCGGGGGCCGCTACGAGGACCGGGAGTATGCGGTGGGAGGCTCGGGGAGCCTTCACGCCGGAACGGTCATCAAACTGGGATACCGGCCCGATGCCGATGCCGATGCCATGATCGATCTGGCGGTGTCGGCCCTGTTCCGCACCGCCGAGGAGGACTCCGCCACCGGGGGCCCCGATCTGGTGCGGGGCATCTACCCGGTGGTGGCAGTAATCGGCGCCCAGGGTTTCGAGCGGGTGGGCGAAGCCGACGTGGAAGCCCGGTTCCGCGGTCTGCTGGCCAGCTTGGAGGCCGCTGGGGGTGATTCCGCATGACCATGCCCTTCTACGTCGCCCCGGAGCAGCTCATGAAGGATCGGGCCGACTTCGCCCGCAAGGGAATAGCCCGGGGCCGGGCTCTGGCCGCGCTCAGCATCAGCGACGGCATCTTGATCTGCGCGGAGAACCAGTCCAACACCCTGCGAAAGGTGAGCGAGATCTATGACCGCATCGCGTTCGCCGGCGTCGGGCGCTACAACGAGTTCGACCAGCTCCGCATCGCCGGCGTGCGCCATGCCGACCTCAAGGGCTACACCTACAGCCGCGAGGACGTGGACGCCCGGAGCCTGGCCAACCAATACGCCCAGGTGCTGGGCCAGACCTTCACCCACGAGATGAAGCCGATGGAGGTGGAGATCCTGGTGGCAGAAGTGGGCTCTGAGCCCGGTGGAGACCAGATGTTCCACGTGCTCTACGACGGCACCGTCAACGATGAATCCGGCTACACCGTGCTGGGAGGCGAGGCTGACTCCATTGCCGAGCGGCTGGGCCAGACCTACGACGGAGGCTGGGAGGTGGGCGATGCGGTCAAGGCTTGCTCGGTCGCGCTGAGCGGTCAGGAGCGAACCCTGGAAGCCGGCGACCTCGAGGTGGCCATCCTGGTGCGCGAGACCGGCCGGAGGGCGTTCCAGAGGATCGAGGGCGACGAGTTGGCCGGGCTTCTCGACTGATGGACCGGCGCATCTTCGGGATCGAGAGCCAATACTGATGGACCGGCGCATCTTCGGGATCGAGAGCCAATACTGATGGACCGGCGCATCTTCGGGATCGAGAACGAGTACGGCGTGACCTGCGCGCTTCGGGGCCACCGGCGGCTCAGCCCCGATGAGGTGGCCCGCTACCTGTTCCGCCGGGTGGTGTCTTGGGGCCGCAGCAGCAACGTGTTCTTGGTCAACGGCGCCCGGCTGTACCTAGATGTGGGCTCCCACCCCGAGTACGCCACGCCGGAGTGCGACTCGGTGTACGACTTGGTGGCCCACGACAAGGCCGGCGAGCGCATCCTGGAAACGCTCATCGAGAGCGCCGAGCTGCGGCTGCGGGAGGAGGGCATCCAGGGCGACATCTACTTGTTCAAGAAC
Source organism: bacterium (assembly GCA_028819295.1). GTDB lineage: Bacteria > Actinomycetota > Acidimicrobiia > Acidimicrobiales > Bin134 > Poriferisocius. Next base: position 33,837 of record JAPPMA010000086.1, on the reverse strand, counting down.
AACACCGATTCAGCCGGCAACAGCTACGGCTGCCACGAGAACTACCTGACGAGCCGGCGCGACGACTTCACCGAGTACGCCGAGGTGTTGATCCCCTTTTTGGTCAGCCGCCAGATCTACGCCGGGGCGGGCAAGGTGCTCCAGACTGCCCGGGGGGCGACCTACTGCATAAGCCAGCGGGCCGAGCACATCTGGGAGGGGGTTTCGAGCGCGACCACCCGGTCCCGTCCGATCATCAACACCCGTGATGAGCCCCACGCCGACGCCGAGCGCTTTCGGCGGCTTCACGTCATCGTGGGCGACTCCAATATGAGCGAGTACGCAACGTTCCTGAAGACGGGGGCAACCAGCATTCTGCTTCGGATGCTGGAAGACCCGTCGGTGGTGCTGCGCGACATGACGCTGGACAACCCCATCCGGGCCATACGGGAGATCAGCCATGACCAATCTTGCACTCGCCGCATCCGCTTGGCCAGCGGCCGCGAGGTCAGCGCCCTCGAGATCCAGTCTGAATACCTCGACCGCGCCCTCAAATACGCCGACAGCCGCGACCTCGACCCCCAGGAGAAGCAGGCCCTGCAAATGTGGGAGCACTGCCTGACCCAGATTGCCGCCGACCCCCTCAATCTGACCCGGGAATGCGACTGGGTGATGAAGCACCACCTCATCGAGGCCTACCGGAAGCGCCACGGCCTGGCTCTCAGCGATCCCCGGGTGGCTCTGCTCGACCTCCAGTACCACGATGTGAATCGGTCGCGCAGCCTCTTCTACCGGATGCAGAACCGGGGCATGACCGAGCGGATGTGCGGGGACGCTGAGATCAACCATGCGGTGGAGAATCCGCCGGCCACCACCCGGGCCCGGCTCCGGGGTGAGTTCATCCGCCGGGCCAAAGAGCGCAAGCGGGACTACACCGTTGACTGGGTGCATCTGAAGCTGAACGACCAGGCCCAGCGGACCGTTCTGTGCAAAGACCCGTTCCGCGCCCACGACGAGCGGGTCGAGAAGCTGATCGAATCCCTGTGATGACCGGGCGAAAGCCGGAGCAGGAGGCAGGCCAGGCGATGGAGGCGGCGCGCTGATGGGCGCTGGGAACCGCCGAAAGCCGGAGCAGGTCAGGCTGGAGCGCTTGCTTCGGCTCATCGCCGCGTTGATCGACACCTCTCGCTTCCTCTCCATCGAAGAACTGCACAAGAGGGTGGGAATCGCCCGTGGGGAGGACTCGGCCGGCTATCCGGAGAACAGCTCGGCGGCCAAGCGGGCGTTCCACCGCGACATGAACCAGTTGTCCGATGTCGGCATCCCGGTGATCTCCGGGCAGGTTCCCGGCCAGGAACGGGGCACTTGGGGATACCGTATCCGCAAACAGGAGTACTCGTTGCCGGAGATGGACTTCGAGGCCGACGAGCTGGCCGCCCTGCACCGGGCGGCCACCGCGGTCCGTTTTGACGGGGTCTCGGGATCAGAGGCACTGTGGAAGCTGGGCGGCCGGGTAGGGGAGGGAACCGACGCCGAGCTGGCCTCGGTGCCCGGCCATCCCGCGCTGGCCGATCTCTTCCGGGCCGTCACCGAGCAGAGGGTGGCCCAATTCGCCTACGGCGGGCAGCCCCGCTCGGTTCAGCCGTGGACGCTGGCCTTCGACCTGGGCCACTGGTATGTGGTCGGCCACGACCAGGACCGCGACGACAAGCGCACCTTCCGGGTAGACCGGATCGACGGCGACGTCGCTTTGGGCCGGCCCGGCGGCTTCGAGCAGCCCGAGGGCACCGCGGGCTGGGTTCCGCTCCAGCCGTGGAAATTCGGAACCGACCCGGCGGTGACCGCCCGGCTGAGGGTGGACGCCGGCCAGGCGGATTGGGCTGCCCGCCGCCTCGGGCTGGAGCCCGTTGAGAAGGAGTCCGGCGGGTCTGCGGTGTTCGAGGTGCCGGTACGCAGCCCAGATGCCTTCCGGTCCCTGGTCCTGGAGTTCTTGGAGCACGCCGAGATACTCGGGCCCCCCGAGCTGCGGGACGACATGGTGGCCTGGCTTGAAGGGTTTGGCCGATGAGCGGGAATCGGGGAATGCCCCCTCGCCCCCCGGCCGCCAATCAGGGGGAGTTGAGCGCGTGAGCCGGCTGAGCGCGGGGGATCGACTGACGCGGATGCTGGAACTGGTCCCGTGGGTTATGTCGCAGGGCGGGGCCGAGTTGAGCGAGGTGGCCCATCGGTTCGACTATCCCGAGCAGGAGTTGCGAGAAGACCTGGTCAGGGTGCTGTTTGTGGTGGGCCTGTATCCGTTTACCCCGGATGAGCTGATTTTTGTCATGGGCTTGGACGAGGATGACAACGGCGGCTGGGTGGCGATCAGCAACGCCGACTACTTCTCCCGCCCGCTCCGACTCACCCCCGGCCAGGCCCTTGGCCTGATCGGGGCCGGAAAGGCACTCCTGTCCGATGCCGACCCCGATGGCCCGCTCAGCCGGGGGCTGGCCAAACTGGCCGCCGGGCTGGGGGTGAGCGTTGGCGAGGATTTGGCCGTCAGCCTGGGGGACTCGTCCGACGAGTGGGTCGAGCCGCTGTTGGCGGCGGCCGCCGACCGCCGCCGGGTCAAGATCCGCTATTTCAGTTTCGGAAGGGGCCAGGAATCCGATCGCGTCATCCACCCGTACCGGGTGTTCTCAGAAATGAGCAACTGGTACGTGCAGGGGCACTGCCAGCAGGCGGGAGGGGTTCGGATATTCCGCATCGACCGGATCAGGTCGCTGGAGGTTCTCGAGGCTGTCTTCACCCCCCCCGTCGAGACGGGCATGCCCTCGGCGTTCCAGCCCCGACAAGCCGATCCCCGGGTGGTGCTGCGGCTGACGCCGACAGCTTCGTGGGTGATGGAGCGGTACCCGACAGAGGATCTGGTGTACTTGGACAACGGAGTGGTCGAGGCCACCTTGCCGGTAAGCGAGATCGGCCGGCTGGAACGGCTGCTCCTCCAACTCGGACCGCAGGCCGAACTGCGCCATGCCGACCCCCCGGTGGCCGTCGACCAGGCACGGCTCGCCGCTCAGCGGATCCTGGCCCGGTACGAGAAGACGGCCGCGACATCGTGAGCGAAGAGCACCGGCCCGCCCCGGCCGAGGCGGAACGACAGGGCAGCTTCCCGGGCCCTGCGAGCAGCCTCCCGGCGCCCCCCGGCGGGGTCGGAGGCGCCGGGGATGAGGACCAGGATGTCTCAGAGCCCAAGAAGGCAAAGTCCGCCCTGCGGGTAACCGTGGAGTGGGTGGCCGTTTTGGCCGGGGCACTGGCCTTGGCCCTGCTGTTGCGGGCGGTGCTCTTTCAGGCCTACTACATCCGCTTCACTTCCATGGAGCCCACCTTGAGCAACGGCGACCGGGTGTTGGTGAACAAGCTGGGCTACGACCTCCACGACGTCAACCGCGGCGACCTTGTGGTGTTCGAGCGGCCGCAGGGAGTGAGCGGCCGGCAAACCGATGACCTCATCAAGCGGGTCATCGCCCTCCCCGGCGAGGTGGTCAAATTCGTCGAAGGGCACGTGTACATCGACGACCGGCTTCTCCATGAGCCCTATCTGGAGTCGCCCGGCATCACCACGGGCGGGATGCCCCCCAATTGCGCCGCCCTTGTGAATGAAGGCTGCCGGGTCGGGGCGGGCGAGGTGTTCGTCATGGGCGACAACCGGGCCAACTCCACCGACAGCCGTTCGTTCGGCCCCATCTCCGAGCATCTAATCGTGGGACGCGCTTTCCTGCGCATCTGGCCGGTCACCGAGTTCGGCCGGCTCTAGTGGCGTGTCTTGGGTTTAGCGCCGTGGTCGTGGCCGTGGCCGTGATCGCTGAAAACGTGGATCACCCCGTCGGCATGACCGTCGTGCTCGCCATGGAACACGCAGTCGTCTTCGTCGCCGTGGGCCATGCGGAGGCCGAAGGCCTCTTGCAGGTTCTTGTTGGTCAGGACCGCGCCGGGCGAACCCGAGGCCACTATCCGGTTGGACAACAAGATCACCTGGTCGCAGAGCTCGGCTTCGTCCATGTGATGAGTGGAGACAACCACGATCCGTCCACGCCTGCGCTCCTCGTCGATGATGCGGAGGATCGTCTCCTGGCTGGGCATGTCCAAGCCGGTGATGGGCTCGTCCATCAATAGCACATCAGCTTCGTGGGCCAGCGCCTGGGCTACCATCACCCGCTGGCGCTGGCCTCCCGAAAGCTCCCCAAACTGGCGATTGCCCAAGTCCGACACCTCGAGGCGCTCGGCCGCGTCATCGATGATGATCCGGTCTATTGGCCGAAAGCGCTTGACCAAACCCCGATCCCGGAAGCGGGACATCCGCAAGACGTTGGAAACGGTCAGCGGCATCCACGCCCGCTGTCCATGCTGCTGGGCCACCAAGGCCACCGTCTTCTCGGATGGATCTGGGCTGATCCGCCCCTCCGAGGGTTGGGCGAGACCGCACAACAAGCGCAACAAGGTGGTCTTGCCCGAGCCGTTGGCGCCGACCAGGGCACTGGACGTCCCGTGCTCGAACTGGCAGGTGACACCGGCGAGGGCGACATGCTCGTTGCCGTACTTGGCGGTGACGTCGACGAGGACGAAGGGACTCTTGTTCTGAATGGCGATGGCTTCGTTGAATGCAGCTTCCTCGCTCATTGCTCCTCAGGGTACCAGCTTGTCAGAGCGTCTCCCATGCGATCGACGTGGTCGCTGTACACCGCGTCGATGCCCATATCCAGCAGCTCGCTGAGAACCCGGGGCTGCTGGGCATCCCAGCCGAAGCACATGATCCCGAACCGGTGGAACAGGGCGACCAGGCCGCCGGTCCAGTCGGTTTGGTGGAGGTTCACGGAGTCGATGGCGGCCTCGGCCAATACGGCGGCCCGCCGCTCCGGCCCGCCGCTCATGCGGCTCAACCGGGTGGAGTTGCACAAGCGCACATCGGGCCACCGGTCCCGCAGCCCGACCAGGGTGGCCACGTCGGGATGGCACAGCCAGAGCCGTTCGCGGAGCGAGTGCCCGGTGCGGGCCGCGGCGGCATCCACGGTCGCGAGCACCGCGGGCGCCGCGTCGGGGTCTTTGAGGTCGAGCGACAGCTCGAAATCGGCGCCGCACGCGTCGTACAGCTCCGCCAGGGTGGGAACGTGCTCGGGCAGCTCGTCTCGGCGGCAGTCGGGAATGGGGCGCCGCCGTCTCAGCCGGCCAGAGCGCACCCATCCGTCGTGGTCCAGCACCGCCTGGTTGTCGGCGGTCACCCACACGTCGCTCTCCAGGCCCGAAGCCCCCATCTCCAGCGCCCGGCTGAACGCGGCCAGCGTGTTCTCGCGCTCGTGGGCTCGGGCCCCTCGATGGGCGAATCCGATTGGAGGCTTCCGGAGGGGTGGGATTCGGGGTGCCACCGGATCATCTTGCGCTGCCGACAGAAGCTCGGACAACCCCGCTGGGGAATGTGAGCGGTAGCCTCGGAGCGTGGGAAACCTCGGATGGGCCGAAGTGGCGGTGATCGTGGTGGTGGCCCTGGTGGTTCTGGGGCCGGAGAAGCTGCCGGGAGCGGCCCGTCAGATTGGCAGCGTCATCCGCCAAGTTCGGCGGATCTCCACCGGATTCCAGCAGGAGCTGCAAAACGCCCTGGACGAGCCCATCGAGGCTGAGGCTCGACGCCGGGGAGAACTGGCGGTGGAACAGAGCCGGCAGGAGGGCGAAACGGCCGGCGAAACGGCCGGCGAAACGGCCGGCGACCCATCGCAGAACAGCCCGTGAGCGACAGGGGAGAGGGGCGCATCCGGTCTGGCGACGAGAACATGCCCCTGATGGCGCACTTGGCCGAGTTGCGAGTGCGGCTCATCAAGTGCGTCTTGGCCGTTGCAGCCGGAGCGGTGGTCTGCTGGGTGTTCTACCCCCAGATACTGGACTGGCTGGTGGCGCCGTACTGCGATGTGGTCCCCGATGAGGCAGTGAGCGAGGAGGCGGCGAGACAAAACCTGTTCGGAGGGTGCGAGCTGCTGGTGCTCGACCCGCTGGAGCCGTTCTCCGTGCGGCTGACCGTGGCGGGGTACGGGGGGTTGACCCTGGCGATTCCGGTCGTGCTGTGGCAGGTGTGGAGGTTCGTTCAGCCCGGCCTCTACCCCCGAGAACGACGACACGCCGCCGCGTTCACGGTGGCCGGGGCCCTGCTGTTCGCACTGGGGGCCGGCCTGGCCTATTGGAGCATCCCCCGAGCGCTGAACTTCTTGGCCTCCATCGGGGGCGAGGACTTGGTGACCGGCTTCTCCCCGGCCAAGTACCTGTCGTTCGTGGTCAAGATGATGGCCGCATTCGGGATCGGCTTTGAGTTCCCCATCCTGCTGGTGTTCTTGCAGCTCGCCGGAATCGTCCACTACCGCCAGCTGATCCGGGGTCGGCGCTTCGCCATCGTCGGCATCGTGGCCCTGGTGGCGGTGATCACCCCCAGCGGGGATCCGTTCACGCTGATGGTGCTGTCGGTGCCCATGTACCTGTTCTACGAGGCGGCTATCGCCATCGGATGGATACGAGCCCGACAACAGCGCCGTCAAGGCATTGAGGGGCAAGAGGCCCGAGAGGAAGCCGATGCCGATACAACGGGGTGAGCATTGGGGGGAACAAGGAGGCTTGGGGCCAAGCGGCGTGCTGGTTCGCACCGACGCCGAGGCCCGGGCCCTGATCGAAGAAGCCCGACGGGCCAACCGGCCGCTGCCCGAGCTGGGTTTGCTGGGCGGCGATCTGTGCCGCACTCTGGGCGGCAGAGGCGACGCCGACGCCATCCGCTCACCGGAGGCGTGGCGGTTCGAGGTGGATGTCGGCGCCGTTCTGCTGGACGGTCGGTTGTTCTGGTTCAGCGCTCATCTGGTGGCCCGGCAGAGGGGGTGGGCCGGGGAGGCGCTGGTGGCCATGAACGCCGCATGGCGGGGAAGCTGGAATCTGGGTCCCAAAGCCCACCCCGGCGATGGGCTGCTGGACGTCTCCCAAGGCCGGCTGTCGGCCGGGGACCGGCTGCGAGCCCGGCGCCGGGTGGGCACCGGAGACCATCTGCCCCATCCCGGTATCCGCTACCACCGCACTGGCGCCTTCCAGACGGTGCTCGAGCGGCCGCTGATGGTGGAGTTGGACGGACTGCCGGTGCGGCGTGCCGTCAATCTCTCGATCCGAGTGGAGCCGGCCACCCTCACCGTCGTGGTGTAACGGTCGCCGAACAGAACCACGATGACCGGCGGCGGGGTCACTAGGATTCGCCCCGTGACCCCCGATGCGGCCAAACAGCAGATGGCTTCGGAGGTCGATGCCCGAGCGGCCCGCCTGCTCGACGTCTCCCATCAAATCCATGAAACGCCGGAACTGTGCTTCGAGGAGCACACCGCCCACGATCTGCTCTGCTCTGTCTTGGAGGACGAAGGGCTCGAAGTGGAGCGTTCGGCATTCGACCTGGACACGGCGTTTGTCGCCCGAGCCGGTAGAGCCGGTCCTCATATTGCGGTGATCTGCGAGTACGACGCGCTGCCGGAAATCGGGCATGCCTGCGGCCACAACGTGATCGCGGCAGCCGGGCTAGGGGCGGGGCTGGCCGCGGCTGCCCTCGCCGATGAGCTCGGTGGCCGCGTCAGCATCATCGGAACTCCCGCCGAAGAGGGCGGAGGCGGAAAGTGCTTCATGCTGGAGCGGGGCGCCTTTGACGGCATTGGCGCGGCCATGATGGTCCATCCTGCCAACCACGAGCTCACCTCCATGAGCACCATTGCAGTGGAGCAGTTGGAGGTGACCTACACCGGCCAGTCAGCCCACGCTTCCGCCTCGCCCCACAAGGGGCGAAACGCCCTCGACGGCGCGGTCTTGGGGTACATGAACGTGGCCGCGCTCCGCCAGCACATACGGCCCGACGAGCGCATCCACGGCATTTTCACACGAGCGGGCGACAAGCCGAACATCGTTCCCCACGAGGCCGCCGCGGAATGGTATGTCCGGTCTCCGAAGCTCGACAGTCTCGCGGAGCTGCGGGAGAGAGTTGTGGCTTGTCTTGAATCCGGCGCCACCGCTGCCGGTGTCGACATCGAGTGCCGGTGCAAGGCGCCGATCTATGCCGACATGATCAACAGCCGGGCCATGCTGGAGTTCTACGCCCGGAATGCCGCTGCCGCCGGGAGAGTGGTGGACGAACCCCGAGCGTCGTATGCAGTGGTGGGCAGCACCGACATGGGCAATGTCAGCCACGCGGTGCCGTCGATACACCCCATGATCAAGGTGGCCCCCGACGATGTGGCCATCCACACCCCGGAATTCGCCCACCATGCGAGATCGGAGAGCGGTGATCAGGCGGTGCTCGACGGGGCGAAGATCATGGCCATGACGGTGGCCGACCTGTGGTTGGACCCCGGCGCCTTGGATCAGGCCGCCGAAGATCTGGCCCACAGCCTGCAATGACCCAGCACGCCCCCGATGACTCCCCACCTCCCCGATGACCCAG
>JAPPMA010000086.1:0-25279 GCA_028819295.1 bacterium | reverse complement strand
CAATGACCCAGCACGCCCCCGATGACTCCCCACCTCCCCGATGACCCAGTACGTCGCTGAGCAGTTCACCGGTGAGGAGGCGGACATTCTCCGCCGGTATTTCACCAACCTCGACCAGCCGGTGTTCGCCCTGGTGAACCTGCCGGAGGTGGTCAAGGGCGCGCTGTTCGCCCGCTACAGCCGGTCGGCCAAATCACTGCGGAGGCTGTTTCTGGACGAGTTTGTCGGCGAGCTGGACATCAGCGGCGACATGACCATCGATGCCACCGTCGGCCTCAGGCGGGCCGAGGAGCTGTACGACCGGGTTTTCTTCGAGTACGGGGACGACTCGGTGGCCCAGCTCGGCGGCATCCACCTGGCCTGCGAGCAGGCTTCCAACATCTTGACCAAGGTGCTGGAGTGGGGGCGGCTGATGTCGTATCTGGAGCAGTCCACCCGGTACATCGACTATCTGGCCCGGATCGGGGGGCGCTATCGCTATTACCGCGACCCCGAGGTGGGGGAGTCGCCCCTGTCGGGGCGCTATGTGGGCGACATGGACCGGATGTTCGAGTCGTACGGCCAACTCCTGCCGGCCATGGCCGACTTCTACCGCCAGCACACCGCCAAAGACTCCAGCGCCTCCGACTTCGCCTATCGCCAGGCAGTTCGAGCCAAGGCGCTGGATGCGGTGCGGGGGATGCTGCCGGCGGCGACCGTGTCCAACGTCGGCATCTACGGCACCGGCCAGTCGTACGAGCTGCTCCTGCTGCGGATGCGGGCCCACGATCTTCCCGAGGTCCAGGCTTACGCCGATCTGATGCTGACCGAGTTGCGCAAGGTGATCCCCTCATTCCTGAAGCGAGTGGACCTTGAAGATCGGGGCGTGGCTTGGAGCCGCTACCTGGGCGACGCCCGGGAATCCATGGAGAGCGTGGCCGGCCATCTGGTTCCCTCCGATCTGCCCGCCGAGGTTGTCCCCGCGGTTCGCCTGGTGGACTTCGACCCCGAGGCCGAGGTCAAGATGGTGGCCTCCATGCTGTACCCCCACTCGCATCTGCCCGAGGAGCAGCTAGAGCGCGAGGTGAGAGCCATGAGCGCCGAAGACCGGCTAACGGTGGTGCGGGCCTACGCGGGGACGAGGGCCAACCGCCGCCACAAGCCGGGACGGGCCCTGGAGCGGCCCTTCTACCGATTCGACATCCTGGCCGACTACGGCGCCTTCCGAGATCTCCAGCGCCACCGAATGCTCACCCTGGAGTGGCAGAAACTCACCCCCCAACACGGGTTCACCTGCCCTGAGGCGGTAGAGGCCGCAGGCTGCGCGCCGGTGTTCAACGAGGTCATGGAGAGATCAGCGGCCCTCTACCACCTCTTGGACCGGGACTTTCCCGAGCAGGCCTCCTACGCGGTGTGCTTCGCCTACAAGGTGCGTTTCGCGATGAGCTTGAACGCCCGGTCGGCCATGCACCTCATCGAGTTGCGCACCACTCCCCAAGGCCACTCCGTGTACCGGAAGGTGGGACAGGAGATGTGGAGGCTCATCCGAGACGAAGCCGGCCACGCGGCGATCGCGGAGATGATGAAGTTCGTCGACCTCAGCGAAGAGCCCCCGCTAGGCCGCTTGGATGCCGAACGCCGAGCCGAGCAGAGACGCCAGGTTGAAGAACGGGCGTAAGCTCTCACAATTTTGATCGGCAATGAGCACACATCGCGGGGCAAGGGTGTCTATGATCCGCGCTGATCGCAATACCTGAGAAAGGGACCAGGGGAGAATGACTGACCCCGACCAGCACGACGAAATCCCCGAAGACGAGTTCGGTGACGACGACATCGATGACAGCGACATCGATGACGATCTAGACGGCGAATTCGAAGAAGACATCGAAGAGGAGATCGACGACGACCTAGACGACGATCTGGACGACGACGATGACGATGACGATGACGAAGACGAGGCCGACAGCGAGCCGGTCCGCGGCCCGACCATGTCTGACGACGAGGACGGCGACGCGGAGGACATCGACCCCGACAATGTGGAGGCCGATCTCGACACCATCTTGAAAGATCGCCTGGCCGCGGGTGACGACGACGAGGAGGATGAGACTCCCGAACCATTGCCGGCGGCCGCGGGCCAAGTAGCGCCCAAGCGGGACAACGAGTGGATGTGCGAGGGGTGTTTTCTGATTGTCAGCTCCAGCCAGTTCGGCCCCACCGACAACCCCCGGTGCCCCTCGGGGGAAGAACCCTGCCCATCGCTGGCCCGGCTGTGAGCTCCGCCGACAGCCCCGACCCGCGGCGGGAGTCGCTGAACCGGATGCTGGATGCGTTGGTGTTCGCGCCCTTGGGACTCCTTTTTGAGCCGAGCAAACCGAGCGAGGAGCTGGCGGCTCAAGGCCGTCGGCACTTGGAAGCCGCTCGGCTCCTGGGGCGCATGGCCTTGGGCCACGCCTCTGGGCCAACCGGCTCCCGTGACAACCCTCCCAATTCTGAGCCTTGTTGAACGATGAGCGAGCGGCCTGAGGACGGCGCGGCCCGGCCAGCTCTTCCCGACGAGATCGGTCTCATCGCAGGATTGGCTCGGGAGGCCCGCAGCGAAGCCCTGGAATACCGGGGTGGAGAACGATGGGTGGCCACCGAGGCCGCTCCCGAGCCGCTGGAAGACCGTCTTGCCCAGATGATCGCCGATCCTGAGTCTGAATTGGTTGTGGGCATCTGGGACGGCGCGGTGGTGGGCTATGGATGGGCTCGGCGAATCGCCCGTCTGGACGGATCGGCGATTGCCCGGATCGAAGAACTGTTTGTCACCCCAAACGGCCGTTCAGTGGGAGTGGGGGAGTCGCTGTTCGAATCCCTGATGCAGTGGGCTCGAGGCCAGGAATTGGCGGCGATCGACGCCTTCGTGCTGCCGGGTCACCGCGAGGCCAAGAACTTTTTCGAGACATTCAAGATGACCGCTCACGCGTTGATCATGCACACCCGACTTGATAAAGACCAGGCGCCATGAGCGGGCCGGATGTCGCCTCGCTGCTGGTGAGCGCCGCACTCGTGCGGGGCCGGCGCGTATGAGCGGGCCGGAATTGTGCGTGGGAGCGGTGGTGGTTCGAGACGGTGCCATCCTGCTCATCCGCCGGGGCAGCCCGCCGGGGGAGGGGCTGTGGTCGGTGCCCGGCGGCCGGGTCAAGCGGGGGGAGAGCCTGGCCGAAGCCGTCGGCAGGGAGTTGCGGGAGGAAACCGGATTGAGCGGGGAGGTGGGCGAGGCCGTGGGCTGGACCGAGCTCATCGGCCGGCGCCGCCACTACGTGGTGGTGGACTACCGGGTCACGGTTGCTCCCGACGCGGCGCCAACGGCCGGTTCGGACGCCGCCGACGCGGCGTGGGTGGCCCTCGACGAACTGGCGGAGTGGGATCTGGTGGACGGCCTGCTTCGGTTTCTGGCCGACAACGGGGTCATTCCGCAGTAGCAGTCTGCGCTCTCGAGTTCCGGCGGCTGCGTCTTGGGGCGGGAGTGGGCTCGATCCCAAACAGGGCGGCGATGTGGGGAATCCGCTCCGAGTGCTTCTTGACCTCGGCCAGCAGTTCTTCGTCGGGCTTCTCCGGGATTCCCACGGGCTGCACGGTTCGGCGCACCGGGGAGAACGCCACCGCACCCATGACGGTAATCCAGCGCTTGGACGGGGTGTCGCTGGCCAAGGCCGTGTTCGCCGCCTCGGTCAGGCGGGAAACAATGTCTTGAGGAAGGGGCACCCCGGCTTTCGGGGGCCGGGAACTGAGCCTGAGCGCCCGCACCATCCGTCCGTCGGCCAGCGTGGCCGCGACCTCGGCCAGCCATTCGGCGTGTTCCCGGTCAACCCGCTCGGCGAGCCTGGCGCGCAGCTCCTCGGCCAGGGCTTTGGCTTCGTCGTCTGCCGCCCCAGACTCCGAGGCCACCACCACCGACCGCAGATCGCGCAGGTCGACCTCGTCGATTTCGGCCAGCGCGGCCTCTACCCTGTCGCGCCATTCGGCGGCCCGAACCCGGGGAAGCAATTTGGCGGCCACGGTCAAGAACTCGCCGGACGAGCCTGAATCGGCGGCCTTGTCCTTGTCGGCGGCCTTGTCCTTCGACTCCTGCTCCTCGGCTTGGGCGGCGTCGCGAGCCTTCTTGCGCTGATCTCGCAGAGCTGCCTCCACCGAGCTGATGCCATCTCGCATCATCTTCTCAGCCACGGGCTTCTGCTCGTCAGCCAGGCTGTCTACCAGTGCCTGGCGATGGGCGCGGCTTGGGCGCAAGCGCTTGGGCTTGGGGCGGTCGTCCTCGCCGCGCGGCTCGCGGCGGTCTCGGCTCTGCCTCTCGCTGCGGCCGTTGCGATCCCGGCGGTCTCGGCGGTCTCGGCGGCCCGCGTCTCGGTCTCGACCCTTGCGACCGGCCACAAGCTGGGTGGTGACCAGCGGCTGGTCTCGACCCGATCCCAGTATCTCCAGCTTCTCCGGCATGGGGCGCTTTTTCTTGGCCTCAAATGCTTCGATGATCTCGATGCCGTCCATGTGGAACTCGGCCTCAACGGTCAGCTCATCGCCCACGCTGGCCGGGAAGGCGATCAGATCGCCTGCCAGCTCGCCCTTCGGCTCTCGCGCCCCCGCGGCCCTCCACGTCCAAGACCCGTCGGGCCGCTGACTGGTCAGCTCAATCTCAATCCTGCGAGACACCGGCGGTCACGCTACCGCAAATGGCCTCAGGCGCAGAACTGCTGGCGCGCTTTCGACGCTCGGGCGCCGAACCGCCAGAGGACCTTCTGCAAACCGCTAGCACGGTTTCAAAACACTGGTGGCGGGCAGGGTGAAGCCTCCGAGCTCCACGGCAGAGGTTGCGGAGGAAGGGGACAGACCGGTGAGCACAGTTGGACTCCAGGCGATACGAGCTTCGACTCGGAGAACCGAACCGCCTGGAGACTGGCTGACGCAGCCGGACAAATCGGTGCCGTCGACGCGGGCGGTGTTCACCACAGCAGCATCGCATCCGGCGCTGCCACAGCCGTCGATGAACGCGGCCGCGGTCCTCTCAGCCCGATCGGCGGCCAGATTGCGGTTGGCGATCAGCTCGGCATGGTCGGCTAGCGAGCCGGTGGCCACGGCCATGGCCATGCCGAGGCTCAACAGCACGATGGAGGTGTACAAGGCGCTAGACGACAGGCTCGACGCTGGCGGCGACGATCCGATTGATCTTGAAGAGCCGGCCCAACTCCACCGGGCAGCTGACCACCGCGGCCACCGATGGGGGTTTGTCTGGGTCGCCAGAGGGCCGGGGTTGGGAGATCAAGCTGATCTTGAACGCAGCGTCGGTTTGGTTGCACACCCCGGCAGTGGCGGCCAGGCCAGACTGCTCCACGCTGGCAAGCACCTCGCTCCACCGGGCCCGGGCCGAGGGCTCTGTGCCGGCGGCGGGGGAGCGAGCCAGGGTGTCGGCGGCTTGGGCTGCTGCGGCGTCGGCGAAGGTGGCTGCTCGGTAGCGGGCTGTTCCCAGGGTGCCCGCCGCGTCGAGCACCACCACGCCGAGCACCAATGACGGCAGGATCAAAAGGAAGGCGATGGCATCACTCATGGCAGCGTCATCAACACGATCCGGGAACCTTGAGGGCCGCGGCCTGGGTCGCAGAGCGGCAGGCGGTGGCGGTGGTGTGCAGCGCCGACACCCTTGTGCCCAGCGGGGCGGCGGTGACCGAGGCGATCAGGTTGCAGGCATCGGCGAACACCTCCACCGCCACCGGCTGCACCGCCAGATGGCCGATCTGGCCAAGGGACGCTCGGGCGGCGGCGGTGAGCGCCTCGGGGGGTACGGGCGGCCGACACTGCCATCCGGCAGCGACCGCCGCCTGAGCGGCCGCAGTGGCGGCCGACTGGGCCGCGGCATCGGCCGAAAGCCGGGTGACGTGTCGCACATACAACCCGGTTACCAAGGCCAACAGGAGCATCAACAGCACCGAGTTGCGCAGGACTACCAGGGATGAGGCCACGGCAGGTTAGGCGCACGATTTCGCGGACTTGTCCCAGGTTCCGCCCACTGCTTTGCAAAGCGTCTCGCTGGTGATCCGCGATTTGTCGACGTTGTCTCCATCCTTCGGCGCGCTGCTGCTGAGCTGGCTGTAGACGATGATGGACACGATGGCGGCGGCGGCAATGGCGACCACGATCAAGATCATCTGGACGATGGCTGATTGCATGGGTGATTTCTCCTTTGGTATAGGGCAACCGGCGCGCGTCAGAGCACGAAAATCACGGCGGCCAAGACGGTGAGACCAGCAATGGCGGCCACCATGGTGACCGTGGTCCCGATGGCCCGGCTGAGCCGGTCGATAGCCAGGCGCCGTTCGGACTCGAGGGCCCGAACCGATCGGGAAAGGGATTTGTCCAGCAGGTCGGATGACGCCGCCCCGGCCCGCTCGGCCGCCACCACCGAGGCCAGCAGCGGCTCGGCAGGGGAGCCGGCGATGGCCGCGGCCACTGCGGGCAGCGGATCCCTTCCGGCTTCCAGGGCGGCCCCGATGGCCCCTTGGGCCACGGTGAACGACCGGCCCGGTACCGTCAGAGCAGCGTTTACCGCGGCGGCGTTTATGGGTTGTCCCGCCGAGGTCAACAGCCGCAGCTTGCGCATCCACTCGAGCACCTTCTGGTCTCGCTCCCGGCGATAGGCCGCGGCGGCCAGTGACCGGATGGCCGCGGGCAGCAGGCGAGGAAGCCATGTTCCGGCCACAGCCGCCAGAGCAAAGCCTCCAGGCCAGCCGGCTGCCGATTGGCCAACGAGCCCGCCGGCCACAGCACCGGCAGCAGACAGAGTCCCGCCGACCAGCGAGATCTGGTTTGGAGGCCAGCCAATGGCCGCGGCGTGTATCGCGGCCCGGCTGGTGGTGTTGGGCGGGGCCAAAAGCAGCAGCATCACCGCAGCCACCCCCGAGGCGCCGGCGATATAGATCATCGGGCTGCTCGCCAGGCTGGGGCCAGCACCCGGGTGCAGAGCGCGGCAGCCAGCAGCGCCAAGAGCAGCACAAACTGCTGCCCGACCGTCGAGGCAAGCCAGCGACCGACGTCTTTGGCTGCGAAACCGCTGATGGCCAGCATGCCGACAGCCATCACCACGGTGACCGCGATTTGGGGCATGAGGGAAGCCACATAGCGGTGGAAGTGGCGGGCAGTCTCGGCCGCCTCCACAGCCTCGTCAGCCAGAATGGCGGCCAAACCCACCCACTGCGAGCCTCCCCGAAATGCCTCGGACAGCACGGTGGCCAACATCTCGGCAATGGGGCGTTTGATGGTGGTGGAAAAACGGTTGGCCGCCTCGATCAGGCCGCCGGTCTCGCACTCGGCGGCCATCAGCCGGGCGGCGGTACCCACCCGGCCGGGAACCAAAGGTGCTGCTTGGCGCACAGCTTCCACCACGGTGGGCGCCACCAGGGCCTGGTTGGCCAGTCCGTTGGCGAGTTGGGCCATTTCGTCGGCTTCTCGCAGGCTGCGGCCCGACCTGTTCTGAATCGCCACGGCCCAGATGCCAACACCGGCCAGCAGCATCACAGCCACGCCGGTGATCGCCCCCACCAGCAACAGCCCGGCGATGAACCCGAGAGCGACCAGCGCTGTTGCCAGCAGCGCCCCGGCTCGAAGCGAGCGCCGCCGGGCCCACATCAGGCGCCCTGTGAGGAGTGCCGAAGCTGTGCCGGCCGACGTGGGCCACCACACCATCGTCATCAAGGCAATCCCTGCGGCCAAGGCCACCGCTGCTTGCGCCGTCATCGGCTGCTCACCGCCGAAGCCGTTTCCGGCAAAGAAGACGCAGCCGCCTTGTTGCCGGTTTCCGGCGTCTGTCGTCCCTCAGCCGGTCGAAGTTCTATTCCCACCGACTGGTACAGGCGCTCCACTTGGCCGTGGGGCCAGCCCACGGGGGCGCACCACCGCTGTCCGGGGCGCAGCGCCCACAGGCACCGGGTTTCGATCACATCTTGGCGGTCGTCGTAGCTCACAATCTGGGTGACGTCGGAAACGACCCGCTCCCCGAACTCGTTGCGGCCCATCCACACCAGCAGATGCACGGCGATGGCAATCTGCTGGCGGGCGAACCGGGCGTCAGCCCCCTCGCCGCACGCATACGACACCAGTTTGGCCAGCACCCCTGCACCCGGCTGGCTGTGCAGCGTGACCAGGCAGCCGTTGAGCCCGCTGCTCATGGCGTCGAGCAGCGCGAGAGTGCCCTCGCCCCTCGTCTCGCCGATCACCAGCTTGGACGAATTGGCCCGCTTGGCGTCGCGGATGTGATCGCTCATGGTGAGCTTCCCCACTCCGTCGTTGTTGGCATCTCGCGTGAGGCGCTCAAAGCTGTTGGGGTGGATGCCGTACTGGGCCAAGCGGAGCTCGGGGGTGTCCTCAATGGTGTCGATCCGCTCTGAGCCGTCGACGGTGGCCAGAAGGGCCTGGCACAGCGTGGTCTTGCCGCCGCCCATGGCTGCGGCGACCACGATGTTGGCCCGGACTGACCCGGAAACCGCTCCCGCCAAGATCTTCTGGAGCGGTGGTGCAGCAACGTTGAGATCGTCGAGCGTGGCTTTGCCGGCCATGTTCGACCTGAGCACCATGGTGGGGGGATGGCACATGAACGCCTCAGCATGCAGCCGCCAGCGGTCTCCGAGGCGGATGTCCAGCCGGCTGTCGAGCACATCGAAGCGCTGGGGCTGGCCCCCGGAGAAACTGGCCAGGTGCCGGGCCGTCTCGATCAGCTCTTCGTTGGACGCGAACGGTGACTTCCGGCGCTCGCGCTGTCCCTCGGCGCGGTGTACGAACATGCACTCGCCGCCCCGGATCTGGAACTCCTCGACCCCGGTTTCCTCCAGCAGGTCGGCCAGCCGGGTCTGGGCGGCCTGCGAAGCCGACCACAGGTGGGTCTCGCGGTCGAGCGGGTCGAGCCGGCGGGGGGCGACTGCGGTCCATGCCAGCCGGCGCCCAAGGCGATGCAGCCGGCGGCGGTGGTTCCGGCCCGGCTCGGTGGGGACCCAAAGGGTGAACACCCGCTGGCGGCGAGACCGGCCGGTTTCAGGCTGGTCGTTTGACACCACCACCGACACGATCGGCGTGGTGCGTCGACTGCCGGAGTCCAGCTTGAGCTGGGAGCGCACATCGGTGCTGTCGGCAGAAGTGAGCCAAAGGACCGCCGCGGCAGACGCCACCGCCGATTCCAGGCGGACTTCCGGCTCATCGTCGCCCAAGGCCAGCACCGTGGGATGCCCGGACGAAGACGCCTTGTCCACCTCCGCAGGAGTGGCCGCGAGGACCACGCCAGAAGCGGTGCTGGAAATGCCCTCCAAGACGTTGTCCAAGATCCGTTCCACGGCATCGGCATCGAGCCGCCGGTCTCTGACAGCCAAGAGCATCAGCGCTCAACCCCCAGAGCGGCGCTTGCGCCGAGGGCGGTGATGGGGTCGCCCCTGTCGCACTGGGGCCAGCCGCCGGGAGGCGACTCCCAAATCCACCACTGCTCATCGGCGAGAGTGCCGGCTAGTTCGGGGGTGGTTTCCAGGGTGACGATCGTCCCGGCGCCCTCTTGGGCCACCGCGGCCAAAGACTTCTGGGCGACCGCACAGCCTCCGGGCGACAGGGAGAACACCGCCCGGTCGCCGGCAGCCGGACCAGGATCGGGCCACATGTCGGCGTTTGCAGTGAACCGCATCAGCGCTGTGGTGCGGGTTTCGTCACTGCTTTGACGGGAACGCAGCATCCCCGGCGAGATGAGCGTTCCCTCGGGAACATCAACCGAGGCCACAGTGCCCTCGAGCTCCGAAGGCTCAACGAACAGCGGGGCCAGATCGGCGGGCACGCCGATCACAGCGTGATCGCCCGGAGGATGTCCCTGGGGCCATCGCTGGGTTGCTGCTGGTACGGGAACCTCTGCGATGTCGTCGCCGTCTCGGGATAGAGCAGCGATCGCCACAACGGTCACAACCAGGACGGCCGCGGCAGCCAGAAGGCGCCGGCGAAAGCTCACCGGCCACGCGTTGGGCGACCACTGGTCTTTGCCGGCGGGGGCTACCACAGCGTCACCTGCTGGCCCAGATATTCGGCCGGCTCGCGGAACCACGACAGATCGTCGGCCAAGACAATTGTGTTCTGATGGCCCTGTTCAGAGGTGTACCGAACTTGCAGGCGCCACTCCCAGAAGCCCCGGCGGGGGATCGACCACCGACAGCGCCCATGGGCTGCCTCCCATGCCGGCGACAGCGACAGCACCCCGTCTGCTGGCACGGTCCACGGGGGCAAGTCACCCGGCCGGCACCAGACGACAGGAGGATCGTTGCGGGAGAAGGCGGCTCGGAACCACCGCTTTCGCTGGGCACCCAGCAGATCCCACAGCGCCGCGCCCCTTTTGGCCGCGTCTTTCGCAGCCACGCGGCCCGGCGACTTCAGCTTGGCCAGGTCGGCAGGCTCATGGGGAAGCAACTCTCGAAGCGACACCCCGACACCAGTGGCCGTCCACAGGCATCCGTTCACCGGGGCGTCCAGCACATCGAGCGTCGTCCCCGATTTCAGGGCTGTCCAGTGGCGGGCAGCGTGGTCGGCTCTCGAAGCCGCAGTCAGAAACAGCCGTCCTCCCGGCACCTCGGGATGGTGGTGGCCGGTGAAGCCGTCCGCGTAGGGAACAATCGACTCCCACCGCAACCGCTCCAGCAACGACATCCGGGTCTGGTCGGTCCACGCCCACGAGCAGGTCTTCACTGGAGGCGGGGGAGGTGGAGGCGGAGGCGGCGGAGACGGAGACGGAGACGGCGGCGACGGCGGAGACGGAGACGGAGACGGCGGCGACGGAGACGGAGACGGCGGCGACGGAGACGGCGGAGACGGAGACGGCGGAGACGGAGACGGAGACGGCGGAGACGGCGGAGACGGCGGAGACGGAGACGGCGGAGGCGGAGACGGAGACGGAGACGGCGGAGGCGGAGACGGCGGAGGCGGAGACGGCGGCGACGGTGGAGGCGGCGGTGAGGTCACCTCGGGCGTGGGTGTTACGGTGAGCTGGACAACAGCCGTCGCAGTTGGCGTCGCGGAGGCCGTCGGTATCGGAGTCGCAGCTGGCATCGGCGGTTTGCATCCATCCCGCCAGACGCTCAGCGTTCCGTGTCCGCCACCGGTGTGGCCGTGGTAGAAGAACATGCCGCTCTGTTTCGTCGTCAGACCGGCTATACACGAGGGCGGGCCGGGATGACCTGCGTGGCAGGTGTTGGTGTCCGCATGCCGGTGCCCGCCGGGCGGCGCGACGCACTCGTGGGAATGCGGCACCTGCACAATCCGCTCTTTCCTGATCGCGTGCCAGCTGTGAGTGATGAAGCCGTCGCCGTGCTCGCCGCAGCCCGCCTGAGGCGAATACACCAAACAGCTCGTATAGCCGTGCTTCCAGGTGTTGACGTGCGACCAGCTCCCTGTCGGCACCATCTTCGATTCGGTGAGTTCATGGGCGCTGAGGCCGGCGGCGACGAGGAGACCCGATGCCGCGACGGCGGCGATCACCAACAAGACGGCGGCCTGCCTCATCCGCATGAGTGTCCCTCTGCGATCATCACGTCGATCCGCCGTTCTATCTCGGCGAATTTGAGCGGCATCCTGATGTGCTCCAATGCCGCCAGGTATTCGATGCCCTCGAGCCCTTCGTCCCGCAACCTCGCCCCGTGGTTTTCCTGAACCTCTTCCCACATCCGGTTCGCCGTTCCGTCATCGACCATCTCGGCTATGACGATCGCCCTCAGGCAATCGTGTTCTGGCCGGCGCGGGCGGAATGGGGGGTAGATCATGGTCACCAACTCGTCATCGTCTACGGCCCGCCCGTCAACTCCCGTGCGGTCCACCGGCAGAGCGGTCGGCTCGGGGCCGGGCGGTGCCACCGCGGTCTCATCAACCACCGGTACTGGCCCGGGGGTGGGTTCGGGGACCGGTTCTGCGGTCAAGACCACCAACGTGTCCGGTTCCACCAACGTGCCCGGCCCCGGATCCTGGTGTGACACCGGGCCGGCATCGAGGTTCGGCGGATTCACCTCCAAGCCCAGACCGAGTTCCTCCAACACAGCGGCAGCGTCAGCAACGGCCATCCCCGCCAGAGCGGGCACTACCACAACGACGACACGCCCAGCGCCAGCCGCCGACGTCGAGGCAGGTTCGATTATCGGTATCGGCTCATGGGCTGGCGCTCCCGCTGCCGTGGTCTGTGTCGGGCCAGGGTCTGCCAGCGGAGTTGTTGCCGGGGGAGGTTCTGCTTCTGGAGCAGGATCTGCTGCCGGGCTCGGCGGGGCGTCGGCTGGCGGTTCGCTTGCAAGTGCCGGTGTCGGCACCAGACCGACGGGAACATCGACCGTTGCAACAGCGGGCTCGCCGCCGTCGCCAGCGCCCCCGCATGCGGAGGCTGCCAACGCAAACGCGGCCACCCCGACCAGCAAGATACGGTGGACGGTGCCCATACAACCCTTCCGTTCAACATGTTTCGA
The DNA here is from genome assembly GCA_028819295.1 of bacterium. Taxonomy (GTDB): domain Bacteria; phylum Actinomycetota; class Acidimicrobiia; order Acidimicrobiales; family Bin134; genus Poriferisocius. Next base: position 12,812 of record JAPPMA010000086.1, on the reverse strand, counting down.
CGGGGGGCCTGTTGGGCCGATAGCACTGGCTCAAGCCAGCCAGATCACCATACCTCCTATCTTTTCAAATGTCAACACTTATTTTCAATATATCTGTCGTTCCCGAACTCCTGCCTCAAACGTTGAGAATACATGTTATGTAAAGTTGTGGACTGGTTGAGGCCTATCCACCCATCGGTAAGCTTATTTCAGGTCTTCAGCGTGAAGGGCACCGAGACTGTCTGGCAGTCATGCGGCAAGGTGTAATCCAGGAAGCCCGACTCATCCAGCACACCTCGGCACACATGAACCTCCAACTCATAAGCCGCGCCAGGCGTCGGCGAAATCAGGTAGAGCAAATCGTGGCTGAGCTCTGAGGGAGAGACATAGAAGCCGGCGCTCGCTGTATGTGGGTCCGGGTGATCGGGATTTCTAACCGTCATCTGGGTAACGCAAGGAGCAGGATCCCATTCCAATCTCGCGTTTGTCCTATTCGTGGTCACGCGGAAGACAGGCGGAGACAGTTCATCGTCTGGCCCCATTTGGCAGGTGCCTTGCCCGTCCGACGGTGTGGGGGGTGCATCCAACGGCAGGGTCGGGGGCGGCACATCCAGGACATACCGCGCATAGGGGAGGCACACCTGGGCACCGTCGCTTGCTATGCCGGGACCCCACTGTCCAAAGGGAGCGCAGGCAAAGATTCTCATCTCGTATGTGTGGTCCAGCCACCTGAAATCAGTCCATCCGCTCAATTGCATCACGTTCCCAGGCACTATTCTATGGCTGGAGCTATTCTGAAGCGTGACATCCTGCCCCAGCAGCTGGACGTGGTATTCGACAGCATTGGGCACTTCAGGAACCGTCAACTCAAAGGAGACATCGCCCACGCTTTCAAGGGGTCGTCTCACGTATTCCGTGACCTCGATTTGTTCGGGGGTGGCCATAGCGATGAACCTATGATGTCCTGGCAACCCTTGGCCGTATTCGCTCTCAGCAACCACTACAAGTTCATAAACCTCACCCCTTTGAAGGTTCACAAAGCTTGCCATCAATTGTTGAGGGTTAACTGCCGCCCTATTGTGGAGTTGCCACCTGTTGTGAGAACTAAACCATCGGTATAGGTATGCTGAATAACCTGTGATCTCAGCGTCATCACTCCAGACTGGAGCCCCTATCTCAGCGACAACCGATCCATCTCCATCGAAGGTGAGGCTTACAACGCTGGGCCTGCTTGGTCCGAACCGGGCACAGACTGCGAAATTGTTGCCTACCGGCCATTCTAGACGCTGTCGGTCATAGCAGGTTAGAATAGGGCTACCCTGGAGATTGACCAGCGATGAGGGATCGCCCGCGGCAATGCACCCAGTAATGAAACCGTGGTAGCCCTCTGGAACTTCCCTCGGTGTTTCTAATGACGACGGGGCAAGGCATACAGCTCTCGTACCGCCCGCAGAGAAGCCGCAACAAAAATTGATATGTGATATGCCCAGTAACGAGTGATCAACTTCGTGGCGAAGCACATCGATCCTCTCCACTCCATCTTGGGGTGATCTATCGGCCTGCGGGTAGAGGTAGACCGCTGCTGGACCAGTAGCCAGATAGGCCCTGCCGTCTACTTCACTAGGGTTGGGGGCTCTGCCGGGATTTACAAGAATAATGACCTGGCTAGTTCCAGCTTGTTCTACAGCAGGGGTGGTGCAGTCTTCAGGAGCAACTCCTAATGTTTCTGAACCAGTAAGGACATCCTCCGGCCAAATTAGGTTCCATGGTCTGTCCGGCTCGATTATGCCGCCATGAGTGAATGTGACTTCGAGAAGCCCAGACGACTGAATGCTATAGGATTCGGCAATGTCCTCATTTAGGATTTCAATCAGACGATTCAAGTCGGCACTGGTGTAGGTACCGGGTGGCGCGCAATAGAACACCGGCAGGTTGACTTGGGAGTCGAGGTCAATCTTGATTTGGTTGGTATAACCGGGGGCAACATACTCACGGTTATACTCACGGCGTTCTTTTGTCGGGTTGGCATAAAGGGTAAGGACATACTGCATGTTTGCCATGTGGACTGCGGCTGTGGCCCGCGTCACCGTTGCCTGTGCAGCGATTATCTGAGGAGCACCTATCACGCCGAGCTCATTGAGGCATGCCTGGGCCCTCTGCATTTCGGTGCCCGTTTGGCGGCACACCTGCCCAATTCCTATGCGCCCACCGCTCCTTGAGTCCCCTCGCCATGCTTGAAACAAGCGGTGCAGCCACAACACAAGGTCATCTCCCGAAAGGGGTTCATCGGGTGAGAACTCATCAGCTTGGCCTTTCTCGATGATGCCAGCAGCAGCAAGGCAGCCCGCAAAAGTGGAAATGTCAGATGGACAAACTCCTCCTCCGGACGACAGTACCCACATGATTGAGAGCACTTCGGCGGCCTCGGCGCGTGTCATCTGCTCATCGGGCCGGTAGGCATCGTCTTCGATACCCGAGTACAAACCGAGCGCTCTCATGCACTTTATATGGGGCGCCTCAGGACGCGATGGGTCGACATCGCTGAATTGCGGAACTCCGAACTGCCCTGCGGATCCGCCGTCCCGGCACAGATAATCGTCCAGATAGACCGTGACCGAAGACGAATTGGTTTCCAAATAGGGGTCGAACTCCACAGGCGCAGGCGGTATGGGGGCGTCGTGATCGGCATCGTCTTCGTTTGCAATGTCTATGGCAGTACTGTCTTCTGGAGCCATTGTCGGCTCTGGGGTCGGAGTGGCGGCTGGCTCTGGGGTCGGAGTGGGTTGGGCGTTGGCGGTGCGGAGAGCGGTGAGGGCTTCGTCGTCGAGGGTGAGGTAGCAGCCGATGGCGTCGTGGTAGCCCCAGCTCAGGCGGGCGAGCACGGTTTGGCTGTCGGCAGATTTGGCCACGTCAACAGGCCGTTGGCCGAATTGATGCTGCCCAAAGCACCGTGTCGAGGCATCGGTTTGCGCGTCGGGCAGGCTTTGGGGCGGAGGGGCGGCCCGCAGGGCCGCCAGCGCGCCGTCGTCGAGGGTGAGGTAGCAGCCGATGGCGTCGTGGTAGGCCCAGCTCGCCTGGGCGAGCACGGTTTGGCTGTCGGAGCTCTTGGCCACGTCCACGGGCTGAACGCCGAACCTGTGGTATGCGAAACACCGCTGCGCCGCGCTCAGCTCTTGATCGTTATGGGCCTGCACCGGGCCGGCCGTCACAAGCCCCAAACCCAGAAACAATCCGCAAATAACGGCAGTCGCAAGACTCTGTTGAACCATTCTGAGGGTCATAGCGGGGGCTATGCTACTAGCTCATCGAGAACTGATGAAGATTCCCACCGACTACGACAACCCTGGCTACGCGCAAGCTCGCGCTCTCGAACCTGAAATGGCGGAGAACTACGTCGCGCACATCATGATCGGCGACCCCCTGGCCGATGCCGCCGTCGAAGCTCTTTCCAAACTGAAGCGCTCAGAGACCAACCGGCTTATCTCGGCCTATATGAGCCCTCCCTCCCCCAACGGGCAGGAGCTTCCTGACGCGCCCTCTGAGGTCCACGCGCTCTTCGACGATGTAATGGCGCCACCAGACTGGCTCGACCTTCCCGCATTGACGGCCGGCATTCACATGTTCCACCGGAACCGGAAGATGGTGGTGGCCGGGATGCTGGCGGGAGTTTTGGTGGAAGGCTTCTCCACCAACATCAGCCAATCGTTCTTCATTACCGGCCGCCTGCGCGAGCAAGGTGTGCGGCGCCTTCAGCTCAAGGTACAAGCGTGGAATTGATTGCCTCGAAAAGGGCTGCGAAGCGGTCGAGTGTCGCATCGGTGATGGTGGTGTCCTGGTTTCGCAGCAGCGTCTCAGCTACGCGGCCATGGTCATAGCCGCCATTGAGCTCTTGTAGTCGTTTTGTGATGCGATCACCCGGCGGAAGGTCGCTGGTCTGGTGATCCGTGTCGAATGTCTTGTTGAAGAGCTGTAGGTACTCATACTCGGAAAATAGGTCTTCGATGTCCGCGTTTCGGTTGTTCACGGCGCTCGATACATGGATCAGGCGTTGAGATTCGAGGAGCCCGCGCTCGATCATTCCCGTGACTCGCTGCATGCCCTTGGTATCGCTGTCTACAAGGACGGTGACATCGATATGAGGGCCGATGAGACTTACGAATGTTGGGATGTTGGTTGCACCACCAGCTGGGAGCAATCGCCATCGTTCGTCAAGTCCTGTGCGGTCGGTGTCCAAGCATTTGCTGGAAAGCAGCGTGGCGAAAATGAAGTCGCTGGTGCCCTCGACCACCAGGTTGTGTGGGCCAATGAAGAGATTCTGCGCAATGTCGTATCCGAGAGCTGCTTGAAGCGGAAAGAGGCTGTCAGGGTCACTGGCGAGCACTTCGCTCGATGCTGTGGCACCCAGTGGCGGACCTTGGTCTTCGACGATCCGCACTCGCTCCAGTCGTTCCGCCTCGACCATGAAAGGTGAGTGTGTGGTGTAGAGCACTTGGGATACAGGTGCCAGCCGGTCATTGATGAACCGTAGGAAGTCGCCTTGGGCCCGGCCATGCAGGTTCAAGGCCGGCTCATCTAATAGAACGATGACCGATCGGTCATCGTCTTCAAATTCACTGGATGCTGCGAAGAATGAAAAGAACCACTGGAAGCCAGAAGACCGTTGGCTGAAGTTATTGGAGTAGCCGGTTCTTCGATCCTTTAGGCGTATCTGAAGGTAGCGAATGACTGCGGTCTCGCCGCCGGGTTGTTGAGTAGTTACGGGTTCGACATCGAATGCGACCTCGAGTTCGGTGTTCTGTTTCCAATATTCGAAGACCTGCGTCGTCAAGTCGATCTGGACTGCATCGAGCTCTCCGCGGCGAGATTCGTAGCCTTCCTGAGCGATGTCTTCGGCTGTTGTTTGCGCAAGCTGCAAAAGCGCTCGGGCGGTCTGTGAAGCTGAGCTCGCAGGCCCCTCGTTCTCGCTAGAGGAAAGGGTCCTCATGTCCACTCTCCCCTGCAAAGTGCTGTAATTCGTGAAACGGAAGAAAACAGGCAAACTTTCTTCGAGCATCCCAATAATCCGCTCCCGCAATCCGACTTCAAGCAGGCCGGCCGTGTCGATGACTTCCCGTGCCGCCGCTATCGCCTCAGACAGGTCGTCCGAGTCGCCCTCCAGCGATTGGTCATCGTCCGAGTCGCCCTCCAGCGATTCAAGCCTTTCAAGCAGGTCGGCAACGGCACCGACATCTTTGACTCGTCCCTTCAGCTGATCTGGGAAACGCTAGACCAAGGCCCGGACGGCCGCTGTTTCGTCCGTTCCGAAGTCCCAGCGGGGCTCACCGCTATATGCCTTTCCATCCGCACTTTGTTGTCGGTCAACACACCGGGACCGACAACATGCTCAAGAGCTTCGGACTCAGAGGAGCCGAGCTCGAAAGTAGCTGTTATCGGCACCCGCTGGTTCGGGTCGCCCTGCCTCCGGTCTTGAACCAACAACCACTTGGGATACTGCTCGTCAACATCGAAGGCTTCGTCATACGAGGGATTCAGAAGATACAAAGCCTCTAACAGTGCCGACTTGCCGGCCTCATTCTTCCCCACGAGGCATGTCACATCGTCGTCGACTTCAATCTCACCTGAGTCGACAATGTTCCGAAAGGTCCTAACCTGGAAGGAGACAAGCTTCATAGCATCTCCCCCTTCCCGCGGGTGCGGAGTTCGTCTAGCTCATCCATGTATCGGATTATTGCCGACAACGCTGCACTCAATCTGGAATATCTCCTTCCTTCATGGCGCCTGTCTTCGAGTCACATTGACTTTGGGCGGCGTCGGTTGGGGTCGTGTCTATCGGTGAGCTCGGCCACTGCCCGGTCGGATGGGTTGACGTACCGCTCGAGGGTGCGAAGCGAGCTGTGGCGGCTCTTGGCTTTGATCAGGGTGACGTCTTCGCCTGCCTCGGCGAGGTGGGTGAGCCGGGAGTGGCGCAGCTGGTGGAGGGTGCACCCGCCGCTGTGGTGCTTGAAGAGCTCCGCGGCCCGCCGATAGGAGAGCCGGGCTCGCCCCGTCTCCGGGCACAGGTCGGCCTGGGCGGGGCGCCGGGAAGGTGCTGGGGCGATATCGGTGAGAAAGAGAGGCCCTCTGCGGCGGCCGCCGATGAAACGAGGGAGCAGGCGGGCTGTTACGGAGGTCCAGAAGACGGGTTCGGCGTTGCCCCCCTTGCCGATGACAACGGCTTGCTTGTTGGCCAGGTCAAGGTCCTCGACGTTGAGGTTCAGCAGCTCGTTGGCGCGGGCGGCTGTGTCATAGGCCATCGCGGCGAGGGTTCGCTCTCGCAGGCCGATTCTGCGATCGGTCCAGTAGCGCTGGAGGTCGTCTATGGGAATTGACCGGGCCTTGCGCTCAGCCGCAGGGGATCTTCGGGGGCGCCGTCTCGCGATCCTGCCGGCGGGCGAGGTATCGATGTGGCCGCTGTCCTCGGCCCACGCGAAGAACGAGCGGATCGCAGCCAAGTGCCGGTTGAAGGTGTCCGGGGCCGTGGAACCGAGATGGTCCCGGAGGTGACCTTCGATGTCGCTGCGCCGGACCGAGTCGAGCGATGACCACTCCCCCACCGCTTCGACCAGGGGCTTCAGGCTGCGCCGGTACACGGCCTTTGTCGAGTCCAAGAGATCTGCCAATGCCAGGAACTCCTCGACGGCCGGCATCAAGCCCAGAGCAGGCCCTTCATCTCGGGCTGGATCCGCGAGGTTGGACACTGTCTCTCTCCTCCTAGGTTCGCCTCAGCTCCGGTTCGCAGGAAATGCGTGTGCTTGCTTCAGACGCTGGGCTGGGAACCCCCAGCGCAGTTACGCGCCACGGTATCAGGGTTCGCAGGAAACAGGCCATTTCCTGCGAACCCTGCATGTCTCGCCAGGTCCGGCCGTGGGGCGGCCTCGGTGGTGGAGGGCTGATGAGCACTGGGCGGGGGCTGCGATGCTGCTTGCCGTCAGGATGCATCCAACCGCCAACCCGACTGTCAGGATGCCGGTCAGGATTGACCAGAGTCTTCCAACTTGTCTTCTTCTGTCCATAGCCTCCTCCTTTCCACTAGCTGCGTACAAGAGCTTCTGTATTGAAATGAAAGTGGCGGCCAGAGCAGCCGGTTTCAGCAAAGCTAACTTTTGGGAGTCATATCCGGTGGTGGCGCCCTATCCGGTGTAGGTGTCTTTGTGGAGCTCGAGGTCTGGCAGGTCGGCCAGGGTGTGGAGTGAGTCGCCGCTTGGGTCGTCTGTGGTCTCGGGCGGGAGGGTGCTGGGGGTGCGTGATGCGCCGGTGTGGTATCCGGCGAGCCCGGCCGCGGGGATCATGCCTCCCTTCGCATTGTGTATCACGTGAGGTCGGGCGGCGGGTTGGGCCGGGGTGTCTGTGCCGGCGTCGGCCGGTGTGGGTCCGATCTGGAGCGATACCGGCGGGGAGTCGGGGTAGGTGGCGATGAGGTGGAGATCGCCGCCCGTTGCCTGGACGAACGAGCGGAGCGTGGACAACAAGATGTCGCTTCGGTGCTCGAGGCGCGACACCGCGGACTGGTCCATGTCGAGGTTCGTCCCGATCACCATTTGGGTGAGCTTGCGGGCCCGGCGGACTTGGGCGAGGGTGTGCTGGCGGGCGGAGATCTCGACTGCCAGCCTGTTGAAGGCCTCTAGGGCTGCGGGCGACTCGGCCAGCATTTCGTAGAACTGCTCGGGGCTGTCGTCTTGTTGCCAGGCGCTCTCGGGGACGTCTTCGATGTTGGCGTCGTCGACGGGAACGGCCGGTCTGGTCGGGCTGCTCATTTTGGTCCTCCTCCTCTTTGGACGGGTTTGTAGCCGGGGTGTTGCCGGCACCACTGGTCGATCCTGACTTCGGCCTGGGTTATGTTTGCCGGGTACCAGTCGTTGCCGAGGCGGGTCTTGTCGCCGCCAACGGCCAAGACTGCTGTGTCGGGTCCGCTGTGGTGTCGGACGTAGCCGTAGAGCAGCCGCAGCACGGGCGGCCCGGCGGCATAGGGCGTAGTATCAGTCGGTGGGGTGCGGCGAAGGGCGTGGAGGTCGTAGTGGGTGCTCGTCACGGGGTGCGACTCGTCCCCCTCGAGTTCGCGGCCGTATTTCTCCAACGCGTTGATCAGGGCCATGACCTCGCCGAATACATCTTGGAGCTGGCCGTCGCTCGCCAGCTCCTTGAGCCAGGCGCTGAACAGGGGGTGGTGGCGAACCTCCACGAATATGAAGTGTACATCATAATGCGGTACTTGGGGCATGGTTTTAGCTGCTTTGGTGGGCCGATGGCTGAAAAGGGGCCGGCTGCGGTGTCTGAGAGGAAGAGGCGGGCCGCGATGAAGCGATTCAAGAAGTTCAAGGGCGCTGCCCCGGGAGCGACCGAAGAGTTGCTGGCCCAGCGACGGCTCGGGGCCATGTACGAGCTGCTAAACGGCGACGACAAAGCGGCCGCCGTTTCGGCCCGCTGAGAGCACAGGGGCCGGGATCGCCCCGAAATCGGCGCTCAGAGGGGGGTTCTCGTCCGCTCAGCGGGCATTTTGGGGTCTGGACCCAAACTGTGGGCACGCCATGCGCCGCAAAGACAACGTAATGGGTTCCCCTTTTGAGCGTGAAACGGCCGGTATCTCTGTCGTGCCTTCGACGTTGTGGTTACGAGAAGGTGGAGGGTCATTGGTGAGTTGGCGGGAACGCGGGATTGGGCAAAGGGCAGTACAGGAATAACGCCCTTCGCCTTCAGCCGGCATCGGATTCGGGAATCAGGTCGACCATTCCGTCGTCTGAGATCACCACCAGCAGCGATCTGTGGTTCGCCGCGGCCTGGTAGCGCACCGCCGAGTTGTACCGGGACCCCCGCGATCGGCTCTCGCTCGGCTTGGACGCCCCTGATGCCAGCCCGTCCAGGATGACGCCTAAGGCATGGCAGTTGGCGTCGCTGCCCAGCAGCACTGCTCCGTCGACGCGGCCGAGTCGGATCACCTCGGCGGCATCCAGCAGGTGGGGTTCGACGAGCACGGCCTGTCCGCTTAGGCGGTGGGCCTCGCTTTCCGGCTCTTCTGATATGGCGATGGTCATCCCTCGGCCGGTGTCCACTGCTGCTTGCACGACGCTCCAAACAGCGTCGCCGTTCCTTGTCCCGAACGTCTCCTCGAATGCGTCGAGGAACTTGTGAGCTTCCAACTTGGGCTTCGGAAGGCTCGCGTGTCCGTAGGACACCCGCACGAGTTTCTTGTTGTCGATGCTCGCCTGCCATTCGGCGTGGCCGATCACTGCTATTTCGAGAGCTTTGGGATGGGGCCGGTAGGTTCCCAGGCCGTATGCGTACATGTCCCATTGAGGCGTGTCCTGGTGGGCTGCGAGCACTGCGGTTTCGTCGTCGGTGAGCTCTAGGAGCTTTCGCATCGTCCTCTCCTCGCCGATCGAGACCGGGTGCTCGAAGCGCACGCGCAGGTCAATTGCATTGCTCTGCTTGATCTCGTGCTTCTCGCTGTTGGCGATGACAAGGCGCCCTCTGGCCCCCGATCTCTCGTAGAGGCGAGATGTGATGGCCTCGATTTTGGAGAACAAGTCGGCGTGGATCTCCGAGGCTCGTCGCGTCAACCCGTCGACCAGCTCCGATGCGGCGGTCCTGTTCACGTCCGCCAGCGACCCCAGGGGGGCCTTCCTGTGAGTTCGGGTCCCATGTGTAGAGGGATCGGTCGGCGCGGCGAAGGCATTCGTCGATCACTTCGTGCTGAAGCGATCTCCCCACATGGACTCGATCCACCACCGGGCCCTCGAGAGCCGGGAACCGGCCAAGCTCGGCTGTCTTGATCCCGACGCAAGTATGGGCTTCGTGGCCGTGGATGGGCGCCCGTGCGCTCGCGAAGAATGACAGCCCCTCGAACTGAGGCGACGTCTCCAACGCACGGGATATCGCGTCGGCTCGGCGCATCTGAAATTCCAGCCAGCCCCTCATGTCATTTAGCTGAGGATTGCTGTGGGTGATCTGCTGTCCGTGATCTTGATTCTCCATGTCGGCCACTGATGATGCTATTTCCGCAATGTCGTCGTCGGGCAGAGGCCCGCTCATTGTGACTCCCGTGAATCGACTGACTGAGCCGCCTCCCTCGAGGGGGAACAGCAGCAGCAATTGGAAATCGACAGTCATGCCGATCGCCTCAAGCGCCTGGTCGATAGCCCTCTTGGTGCGGAAACAGAATCCCTTGAGGTACTTGAGATTCTCTATAATCCATTCTTCAGTCATCGCCGCAGTATCTCAGCGCGCTGGCCGCTGCAGGCAGTCGGGAGGGCCGAAGGGCGAGGAATGCGAACCCGCTGAACCGGGAATATGCTCTTCAGCCCAGGTCCAATCGGAGCCACCGCCCCGTTGGCGCCCTTCGCAGCTAGACGGAGCGCAAACCGGTTGGCGCCGCATGCGAGCCGGATGCGATGACTGCGGCGTCGATGATGGACCAGAGCGGGTTGGAGCGTTCCGCGACGTAGAACTGGCGCAGCTCCCCGTTGGCCCGGGGCTCTCGGATGACCATGCCGAGGTCGCAGAGGATGTCGAGCTCGCGTCTCATGTACTGGGCCTGGGTGCCGATCGCTTCGGCGACTTCGCGCTGGTAGAAGGCGGCGCCCTCGGGCAGCGACCGGATCCAAGCGGCCACCGGCAACCGTATGGATCGCCCGAACAGCAGCGCTGACACCTCGTCTAGCGGGTAGGCGTCCACGCCCGGCAATATATCATAAATAATATGTCATAGGTCATAATATGCCTGCTCATTGACCATGTTGGGTTGGCTAGTGGTGTGTCGCGGATTTGGTGATCCGGTCGAGGGTTGCTCGTCCTGAGGCGACTTTGTCGATGATTTGTTGGGCTGTGCGGGTCCATGTGAAGGGTTCGGGGTTGTCGTTGTAGTGCTCGACCCACCAGTCGATGCGGTTCTCGAGTTCTGCGACTGATGAGAAGCTGGTGTTCGCGAGGGCTTCGCGGGTCAGCACGCTGAACCAGGCCTCGACGAGGTTCAGCCATGAGGAGCTGGCGGGGGTGAAGTGGAGGTGCCAGCGTTTTCGCTTGGGGTGGGAGAGCCAGTCGCGAACGGTCTGGGACTTGTGGGCCGAGAGGTTGTCCAAGATGACGTGGAGCTCCAGGTCCTTTGGGACGTGGAGGTCGATCAGCTTGAAGAACCCCAGCACGTCGCGTCCGGTGTGGCTGCGCCGGGTGTCGTGGAGCACTTCGCCGGTGGCGACGTTGAGCGCGGCGAACAGGTCCACGGTGCCGTGCCGCTTGCAGTCATGGGCATGGTGCCAGCCCGGCCGGGGACCATCGGCAGCGACGGCTGGGTCCGGTCCAGGGCCTGGACCTGGGTCTTCTCGTCGAACGCGAACACCGCAGCCGCCTCGGGCGGGTTCAAGTACAGCCCGACGACGTCGACCACCCTCGACTCGAAGTCCGGGTCCGCCGACAGCTTGTAGGCGTCCGCCCGCCACGGGCGCAGCCCCCGCGACCGCCAGATCCGCGCAACCGTGTCCTTGCCGACGCCGTGGCGCTCTCCCATCGCCCGCGTCGACCACGCCGAAGAGCCGTCGTCGGGCACCGCGCCCAGCGTGTCGGACACGATCGAGTCATTCTCCAGCGCCAGCATCGCCGAGCACTCGTCGGTCATGTCGATGTCGGTGAAGGCGATGATGCGGTCGGACTTGCTCACCTTGTTGACGGCTGGGTAGAACGTGACCTCGTAGTAGATGCGACCACCAGTGAAGAACGGCCGCGTCTTGTGGATGTAGTACCGGTCGGATCTGCCGCTGCTCAATCTCGACCGGCGTACGGCTTCGATCCTGTCACCGATCTTCCCGTGATGCTCCTTGAGTGATGGATCGAGATCGATCGGGAATGACTCAAGATTCGCCAGCACGTCAGTTTCGCAGCAATCCGTCAGAACACGTCGTGTTCGAAATAGGTATTCGTAATACTTGAGCATCAGCCGTTCGGACGCGTCACCGTCAAGCGTGTAATGCGAAGCGCTCTTCTGGATCAGCTTGTGAAATCTTCCGAGGAAGTTGAACCTGGCGTCGGCTCTCACGAAGGCGAGCGCCGGCGCCACGGCCTCATACTTGAACTCGGCACTGGATTTGCCCGTGTGGAGTCGTACGACAACGCCTTCGACCAGATTCCGGAGTTGAGCGAGCACGTTCTGAGAGAGCAGAGCGCGATCGTCGGCGAGCGAGTCGATGTTTTCACAGATCGCATCATTCGCGCTTTGAATCTGCTCGCCGACCGTGGTCACGAGAGTCGGGTTCCAGTGCTCGACTGGGCTGCCCCCCGTGGTGGTGTGGCTGCGCTAGTGGGCGAAATCGACGTTGCCTTGTGCTTGGTCGTTGGCGAGGCCGATGTTCCAGGCGAGGGCGAGGCCCAGATGGTTTTCTGTACCGATGGCGACGGTGACGGTGGTGGTGGTTTGCTGGGCTGAGAGGAAGACGAACATGTTCTGGCCGAGGTTGCCGTCGCGGACCGGGGTGAGGAGGATCGTCGGGCGGCGGCTGGGGATGCAGCTGAGGCTAACCTCGAAGTCGACTGTCGCGTCGCTACGGCTGGCCGTGGGGCTGCTGATAGAAAGCGTCGGGCGGGCGGCGCAGGCGGTTAGCACCGGCTCGTCGGGCTCGTCTTGTTCGACTGCTACGGGTGGGTCGTTGTCGGAGACGGCGATCGTCGCCGTCTTGAGCGCGCCGAGGTCGTAGTCGGCTTCGTCGACGAGTGTAGCGGTGACCGTGCCGTCGGGCTCGTCGGCTGAGTCGTCGGTGGTGGCGACCGTGAGGGTGGCGGTGCCGGACGCTGGGATGGTGACTGTGCGCTGG
>JAPPMA010000032.1 GCA_028819295.1 bacterium | reverse complement strand
TGGTAGCTCGTCGGGCTCATAACCCGAAGGTCGCGGGTTCAAATCCCGCCCCCGCCACTACGAACGGTTCGGCCGCGAGGGGCAGGGCCCCGGCCCCGACCCCAGATCACGGACCTTCAAACCACTCCCACCCCGCGTTTCCGCGCAGGCTCAATAAATTTGGAAGAGAGAGAACCCGGCATCGCCATCTTCTATGACGTGGTTGTCGCCCGGCAGTCACACCACTCGGATGTTGCCGCCGTCGATTGGGATCTGTGCGCCGGTGGTTGCCGCGAATGTGTCGCTGCACAGCTCGGCGACGACAGATGCGACCGCCTTCGAGGTCACCGTTGCACCGAGCAGATTGCGGGACTTGTACTCCTCGACGGTCAGCCCATGCTGCGCCGCCCTCGCTTCGAGGGTCTCATCGTCCCAAAGGCCGGTGTCGAACACGGCATCGGGGTGGACGACGTTCACGCGGATGCCCTCTCCAGCCCACTCGATGGCGGCGACCCGCGCCAGTTGGGTCACGGCCGACTTGGACGCGGAGTAGGCGGCTGCGCCCGGGCCGGGGGCGGGTACGTTCTTTGACCCGACTATGACCACCCGCCCACCGATGGGCGAGAGCGCCAAGAGGTCGTGAGTCGACGAGAGCAGTTGTGCGATCGCGTCGACATTCACGGCTTGGACTGATCGCCAGTCGGCGAAATCGAGGTGTCGAATCGGCGCTGACGGCCCGAAGATCCCTGCCGCCGCAACGACAATGTCGACCCCGCCGAATCGTTCAACCGCGTCGTCGATGGCGCGTCGCTGGGCGTCTGCGTCGGTGACGTCGACCTCTCGCCCGAGCCAGTTCGGGCCCTCGAAGGCGCACTCGATGGCCGGTGAGGAGTCGAATCCGGTTACGGCACAGCCTTGATAGAGGAGGGCGTCGGCACAAGCCCGGCCGATTCCTGATGCGGCCCCGGTGACGATTGCGGCGCAGCCGGTGAATCGGGCCTTTGGACCGTCAAGGGCCAGCTTGGCTTGCTCGAGCGACCAGTACTCGACGTCGAAGATTTCTTCGGGCCGGAGTGCGACGTAGCCGCCGAGGTGGTCTTCGGCACGTTCGAGCACGGGGATGGTGTGGGCGTAGATCTCGGCCGCGATGGCCGATGCCTTGGCGGTCTCGCCAATACCGAGAAGGCCGATTTCAGGATCGACCAGGACCCGGGGCGCGGGGTCAAGCATCTTGAGGTGTTCCTCGGAGCGGGCTGCGTTCTCGTCGAAGTAATCCTGGTAGGCCTCTGCATAGGGTTCGACGTCTGTGCCGACCAACGCCGTTCGCTTCGTTCTCAACACATGGTCCGGGGTCAATGGGCCCCGGTTGGCCAGGCTCTCAAGGTCGGGTCGGGCCACGAAGCGGGCGATTTGCGGCGTCCAGTGTCGCCCCATAATGAGCGGCTTTCCGGCGACCTCTGAGAGTTGCCGGCGAAGCTCCGCGAGGCGAAGGCAGCTGCACGGAGGTGGCGGCTCGGTGGTCGGCGCCGCCATCGGCGCATGTTCATCAAGCCATGCTTCGGCACGGGAGATGAGTTCCACGTGGCGCTCGTACGCCTCTCTCGTCGTGTCGGCAAAGGTGAACAGACCGTGGTTGAGGAGGACCATCCCGGAGCAGCCGTCGTCATCCCACATCCGCGACACGACCTTTGCGAGGTCGAAACCCGGCATGACGTACGGGATGATGAGCACGTCCGGCCCGTAGACGTCCCTGACCGCGGTCTCCCCTTCGGCAGTGTTGGTGAGGGTGACGATCACATCGGCGTGGCTGTGTTGCACCGCCTTGTGGGGAATCAGGGCGTGGAGGAGCGTCTCAACCGATGGCGCGGGCGCCGCGGGGTCCAGGCAAGCGGCCGAGAGCTCTCGCATCATGTCCATGTCGCTTAGCGAGTCGAGGGCAAGCAGCTCGAGGAGGCGGGCGTGTCGGAGCGGGGCGAAGCCCGCTCGCTCGATCGTGGCCAGATCCCAACCCGACCCCTTCACGTAGAGCGCGTCAATTTCCTGGCCCGTGAGGTCGTGGAACGGCTGTTTGACCGACGTGTTCCCGCCGCCATGCAAAACGAGGGCTGGGTCGCTGCCCAGCAGCTGAGAGCCATGCACGCAGGCATCAAGGTCGTCGCTGTGTTCGCCGTCAGCGCTCGCCGACGTCCATCTGTTCTCCATGAGACCCTCGCGACCCACCCACAATGTCTGCTTGCCCGACAAATTAGCTGTGCGAGTACCTTGGCCGTAGTTGTCAGACAAATAGAGGTGCTTGGTCTTGAAGCGAACTGTGGATTGGGTTGGAGGCGCGGTGGAGGTCATCGACCAGACGATGCTTCCAGGCGCGGTGGAAGTGCTTCGCCTCACCACAGTCGCCGACGTGGTGGCGGCCATTGATCGGCTCGCCGTCCGGGGGGCGCCCGCTCTGGGAGTCGTGGGTGGTTTCGGCGTCGCGCTCGCCCACCGCGAGTCGGCCGGTGGCCCCACGCAGTTGGAGCCCCTGCTCAACGACTTGGAAAGCGCTCGACCAACAGCGGTGAACCTCGCGCGTATGGTCCGCCGCGTCGCCGAATTCGCTCCCCAGGGCTTCGAGGCGGTGCTCAATGCAGCCTTTGAGGTTCGGGATGAGGAGATCGCGGCATCTCGCGGGATGGCGAGGCGAGGCGCCGATCTCGCCGCGCAGTTCGTGGATGGCCGGCCGCTGACGGTGATGACCATCTGCAACACCGGAGCGCTCGCTGCCGTGGAGGGCGGTACGGCGCTCGCGGTCGCCGAGGAGCTCCACAAGCGGGGCCTGCTGGCGGAGGTTGTCGCGCTGGAGACCCGGCCACTGCTGCAAGGCGCCCGGCTGACGGCCTGGGAACTCGCCCAGATGGACGCTCCGCACCGGCTCATCGTCGACAGCGCCGCTGCATCAGTGCTGGCCAGCGGCCTGATCGACGTTGTCTTGACCGGCGCTGACCGGATCGCCGCCAACGCCGACACCGCCAACAAAATAGGCACGTTCGGTCTTGCGCTCGCCGCCGCCGACGCTGGCGTTCCCTTTGTGGTGGTGGCTCCAGAGTCGACCATCGACCTCGGAACATCCTCGGGCGCCTCAATCCCGATCGAGGATCGAGGGGCCCGCGAAGTTGTCTCCTACCCGCTTGAGGGCACGGCGCCGCCTGAGACCAAAGTGATCAATCCTGCGTTCGACGTCACCCGGGCTGAGCTCATCACCGCGATCGTCACCGAGCGTCGAGTGGTGGACCTTTCCGGGGGAGGGACACTGACTGGCGGGCAGGATCCTGAACCTCCGAGGTGACGGCGCCTTACCGTCACCTCACTCTGTAGATCAGCACTTCGGGCATGTCTGGCCCCTGTCACGGCGAGTTCGTCACAGGGCGAGGTGGAGTCGGAGGGCGCTGTCGAGGTGGGCCATGAGATCGAAGGGGACTTGGCCGACCAGGCGGCCAACCCGCTCGACGGAGATCGACCTGACCTGCTCGGCTTGGGCTTTGGAGTCGCGTTCGAGGCCGGTGTCGGCGGCGACGAGCAGCACTTGGAAGGGGTGGATCCGCTCGGTGTTGGAGGTGATGGGGACCACGGTTACCACTCCGTGTCCCAACCGGGCGGCAGTGGTGTTGGCGCCGTCGTTGCTGACAATCACCGCGGGCCGGGTTTGGGCGGCCTCGGCGCCCAGCGCGGGGCTGAGGTTGACGATGCGGATCTCTCCTCGCCGCATTGGTGCTATGCGAGCCCGTCAGATGCAGCGGAGTCCCAAAGGTGGCGCTCTTCGCTATCCCACTGTGTGAATGCGTCGGCATAATCTTGCGCCAGCTCAGATGCCCGCAGGAGCCGGATCGCCCGGTGCAGGGTGGCTGATCGGGAGGCGATTTGGTGGTGGCGGGCATAGTCGTCGAGGAAGGCGACGTCTTCGTCGGGAAGGCTCACGCTAACTTTCACACCAGAAATACTACTAGGGTAGGACTCAATGGACTCAGTCCGGTTCAGCTTTGACGGGCTCCAGGTGCTGGCCGCGGTCACTGGTCGTGAAGGCGGTGTGAGCACAGGCGAGTTGGGCAGTCTCAACCTCAGCTTTGAGGTGGGGGACGACCCAGCACGGGTCATCGCCAACCGCAAGGTCGCGGGCGACGAATTGGGATTCGACTTCCGGGACCTAGTGGTACCCCGTCAAGTACACGGGGTTCGGGTCAAAGTCGTCGGCGAGCACGACAGAGGACGGGGTGCCGACTCATCGGAGTCGGGGGTGGCCGCCTGTGATGCGCTGGTGACAAGTACACCGATGATCCCTATGGCCGTGCTGGTGGCCGACTGTGCGCCGGTGGTGCTCTACGACCCGGCGCAACCGGCCATCGGCATCGTGCATGTGGGGTGGCGCGGGGCCATCGGGCGCATCGCCCAAAAGGCGGTAGAGACGATGGCCCGGGAGCTGGGCTGCCGGCCGCGTGACATCCAGGCCGGTATCGGCCCATGCCTGCAACCGCTCTCCCTCGAAGTCTCCATGAACGAGGCCATGCAGGCCGAGGGGGAGTTCCACCAGCAGCCGGCGGTGCTCTACGACGCCGGGGATAGGCCGCACTTGGACATTCCCTACATGGTCAAACAGCAGCTTCTGGATGCCGGTGTATGGCTCAAGAACATTGAAGACTCCCGAATGGACACCCTGGACGCCCAGCGCTTCTTCTCCCATCGAGGCCAGTCGGGCCGGGCAGGACGGTGCATGGGCATGGCCATGCTGCGAACCCCCTAGACGGCACGTATAATCGCCCTTGTGCGATTATCGCATATATGCGATGATGCTCTGTGTGGCTGAGATTGAGGCGCACGATGAGCTCGTCGAGTGGTTCGACGAGCTCAGCCATACCGAATGGGAACGGACGGCGACCGTGGTTGACCGACTCGCTTCACTCGGGATTCGAGCGCGAATGCCGTTCTCACGAAGTCTCGGCGAGGGCCTATTCGAAGTCCGGTTCACACTCGGTTCAACTGCTCGGCGTATCACCTACAGATTCACTGGCGATGGCCGCATCATCTTGTTGACAACATTCCGTAAACAGCGAAACAACGAGCGGGCTGAAATTGCTCGGGCTCGAAAGATCGCTCAGGAATGCGCCAAGTACAATCCGTAGAAGGGGGCACGATGGCCAATCTGTCCAGATGGGAAGACATCAAGAAGACCAAAGGTGAGCCGTCCGCCGAGACGCGGGCCGGGATCGAGCAGGATCTTGATTTGGGACAGCTCATCTTTGAACTGCGGACCGAAGCCGGCTTGAGCCAGCGAGAGCTTGCCGACCGGATGGGCACCACTCAGTCGGTCATCTCTCGGCTTGAGGAGGGTGGCGGTGCGAAGAATCGGATCGACACACTTGCCCGGGTCGCGACGGCGCTCGACAGGCATCTCGTGTTGTCGTTCCCAGCCGATGTTCCCGACAAGCTCACTGATGCAGTCCAAGTCGCATGACTCTCAGGGGTCAAGGTTTCTTGCTGATGCGGCTCGGAATGCAACGGCTGGAGCGATTGTGGTCAGTCTGGAATCAAGACTCCGGGGTTCATGAGGTTGTCGGGGTCGAGGGCGGCCTTGACGGAGCGCAGGACTTTGACGCCGGCGTCGCCGAGCTCGTCGGTCATCCAGGGGCGGCGGACGCGGCCGATGCCGTGGTGGTGGGCGATGCCGGCACCGCAGTCAGTGGCCGCTTGCATGGCCGCGGCCCAGCAGGCGTCGTGGACCGACTGGTATTCGCCAGGATCTGAGGGTTGGGCGACAAAGGTGAAGTAGAGGTTGGCCCCGGATTGGTAGGCGTGTGATGTGTGGGCGGTGGCCGCGATCACCGTGGGCACCGCGTTGATGGCTTCGATAACCGCGGTGTAGAGGTGGGCCAGATGGCGCCAGCCGGTGGCCACCTCGATGGTGTCGGCCACTAGGCCCTGTTCGAATAGCTCGGTCCAAGTCGGCACCGTGTTGCGGTGCTCGAACCAGTGATCCACTACACCGGGGTCGGCCTGTTCTCCACCGCCCGCCTGGCACAGCTCTGCCACCGCGGCGCCCTCCAGCGCGGCGTGTCCGGGCGGTCCCTCATGCAAGAAGATGGCCATGCAGCGGCCCTTGGGTACGTGGTCGCGGAAGTGGCGGCGCGATTCGCCGGCGTCGTAGAGGCGCACCACCGGGGGCCGCCAGCCGGGGACGATCACGCTGCGCACCGCATCGATCCCCGCACTCATGTCTTCGAAGTGGAAGGCCTGGCGCACCCCCGGTTCGGGGAGCGGTCGCAGCGAGAAGGTCACCTCGGTGATGATCCCGAGCGTGCCCTCGCTGCCCAGCAGCAACTCCCGCAGATCGGGTCCGGCCGATGCCCGGGGGGTGGGGCGCGACCGGTAGATCGACCCGTCGGGCAACACCGCCTCAACCGCATACACGATGTCTTCGATGTTGCCGTAGGCGGTGGAGTACTGGCCGGATGCCCGGGTGGCCACCCAACCGCCGACCGAGGAGATCTCGATCGACTGGGGCCAGTGTCCGATGGTGAATACGTCTTCCCGCACTCGGTTCTCGGCGTCGATGCCCATTGTGCCAGCGCCGAATGCGGCCAGGCCGTCCACCGGGTCAAGCCACCGCAGTCCGCTCAGGCGCTCGGTGCTGATCACCACCGAGTTGGTTGACGCCAGCACACCGCCCACGCATCCCGATCCTGCTTCTCGGGGGATCATCGGGGCGCGGTGTGACCGGCACAACTGCACGGTTGCAGACAACTGCTCAGTGCTTGACGGCACCGCCACCGCAACCGGCAGCACTAGCCGGTCCTGCCACTGGTCGAACTCGGAGCGTGGCCAGGTGTCGCGGGCTCTGCTGTGGCGGGCCTTGTCGTCGAGGAGAAGATTGTCGCCCAGCAGGCTGGCGAGTTCGTCTATGAGGGCCATCAGGCGTTCGCTTTGAATTCGAGTTCGCTGGCGAAGCGGGCTCGAACGGCATCGATCTCTGAGATGATGCGGGCCTCGTCCCACCCCAGCAGATCGCCCATCAGCGACGCCGCCGGGGCGAGCAGGTCGTCCCGTTCAGCGGGCGTGTACCAGGCGGCTCGGGTGCGGCGATAGATCAGATCTTCAAGGGTCAGAGCTCCATCCACCTTCACCGCCCAGTCGACCTCGCCGGCCACCACCCGCCCGCCAGGGAGGATTGGTTGATGGCCCAAGGCCAGCACCTGACTGGCCTCGTCCCCATAGAGCCGCACCAACCGGTCGGCCAACGGCCGTTCGACGCCAGTGGCCGTAACTACCGATGCGGCACAGGCATCGAGTTCCGATGAGAGGTTGCCGCCGGGGATCGGGTTGGGCCCCGGGCTTGATCCCAGCGATCGACCCAACCGCTCAGCCACAAAGACCAGCACCGTCATGGCCATCGTGCGAAAGCCGGTGAGCTTGCCGCCGGCCACGGTGATCATGCCCCCGGTTCCCACCCATACCTCTTCTTTGCGGGAGATCTCAGTGGCCTCCTTACCCTGTTGTGCCACCAGGGGGCGCACGCCTGACCAAGCGGCCACCACGTCGTCGAAACCCAGCGGCTCGACGTCGAGGTAGCGCTTGAGCGGTTGTAGCAGATACGCCACGTCGGACCGCTCGATCTCGGGCCACAGGAGCTGTTTGCCCTCGTAGCTGGTGTCGGTGGTGCCGATGGCCACCGCGTCGCCCCGAGGCAGCACGAAGACGCTGCGCTTGTCGGGTGTCGACATGATCACCAAGTTCCGCACCGGCAGCCGGGCGGCGTCTACCACCACGTGCACGCCCTTGGAGGGATGGAGCCGGTCAGTGGCGGCCTCTTCCTCGAATTGGGCTAAGCGCTCCACCCAGGGCCCGGTGGCATTCACCACTGCGTCGGCGCGGATCTCCACCCGATCACCGCTCACCTCGCACGCCGCCACCACCCCGTCTACTTGCCTGCCTTCCCAGATCACATCCACCACCGGCAGCCGGCCGGCCACTTGGGCCCCGGCACCCACCGCGTCGCGCAGCACGGCCAGCACCAGCCGGGCGTCGTCGGTCAAATACTCCCGGTAGGCGCACGCCCAGGGAAATTCGTCCCGGCGCAGGCAGGGCTCGTGCTCGGCGAGGGCGCCGCGATCCCAGCTGAGGTTGCGGTCGGCGTCTTCGACGGCCCCGAGCTTCTCGTAGGTGCTGATCCCGGCTCGAAACTTCATCAGGCTGGCCCGGTTGCGAGCGGGCACCACCATCCAGCACGGCTCGGCCAGATGCGGGGCCATCTGGTGTACAGCCTGGCGTTCACGAGCGGTCTCGCGCACCATCCCGACCTCGCCCATGGCCAAGTACCGCAGCCCGCCGTGAATCAACTTGGACGAGCGCGACGACGTGCCGGCGGCGAAGTCGTCCTTCTCAACCAGCGCCACCCGCAGACCGCGATGGGCTGCGTCGCGGGCCACGCCCGCACCGGTTATTCCCCCTCCGACGATCAAGAGGTCGAACCGCTCGCTCCCCAGCCTGGCCAGCAGGCCGGACCGAGAAGCCGGTGATAGCGATGTCACGCAGTTGATGTCCGGCACTGCCTACAGTTCGATTGGCTTGGGCATCTCGGCTTTGGGCTTGCGGTAGCCGATGAGGAGCACAGTGACAATGTACCTGCGACGCCGGGATTCGTCGCCGGGCGCCTGGGAATGTGCGACTGAAGCTCAGAACCTCAGCCGGTGTTGCGCATGCCGGCGGCGACTCCATTCACGGTCAGCAGGAGGGCCCGCTGAATGCGACGGCTGTCATCTTGCAAGCCCAGTGGGGCCCGCGAACGGGCCAGCAGTTCTGCTTGCAGCACGCTTATAGGATCGAGGTAGGCATCACGAACGGCCAAGGTCCGCTTGAGCACCGGAAGATCGCCGAGCAGTTCGCCGCCGGTCAGCTTGGCGATGTGGGCGACGGTGAGATCGTGCTCTTCAACAATTGTGTTGAAGAAGTGATGGAGTTCAGGGGCGACGAGGCGATTGACATAATGCCCGGCAATGGCCAGATCGGTCTTGACCAAAGTCATCTCCACGTTGGAGACAAACGTGCGAAAGAACTGCCAGCCTTCGTACATGGCCGGGAGCAGTTCTTCGCTGCCGGCCTCGTCAACCGCAGCCAGAGCCGTGCCCACCCCGAACCAGCCGGGGATGATCTGCCGCGACTGGGTCCACCCGAACACCCAGGGGATGGCTCGGAGATCGTCGATGCCAGCCTTTGATCCCGAACGATGAGCCGGTCGGGAGCCGATGTTCATGGCGGTCAGCTCTTCTACGGGGGTCGAGGCCTGGAAGTACTCCACAAAGCCGGGGGTGTCGAGCAAGCTGCGGTACGCCTGATAGGCGCTGGTCGACATGAGTTCCATGACATCGTTCCAGGCATCGATGCCGCCGCGGCCGTGACGGGGGCTCTGGTGGGCGAGAGTGGCCTCCAGCACCGCCGACAGGGCGAGATCCAGGTTGCGCTGGGCCAGGCGGGGCAGGCCGTACTTGTCGGCGATCACCTCGCCCTGCTCGGTGATCTTCATCGCTCCGGCCACCACCCCGGCTGGTTGCGACAAGATGGCCGCGTTGGTGGGCCCGCCCCCTCGCCCCACGGTGCCGCCCCGGCCGTGGAACACAACCACCTTGATTCCGGTCTCGGCCGAGACCTCGGCGATCTCCCGCAGCGCCTTGTGGATCTCCCACTGCGAGGTGGTGATGCCGCCGTCCTTGTTGGAGTCGGAGTAGCCGACCATCACCTCTTGCCTGTCGCCCCTGAGCTGCACCAGGCGACGGTAGGCGGGTGCGGCCAACAGCTCCCGGAGCATGGGCCCGATCCCCCGGAGGTCGTCGATGGTCTCGAATAGCGGCACGAAGCCAATTCGGGCGACGCCTCCGGGGATGTCCACCAGGCCGACCTCGCGGGCCAGCACCGCGGGGGCCAGCACGTCGTCAACGCCGTGGGTCATGGAGACGATGTAGCTCTCGATCACGCCGTCGCCGTGGCGGTCGAAGGCTTTTCGCAGGGCCGCGAACAGAGCCAGAGAGCCCTGGGCGCTCGACCCCGCGGGAGGGGCCAGGGGCCGGCGGCTTTCCAGTTCGGCGGCCAACAGCGCGGTGCGGTCCGAACGGGAGAGCGCCAGGTATTCGGTGCCCAACTCGGCGAACAGCTCCGCCAATGCCTCGTGGTGGGCCGCGGCGTTCTCGCGGATGTCGAGGGTGGCGAGGTGGAATCCGACCATGGCCAGGATCCGCCGGACCCGGGCCAAGCGGCCGCTGGCCATCAGCGATCCCCCGTTGACTTCGAGCGAGCGGGCCATGGCGGCCAGGTCGGCCTCCATGTCGGCGGGCGACCCATAGGCCCTCGGTCCGGGAGGCTGGGCGGCGGCTTCCAACAGGCGCTGGTGAATCACCGAACAGCGCTGCCGGTAGGGCTCGCCGGCGCTCAACTTGCTGAATCGGGACACCACGTCGGGAAAGTCGTCGCGGTCGGCTTCGATCTGGGCCTGCAATTCAGGGGTGATGGCGGTAACGGCGGTGCTAACCGACAGTTCCGACGACAACTCTTCCACCTCGGCCACCAGCAGGCGCAGCGCCCGTCCCCGCTGAAAGGCCAGCACCTCCAGCGTTGTCTCGGGGGTGACATTGGGGTTGCCATCGCGATCGCCGCCCACCCACGACCCGAACCGCACCGGCACCTGGGGCCCGTCCAGCGAGCCCCCGATCGATCGCAACACAGCATCGACGTCGTCGAACAGCTCGGGCACCCCGTCAGCGGCGATCTCGGTGAGGAAGTAGAGGATGGAGCGGGCCTCGTCAACAGGATCGGGCCGCTCCCGGCGAAGCTCGTCGGTTTGCCAGATGGCGTCGATGAGCTCGTCGACGCGGCGATCGATCCGGCCCCGGCCGGCCGGCCCGCCGCCGGTCTCGCTGCGACGCTCAATGAGAACGGCGATCTCGTTCAGCTTGTCGAGAATCGACCGGCGGGAAGCCTCGGTGGGATGAGCGGTGAACACCGGGCGAAGGTCGGCACCTCGGGTGGCGGCCACAATCTCAGCCGCATCGATGCCAAGGTCTCGGAGCTTGGCCACCGTGTCAGCGAAGCGGAGGCTGCCGACAAGGCCACCGGCGTTGAGATCCTCAATGCGGTGGACCTGCTCGGCGGTGTTAGCCAGGTGAAAGTAGACCGTGAACGCCCTTACCAGGCGGATGGCCTCCACCACATCCACATCGTCGAGCACCTCGGCCAGGGCCGCTCCCGACTCCTCGTCGCGTCGCAGTCCCCGGGCCATGGCCCGCACTTGTTCGACGCGCTCCAGCAACTCAGGGCCGTGCTGTCGCACCAGGGCATCGCCGAGCTGGTTGCCCAGCCGCCTGATGTCGTTGCGAAGCGCCGAGTCGATTTGATCGAGGTGGTCAGCCGAAGCCATACGTATCAAGGTACCGAGAACCAACTGGGAGTAGGCGTGCAACCTTCTGTCATCAAACTATTCTGTACGTTGTTGTACATAATTAGCAAAGCAGCTAGCCTGACCCAATGGCGCTTGCCAAAGATCCCGTTTCAGCGGTCACTGTGCCGGTCAGCGAGTTCCGGGCCAATTGCGGCCCGCTCTTGGAGGCGGTGAGGGACGGTCAAGAAATCGTCATAACCAAGAACGGGCGGCCAGTGGCTGAGGTTCGACCACCCCGATCATCCCTCGCCGAATACTCCGGGTCGCTATTCGGCTTTTGCCGGGACATCATCTCGCTACCCGATGGGTTCGATTTCGACGAAGCGGACGTATCGCCCAGCCATGAGGAGGTGGTCAACGAGATCCTCGCTAGCTGGGACGAGAAAGAGCCCAGCCTCGTTGTCGGCCCGTCTGAGCCTGATGGCTGATGCTGCTACTCGATACAAACGTGGTGCTCCGCTTCTGCTGGGGGCTGGCTGACGGCAAACTCGGGGCCCAGACCATCCAACGCGTTGACCGTGCGTCTCGACGAGGCGAGGCAGTGGTCAGCGCCATCACCTACTGGGAACTGGCCCTGCTGCAAGCCAAACGGCGGTTGGCCGTAGAGGCCAACGTGACTCTTCTCCGGCTGCGAATGGCAGCCGCGGGGATCAGAGACCTGCCTCTTGGGTCGCTGGAAGCGGAGCAGGCCGCTCGACTGGGGGAACTGGGACTGGCCACCAATGACACCGCAGACCGGTTCATCCTGGCCACCGCGCTTGTCCAGGAGTGCCCGCTGCTCACCTTGGACAGAGACATGCTGGCCTGGGACGGCCCGGTGCAGTGCATCGACGCAGCCCTCTAACCCGGTTCTCCCACAGATGCCAGAGCACTTCGACAGCGACACTGGGGTTGCCGTCGCGATCGCCGCCCACCTCGGCCAGTATTGATGCCAATATCTAATGCCAGTGTTGAACGCGATTGATTTGGGGAGTCGGCGATGCGAATAGGCGATGTGGTGAAGGCTCTGGGTTCAATGGCGGCGGCACCGCTTCGTGTGCGGCGTCAGCCGCCCCAGCCCCCGGTCGGAAGCGAGCACTACCTCCTGCCGGAGTTGGCGGCGAATCTCGAGTCGGCGACCACCAAGGCGGTCGACTTGCCGATTGTCCGAACGCCCCCCGGTCGGTGGCGGGAGTGGCCGCCGCTGGTGCTGGCCGGTTGCGACGAGCCGCTGTCCGACGGCGCCCCTGACCTACGCGGGGTGTGGCAGGTGTACCGGAGACCGCTGAAGGGCCACATCGAGCGCAATGAGCAGGCGGGCAACCGAGTGGTAATCACCGCGGCTGGAATCATTCACGACATGTTTGCCGACGGCACCCTTGATGGAGGCGTGCGCGATGAAGGAGTCGGAGGTGCTCAGATCGAAATGGCGGCCCGGTTCGAGGATGGTCGTCTGAACCTTTATTGAGCCTTCGCGGAAATCTGGGATGGGAAGCTCAGTGGTGTCGACTCATGTGCTGTCGGCAACGGGGTGTCTTGGGTGTCGAAAACCGACATCATAGGGTGTCGAAAATCAGCATTCCTGGGTGTCGAAAATCGGTAGTATGGTGCGGTGAGCACTTACCGCAAGCGGTTGGTAGATCCACTCATCGCCGAGTATCTCGCTGAGCTTCCCGCCGTGTCGATAGTCGGGCCGCGGGCATTATGGGCCCTTCCCATCAGCACCCTGTGGTCCTAACCGGCGCACCCGCTACCGCGCCGGCTCGAGTTGTTGAAGCAGGGTGGCCCGTTACCGTGTCCGTGTGCAGTCGGCCGGCGTCAGGATGGACTCGCGATGCTCGGTCGGGGCGACCGCGTCTGCCGCAGCCGATCCGATACCTCCAAGAACGCGGCCCGCTTCGCAGCCATACTGTCCGATCCATATAGCTGGGACCGTCCGATTCGCATAGTTCGAGCCGTCCGATACGTAGACTTGCCAGCGTGGATGCATATCTGCCTCGCATCGTGGACACGGAGCTGGACATGCTCGCCGGCGGCCTGCCTGCGGTGGTCATCGAGGGGCCGCGTGCTGTGGGCAAGACTGAGACGGCCCTGCGGCGTGCTCGCACGGTTCACCGACTCGACGACGGCAGGCAACTGGCCGTCGTGCGGGGCGATCCCGAGCGCCTGCTCGCTGGCCGCCCCCCGATTCTGATCGACGAATGGCAGCGCTATCCCGACTCGTGGGACATGGTCCGGCGCCGTGTCGACGCTGATCCTGGCACGGCGCGCTTCCTGCTCACCGGCTCAGCCGCTCCGGCGACGCGGCCGACGCACTCGGGCGCCGGCCGTATCGTCACGCTGCGGATGCGCCCGATGTCACTGGCAGAACGAGGCATCACAGAACCGACGGTCAGCCTGGCCGAACTGCTGAGCGGCAGCCGGCCCCCATTGGCAGGCCGCTCGGCCATGAAGCTCTCCGACTATGCGCTGGAGATCGAGCGGTCAGGCTTTCCCGCCATCCGCGAACTCGACCGGGGCCTGCGGGAACGCCAGATCGGCAGCTACCTCGACCGTGTTGTGGAGCACGACATCGACGAGCTCGGCACCGGCGTGCGAGACCGCGCATCGCTGCGACGCTGGCTGGAAGCATTCGCCGCCGCAACCGCAACGACCGCCGCCTACACCTCGATACGCGACGCCGCCACACCGGGCGCCGGCGACCCGCCGTCGATGGCTACCGTCGCCGCATACCGGCGCGTCATGGAACAAATGTGGATTGTCGAGGAACTGCCGGCCTGGCTGCCCACCCGCAGCCGCCTGCGCCGCTTGGCGGCATCGCCCAAGCACCATCTCGCCGACCCCGCGCTCGCCATGAGCAGCTTGGGCATCAATGCCGAGGCCCTGCTCGACGGCGTAGCCACACCGCAGGCGACCCAACGCGACGGCACGCTGCTGGGCCACCTGTTCGAGTCGCTCGTGGCCCAGTCGGTGCGCGTCTACGCGCAAGCCTCGCGAGCGCGCGTCTCACATCTGCGCACCCGCGGCGGCGAACAGGAAGTGGACCTGATCGTCGAACGACGCGACGGCAACGTCGTCGCGCTGGAAGTCAAGCTCGCTGCCGCCGTCGTCGACGACGACGTCCGGCACCTGCGCTGGCTGACGGACCGGATCGGCGACAACCTGCTCGACGCCGCAGTCATCAGCACCGGCAACGAGGCCTACCGCCGCCGAGACGGCATCGGAGTCATCCCCGCAGCGCTGCTCGGCGCTTAGGTTGCGGACGGTGGGGGTGACCATCGACTGCGCCGGCCCGCAGCGCTTCTTCTCCCTCCAGATCGTCGCCCGGCTCCTGCCCATGCGAGAGGCGAAATGGGCTCGCCCCCTTCCGATGGCGCAAATCTGCGGGACTACCTCGACATGGCTGTGCCGGGCGGGGTTCCCTCGATGCCCGGCACCTGAACTGGCTGCGGGATCAGATCGGGGAGCGGTTCGCCGCCGGAGTAGTGCTGCACACAGGCCCAATACGACGCCATGGTGGTGGGCTGGGTTGCCCGCCGGCTGCGAAGATCATCGGTAGGATTTCTGCGTCGCAGGCCAGCCGACGCAACTCGTCGAGCTCCTGCTGGTGGTGCCCGCTCATCGGCGCCCGCTTGTGCGACAACTTCTCGATCATTGCACTTCCCACATCCATTCACGCTGACAATTGCTACTTAGCC
This sequence comes from bacterium, assembly GCA_028819295.1. Lineage (GTDB taxonomy): Bacteria > Actinomycetota > Acidimicrobiia > Acidimicrobiales > Bin134 > Poriferisocius. Next base: position 53,535 of record JAPPMA010000032.1, on the reverse strand, counting down.
TCGTGCTGCTTCAGAAAACTGATCCAGGCATCAACAGGGATGCCGGCCAAAGGATCTGCGAGTATCTCTTGGACCCAGTCATCCATGATGCCAGTACGGGCGATTCGTCCGAAATTTCCCCCACCGTCATTTGCAGGCTTGTCGGAGGTGTTGTCCCGGCCCATGTATGGAGAAGCGTGGGCGGGTGATTCAATGGAGGGATCTTGCTCGGTTTCGCGAATGTGACGCCACCAGTGATTTCGGTAGTCAGCAACATGCCTGGCCGACCAGCAAGCCGGGGTAGAAACCCGAGGGACTCCGGAAAGCACGTTGGAGAGATGCCATGGCACCACCACCAGCAGATCCCAATCCGTACAAGCACCCGGCGTCACACGGTACCGAAAGCTGGGCTCGCGCTCTTTGGCCAGCATGTACCAGCCTTTCAACTCAACCCCGAGGGCAGTCTCGTGTCCACCAGAGCTGTTCCTGCGTCGGAACAGCACATCAGGAAATGTCTGCGCTTGGCGGTCAAAGCGGTACAGAGCCCATTCGTCGTTTGGATCCCAGACGTCGCGCATTCGATTGAGTGTTTGCACCACCTGCACTTCGATGGTTGCTCCGAGCACTGTGTTCAAGGAGAACAGATCGGTGGCAGCCAGCCCTTCGATGTTGGTGGTCGAATCGAAATAGCCGGGCAAGGCCAGCAAGGCGCCTTGAACGCGGTCGCGCAGCTTGGTCCGAGGGTCGTTCGGGTCAAGGAGAGGAGGCTCTGGGGCAGGCACCTCCACTTGGTGCGTCGGCGGGTTGTTCATCGAGCTTGGAGCGTAGTCAGGATTCAGCAGATCTGAGGCGTTCAATGGCCAGGTCGGCAAAGTGGTCCACCGTCTCCGCTGCGTAGCCGCGTCGCCCGGCCTCCACCGCAGCCACAACCGCGCTGCACAGCCCCCCAAAGGGCTCCCAAACGGCGTCGCCTGGCTCGGTAGCAGCCTTGATGATTCGGCGCATGAACTCCAGTGGCTTCTGATTGAGGTGGACAGCGGCGTTGCGACCAGGCTTGTACACGCGCGGCGCCGAGCGAACCCCGTTGCCCTTGTAGCGCTCCTGCCCGTTCAACGGCGGTGCTGACCACACGTTTGTGAGGCCATGCGTGTGATTCCACTGGTCTCGCATCCCAGCCCACTCCCCTGCCGTGACCGGCGCGACACCGTCTAGGGAGTAGTAGGGGGCACCAGCCGCAATACCATGCTCGTTGGCGTAGCACACCAGGCGTTCCATCATGTCAGGTGGTGGAAAATACCAGAGCCAGTCTTGGGTGAGGTACTTGCGTGTGGCGGCGTTCGCCACCCCACACGCCTCATTTGCCCGATGAAGGCGCAAACCCGCCCGCTGCCACTCATACCGCAGCCACTGCCGAGCCGTCATCACGCCATCTCGCGTCGGGAATTCCAAGCGACGTCGATAGAGTACGCAAACCTCGGTTACCACCGGAAAGCGGCGGATGGTGTCCCCATTCACATTGCCTGCGATGTGCCCGATGCCCTTGTCCCACACGATCGTTTGAACATAGTCCCAGCCGAATTCAGCCAAGACTGGATGAACTGTGGCCCAGCCGATCTCAGTATTCCAAAACCACAGCGTCGAAGATGGCAGTGAGTGCTTGGACCAAGCCTCTACATGGGGTGCATACCATTCGGCCAGATCTTCTGGTGTCCGCGGATCGCCGGGGAATCCCCCCACCCCATATGCGCCATCCGAAATTATGGCCGAGGGGGATGGCCACACGGCATAGGCGTCGAGCGCGTCTCCCCTGTGTACCGACCAGAGTTGGCTGTCATCTCTGGCAGCAGACACAAGTCCTCCTTCGCCGATGCTGAACGGGAGCCTGCGATCGGCCTCCCTTGGGAATGATCCCATGTCGCACCTCGCCCGGTGGTGGATGCTTGGACGGCTTGGTACGGAGCCGCGACCGGCGACGACGCTACTGGGACTCGGTGACAGATTCACCCGTCAGCACGTCGGCGATGGCCTCGCCCGCGAACCGCTGCGGCCGGCCGCGGCGTCCTCGCCGCCGGCTCGGTCGCGGGCTTGCGGGGGCAGGGGTGGGGGCTTGGGTTAATGGGTGCTGTTCGCGGAGTGGTAGGATGCGCGCAGGTTGATGTGCGCTTGGTGCGCGAGACGTGCGCGAGACGGGAGCAAGCAATGACGGCAGGAACAGGCGTGGGCATGGGCGGGGTTTCCGCGGGGGCGGGCTCGGACGCGGTGGGCGCAGCGCGGTCTGTGCTGGTGTGTGCTGTGAACCCCCCCCCACCTAGTTAGGGGCAGGCGAGGGCTCAGAGCTGTTTTCGTCGCGCTGGTGGTTGTGGCTGTGGCCGCGGCCGGTTTGGGGGCGGCGTCGCCGCTTTTGGCGCAGTCGGCGCTGACCTTCACCGGCAATTTGGGCCAGTCAGACGGACCCCACGCGTCTTTGGGCAATGACTACGCCCAGGGGTTCACGACCGGCGCCAACAGCGCGGGCTACAGCCTCCGCAGCGTCGAATTGGAGTTCTCCGATATCACTAACGACTTCTCAAGTTCGGATCTGACCGCCAGCATCCACTCGTCGTCGGGCGGGTTTCCGGGCGGCTCGCTGGGCACCCTGACCAACCCCTCCAGCTTCCCCGTCTCCAACTCCGACCAGGTGCTCACGTTCACGAGCACCGGCATCGACCTGGCGGCGACCACCAACTATTTCCTGGTGATCGACATGGGCGCTAACAGGTCTGTGGCGGGTATTCGCGCCACGACTTCGGGCGGCGAGGACTCCGGGGGCCTGCCCGGCTGGAGCATCACCGACGGTACTTATTTCAGAACCTACTCCGTCACCGCTTCCACTTGGAACAGCAACCCTTCGGCGACGCTGAAGTTCAGGGCTGTCGGTGTCAGCAAAGCGGGCACGCCGGTGGGGGGCGGGACTCCGGGGCTTGTGGATTGCAGCGGCGAGCAGGCGCTGACCTTCACCGGCTCCCGCCGCGACGGCGTGGCGTACACGGTGCGCTATGTCGGCCCGGCTGCCAACCACCAGCAGCACGCCCCGTATGCGGGGCGGAACGCTTGTGTCCCGATGGTGACCGAGGGCGGCGAGTTCACTTTGACGTTCACCGCCGACGGGCCTCAGTGGACGCGGCTCAGCTTGTCGGGCGGCGTGAGCCTTGCCAGCAGCGGCCACCAGAACGCGAGGCTGTACGCGCAGCACTGGCTTTTGGGGGCGGTGCGCGAGCGGCGCGACGGCGACAACAACGTCACCCAGCAGGCGACGGCGCTCACGTTCAGCGTCGGCGCCCCGTCGGCCGCGGGGAGAGTGGCGATGTCCGACAGCGGATCGACCAGGGGGCGGCTCAGCGTGCCCGTGGTCGTGGCGCCCCGAGCCGAAGTCGATGACCGGCCCGTGGTCAGCGTCGCCGCATTCGCCAGCGACAGAACCGAGGGGCAGTCCGCAGCGTTTCGGCTAGTGCGCCCCGAGGGGTTCACCGGGCCGGTCAACGTCCGCGTGTCACAACAGGGAGATTTTGTGCTACCAGCGCAAAGCGGGTTGCTGGGCGAGCGCACCTGGACCAACACCAACGCGTCTTTCAGCACCGTCGACGACGGCGCCTGGGAGCCCGACGGGCAGATCACCGTGGAGCTGCTGCCGGGCGACGGCTACCGGGTGTCTCAGAGCGCGGGGTCGGTCACGGTGCGGATTCTTGACAACGACGAGGCCATCATCGTGTCTAAGTCGTCCGCGACGCTGTTAGAGGGCGATGCCGTCTCCTACACGGTGAGGCTGAACGGCGATCCGGGCGGGCCGGTGTCGGTATACGCGCGGGTTTCGCTCCCGCCCGCTTCGGCCAACGCGCAGAGGGCGCTGGGCGTGTGCTTGTGGCGGTGCCGCGACCAGAGGCGGGCGCCGTCGGGCCACAACCACCAGGCCGCTTGGACTTCGTTCAACTCTTCGGACTGGAACCAGCCCAAGACCTTCGAGGTCTACCGCTACCACGACGACGGCTACCCGCGGTTCAACGCCCCCAGCTCATGGACCGTCACCCACCATTTGGGCAGCGGCCACGGCGATCAAGGCCCGTCGCTTCAGATCACCATGCCCGCCCCCCCGCCGGAGCCGGACCCCGAGCCGACACCGGCCCCGACGCCGTGGCCGGAGCGGGCCGACCCCGTCACCGACTACTCCCGAAACCAGCCGACACCCCAAGTCTGCACCGCCCGCGGCAACATCGCCGGCACCGTCAAGCGATACCACGACAACAACAAGAACCGGCCCGGCTACGCCGGCAACTGGGCGCGGGTGCTCGTTGCGCTGGGGTGGACACTGCCCGACGCGCCTTGGAACACCGCCGAGCCGTTCACCGTCGCAGAGGCCCAGGCCCAAGAGTCGCTGTGGTCGGGGTGGACCCCGATCCGCCAAGAGCTGGAGCGCCTAGAAACCTGCCGGTCCGCCGCCTGCCAAAATGCGCTGGCCAGACAGTTCAACCGAGACCAAGCGGTCAGGACTCACTGCCCCGGAGTGTTCAACTGAGCGCCGACCAAGTACATCGGCACGTTCGAGTCGGAGCGCAAACGGCACCTCCTGGCCGCCGGGAATTCACAGGCCCGCGACCAGGCCCGACACCCGGCTCTCGTGTCCCAGGACTCCTCCCTCCACGGCCCTAAACCCAAGACACACCACTAGGGGGCGGGGTCGATGACGCTCAGGAGGCGGGTGCGCTCGGCCCATTGGGCGATCTGGCGGTCGGCGGTTACCAGGCTGTGGCCTCCGACGACGGCCGTAGCGGCGATGAGGCGGTCCAAGGGGTCGCCGTGAAATCCCGAGGTGCCCAGCATCGACGACTCGATGGCGATGCGGGCGGAGACGGGGATGATCCGGAGGCCATTGTCCGTACAGGTGTCCGCCCACGCCCTCGGCGGCATTCCCAGGTTGACTCTTCCGTTCAGATGCAATCGAGTGGCCTCGGTGAACACTGCGGCAGAGGCCGCTAGCTCTCCTTCAAACTGGGCTTCGATCAGCAAGGCTTCGGTGCGCCGGCCTACCCGGTCGTCCGAACACCTCAGCCAAATCAATGTGTGAGTGTCAACCGTTATCATGACGTTCGTACCAGGCAACGGGATCGAGGACCTTGTCGGGATTGTCCTCCATGTCGAATGACTCGTCGTCCCACACTGATGACACGATGTCGCCATAGATCTTGAGCCGCCCCTTGTCTATTCCGCTCAAGGGGATGAACTCCCTTTGGGCGGGGGCGAGCCGGGCGACGGGCTTCTTGTGGCGGGTGATGATGATCTCTTGGCCGGTTTCCTGGACCTCGCGAATCAACTGGAGACAGTGCGTCTTGAATTCCCGTGCCGCCACCGTGCGAGCTTGCTGGCCGAGGGTTGACATTTCTTGTTCCATTATAATTACTTCCATTTATTTTAGTGTAGTTCCGATTGAAGCACACATCAACTGCTAATAATATAGTCCCCAAATGTAGTCACAAAAGCATTTTGGCTACGGTCCTGCTCAGCGACACCCACTAGTGTGAACACCATGGCTGAAGAGCGGTCGATTGGGTTGGAGGTGGAGGTAGCGGGGACGCCTGAGGAGGTGTGGCGGGCGGTGGCCACGGGGCCGGGGATCTCCTCGTGGTATGTGCCCCACACCGTTGAGGAGCGGGCCGGTGGAGCGGCCGTGGCCTCGTTTGGACCGGGGCCGGAGATGCAGATTCGCGGGCGGGTGGCGGTGTGGGAGCCGCCACGGCGGATTTGCTTCGACGGCGGGGAGGGCGTGGACGGACTGGCCTTCGAATGGACTGTGGCGCCCGCAGGCGAAGACCGGTGCAGGGTGCGGCTGGTGAATACCGGCTTCGGCGAAGGCAACGAGTGGGACGCTCAGTATGACGCCATGGTGGAGGGCTGGGGCTTGTTCATGTCCAACCTCGGGCTGCACTTGGAGCACTTCGGAGGCCAGACAGCCGTCTCGGTGCTGCCCACCGCCATGGGAGCAGGCTCACGCGATGAGCAGTGGGCCGGGCTCACAACCGCGCTGGGCATCTCGCCGGCCCCGGGGGTGGGCGAGCGGATCGAAGCCAACTCGCCTGATGCTCCCCCGCTGGCCGGCACGGTGGCAGAAGCCGGACCGCACCGGATCGCCCTGCTGCTCGACGAGCCCGCGCCCGGCACCGCATTCGTGGCGGTGGAGTCTTTCGGCGATCACGCCAGGGCGTCGGTGTGGCTGTACCTTTACGGGGCCGACGGAGCTGAGGCCGCAGAGCGGGACGGACCCCTTTGGCAGGATTGGCTGACCGGCGCCCTAGGTGAAGGAGGAGCAGATGGAAGCCCTGAGTGAGCGCAAGATCTTGGTGGTGGGCGCCTCGTCGGGCCTGGGCCGGGCTACTGCCATTGCCCTTCAGCGCAACGGCGCCAACGCGGTATTCGCCGCTCGCCGCCGCGAGGCGCTCGAAGAGGCGGTGGCCGAGGCCGGAGGCGGCCATGTGGTGGCTATCGACGTGCTGGACCCGGCCAACATCGAACAAGGGGTGGGCGAGGCCGCCAAAATGCTCGGCGGGCTCGACGGCATCGTCTACACCGCGGGCATGTCCCCCTTGGCGCCGATGGCCGAGATGGCAGCGGACGACTGGCAGACGGTGTTCGGGGTCAACACGTATGGGCCGAACCTGGTCATCAAAGCCGCCCTTCCCCATCTCAGCGAAGATGCGGTGGTGGTTGCGGTGTCGTCGAACGCCTCTTCGATGCCCCGCCACTCTCTGGTCCCCTACGCCGCCTCCAAGCGGGCCCTGGAGGCCACCATGGACGGATGGCGAACCGAGCTGCTGGGCAACCGCCGGTTTGTCACCGTTATCTTGGGCCCCACCGAGCCCTCCGAGTTCGCCCATTCGTTCACCCGCGAAGACTTTGAGGCCGTCATTCCCCACTGGCAGCGCCAAGGGTTCCGCACCGGGCTCATGCATGCCAGCGAGGTTGCCCACGGCCTGGCCTCCTGCCTCGCCGCACTGTTTGCCGCTCCCACGTTCGGCATCGAGTCGCTCTTGTTGTGCGCCCCCGAACCAGAGGTGGCCAACGAGTATTCCCTCGATATCGTCGGCGACTAGCTCAGCATCCGCTGCATCATCCGGGCGAGGCGGGAAGTCCTGCCGGTAATCGCCTCCGAACGGTCGGCGATGCCCATGATCCTCAACGCCCCGTTGATGCCCAGCCACCGGAGCGGCTCGGGCGCCCATCGCCGCGACCGGTGTCCCACCCAGGGAAGGTCGATGCGGGGCGAGTCGGCCTCGGCGATCAGCTCGGCCAGGGTTCGGCCGGCCAGGTTGGCAGCGGCCACCCCCTCGCCGACGTAGCCGCCGCCCCAGGCCATGCCCCGGCCTCGATCCAAGCCCACTGAAGGAAACCAGTCGCGGGGTACGCCGAGCACACCGCCCCAGCGGTGGGTGAAGGCAACATCAGAGAGCATGGGCAGCAATTCGACCAGGGTTTCGGCGATTCGTTCGTGGGTGCGCGATCTCTGCTCCACCGAGCTGACAATCCTTGAGCCGAAGTTGTAGGGGGCTCCCCGTCCGCCGAACGCAATCCGACCATCGGCCGTTCGCTGCCCGTAGATGACCATGAAGCGGTCGTCGGTGAACGTCTGCCGGTGGCTCAATCCGATCTCATCCCAGAGCGTGTCGTCGATGGGCTCGGTGGCCACCATCAGCGAATACAGCGGGGCCAATGTCCGGCGGTTCCCCTCCAGCGTGCCGGTATAGCCCTCTAGGGCTCGTACCACGATCTCGGCCTTGACAACTCCCCGGTCGGTGGCAACTGCGCTCGGCTCGATGGCGGTGGCGGCCGTGCCCTCGACGATCTTGCCGCCCAGACTCTCGACGGCACTGCCGAGCCCCCGAACCAGCCGGGCCGGGTGGAGGGCCGCGGTGTGGGCGAAGAACATGCCGCCCACCACCCTGGTGGCGGCCAAGTGGGTGCGGGCCTCATCGGCACCGAGCATCCGCATGTCGTGGTCGGTCAGCCCGTAGGCACGGTGGAAGTGCTCGACTTGTTCCCGCTGGCGGGTGAGATGGGCTCGATTGCGGGCCAAGCGGATGGCACCGCCCTTGGCGTACTGGCAGTCGAAGCCCTCCCGCTCGGCCACTCGACCCACCTCGTCGACCGCATCGTGCAGGGCGTGGAGAAACCGACGGGCGGCATCGTTGCCGGCCACTGCCTCATGCCGCCCGGGCCCGGCGGCCAGCTCCCCCACGCACCAGCCCCCGTTGCGGCCCGAAGCGCCGAAACCCACGATGTCGCGCTCGATCACCATCACCCGAATCGACGGGTCGATGGACAGCAGGTAGTAGGCGGTCCACAGCCCGGTATAGCCCCCGCCCACGATGGCGACGTCGACATCGGCATCACCGGCGAGCGAAGGACGGGGCTCAAGCGAGCCCGGGCAGGTGTCGTGCCAAAACGAAATGTCCCGGTAGCGGTCGCTCACGAGTCGAACCCCACCGGTGCCCAGACTTGGCCGCTCAGTGCTTCACCATCTTGCGGTGCCCAGTTCGTTGAGCTCAGTGCTTCACCATGACGTGCTTGAGCTCGGTGTAGTGGTCGAGGGCGTAGAGCGACATGTCCTTGCCGTAGCCCGACTGCTTGAAGCCGCCGTGGGGCATCTCGGAGATGATCGGGATGTGGTCGTTCACCCACACGGTGCCGAACCGCAGACCCTTGGCCATGCGCATGGCCCGGCCCACGTCGTTGGTCCACACGCTGGCGGCCAGCCCGTAGTCGCAGTCGTTGGCCCAGGCCAGAGCGGTCTCCTCATCGGGCACCGCCTGCACGGTGATGACCGGGCCGAACACTTCACGCTGCACGATCTCCGACGCCTGGTCTACCCCGACCACCACCGAGGGCTGATAGAAGTAGCCATCGCTGTCGCGCGGGCCGCCCCCGATGGTGATCTCCGCGCCGGCTTCGGCCGCCCGCTCGACGTACCCCGACACCCGGTCGAGTTGGCCGCCGGACACCAGCGGGCCCATCTCGGTGTCCTCGTCGGCAGGGTCGCCGGTGACCACGGTGGCGGCGGCGTCGGTGAGCTGGGCCACGAAATCGTCGTGTACCCTCGACCCGGCGATCACCCGACAGGGCGCGGTGCAGTCCTGGCCGGTGTTGTAGAAGCTGTTGTCGCGCAGATTGGCCACCACCGCCTCGATGTCGGCATCGTCGAACACGATCACCGGCGCCTTCCCGCCGAGCTCGAGATGGACCCGCTTGAGCGAGTCCGACGCCTCCTGGGCCACCGACTTTCCGGCGGCCACCGACCCGGTGAGCGACACCATGGCCACATCGGGGTGCTGCACCAGCGGCACGCCGGCGGCTCGGCCCTGGCCGCACACCACGTTGAACACCCCGGGGGGAAGCACGTCGGCGAGCAACTCGGCCAGCCGCAAAGTGGTGTAGGGGGTGAGCTCGGAGGGTTTCAGCACCACCGTGTTGCCCACCGCCAGCGGCGGGCCGAGCTTCCACGTGGCCATGAACAGCGGGTAGTTCCAAGGGGCGATGGAGCCCACCACCCCGATGGGGTCGCGGCGCACCATCGAGGTGTAGCCCTCGAGATACTCGCCGGCGGCCTTGCCGTCGAGGAAGCGCCCGGCGGAGGCGAAGAACCGCCAGTTGTCGCACAGTTGGTCCATTTCGAATTCGATGATCGAAACCGGCTTGCCCACGTTCTCGCACTCGAGCTCGGACAGCTCGGCCACGTTCTCCTCCACGATGTCGGCCACCTGGTGGAGGATCTCGCTGCGCTCCCGGGGGGTTTTGGCCGACCACTCGGGGAAGGCGGCGGCCGCGGCTTGGACCGCGGCGTCCACATCAGCCGCCGAGCTGGACGCCACCTCGCCGATCACCTTCCCGGTGGCTGGATTCACCACCTCGTCGGTCGCCCCCTCAATGGCCGGCTGGAATCTCCCGTTGATGTAGTTGTCCGTCAGCATGGTCGTGCTACCCCCGCTCTCGTTGTTGCATTGCTCATATTGCAGCACCAAACCCGCACAATCAAGCCCATGTTCGAGCAAAAACCGGTTGTCGAGTTATCTGAGACAACCGATTTGGTTGCACAAGGCCGGTTTGTGGTGTTAAATCGGTGATCGCTAATCGAAGCAGGGGGGCGCCCTCGATGCAGCACGAGGAGATGGTTGCGCTGGCCGACCGCCATTTGTGGGGTCATTTCAGCAGCATCGGCAGCGCGGTCGACCGCATGCGCATCATGGAGCGAGGCGACGGCTGCTACGTGTGGGACGCCAACGGAAAGCAGTACCTCGACGGCCTGGCCGGCCTGTTCGTCTCCCAAGTGGGTCACGGCCGCAACGAGCTGGCCGAGGCCGCGGGGCGTCAGGCATCGCAGCTCGGCTACTTCCCGATCTGGACCTATGCCCATCCCGGCGCGGTGGAGTTGGCCGCTCGTCTGGCCGCGTTCGCCCCCGGCGACCTCAACCGGGTGTTCTTCACCAGCGGGGGTTCGGAATCGGTGGAGTCGGCGTGGAAGCTGGCCCGCCAGTACTTCAAGGTGGTCGGCCAGCCCCAGCGGAACAAGGTGGTCAGCCGCGACCTCTCCTACCACGGCACTTCGATGGGAGCGCTGTCGATCACCGGGCTGAAGGCGCTGCGCGACCCCTTCGAGCCGCTCGTGCCCGGCGTCTCCCATGCCGCCAACACCAACAGGTACCGCTGCGGGCTGTGCGCCGGCTGCGATGCCTGCACGCTGGGCTGTGCTGATGACATCGAGCAGGCGGTGCTGCGGGCCGGCCCTGAAACGGTGGCCGCGGTGTTCTTGGAGCCGGTGCAAAACGCCGGCGGGTGCTTTGTGCCGCCCGACGGCTACTTCGCCCGGGTGCGCGAGATCTGCGATCGCCACGGCATACTGCTGGTGTCCGACGAGGTTATCTGCGCCTTCGGTCGCCTGGGCGCCATGTTCGGCTCTGAGCGGCTCGAATACGTGCCCGACATCATCACCTGCGCCAAGGGGCTGACGTCGGGTTACGCCCCTATGGGGGCGATGATTGCCAGCGACCGGTTGGCCGAGCCGTTCGTGGGCACTGACGAGTCGTTTTTGCACGGGTTCACCTTTGCCGGTCACCCGGTGAGCTGTGCGGTGGCCATGGCCAACCTCGACGTGTTCGAGAAAGAGCACCTTCTCGACCATGTGATGGCCAACGAGGCCGCCTTTCGGGCCGCGTTGGACGACCTGTGCGATCTCCCGATTGTCGGGGAGGTCCGGGGCATGGGCTACTTCTACGGGATCGAGCTGGTGAAGGATCGGGACACCAAAGAATCGTTCACCGAGGAGGAAGCCGAATCACTGCTGCGGGGGTTTCTCACCAACCGCCTCCTCGATCTGGGGCTGATCTGCCGAGCCGACGACCGGGGCGAGCCCGTTATCCAGCTCTCGCCGCCCCTGATCGCCGGTCCCGACGAGTTCGACCGCATCAACCAGATCCTTCGCACCGCCCTGACCGAGGCCCAGGCCCGGTTCTAGGAGGCAGGTGGACCGATGACCGCGGTGTTCGACCTCGATGAGACCGACAAGGCCATCATCCGCGAGCTGCAAGTGGACGGCCGGCTGCCCCACGCCCAGATCGCGCCGCTGGTCGGGCTGTCGCAGGCGGCCACCCGCCAGCGGGTCAACCGGCTGATCGAGCGGGGGGTCATCCAGGTGGTGGCGGTGACCGATCCGGTGGCGCTGGGCTTGGGCTACCAGGCCCTGGTGGGGGTCACCGTGTCGGAAGACGCCCGGAGCGTGGCCGACGCCATCGGCGAGATCGATGAGGCCGAGTACGTGATCATCGTGGCCGGGCGGTTCGACATCATCGCCGAGATCGTGTGCCCCGACAGCGACGCTTTCATGTCGGTGGTCAACGGCCGCATCCGGGCCATCCCCGGAGTGGTTGCCTTGGAGACGCTGAACTACCTGCGCCTCGTCAAGCAGACCTATAGCTGGGGCACAGGCTGATGGGCGACGGGGAGGATGATCCGGTGAGCGACCAGACCGCCGCAGTGGAGCTCTCGGCCATCACCAAGCGCTTCGGTTCGGTGGTGGCGGTGGACAACGTAGACCTGGAGATCGCCGACGGCGAGTTCTTCGCCCTGCTGGGGCCGTCGGGTTGCGGCAAGACCACCACCTTGCGCATGATCGCCGGGCTGGAGTTCCCCACCGAGGGCAGCCTCAAGATCTTCGGCAACGAGGCCGGCACGCTGCCTCCCAACAAGCGCCCGGTCAACACCGTTTTCCAGGACTACGCCCTGTTCCCCCACATGACGGTGGAGGCCAATGTGGCCTTCGGGCTCAAGATGCAGCGAGTTTCCAAGGATGAGATCGCCGGCCGGGTGCTGGAGGCCATCAGCCTGGTTCGACTCGAGGGCTTGGAGCAGCGCCGCTCTCAACAGCTTTCGGGGGGCCAGCGCCAGCGGGTGGCGCTGGCCCGTGCGCTGGTCAACCGGCCCAAGGTGCTGCTGCTCGACGAGCCGCTGGGCGCCCTCGACCTCAAGCTGCGCCAAGAGATGCAGGGCGAGCTGAAGGCCCTTCAGCGCGAGGTGGGCATCACCTTCGTGTTCGTCACCCACGACCAAGAAGAAGCCCTCACCATGGCCGACCGGATCGGGGTGATGAACGAGGGCGAGCTTCTCCAGGTGGGCACTCCGGCGGAGATCTACGAGCACCCGGTGAACCGATTCGTGGCCAACTTCATCGGCCAAACCAACCTGCTCGATGCCTCGGTGGTGTCGAACGACACGGTGTGTCTGGCCAACGGGGTCCACATTCCCGGCCATTCGGATCTTCCCGTGGGCACCAGGGTGGCGGTGTGCCTGCGACCGGAGCGGGCCGGGATGCACCCGCCCGACGAAGTGCCCGCTGATCACCAATCGGTGGTCGGCCGCTTGGAGGGCGTGACCTATCTGGGCAACGCGCTGGTGTACACGGTGGTGCTCGACTGGGTGCGCCTTGAAGTCCGCCGCGAGAACCAGCCCGGCGGCTACCGCCCCTACGCAGGCGAAGAGGTGGCGGTGTCGTGGACGCTCGACGCGGTCTCGGTGGTGCGGGCATGACCGTGGTGGCCGACCGGCCCGAACGGATCGAGGAGGCGGCCGTGGCCACTCCCGAGTTCGAGAAGGCGGCCGAGCGGGCTGCCTCCCGGCGGGGGTTCCTGCTGTCGCTCCCGGCCTACGCCTACCTGGTGCTGTTCTTCGCCGTCCCGCTGGGGATCGTGATGATCTATTCTTTCGCCACTCGGAACCGCTTCGGCGGCACCGACCTCTCGGGCTGGAACCTCGACGCCTACCGCAAGCTGGGCGAGCCCATCGTGCGCGACATCCTGTTCCGGTCGCTGTGGCTGGCCGTCCTCACCACGCTGATCTGCTTGGTGGTGGCCTATCCGTTCGCCTACTTCATAGCCACCCGCACCCCCCTGGTCCGCAACCTCATGCTGGTGTTCGTGATGATCCCGTTCTGGACCAACTTCCTGGTCCGCAACTACGCGTGGCGGGTGCTGCTGGGCAACGACGGGCTCTTCACCAACATCTCCGAGGCCCTCGGCCTGGGAGAGCGGGAGCTGCTGTTCACCACCTCGGCGGTGGTGATCGGGCTGGTGTACGGATTCCTGCCGTTCATGGTGCTGCCCCTGTACGCGTCGATCGAGCGGATCGACCTCAGCCTGGTCGAGGCCAGCCGCGACCTGTACGCGTCGGGATTCCAGACGTTTCGGCGGGTTCTGCTCCCGCTGTCGATGCCGGGAGTGATCGCCGGGTCGATCCTGGTGTTCGTTCCCAGCCTGGGCGCCTATGTGACACCGGAGATCCTGGGCGGGGCCAAGACCACCCTACTGGGCTCCTACATCGTCACCCAGTTCCTGACGGCGAGGAATTGGCCGGTAGGGGCGTCGCTGTCGTTCGTGCTGATGACGGTGATGCTGGTGGCCACCCTGGTGTACTTCCGAACCGGGGGCCGGAACCTGTGAGCAGCACCGTCCAGCCCCGGGGCACCACCAAGATCGCGCTCACGGCCCACTCCTGGCTGGTCTACCTGTTCTTCTTCGCCCCCATCTTCGTGCTGATCGTGTTCTCCTTCAGCGACGACCGCAACGTGGGCCGGTGGGGCGGTTTCACGTTGGAGTGGTACCAGGATTTCGTCGAGCACAGCCAGCTCCAGGGCGCGGTGTGGGTGTCGGTACGGGTGGCCCTGCTGTCCACCGTCATCTCCGTGGTGCTGGGCACGCTGGCGGCCCTGGCCCTGGAGCGCTTCAAGTTCAAGGGCCGCAAGGTGTTCGACGCCCTGCTCTATCTCCCCATCATCATCCCCGACGTGACCATGGCGGTGATGATGCTGCTGTTCTTCGCCGAGTTCTTCGAAATTCTCGACTCGGTGTTCGGCTGGGATGTCCAAAAGGGACTGGGGTCCATCGCCATCAGCCACATCGCCTTCAACATCAGCTTCGTGTCGGTGGTGGTGCGGGCCCGACTGGCGGGGATGAGCGAGGTGCTGGAGGAGGCCGCCCTCGACCTCTACGCATCCCGGTGGAAGACGTTCCGCTATGTGACCTTCCCCCAGATCGTGCCCGGCGTGGCCGGCGGCGCCCTTTTGGCCCTCACCCTGTCGCTCGACGATGTGGTCATCACCCAGTTCGCCGCCGGACCGGGCGCCACCACCCTGCCGGTGTTCGTGTTCGGCCTCATCCGCCGGGGCGTCACCCCCCTGATAAACGCCACCTCGGTGCTCATGCTGGCCGCATCGGTCTTCCTGGTGGCCTTGTCGCTGGCCTTTCAGCAGTTCAGCGGCCGGGGCGGGCGCCCGTCGCTGCGCGCCGCCCGGCAAGCAATGTCCGCCAAACCCAATACCAATACCCAACCCAAAGAGGGGATAAACCAATGAAACAGAAAAGACTGTTCGGGCTGCTCGGAGTGCTGCTGGCCTTTGCGCTGGTAGCCGCAGCATGCGGCGACGATGACGGCGATGGAGGTGCAATCGCCGACTGCGAGGTGAACGAGACCGATGGCAACCTCAACATCTACAACTGGGCCGAGTACATCGACGAGGAGCAGCTCACTTCGTTCTCAGAGCAGTTCGGTGTGAGCGTCACCATGGACGTCTACGACTCCAACGAGGCCATGCAGCCCATTGTGGCCGCCGGCAATTCGGGCTACGACCTGATCGTGCCGTCGGACTACATGGTGGCCATCCTCATCGCCGGCGAGACCGTACAGCCGCTCAACAAGGACGCCATCCCCAACATCGCCAACATCTCCGGCGATTTCCGGAACCTGATCTACGACCCGGCGGGCGACTACTCGGTTCCCTACCAGTGGGGCACCACCGGCATCGCGGTGGACACCGCCGCGCTGGGCGCCGACTTCCCCCGTTCTTGGGGTTTGATCTTCGATCCGGCCATCGCCGACGAGCACAGCGGCTCGATCTCGCTGCTCAACGATCCTAGGGAGACGATCGGCGCAGCGCTGAAGTATCTGGGCTACTCGTTGAACTCCACCGACGAGGGCGAGCTTCAAGAGGCCACCGATCTGGTGGCCAGCGCCCGAGGCCGTCTGGCGGCGTTCAACACCGACTCGGCCGACGAGTTCCTCACCACCGGCGAGACGGTGATCGCCCACGGCTATTCGGGCGATATGTTCACCCAGTTCCTGGAGACCGACGACCCGTCGCGCTACGAGTACTTCGTGCCCGACGAGGGCGGCACCCGCTGGATCGACAACATGGCGATCCCCTTCGACGCCGGCAGCCCGTGTACGGCCCACACGTTCATCAACTGGCTGCTCACCGCCGAGCAGGGCGCCGCTCTGTCGAACTGGAACTACTACTCCACCCCGAACGCGGCCGCATTCGGCGGGCTCGATGAAGACCTCCAAGACTTCCTCAGCACGCCTGGCGTGGCCCCGGTGGAGATCTTGGAGGAGATCCAGGACACCGGCGACTTCGAGGTGAAGTTCTCCGACGCCTTCATCGAGGCCAAGGGGTAAGCGCTCCGGTCCGCTGGGGAACGGAGGAACTGAGGTGGCAGACATGCCTCAACCCCTCGGGGGCAATCAGATGCCCCGCTTCGCGGGCATCGCCACCTTCATGCGGCTTCCCGGCCGGTCGGCGGCGGCCGATCTCGACGTCGCCGTCGTGGGCGTGCCGATCGACATCGGCACGTCCAACCGGCCGGGGGCCCGCTTCGGCCCGAGGGGCATCCGCAACGAGTCGGTGCTGATCCGTCCCTACAACATGGCCACGAGAGCGGCGCCGTTCGACAGCCTTCGCATCGACGACATCGGCGACGTGGCCACCAACCCCTACAACCTGGCCGACGCGGTGGCCCGCATCGAGGCCTTCTACGACGAGCTCCTCGGCCACGACGTGATCGCGGTGACGATGGGGGGCGACCACACCATCGCCCTGCCCATCATGCGGGCCATGCGGCGCAAGCACGGGCCGCTGGGGGTTGTCCACGTGGATGCCCACACCGACATCAACGAGCACATGTTCGGCGAGACCATCGCCCACGGCACCCCGTTTCGCCGAGCCGTGGAAGAGGGGCTGCTCGACACCCACCGGGTGGCCCAGATCGGCGTGCGGGGCACCGGCTATGCCGCCGACGACTTCGACTGGTCGCGCGAGCAGGGCTTCCGGGTGGTGCAGGTGGAGGAGTGCTGGAACCGCTCGCTGGAACCGCTCATGGCCGAGGTGCGCGAGAAGGTGGGCGGCGGACCGGTGTACATGAGCTTCGACATCGACGCCCTCGACCCGGCGTTCGCCCCCGGCACCGGCACCCCCGAGATCGCCGGCCTCACCGCGCCCCAGGCCCTCGAGATCATCCGAGGCTGCCAGGGCCTCGACCTGGTCGGCTGCGACCTGGTGGAGGTAGCCCCCATCTACGACCCCACCGGCGCCACCGCCGTTGGCGCCGCCAACCTGCTGTTCGAAATGCTGTGCGTGCTGCCGGGAGTCAACTACTCGGACTGAGCGGTGCCTGACCTAGATTTCAAATGCGCTGTCGTAGAATTTCAGGGGTGGCGGCGTTTTCGGGGAGCGAGGTCGGGTCCAGCACGACGAGGCGGGCATCGTCGGTGTCGGGCACATCGGCGGGTGAGCGGGGGCAATTGTGAACACCGGAGAACTGGCCCCGGCCGTCTTTCAGGGTTACGGAGAATTGGCTGTTGAGTTCCATTGGCACCCGGATGACGGTTCGAAAGTCTGGTATCCGCATATCCATCCCCGTCTTTCGGGCACTGGCCGGGACAAGGGCGGAATGCACATCCCCTCAGGTCGAGTGCTTGTTGAGGATGTCTTGATCTTCGCTCAAGAGCGCGGTGCAGCACCCCTAAATGAGAAGTGGGAAAGCGTAGTTTCGGGAATCAAGAAGCGAGTTGGTCAAGAGGCGACCTGGGGTGCTCCCTCTTTAAAGGTGTCAACGCAGTGGTGCCCGGCCCCCTGCGCCTGCGGTCGGCTAAGCGCTCAACCGCTTGCAGCCACCGGTTGGCAATGTGCCAAGAGGCTCTGGGGAGGGCGTACAATGGCATTTCTGCGCACACAACATTTGACTAGGAATTGCCATGGGTCGAGGATCAGAGAGCTTTCAGAAGCGACAGCGGGAGAAGAACAAGCGCGAGCGGGCTGCGGCCAAGCAGGCCCGCCGTCACGGCAAGCTTGAGGTTCCCTTCGAGGAAGAAGTAGAGGTGCCTTCCTCAAACGGAAAGTCAGAAGCCGAGCTTTACGAGGATTTCCGCCTGCTGAGCGAGAAGTACCAGTCTGGGGGAATGGACGAGGAGACCTACGAGGAGCGCCGGGCCGAGATATTCGAGCAACTCGGCCTCGAGGCCCACTAGCTCCTTTCAGCTAAGCCGCCGAGCCGGTCGCGACAGCCCGGCTCGCGGGCATGCCCAGCATGCACGACAGCCCTGCCGACTGAAGCCCGCCCGCGCCCCCGGCCACCAGGATCACGAAGTGGTCGGGGGAGAGCACGATGGGCACCCGGTCGTTCTCAATGGCCACGCCGAGCCCTTCGAGCACGTCTCGGGTGGGCTGGTGCCGGTACGGGGGGTAAAAGTCGAGCGGCACCCGGGCTTCGGCGAAGAGATGCTCCCGCAGTTCCTGCTTGGTGGGCAGCACGCCGGCCACCATCTCGGCGATCACCGGGCTCATCACCAGCACGGTCGGAAAGGGGTTGGGGGCGTCGTGGCCCCCGCACGGCCCGCTGATGGCCAGCCCCCGAGCCACGTGGTGCAGCACCTGGTCGGCCTCGTGGTGCATGTCGGTGATGGGCCACATCCCGTTCACGGCCAGCACCGTCACCACATCATCGTCGGCGTCGAACCCGGCCTCGGTGTGGTAGGGCGGCCACGGGGAGGCCTCCTCGTTCTCGGCCACGCACAGCGAGGTGGCCTTGCCCGGCCAGCCCAGCGGCGCCTTGTCCACATCTCCGGGGATGGCCCCGCCGATGTTCACCAGGGCCAGTCGAAGAGCCCGCCCCACAGTGGCGTTGGCGTGCGATCCCGGCCCGAAGCACCCCGCCCCGTAGTTGAAGCCCAGCCGGTTGCGGATCGGGCCGTTCACCACCAGCATCGGCCCCACCGGGTTGGTGGTGGTCTGAACGCCGTGGGCGTTCATCTGGGGATCGCAGAAGGCGTCGATGGCGGCGATGAGCACCGGCATCACGTCGGGTGAGCACCCGGCCATCACCGCATTGACTGCGATCTTCTCCACGGTGGCCGGGGCATTCAGCGGGGGGACATCGCTCACCACCTGGTCGGCCGACAGCCCGGAGGCGGCCACCGCGGCGGCCACCCGCTCGGGGGTGGGGGGCACGATCGGCAAGCCGTCGGTCATGCCCCGCTCTCGCAGATAGGCCTCTACCTCGTCGACTCCGCCGTCGACGTCAACCCGCTGAGTCATCTCATCCTTGTCCGGCTGCCCGCAATGGCCACCCGCGGGGTCATGCCACCAAAGCGTCCACGATGTCGTCGAGGCGGGAGGCGATGTCGGCCCTGATGTCATCCTCAGACCACTCGTCGTAGCCCGACGGCAACACGATCAATGGCTGATTGTCCACCCGCAGGCCCCGGGCGGTGGCCTCGGCCAAGCCCCGGAACTGCTCGGTCACCAGGCCAACCGCCGGGGTTCCCATGGCTTCCAGCGTGCTGCTGGCGTGGATACACCACGCCGTGCATGAGCCTCAATTGCCCAAACCGCTGATCACCGCGTCGGCTTCGGCGTGGAATGCCTCCATCTCCTGCTGATACTGCTCGGGATCGGCGCCGTGCATCGGACCGCTGGCCCTAACGACCACCCCGGCCGCCCCGGCCCGGTCCACCAACTGGCGGGACAGCTCGTCGGCCATGATCGCCATCGATCGCCACATGTCATTGTCGATGATGCCCACCGTCGCGCCGGCCAGCGAGTCCTTGCGAATGGCCAGCGGCTGAGCGGGCTCGTTCACCTCGCCAGTAGGCAACAAGATGGTGGTGGTTTCCATGGAAGCTCCTCGCGGAAGACTCCGGGCGACTCGGGCGAGCCCTTCCGATCCACCCTATCTTGTGCCGTATTGTGTGGCGATGCGCACCACGACGCTGCCCCGACCGCCGGTCGTCATGCAACAGGCCCTGGAGGATCCCGATGTGCTGCTGGGCATCTTGCAGCGCCAGTCGCCCCATCCGCTGACGCTGGCCGGCGCAGAGTTCATGGAGAGCCGGGCCGCGCTGCGAGCCGGGGCCCGCACCGGCGACGTGCCGTCGTTCGTCGACGTGGTCGACGGCGAGCCCCGGGTGCCGCCGGTCTACCGCACGACGTGGGGGGCCGAGGAACAGGCCGTGGAGGGGGCCGACACCATCGTCAACAACCCCCGGTTCATCGAGGCCGCCCGCCAGCTCTACGGCGCCGAGGTGGTGCGGCCCTATTTCACCTATGTGAACATCAACGCCCCCAGCGGCCAGTACGCCCGCCACACCGACATACCCTCCTTTCGGGGGGTGGGCCGGGACGAATACCCCACCTGGCTGCTCAACTGCATGATGCACTCTGGGTGTTTCGACCGCTGGCGGGTGCGGATCGCCACCGCGGTGTGCTGGTACTACCTGGGCACGGGAGGGGAGTTCACCTACTGGCCCGAGGGGTGGGACGGCGACATGGTGACGGTGAAGCCGCCCTACAACTACGGCGTGATGGGCGACAACGACCACATGCCCCACCGGGTGGAGTCGATCGGCGCCGAGGCCGACTACGCCAAGTACGGCTTTGAAGCCGCCATCACGCTGACCCCCGATCGCCAGTGGATCATCGAGGAGCCCGGCCGCGAACCGGTGCGCCATGGTTTCGACGAGGTGCGGGTGTCGCTTTCCTGGAAGGCCTTCGTGTTTGACGATGCAGGAGAGGCTGAGGTTTACGACCAGCATTTGGACGATCTCGACGAGCCCACCCTGATCGCCACGATGGCCGAGGACTGCGCCCGCCGGGGCGTCGTCGTGCCTGACGGGCCTGACGCATTGTCTAGTCCTGAGTTTGGGGAGCGGATAAGAAACACCTATCTGTTGCCTGAACTGCGCTTCTGACCGTTTGCGACGGGAGGTTTCTCGGTGTTCGATCGCTCTCGTGGCCGTCAACCACAGCGGGTACAGCAACCTCGCGCTCCCCGAGGGAGGAGAGCACCCCAAGGTCTTCTTGGGCCGGGCCTTCTTGGCGGCGGCTTGGCTGGGCGAGAGCCGGGGAGCAGGCATCTGCCGCCTGGAGTAACGTGACGACAACTACGAACATGGGGGGATCGTGTCATGGCTGATTCTTGTCGGGCCTCGAAGCTAGCTCGGCGGCGGTGGCTGGCTCTGCTGTGCGCGCTGGTGCTGGTGGCATCGGCCTGCGGAGGCAACAACGACGACGATGACGGGGGCAGCGGTTTGGCGGCTGAGGCGACCGCCGCACCCGAGGCGCCCTCGGGGGGGGGCGGAGATGATGCTTCTGCCCCCAGCGGCGACGGCGACGGCGAGGCCCAACCCAGCACCGATGGTAGCGGCGAGCAAGGCGAGGGCACTTCAGAGGACGCCTCGGCGCCCGAGACGGTGGCCACCGAGGCGCCACCCGCCGCGCCGGAGCCCCAGTACGGGGGCACCCTGGTGGTGGGGCTGGAAGCCGAGACCACCAACGGCCTGAACCCGGTGAATGCCCAGGCTGCGGTGTCGGGCCACATCCTGTTCCGCGCCCTGTACGACACCCTGACCGTTGAGGGTGACGACGGCCGGATAGTCCCCAACCTGCTGGAGAGCTTCACCTCCAACGACGACTTCACCGAGTGGACTCTGACCCTGCGTCCAGGACTCCAGTTCCACGACGGGTCGCCAGCCGACGCAGCCGCGCTGAAGCGGCACTTCGAGGAGCAGGCCAAAGGCACCCTCACCGGCATCTTTGTCAGCGACTGGGAGCTCCAGGCAATCGAGGTTTTGGACGATGTGTCCATAAAGATGGTGTTCGGAAGACCGTATGCCGCCTTGCCCAGTCTCTTGACTAGTCATATCGGCTATTTCGGGGCACCGTCGATGCACGACTTGGGCGCCGAGGGCGCGGCACGCAACCCCATTGGCACCGGCCCGTTCATGCTGGACGAGTGGATTGACAACGAGGTAACCCGGATGGTGCGCAACCCCAACTACTGGCGCACCGACGCCGAAGGACGCCAGCTTCCCTACCTCGATGGCATTGATTTCCGGCCCATCCCCGATACCGATGCCCGGTATGCCGCGCTTCGGTCGGGCGACCTCGATGCCAGCAGTGTGAACGAAGGGCTCAGAGTCGACGACTACAACGAGGAGTTCAAGACCTTCTGGCAGGAAGATCGCTACGCTGAAACCACCTACCTGTTGTTGAACAACTCCCGACCCCCGTTCGACAACGTGGAGTTCCGCCGGGCGCTGGCCCAATGCACCGACCGGCAGACCTACAGCACCCTTCGCTGGGATGGACAGGCTCCGGACGATGGCCCGTTCTCGCCCGGCACGCCCGGTTATCTGGACGACACCGGATTCCCGGCTTACGACCCCGGCGCCGGTCGCGCCACCATTGCCCGCTTGGGCGTAACCAACGTGGATTTGGGCACCACCAACGACCCGGCCAACCTCCTCAGCACCGAGTTGATTGCCACCATGTGGGGTGAATGCGGGCTCGACGTGAACATCACCCAGGTAGACCAGGCCGAGTTGATCACCAACGCGGTGTTCGGCAACTTCACCGCTTTCCTGTGGCGCCAGCACGAGGGCTTCGGCGTGGCCGCCGAGCGGGTTTGGTGGCACAGCAAGTTCGGCCGGGGAATCGCACTGAACTTCGGCCGCATCAACAACCCGGCGATTGACGCCGCACTCGACGAAGTTCTGACCACCACAGACCCCGATCGGCAAAGAGAGCTGGCCGAGGACATCAACCGGGCGTTCGGCGAGAGCGCCCACTACATCTGGTTCTACAACTCCAACTGGCTTTTTGCCACCCACGACCATGTGCATGGGGTTGACAACCTCACTCTTGCCGACGGAGCGCGGCACGAGAGGGTGTTCAGCGGCAGGGTGTTCTTGACCGAGACCTGGATCGAGCAGTAGCGGCCGGCCTCGGCGAAGAGGGGCGCCAAAAGGCCAGGGGCAGGAGAGGCCAGTGCTCCGGTTCTTCGGAACGCGCTTGGCCCAGCTTGCCCTGGTGGTGCTGGCCGTAACGCTGCTGTTCTACTGGATGCTGAACCTGCTCCCCGGCAACCCGTGCGTGGCCGCGTTCGGCGGGGCGGCCACCGAGGAGCAGATTGCCGAATGCGAGCGGGACCGCAACCTCGGCGACCCGGTCATCGTGCAGTGGGCCAAGTGGGGCGGCGACGTGCTCACCGGCGACTTCGGCAAGTCGTACCTCACCGGGCGCTCGTTCGGCGAGGCCCTAAACACCGCACTGCCCCGAACCCTGCTCCTTTTGGTCTACTCCCAGTTCCTGGCTTTGGGCGCGGCCATTCCCCTTGGGCTGTGGTCGGGATACAAGCAGAACAGCGTGAGCGACAAGATCGCCAGCGGAGGGGCGTTCGCGCTCTTGTCCATCCCGGTGTTCGTGCTCGGGCTGGTGCTGATTTTGGTGTTCGCGGTGAGGCTCGACTGGTTCGACTTGAGCGGCTACCAGCCGATCTCCGAAGGGCTGGTGGCCCATTTCAAGGTGATGTTCCTTCCTTCGGTAACGCTGGCCGCCGGTCTGCTGCCCGTTTATCTGCGACTGCTGCGCACCGACGTGATCGGCACCTTGCAGGAAGATTTTGTGGGCACTGCCCGGGCCAAAGGCCTGCCGGTTCGCCATGTGCTCATCCGCCATGTGCTGCGCCCGTCTAGCTTCACGCTGCTGACCATCTTCGGAATCCAGGCCGCCCAAGCGGTGAACGGCGCCATCGTGGTGGAGTTCTTGTTTGATCTCGACGGCGTGGGCTCGCTGCTGGTGAGCTGGGTGGCGGCCCGGGAGTTCCTGCTGGTGCAAACCCTGGTGGCGCTGATCGCCGCGGTCTTTGTGACGGTGACCACGATGGTCGACCTTCTCTACTCGGTGCTCGACCCCCGGGTGCGGCGAAAATGACCGATGTCACCACCACTGCCGTTACGGGCGCCCAGCCCGACATCGCCCCCCGGCAACGCCGCCACAACGTCGCCCTGTGGGTGTCGGTGGGGTGGTTGATTCTGGTGGTGGCCAGCGCCGTGCTGGCCCCGTGGCTGGGATTCTTGGACGACCCCCACAAGCCGCTGTCCGGGCCGCCAGAAGAGGGGCCGTCATGGTCGAACTGGTTCGGCACCGATCAGCTTGGCCGCGACATGTTCGCCCGCTCGGTGTGGGGCGGACGGCTGTCGCTGTCGATCGCCGGCCCGGCGGTGGGCATCGGGATCGTGGTGGGCGGTGTGCTGGGAGTGGTGGCCGGCTACTTCGGCAAGTGGATCGACCTCGGAATCAGCA
Source organism: bacterium (assembly GCA_028819295.1). GTDB lineage: Bacteria > Actinomycetota > Acidimicrobiia > Acidimicrobiales > Bin134 > Poriferisocius. Next base: position 29,579 of record JAPPMA010000032.1, on the reverse strand, counting down.
GCGTGGTGAACGTGGCGCTGGCCCTTCCCGCACTGGTGTTCGCCCTGTTCATCGTGACCATGCTGGGCCAGAGCTACCTGAACGTGACCATCGCGGTGACCATCTTGACCATCCCGGCCATCGCCCGCATCGCCCGGGCCCAGGCACTGCGGTTCGCCGCTCGGGAGTTCGTGACCGTGGCCGACATGATGGGGGCCAAATGGCCCCGCTTGCTGTTCCGGGAAGTGCTGCCCAATGTGGTGCCGGCCTTGGCCTCGATCGCCTTTTTGGCCATGGGAATCGTGATCATCGCCGAGGGGAGCCTGTCGTTCATCGGGGTGAGCGTGGGCTCGCCCAGCATCACCTGGGGCAACATCTTGTCGGCCGGCAAGGGAAGGCTGGAGGATGCCCCCCACATCGCCCTTATCACCGGCGGGGTGATGTTCGTCACCCTCATGGCGCTGAACTTCGTGGGCGACGAGATGCTCCGCCGCCTCGACGTGCGCGAGGCCCGCATTTAGCGGGGCCCGGTTCTCACTGCTGTTGTTGCTGCTGCTGTTGTCGGGTGCGGGGGGCCTTGACTGAGGCCAGCAGCGAGGGCCGCATGAGGGTTGAGGGCTGGCGCGAGGGGTCCATTCGGCGGATCTCCACCGACGCATCCACTTCTGGGCGGCCCGGGCCGGAATACACCCCCCGCAGAGGCGGGACGTCGTCGTAGTCTCGCCCGTGGCCGATCTTGACGTGCTGGCGGCCCACCGCCAGTTGGTTGGTGGGGTCGAGCGGCAGCCAGCCCGCGCCGGGAATGGCCGCCTCGAACCAGGCGTGGGTCTGCACCCTCACCAGGTCGCCGTCGATGCTGCCGGTTCGGTCGTCGCTGGAAAACAGGTAGCCCGACACATAGCGGGCCGGGATGCCGACGCTTCGGCACAGGGCCACGGCCAGGTGGGCGTAGTCCTGGCAGACGCCCACCCCTTTGGCAACGATGTCGGTGATGGGCTCGCCGATCTCGGTGGCGCCGGGCTGATACGACAGCCGGTTGGCCACATACCGGTGAATGCTCGTCGCCGCCCCCACCACGGTGGATTCGGCCTGGATCAGCCTTCGGCCCTCTCGGGCCATGGCGTCGTCCCAGCCGGTGTGGCGGGTGCGGATGAGATATTCGTTGTGGCCATGGCGGAATCCAGGAGCGTCCAGCGCCTCCAGCGGCACCTCGGACGACATCGGCAGCGGGTCTTGGGTCTCCACCGAGGCCTCCGCGGTGACCTCGAGCGCGGTGTGGGCATCGGTGACCCCGAACTGGTCCACCCGGGTGCCCCAGTAGTCGGTGAACGACAGCGTTCTCGCCGACGGCTCCACCGTGATCCGGTAGCCCAGGAGCTGCTGGCGCTCGTTGGTGACCGGGCAGGCCCGCATCTCGTTCTGCGACTCGCGCGCCGGGGCGTCGAACGCGAACCTTGTGCGATAGCAGATGTCGAGTTTCACGACGGGGCTCCGGGGCTGAGCGTTCGGCAATACGGGGAGCCAGTCGATGCGGTGCTCACGACGACACCCCCGGCATGATGGCCTGGCTGTGAAGATCGAAAGACTCGGCGTTGCGGAAGAAGTGGTTGCCCACCAGAATGGCCACATCCCGCACCCCGTCTTCCAGAGTGGACAGATGATGGGGCAGGTCGGCCACCATGGTGTCGAAGTCAGCGTACTCCAGCTCGGAGCGGAGCTGGCCCAAACGTCGGAGAGGCGGGGGCCGACCGTTGGCGGCCAACGCTTCGACGTGGTCTTCGCTGGCTCGCAGGCAATAGAGCACCGATCGGGGAAATGAGCCGTCCAACAGCAGGAACCGGGCCACGTCCGAGCCCACCGGCGACGACTGGCTAGCTCGCTGATAAGCCTCCAACGCCGAGACCGACCGCAAAGTGAGCGCCATCTCGTCGTAGGACGACCCGTCGAGCTCGGGGTAGCGGACGCTGATCAGCCGGCAGGTCATCAACGCCCGCTCCAGCGTCTGGCCCAGCACCAGAAACCGGTAGCCCTCCCCCTGGGACATGGAGGTGCTGATAACCCCCGTGAGCGACTGGCAGCTCACCCGGATGAAGTCGAGGGTTTGGAACGGGTCTTGCTCCATCGTCGCGGCGAAGTCTTCCTGTCGGAGCCGCAAGTGGGCCTGGTTGACCTGCTCCCACAGTTCCGACGGGATCTGGTCTCGCAAGGAGCGGAAGTTCTCCCGGGCCCGGCCGATGCAGAACACCACCGATCCGGCCAATGTGGGCGAGGCCACCAAGGCCGAGGCCGCGGCTTGCACGTCGATGCCCAGCCCGGCTTCGCTGCGCAGCATCGGCGGTGACGGCGCCAGGCTCTGGGCCATGGTCTGCACATCCTCGGAGGGTGTGGGCATTTTCAGCCGCAGGGTGCGGATCAGGTTCTGCATTCGGTCGATGGCCTGGGCCGGGCTCTCGGCCACGGTGCTGAGCAGGGTGGCCCGCACCATCCGGGCGGTGTCCTCGGCCCGCTCCAGATAGCGCCCGGCCCAGAACATGTCCTCAGCATGTCGGGCCAGCATCAGCTCGGGTGTCCTGGTTCGCTTGCATGTCGGGCCAGCATCAGCTTGGGTGTCCTGGTTCGCTTGCATGTCGGGCCAGCATCAGCTTGGGGCCGCCTGGTCGAGTTGGTCGGAATCGCCCAGCACCCAGGTGTCCTTGGATCCGCCGCCCTGGGAGCTGTTGACGATGAGCGATCCCTCCCGCAGGGCCACTCGGGTGAGCCCGCCGGGGATAACCTCCACCTGCTCGCCGCTCAGCACGAAGGGGCGCAGGTCGATGTGGCGGGGGGCGAAGCCCTCGCCGCTCCACGCCGGCAGCCGCGACAGGTGTACCACCTCCTGGGCGATCCAGTTGCGGGGATCGGCGAGGATCTTGGCTCGGGCCTCGGCCAGCTCGGCGTCGGTGGCGGTGGGGCCGATCACGATGCCGTAGCCCCCCGATTCGGCCACCGGCTTCACCACAAGCTGGTCGATCCGGTCGAGCACCTCGGCCCGCTGGTCCTCCTCCCACAGCAGGTAGGTGTCGGCGTTGGGGATGATCGGCTCCTCGCCCAGGTAGTAGCGGACCATGTCGGGAGCGTAGGCGTAAACCGCCTTGTCGTCGCCCACCCCGTTGCCCACCGAGTTGGCGATCGACACCGTTCCCGCCCGGGCCGCGGCCATAAGCCCCGGCACTCCCAGGGTCGAGTGGGGGTTGAACACCACCGGGTCCAAGAAGGCGTCGTCGATGCGGCGGTAGATCACGTCCACCCGCTCCAAGCCCCGAGTGGTGCGCATGGCCACCACATGGTCGTCCACCACCAGGTCGCGCCCCTCCACCAGCTCCACGCCCATGCTGCGGGCCAAAAAGGCGTGCTCGAAGTAGGCCGAGTTGAAGATGCCGGGTGTGAGCACCGCCACCGTGGGCTCGTCGCCGCAGGCCGGCGGGGCGATGGAGCGCAACGCCCGCAGCAGGGAGCGCCCGTAGTGGTCCACCGAGCGAACGGCCAGGTCGGCGAAGGCGGCGGGCAGCAGCTTGGTCATGGCGGCCCGGTTCTCGATCACGTAGGAGATGCCGCTGGGATTGCGGAGGTTGTCCTCCAGAACCCGGTAGCCGCCGTCGGCGTCTCGCACCAGGTCGATGCCGGCCACCAGGCAGCGGGCGCCCAGCGGGACGGCCACGTTCATCGCCTCGCGCTCAAAGCCGGTACACGAGGTGATCAGCCAGCGGGGCACGATGCCGTCGCCGATGATGGCCTGCTCGCCGGCATAGATGTCGTCGAGGAACCGGTTGAGGGCGGTGACCCGCTGGATCAGACCCCGCTCCAGCATGGCCCACTCGCCGGCGTCGATGATCCGGGGGAACAGGTCCATGGGCCAGGTGCGCTCGGTGCCCTCGTCGCCCCCGTACACCGTGAAGGTGATCCCCTGGCGGCGGAACGACTCGTTGCGCTGCTCCTCGAGGGCCCGCACCTGCTCCGGCGAGAGCCGGTCGAACCACTCCTGCACCGGCCGATAGTGGCCCCGAGTGTGCCCGTGCTCGTCGACAGCCTCGTCGAAATAGCGGCTGCTGCCTGCCTTAGCCGCGTCCCCGGTGGTGCTCACACTTCGGCATCCTCAAGAGCGGCGGCTCGACGCCGGTCGGCCAGCAAGTCGGCCACCAGATCGAGCCCGTAGGGCTCGCGCCGCACCCGAGCGCGGATCTGCTCGCGGGTCAGCAACACCAGCCCGTCGGGGGTCTCCAAGAGGATCAGCGGCGTGCCCTCGCGCAAGTCAGCCCGCTCCCGCACCTCCGCCGGAATAACCACGCGCCCCCGACCCTCCACAGAAAGCGCAAATGTCCCACTCATGAACCTATTCCACCGCTCCAGATGTTTGATGGGCAAAAGTGATTCTAGTTGGGACGGTTGCCTGGAGGTGGGTGGGCACCCGCGGTCGTCTCGACACCGGTGGGGTGGTGGTTTTTCTGGAACGTCTGTGCTAAATGGGGGTTTCGGCGCGTGGAACGGTTGCCGCGAGACGTGCGTCGCTGGTGATGATCGGGGCGTCAAGCTGCTCGGCGAGCTCGACATAGAGAGCGTCTACGAGGCGGAGGTTGCCGCGTCGGTTCCAAGCCCCTGTGAGCAGGGGAGACAGTTCATGGCGGCGGATCGGCAGACGCTGCACCAAGTTCAACCGTGTGGACACCTCGCTGGAGGACAGATGCCCGTCGCGGTGCAAACGTCCCAGGGCGGACAGGACTTCGGCGTCGAAGTGTGCCGGGGCGTGCAGTTCGCTGCCTCGCATCCGCTGGCGGATCGCTTCGGTCGTGGGGGCTTCCAAGAGCATGTCAACGATTGCCGATGCGTCGAGGACCAGTGCTTCACCGCCCGAGTTCAAGTTCGTCTTTCGCTTCCGACACAGCGTCTTTGATGATCGCTAGTTCGATTCCTGCGGGGGGAAGCGCAGCAACCTCGTCAAGCCAGAGATCCAGGCTCCGGGTCTCAATAGCGCGGCGTAGAGCCTCCTGAGTGAGACGCGACACGTTGAGCCCGGATTCTTGCGCAACCGCAGCCAAGTCATCCGGCAGATAAACATTCACCCGAGCCATGCACATACTATACACACATCGCAGCCCCACCGACAATACCCGGGGAGGTTCACCTACCAGCGTTCTCCGCTGTTGTCTGCTGGCTCTCGAGGGGGGCGGGGCACCAATCGGCGTCCCGTTACACCGTTCATCAGACTTCGGCGGCGCCGGCTTCCCCGATGTCCAGAACCGCTGCCCGCAAACTCGACCATCCACCCGGGACTTTCGCCTCGTACCACCCTGATCCGCTCTTGGTCCCCGGCATGGCAGTGCTTCCCCGCTGGGACGCTGCCGCCAGCGCTGCTGAGGCGGCAATAGCCGACTTCGAGCAGAGGCACGGCAGTTTCGCCGGACGTGTCGGCTGGGCGCTCCAACGATCGGAGAGCGCCGGGTCCAGCACCATCGAAGGTGTGACCCCGTCTTTGCGGAGGGTGGCCCGGGCCGAGGCGGTGGCCGAGGACGGCGGGGATCCCCACGATGATGCGGCGCGCGAAGCACTTGGAAACATCGCTGCGACCCGGCTCGCCGCCGAGGTCGGAGACGCAGGGGGTCCGATAGCCGTAGACGACCTGCTCGCTGTCCATGCGGCCACCCCGGAAAACCCCCAGCGCGCCCGCGCCGGTCCCGCTGGGGATGCGCTGGGCCATAATGCTGCGTCTTACCTGCTGATGGCCTGCAAGGGCGGGCGCACCCGGCGCCAGCCGTCGTGCCCGTAGCGGAGTGCCAGATTCGCCTTTACGACCGAGATGAGTGATCCAGAATTCTCGAACGCTGTCCTCATCGCAGCCAAGCCTCTCTGCTTGTCATTGGCGTCTGCTCTTTCTGGGTTGTCGGCCAAGTCCACAATCGCACGGGCATTGACATTCGCAGTGGCGCTGATGCAACCTCGACCTCCTGCCGCCAGTGCCTGCAATAGGAACCTTTCGGACCCCACATAGACGTCCAGCCCCCTCTCTACCGCCTCTTGCATCAGAACCTGAGTCGTTGCCCAGTCCCCCGAGCTCTCCTTCAAGCCTGCTATCGCCGTCGGGTATCGGTCAGCGAGTTGGCGGACTACTTCGGTTGAAATCGACACTCCCGACAAGCTCGGAATGTTGTAGAGGTAGATACGAAGGCGTCCGTCGGCCACGCGCTCGATTATTTCGCTGAAGTACGCAACGACTCCGGCAGTCGTCTGGTTCTTGTAGAAGAAGGTCGGAAGCATGAGCACACCTGGACAGCCCGCATGCACGGCCTCCTCCGTCAAAGCCACCGTCTCAGGAATTGAGCACGTGCCCGTACCAACAATCAGGAGCTTGGTCGGAATCCCGTGTGCGAGCACAGCCCCCAAGAGCTCCCCACGCTCACTCAGCGATAGCGAGTTAGCTTCAGAGTTCGTCCCGAACAAGGTGAGTCCTGCACCAGACTGAACGAGTTGGTCGCAGTGCTCCAAGAATCGAGGCGTGTCGATTTCGAGGTCTGAGAAGAAGGGAGTGACGACAGGCGCAAGAACCCGCGGGAGCTGTGGATCGGTCATTTGTGCTTTCGAGCGGTCTGCTGAAGGTGCAGCGTGGTGGGACGTTACACCAATTGACAGTTGACAGTCAACTATCCTAGAGTACACTAGAATCGCCCTGTGCTGGAGGAAGCGGAGTAGGACCCGGAGAGTTGATGGACAACCAAGACGCAGATACCGCGATCGAAGTCGCGAACGCCACTGTCCGCTTTGCCACAGACCAAGGTGACATCACCGCCCTCAAGGACGTATCGGCAAAAATCGGAGTCGGCCAGTTCGCAACGATTATCGGACCTTCGGGCTGCGGGAAGTCCACCCTTCTCCGATTGATCGCTGATCTCCTCGAACCAGTTTTTGGGAGTGTGTCTGTTTTTGGCGCTCCTCCTAGTCAGGCTCGTCGAGCGCGCCAGCTCGGGTTTGTCTTCCAAGATGCCGCGCTACTCCCATGGAGGACGGCAATCAAAAACGTCGAACTCCCGCTGGAGGTGGGCGGCAGAACAAGCCGAGACAGGCCGACCAGGGATCCTGCCGAATTATTGGACCTAGTAGGTCTCGCTGGCCGCCACCAGGCTTACCCCCAGGAACTGTCAGGTGGAATGCGCCAACGAGTCTCGATCGCTCGGGCTCTGGTGACTCAACCTCAGGTTCTGCTCATGGACGAACCATTTGGCGCCCTTGACGCCATCACTCGTAATCGACTCAACGTCGAACTCCTCAACATTTGGGCAGAAATCGGAACGACCATCGTCTTCGTAACCCACAGCATCGACGAGGCGGTATTTCTCGGTCAACGAGTCATCGTCATGTCTGCAAACCCGGGTCGTGTGCATACCGAGATCGATGTGCCGATCGAGTACCCCCGCGCGCCAGACCTTCGCGAGGAGCCGGGATTCGTGGCCATCGCAGCGCAAGTAAGGAAGGCGTTGGAATCCGCATGAAACCTGTGACGACCCTTAGCGAGACAGGACAGCCAAGTCGACCGCCGCGCAAAGCCTGGCACTACTATCTGCGAACAGCCTTCTGGGTGATTCTCGGCTTCGTCGTCACAATTGCGGCCTGGCAAGCAATCATCACGATCCGAGACGTCCCAAACTATGTCGTACCGCCACCCGGCGACGTTTGGAAGTCGCTCAACAATGACTTCGACACGCTTTGGCGGAATACCAAACCAACCGCGATCGAGAGTATCGGCGGTTTCTTGATCGGGTCTGGCGGCGCCATCGTCTTGGCGATCGTGTTCGTCCACAGTCGCATTCTGCGCCGCATGTTCCTCCCGGTTGTAATCGTGATTCGCACGATCCCGGTCGTTGCAATAGCGCCAGTTTTGGTGCTCATGCTCGGCAATGGACTGGCCCCAAAGCTGGTCATAGCGGCCTTGATCTCATTCTTCCCCACCTTGGTGAACATGGTGGAAGGGCTGGAGTCCGTCAACTCGCAGTCTCTAGAGCTATTTCGAGTGCTCTCCGCGAACAGGTGGGAGGTCTTCTGGAAGTTGCGAATATACAAGTCGCTCCCCTTCCTGTTCGCGTCGCTCAAGATCGCATCAACGGCATCGGTGATCGGGGCAGTCGTCGCTGAATGGATCGGATCGGACAAAGGACTGGGAGCCCTCATCATCCTTTCGACATTCAACTTCCGAACTTCTCTGCTGTACGCGACCATGGTTTTCGCTTCAATCCTTGCCCTCGTTCTCTTTGCTGCCGTTGCGCTGCTCGAACGCCTAGTCGTTCGCTGGCAACCTGAGTGAGCCCGGAGGACAAGTGACGAGTCTCCCCAAACAGGCACTGCACTACATCGGTGGTGAGTGGTCGGGCGAACCATCTGTCCCCCGAGATGACCCCGCAAACGCGACAGACGTCGTCGCGGTGAGCCCCGCTGGGGACGAAGCGGATATCAAAGCAGCGATCGACGCAGCAGAGACTGCGCAGAGCGATTGGGCAGACCTACCGGCGCCGGCGCGTGGCGAAATCCTGCGATTGGCCGCCAACCACATAGCCGCAGAGCGCCATTCAATTGCCGAGGATATGACCCGCGAGGAGGGCAAGCTTCTCAGCGAGGCACTGGGTGAGGTTCAGCGAACGATTGATGTCTTGAACTTCTTCGCTGGCGAAGGGCAGCGAAGCCGCGGCGATCTATTCGCTGGGGGCAACTCCGAAACTGAGCTGCGAGTGACTCGCCACCCCGTCGGCGTCGCTGGGCTCATCACTCCTTGGAATTTCCCAATGGCAATTCCTGCTTGGAAGGCTGCGCCCGCACTCGTGGCGGGGAACACGGTCGTCCTGAAACCTGCTGCTCTAACGCCAATGAGCGCCAACCATCTAGCGAGAGCATTCGCAGCGGCCGGCGCAGCGCCCGGAGTGTTCAACGTCGTACACGGCGACGGACCCTGCCCAGGACACGCCCTGGCAGCGGACGCCCGCGTGGGAGCCGTCAGCTTCACGGGCTCCACCGATGTGGGCTGGAGGGTCCACGAAACCGTGTCTGGGCGTCGTGGCCGGGTGCAGTTGGAGATGGGAGGCAAGAACGCCACTGTGGTCCGGCCCACAGCCGACCTGGACGATGCCGCTCGGGCCATAGCCCAGAGTTCGTTCGGCCTCACGGGCCAAGCATGCACAGCTACCAGCCGTGTCATCTGCCCGGCGAACATGATGAGCGACCTCTTGGGCTTGCTTGTCGATCATGCGCGATCAATATCACCGGGCTCTGGCCTTGACCCCGCCTCCTCGATGGGTCCCGTTGTGTCCGCAGCACAGGCCCGGAAGGTACGTGGAGCGATCGATGCTGCGGTGGCAGATGGGGCCGACGTCGCTTGCGGAGGAAACAAGGATGACGGCACTTGTTTCGTCTCGCCAACCGTTCTCACCGGAGTGGACCCCTCGTCGACAGCCGCGCAAGCGGAGATCTTCGGGCCCGTGGTTGCCCTTCTGCGAGCCGACGAGTTGGACGAGGCGATTGAGCTCGCTGACAACGTGCGCTACGGCCTGGTCGCTTCCATTTTCACTAGGCAAATTGATGAGGCTCTGGAGTTTTCGCGCCGAGTGCAAACGGGAGTCGTAAAGGTAAATCGCCCAACGACTGGGCTCGACCTGAACGTGCCATTCGGCGGCGTCAAGGACTCCTCCACTGCGACGTATCGCGAGCAAGGAACCACAGCGACGGACTTTTACACATGGACCAAGACAACCTACCTGGGCTGGTAGCCCGAGACGGCCCCGGATATCCCCTCATCCAACTAAGGAGATTGCCCAAATGACACCAAACACGATCTCGATAGAGGCCACGACAGCGCCAGTCATATCAAGGCCGGACATCGTTGTCGTGGGAGGCGGTCCAGCAGGTCTGTCGGCTGCGGTAGCCGCCGCCCGAAGCGGTGCTTCTGTGTCGCTCGTCGAGCGATACCCGCACCTAGGCGGAATGGCAGCCGGTGGCATGGTGCTGGTCCTTGACGACATTGTTGACGAGGACGAGATCACGGTCCGCGGAATCGCGCAGGAGATGATCGATCGACTCGAAGTAATGGGCCTGGCGGTCTATCCGCCACCTGAAGACCGAGTCCTCAGCGAGGTTTCCTGGGAAAAGTGGCGGAGGTGGGGAGCAATCGATTTCCACCAGCAAGGAGAGATCAAGCCGATCATCTACAGCGTTGCCTTTGACCCAGAAGGCTGGAAGACCGCATCACACGACATGATCGATGAAAGCGGAGTCGAGCTCCGTCTCCACTCACCGTTCCATTCGCCCATCATGGAGGGAGGCAAGGTCACTGGAGTGATCTGCCACACCAAGACCGGCCCCGAAGCCCTCCTCGCCGACGTCGTCGTAGATTGCAGTGGCGACGCCGACGTCGCGTTCACCGCCGGCGCTCCATTCGTCCAAGGGTCTTACCTCGTCACGACAGTCTTCCGCCTCGGCAACGTCGACACTCACACTGCGATGGCGTTTGACCGTCAGGATCCTAGGGCCGCCTATGAACTCGACCGGGAAGCAAAGCGAATTCTCGGTGGGGCATGGGAGCACTGGTGGCTGCTTACGCCTCTCCCAGGGGTCGTTTGGTGCAACGCCCCTCACATGACCGGCTACGACGGCCTCACCCCCGGCGACCAGACCGCCGCCAACGCCGAAGGCAGGCGTCGAGTCGCCGAGTTGCTCGAGTTCGCACGGGCCCGGATGCCCGGGTTCGAACAAGCCGTTCTCGTCGATGTCGCACCGCAGTTGGGAGTTCGCCAGACCCGCCTCATCAGGGGTGATTACGTAGTCACCAAAGACGACGTGGTCAAACGGCATCATTTCAGCGACAGCGTTGCGCGTGGCCGCGGCTACTACACCCCGTATCGTTCTCTGCTCCCGCTAAACACAGAAGGCCTGCTGGTCGCCGGTCGGCACTATTCGGTGGAACCTGACGCACAAAAGCTCAGCCGCGAGATCCCACCATGCATGGCGATGGGTGAAGCCGCTGGAATCGCCGCCGCCATGGCAGCTCAATCCTCGTGCGGCCTACGGGACATCGATGTCTCCAAGCTCCAGCAGACTTTGCGCTCCCGAGGCGCCGATCCCGGCGACATCCCCTCCCTCAGGGCCGTCGTTGACCACTCAGCCCAGATGGCAACGCAATGACAGCACTTCCGCTTCCCCTCGACGGCGTCAGAGTCCTCGACTTCACCCAGGTAATCATGGGCGCGTCAGCAACCCAACTCCTTGGGGACTACGGGGCAGAGGTCATCAAGGTCGAAAGACCGGGAAGCGGCGACATCTTTCGAAGCTCGCTTCCCCACGAACCAGGAACAAACAATCCGCCGTTTGCAAGCGTCAACCGCAACAAGAAGAGCGTCGAATTGGACCCTCGATCCGAAGATGATGCAGCAACACTCCAACGACTCATCGAGGTCTCCGATGTCATCGTCAACAACTTCCGCCCTGGCGTGATGGAGCGCCTCGGGCTCGGCTACAGCAGCGTGAAATCAGTAAACCCGAAGATCATCTACGCTGAGGCAACAGGTTTCGGGCCTAGCGGCAAGTACGTCCACAAGGGGGGCCAAGACATCCTCGCCCAAGCCTATTCCGGTGTCATGCTCCGCAAGGCTGACGATGCTCATCCCACTGCGATCTACCCGACCTCGATTGCCGACTACGGGGCCGGAATGCACCTTGCACAGGGAATCCTGCTGGCACTCATTGCCCGAGAGAAAACCGGTCGAGGCCAGAAAGTCGAGGTTTCGCTCTACGACTCCATGATCGCTTTACAGCACCAGGAGGCAGCCATGGAACTCGTCGGCGCTCCAGAGCTCAACTGGGCGTCGCTGCCACTCACCAGTGTCTTTGATGCTTCAAACGGCCAGATCGTCATCGTCGGGGCCTTCAAGGAAAACCCGCTCCGCGACATATGCACTGCGCTCGACATTGATGACCTGTCGGCACATAAGAAGTTCAGCGACATCGAGTCAAGGAAGACGAACAAAGACGCTCTGCACTCGCTAATTGAGGCCGCCACCGCCCAATACACGGTCGAGGAGAACCTGTCTCGGCTCGAGTCGGTGGACATCCTTTGCGCCCCAGTCCGGTCCCTCGGCGAGGCTCTCGCCGATGACCACTCGGCACCAATGATCGTCGAGGTGGACGGTCCAGCCGCTCCGCAGCGCGAGAGGCATACAGGCTCCCCGATCCACCTGTCTGATACCCCAGCCAGAACCGGTCAAGCGGCTCCCCTGCTGGGAGCGGACAACGAGTGGCTCCATAGCCTGTTTGATCCAACACACGAAGGCATTGACTCGTGACAATCGATTTCCATACGTCGGGGCATGTCGCGACGGTGACCATCAACCGGCCAGACCGTCGCAATGCAATCGACAGTGTACACCACGCCCAACTCGTCGATGCTTGGCAGACCGTTGAAGCCGATCCAGAAATTTGGATCGTCGTTCTCACCGGCACTGGGGAACAGTCATTTTGCGCGGGTGCGGACATCCATGAGAACTACCCCGATGGCCACGACTACTGGGCCTCGAGAGACCCCGATGGGTTCGGCGGGATCGCGCTGCGGACGTCGATGACCAAGCCGGTCATCGCCCGGATAAACGGAGTCGCGGTGGGTGGCGGGTTCGAGATGGTCCTTGGCTGCGACATCGCCGTAGCGGCCGAGCATGCGCAGATAGGCCTGGTAGAGCCAAGAATTGGGCGCCTGCCAGTAGATGGGGGAATTGTGAACGCCATCCGGCACGCCCCGCGAAAACGCGCTATGGAGCTGTTGTTGACAGGTGGCATGTTTGACGCGAATCAGGCCTTACGGATGGGCTTCATCAACGAGGTGGTGCCGTCAGACCAACTCGACGCGGCTACCGGCAAGTGGGTCGAAGTCCTGTTGTCGTGCGCACCCTCTTCGCTCGTAGCCATCAAGGCTCTCGTCAATCAGACCCAGCACCTGAGCGCACGGGAGGCGAACCTTGTGGACATTCCAGAAGTTCGGGCGTCGATGACGTCTGCCGATGCCATTGAGGGCCCAGCGGCATTTCGGGAAAAGCGGCCTCCGACGTGGTCAGGGTCGTGAGCAGTGCCTTACGTCATCACCTCGCCCTGCATTGATTGTGTCGATGGCGCATGCATGACAGCGTGTCCTGTCGACTGCATCCACCCTTCGAAACGAATGTTCTACATCGATCCGGTCACCTGCGTGGACTGCGGGGCCTGCGAGAGCCTTTGCCCGGTCGACGCCATCTACAAATCGCGGTGGGTGCCATCAGATGAACAAGAGTTCATCGCGATCAACGAGGAGGCCACCGACCAACTCGACGAATCTGGCCGTGGGTCCGCCCGGGAAATCGACGACCACCCGGTGATTGCGGCCACCCCACAATTGCCCTGAAGCTACGCCTCGCCGATGTCCTCATTCCACAGCCGGGGATGGCTCGCAATGAACTCCCTCATGAGTCCTTTGCATTCTTCATCATCGAGGACCACTAATTCGACCCCCCGCGATTTCAGTAGCTCCTCCTCCCCCAGGAATGTGGTGTTCTCTCCCACCACCACCTTGGGGATCCCGTAGAGCAGGATTGCGCCCGTACACATAGCGCAGGGAGACAGTGTGGTGTACATCACGCACTCCTGATACACCGAAGCTGGTTGGCGACCAGCCTGTTCAAGAGCGTCTGTCTCGCCATGTCGGATGGCGCTTCCCAGCTGAACCCGGCGATTCCTGCCCCGACCGATGATCTCATTCCTGTGGACGAGGACTGCACCAATTGGCACTCCGCCTTCAGCACGCCCCATTACCGCTTCAGCAATTGCGGCCTTCAAGAATTCGTCGGACACTTCTTTACTCCAACCCTTCAATCATCCGACGGGCCGAGGCATTGAACCCGGCGCCGCCAGTGCGGCTTGGCGCCTAGTACTTGACCCGCATGACCTGCATGATCAGAGGGCTCGCCGAATGGAATTCAACCGAATGCCAAATGGGGCGATCCTTCTCCGTCCAACCAACCTCGGTAACCATGATGAACGGAGTGCCCTGCTCGACATCCAGATCCTCATACCCGATTAGGGGAGCAGCGACAGGCTCCAAGGTAGAAAGCACGTACGCCGTCGATGCCGCCGAATGCGAGTCGATCAACAGATCGAGCGGGTCGAGCATCGCATGATCCACGCATGCCCGCTTGGCAGCGTCGGCACCAATGACGCTCAGCGGAACAGAATTCACGTTGTGCATGTAGGCATCGGATCCGACCAAGAACGATTTCCTGAACTTCAGCAGCAGCTCATCTGCTGACTCCAAGTCGAGGGCGCCCGCAACCTCCAACCCGGCGGAGTCAATCTGCGCATCATGGACACGGACCTCGTACTCGAGTCCCTGAGCTGTGAGCATCGTGCCGAAGCTCACAGCCTCGTTCAGCGTGTGGACCTTGGCTGACCTACGGCTCACAAATGTGCCGTGCCCGTGGAGCCGGTAAACGAATCCCCGATCCGCGAGCATTCCGAGAGCGGCACGAGCACTTGCCCGGCTTACGCCATAGCGCTCTGCCAAAGCATGTTCTGTCGGCAGTTGATCGCCAGGCCTGTACTGCCCGGAGCGGATCGCATCGAGAACACGGTCTGCGAGTTGCGATGTCCTCGACGCCAACTTCCTAACACCTGTGTCTTGCATGCGCTGCCGGTTGCTCCTTTGGGTTGCCGGTTGACTGTCTACCGATCTCTCTTAGATCGTGCCACACGGCACCGACGAGGTGCACGGTCTGCCCCGGTGCGGCGGACTGGGTGGGCGGAAGCACTACAGCTTCCACCCACCCAGCGCGCGGAGGGGAATCTCGAAAGGAAGAAGGCTTACCTGTCCGCGGCCTCGAGAATCGCAGTAGTCACGACGCTGTCGAGCGCTGGGGCATCGGCATCGAACTGGCCGAGGTTGTCCCACCGATCAATCTGTTCCTGCCAGACATCGAGATCAAACCATCCGAAACCGCCCAGCGCATCGACGCCGGCGTTTTCCTTTATGCCCAGCAGGATCTGAGCCCCGGCAAGCTGCGACTCGAACTCCAGATCGGGGTACTCGTCAATCAACATCTGCACGGCTTCTTCAGGATTCTCCGTAGCGAATTTCCATCCCCGCGCCGTCGCCCGAAGCCAGCCGGCCAAGACCTCCGGGTTGTTCCCAATCGTGTCAGTAGCCGCGTAGTAGATGTGGGCATAGAGAGGCACCCCGGCATCCCACAGCCGGAGAGTGTTTCGATCTGGCACCTGGCTCAGCTGGCCCACATTCGTGACCCAACCCGTGAACACATCGACCTGATCAGTCAGCAACGGCGTGATGTCACCCCCAACCGTCTCCAAGCTGCCCAGGTCGTCGCGCGTCATTCCGTTGGCTGCAAGCAGGGCCTCAACGAGGATCACGCCCGTTGCCTGCGTTCCGACAACCAAACCGCGCATGTCCTGGGGAGAATCCAGTGGCGTATCGCCCTTCGAGAAGAACGCATACGGATGCTCAGGAGTTCCAACCGCGAATACCTGAAGTGGGATGCCCTGCGAGACCGCCAGCATCGCAGACGGGCTGGACGACAATTGACCTATGAGAGCTCGGCCAGAAGCTACTTGGGCAACTCCGTCGATGCTCGGACCACCAGGATCGATCTTCAGAACGATCCCTTCCTCTTCATACCAACCCATCCTCTTGGCAACAACCTCACCGAGTACGCCATTGTCAGCGAGCCAGCCCAGCTGATAGGTGACATCGGCGAGCTCAACCGGCTCCTCCGCTGCTGGCTCTTCGGGCGCCGGCTCCTCCGCTGCTGGCTCTTCGGGCGCCGGCTCCTCCGCTGCTGGCTCTTCGGGCGCCGGCTCCTCAGCTGCGGGCTCCTGGACCGCACCCTGAGAAGCGCTGTCGTCGTCATCATCTCCGCCGCAACCTGCGGCAAAGACCGCCGTTATAGCCAAGAGCGCCAACACCAACAGCCAGCGCGACCCCTTGACTTTCTTTACCCAGACCCGTCTCATGGTCCCTCCCAAGTTCGATTACTTTGCCGAGCCCACGCTCAACACAGATGACGTTACCCAGTCAACAGATGACTGTCAACTAGGCACTAACTCCCACTATATCTGCGGTCTTGCGGATGCATCTACAGCGCGGGTTGGCCAAATGGGCTCGTGGCGGGGCCGGACGACCCGCGGGACAGTCGAAGAAGCCGTGCCTGCGACCACAGCGCAGCGGCCGCCGGACCGGCGAGCGCGAGGGGCCCTTTCGGCGCGCGCGGGGCGCTTATGCG
Source organism: bacterium (assembly GCA_028819295.1). Lineage (GTDB taxonomy): Bacteria > Actinomycetota > Acidimicrobiia > Acidimicrobiales > Bin134 > Poriferisocius. The sequence goes on along the minus strand of JAPPMA010000032.1, from coordinate 13,284 downwards.
TATCGGCGGACCGCGGCCAGACAGAACGGCGTCGCCATAGGGTCGGGCTGGCCGGATTTGAACCGGCGACCCCCTGCTCCCAAAGCAGGTGCGCTGACCAAACTGCGCCACAGCCCGCGGTGGGCCCAGCGTAGCGGGCGAATCGCCGAGCGGGGTCAGGATAAAGCGTCTTCGAGCCGGTCGAGCACCTTTTCCTCCGACTCGTTCAGCGAGAAGCTGAGCTCCGACACCAGCACATTGCGAGCCTTGTTGAACAGGCTCTTCTCCCCGGCGGACAGCCCCTTGTTCTGGTCTCGCAGGGCCAGGTTACGCACCACCTCGGCCACCTGGTAGACATCGCCCGACTTGAGCTTCTCCTGGTGGTTCTTGAACCGCCGGCTCCAGTTGGCCGGCTCTCGCACGTCGCGCTTGCGGAGCACCTCGAACAGGTCTTCCACATCTTCGGTGGAGATCGGCCACCGCATGCCCACCTCTTCGGCCTTGGCCACGGGCACCGAGAGCACCATCTCGCCGTGGGCCATGCGAAGCACCAAGTATTCGGTCTTCTCGCCGAAGGCCTCCTTCATCTCCTTCTTCACGACGGTTGCCGCCCCATGGTGGGGGTAGACAACTTTGTCACCTTTTTTGAACGTCATCTCACTCCGCAGTGGGCTCAGGGGAACCCCATAAGGATGCCATCATCGGACGCGGTTTCGCACCTTCACCATCGCCGGCTTTCCGACTGGGCGGGGGGCTTGTGGAACTTTCCCGCGTGCTCTGTCGTCCTATTCTCGGTAAGCAACCGGCTACTCGAACTGGAAGCATGGGAGATGATGGTGAGTTTTCTGAGGCGTCTGGCCATCGCCGGACTGGCTTTTGTGCTGCTGGCCGCCGTGGGCGCGTGCGAGGACGAGCCTGCGGGAGTGGACGACAGCGGGACCGGGGGCAGTGCCGCCGAGGACAGCGCCGTCGGGGGAACCGGCGCAATCCGGGTGGCCAGCCGGGGGGAGCCTCATCAGGCGCCTCTGCTCAGGGTTCGCCTGAGCCAGGGCGGCTCCACACCCGGCGGAGACCTTCCAGAGGTGGCCCAGGTGGAAGGGGCGCCGCTCGATGAGGCAGAGATCAAAGCGGTCACCGACCGGCTGCCGCCTTGGCATGGGGGCGATGGCGCGGGCGACGGGGTTGGGTTCAGCCGGCCGCCCGAGTCGCTGGCCCCGCCCCGCACCGGCGAGACCATTGAGCATCGCTTCCCGGCCGGGCCGGACTCGCTCGCGCCGTCGGTTGATCGGGGGCCGTTGGAGGTTTTGAGGGTGCAGCCCTCGGGAGAGGTGGGCATTGCCCCCTTTGTCAGCGTCACGTTCAACCAGCCGATGGTGCCGCTCGCCACCGTTGGCCAAACCGATGCTCTCGATGTGCCCGTTGCCATCACGCCGGCATTGCCGGGCCGCTGGCAGTGGATAGGCACTCGCACGCTCCGCTTCGAGCACGACCCGGAGATTCTCGACCGCCTGCCGATGGCCACCGCCTATGAGGTGGCAATTCCCGCGGGCACGAGGTCGCAAGCCGGAGCAGAACTGGCCGAAGCGGTGCGATTCACGTTCGAGACGCCCCCGCCCACCATGGTGGACCTCACCCCCTGGCATGACTCGCTCGACCTTCAGCCGGTGTTCTTGGCGACCTTCGACCAGAGGATCGAACCCGCCGCCGCGCTCGCGGCCATCACGCTCTCCGCCTCAGGACAGGGGCGGGCAATACGCCTCGCGACCGGCGATGAGATTGAAGCCGACGAGCACATCAAGCGCCGAATCGAGCATGCGGTGGAAGGAACCTGGCTCGCGTTCCGACCAGTGGCGCCGCTGGAGGCAGACACCGAGATCAGAATCCAGGTCGGCCCCGGCCTGCCCTCGGCAGAAGGCCCGAACACCAGCTCGGAATCGCCGGTTGTGACGGCCCGCACCTACGGGCCGCTGCGAATCTCAGAGGCAGGCTGCCAGCCAACCACCTATGACTGCCATCCGGGGTACGGGCTCGATGTGCGATTCACCAATGTGCTCGATCCAGACACGCTTGACGCCGCGGAGTTCTCCATCACCCCCCAGCTCCGCGACGCGGCGATCTCGGTGAGCGGGCGCTGGCTCGAGATCAGGGGCGCAACCGTGGGCGGCACCGTCTATGAGGTGGTGATCCCCGCCACCCTGGGCGACGAGTTCGGCCAGACCCTCGGGTCGCCCCAAACTGTGGAGTTCACCATCGAAGAAGCCCGCCCGTCCTTGCGATCACAGGGGGGGGATTTCGCCACCATCGATCCGCTGGGCACGCGCCAGACGGTGCCTGTCCTCGTGCGCCGGTGGGAGCAGCTTCGGGTTTGGCTCTATCGCGTCGAGCCGGATGACTATGGGCAGTTCCTGGCCTACTTGAGCGACATGGATCGGCATTGGTACGGGTCTGATCCCCTCGAGCCGAGTCTTCTGGCACCGCCGTGGCCTCTGGCTTTCGAGACGACCGTTGACACCGGCATCGACCATGGTGATCTGGTCGAGGTTCCCATCGACTTGTCTAGAGTGCTGCGCGGCCAGCACGGCCATGTTGTCGCGGTGGTCGAGGGCGCCGGCGAGCAAGAAGACACATCAGACCTCTTGTGGCTGAGCCGGCCGGTGGTGATGTGGGTGCAAGACACCGACATCGGCGTCGACATCGTCAACCACCACCAAGACATCGTGGCATGGGCCACCGACCTGCGCTCCGGCGATCCCCTGCCCGAAACCGAGATAAGGCTCAGCGGGCTTGATGGGGCCTTCCGCACCAACCAGAGCGGGCTCGTCCGCACCACCGCCGGGTCGGCCCACATCGATCTGGTGTCGGCAACGCGGGGCGACGACACAGCCCTGCTGCCCGTCTACTTGCGCCCAGAGCCGCAGCGCGACAGGAGTATCTGGTACACCACCGACGATCGGGGCATTTACCGGCCCGGCGAGACGCTCAGGCTGAAGGGCTGGGTCAGAAATCTGGGCTTGAGCGGCGACGGCGGCCTGGAGTTTCTTCCCGATGGCGAACTGATCGCCTATCAGGTGTACGACCCCTTCGGCAACCGTCTCGACCACGGCACCACCCGCTTGGACAAGCTGGGCGGTTTTGACTTCGCGGTGGGATTGAGCGAGCAGTCGAACCTGGGGCACGCCTGGATAGAGTTCAGCCAGCGCGCCGGCGACAACGGCGGCTGGCACACCCACCACTTCCAGATACAGGGGTTCCGCCGCCCTGAGTTCGAGGTGGCCACTCGCACTGTGGCCTCCGGGCCGTACTTTGTGGACGAGCCCGCAGAGGTGGCCGTGGATGCCGGCTACTTCTCCGGGGGCCCCCTGCCGAATGCCGAGGTGGTCTGGACCGTAACCACCGGCCAGACCACCTACTCGCCGCCCAACTGGAGCGACTTCACGTTCGGCGTGTGGCGGCCTTGGTGGCACTTCGGCGACCACTGGCCGGGCGACCCCTGGGCTGAGTTCGAGCCCGAGACCTTGGCGGGGGTCACCGATGCCCGCGGCAGCCACGTTCTTCGCATCGATTTCGAGGGCGACGCCGACCACCTCCCCTCAACTGTGAGGGCGCAAGCCGAGGTGCTCGACGTGAATCGCCAGCAATGGGCTTCTTCAACCGACCTGTTGGTTCACTCGGCCCGCCTGTATGTGGGCCTTCGCACTGCCCGCGCCTTCGTCAGGGCCGGAGACGGGCTCGAGGTGGAGGCGGTGGTGGCCGACATCGACGGCAACGCGGTGCCCAACCGCCCCTTCGAGATAGCCGTCGGACGCATCGTCTACCAGTTCACCGACGGCGAGTGGGTTGAAGCAGCGGTGGACGAGCAGACCTGCGAGGCCACCTCGGCCGAGGCGCCGGTGTCGTGCGACTTCGCGGCCGCAATCGGGGGCCGCTATCGGATCGACGCCCGAGTGGCCGACGACTCGGGGCGGATAAACCGCAGCGAGCTGACCCGATGGGTGGCCGGCGGGGCCGACTCCGCGCCGAGTCGCGGCGTCGGGCTCGAGGCAGTGGAGCTTATTCCCGATTCTGAGGCGTACGAGGCGGGCGACACCGCCGAGATCCTGGTTGTCTCGCCCTTTGAATCAGCCACCGGGCTGGTCACCGTCGCCCACAGCAGGATCATCGAGACCCGGACCTTCGATGTGGCCGGGCACTCGGCGGTGATCAGCATCCCGATAACCGACGACCATGTTCCCGAGCTGGCCGTGCAGGTGGACCTGGCCTCCATCACTGAGCGCTCCGCCGCCGACGGCGCCGTTGTGCCCGGCGCCTCGCCCCGTCCCGCCCATGCCACCGGCCGAGTCGCCTTGCGGGTACCGCCCCACAAGAGGGTCCTCGACGTTGTGGCCACACCTGCGTCTGCGGTGGCAGAGCCCGGCTCGGCCACGAGCATCGAGGTGGCGGTGAGCGATGCCGGGGGTGCGCCGGTGGAGGGTGCCGACGTGCTGCTGATGGTGGTGGACGAGGCGGTGCTGGCCCTTTCGGGCTACGAGCTGTTGGACCCGATCGACATCTTCTACCGCCCTTGGGACGCGTACCTGTACACGTTGCGGAGCAGGAGCGAGATATTGCTCGAAGACGCGAGCCACCAGACCCAAGACGGGGAAGGCCAGGCCAGGATTACCGCAACCAGTGCTCAGGCCTCCGAGTTCGAGGATTCGGCTATGGCATTCGACCAAGCAGCCGACGACATGGCCGAGGCCGACTTCGGCGGGGATGGCGGTGCTGATCCTGCCGGATCGCCGATCGATGTCCGCCAGAACCTCGACGCCTTGGCTCTGTTCGACCCCAATGCGGTCACCAATGCCCGGGGCCGGGTTGTGGTGGAGTTCGACTTGCCCGACAACCTCACCCGATACCGGGTGATGGCGGTGGCGGTGGCCGGCGCAGAGCGCTTCGGAACAGCCGAGTCGTCGATCACGGCGACGTTGCCGCTCCAGGTGCGGCCCTCGGCGCCGCGGTTCTTGAACTTCGGCGACCAGTTCGAACTGCCGATCGTGGTGCAGAACCAGACCGATGCCGCCATGGCTGTGGATGTGGTGGTTCAGACATCCAACCTCCAACTCGAAGGGTCGCCGGGACGCCGGATCGAGGTGCCCGCCAACGACCGGGTTGAGGTCAGGTTCCCGGCCCGCACGATCTCCCCGGGCACGGCCCGCCTCCGTGCCGCGGCGGTGTCGGTGTCGGGCGGCCACGCCGATGCCCAGGTGGTGGCCCTTCCCGTGTACACCCCGGCCACCAGTGAGGCGTTTGCCACCTATGGGGTGGTGGATGAGGGTGCGGTGGCCCAGCCGATTGTCGCCCCGGTGGAGGTGTTTCCGCAATTCGGTGGGCTTGAGGTGAACACCTCGTCCACCGCCCTTCAAGCTCTTACCGATGCCGTGCTGTACCTCGCCGAGTACCGGTACGAGAGCTCCGACGCTTACGCAAGCCGCATTCTGGCCCTCTCTGCGCTTCGCGACGTGCTCGGCGCCTTCGATGCTGAGGGGCTCGGCAGCCCCGGCGAGCTCGACGAGGTGGTTCGCCGCGACATCGCTCAGCTAGAGGCGCTGCAACTCCACGACGGCGGTTTCGGCTGGTGGTCGCGCCGAACCGGGTCGATGCCGTATCCGTCGATTCAGGCCATGCACGCGCTGTTGACGGCGAAAGGCAACGGGTTCACCGTTTCCGACGGCGTATTGGAGAACGGGCTTCGGTACCTCGGCGACATCGAGAACAGAATCCCGGGCGATTACAGCCAGCAAACCAGGGACATGCTCACGGCTTACGCGCTCCATGTGCGCGGGCTTGCCGGGGATCGGGACTCCCAGGCCGCCCGAAGCCTCTGGAACCGCCGGGGCACAGACCTGGGCTTGGACGCGATGGCCTGGATCTGGCCCCTGGTCGACGATGAGGAGATCGAGGCGGAGTTCGAACGCGTCTTCAACAACCGGGTGACCGAGACCGCCGGGGCGGCCACGTTCGCCACCGACTACGGCGAAGACGCCTATCTGATCCTCCACTCTGATCGCCGCACCGACGGCATCGTGTTGGATGCCCTGATCGCGATGGCGCCCGAGTCGGACCTGATCCCCAAGGTGGTGGCCGGGCTTTTGGGCAATCAGATCAAGGGGCGCTGGAGCAATGTGCAGGAGAACTCCTTCATTCTGCTCGCCCTCAACCGCTACTTCGACGCCTTCGAGGCCAGCGACCCCGACTTCGTTGCCCGAGTGTGGCTTGGCGACCTCTATGCGGCGCAGCACGAGTTCGCCGGTCGCAGCACCGATCGCCAATCGACGCTGGTGCCGATGGCGGAGTTGTTGGCGATTGGAGACTCCAACCTTGTGGTGCAAAAGGACGGGGAGGGCCGCCTCTACTACCGGCTCGGGCTCCGCTACGCCCCCGACGATCTCAAGCTGGAAGCCCTCGACCGGGGCTTCGTGGTGCAGCGCAGCTATGAGGCCATCGATGATCCCGGCGACGTCCGGCTCGACGACCACGGCGTGTGGCACGTGCGGGCCGGCGCCGAGGTGCGGGTGAATCTGACCATGGTCAACGACAGCCGGAGGACCAACATGGCGCTGGTCGACCCCTTGCCGGCGGGCTTCGAGCCGCTCAATCCGGCGCTGGCGGTGACCGGCGAGGCCAACACCTCTCGGCGTGTTGTCGGCGACTCGTGGTGGAGATGGACCTGGTATGAGCACCAGAACCTCCGCGACCACCGAGCCGAGGCCATTTCGTCATACCTGTGGGGCGGCGTCCACGAGTACAGCTACGTGGTCCGTGCCACCACCCTGGGCACCTTCTCGGTGCCCCCAGCCAAAGCCGAGGAGATATACGCCCCCGAGGTGTTCGGCCGCTCCGCCGCCGACACGGTGGTCGTACACAACCACCGATGAGCCTTTCCAGCGACCAAGATGGGTGGGAATGGCTTCGCTTCGAACCGAGATAACCGAGATTGTCACCGGGCTGGGGATGCTCGGATTTGAGTCGCTGGACGAGGCGCTGGCGGCCCGCCCCTCGAAGATGGTGGGGGTGGAGTACCGGCACTACGACAAGCTGATCGCCGCTCGGGCCGACGGCAAGCACGAGGTGCAGTTCGAGGAGGCTTGGGCCAATGGCATGGCCTTCGCAGTGGCTGAGGACGGTTTGCGGGAGAGGGAGCCGAAGCGGGTGGAGTGGAAGGGTCCCCACCAGGCCCCCTCCTATGAGCAGACGCCGGCTGATCTGCGGATCGACCACGTGTATCTGGTGAGCTGCAAGTACGGGTCTAGGCTGCTGCACAACGTGGCGCCCGGTCACCTCTTCGAGCGGCTGCTGGAGGTGAGGCGAGCCGGGGCGGGGGACTGGTACGCCGATGTGGCTCTGGCCGAATACCAGGCTCTCTACCAGGCCGCCCGGGAGTACCTGGCCAGCCACGAGGAGGGGTTCGACGACCTGCCGCCATCGGTCGCCGATCTGAACGCCGACCAGCACAAGCGGCTGAAGCGGCCCTTTGCCCGTCGCTGGCCCGAGCCTCTGGCCGAGGCTGCCCATTGGTTCTCGGTGGCGGTTTCACGGGCCTCCGCCGAGCGGTGGCTCAAGGCGCTGGGCCATCGGGCCACCCGCCGAGAGGAGGCGTTGTGGCGCCTATTGCGGCTTCAGCCCGCGCCCTATTTCGTGCTGGGCACCGACCACCGCCGCCGTCCAGTGCGCTATCGGGTGGACACCCCGTGGGACTTCCGCCAGCGGTTCTCGTTCAAGTCGTTCGATGTCTGGCCCGAGGCCCGGGTGCAGCCGGTGGTGCGGTGGCGGGGCGACCTGATTGTCAAGGCCACCGGCACTCCCGTGCATGTGGACGGACATGTGGAGGTGCGGTGGAGCCACGGCCGCTTCCAGGGGTCGCCCGAGGCCAAGGTCTACCTCAAGACCCCCCACCTGGAGACCCCGGGCTATACGGAGCTGTCGTAGGTTCAGTTCAGGCCCAGATGGCCATCGGGTAGCCGGTTTCGTCGACTTTGCCCTGGCCCAGGATCATCGCCGTGCCGGCGGCCATGCGCCGGGCGGTCCAGGCCGCGGCGGCGGCGTCGAGCAGATCATCGATGGTCGCGCCTGTTGGGGGTTCGGGTGCCGCGTCGAGGTTGTCGAACTCAGGGGCCAGCGCGGCCAGGCGCTCAGCCTGTCCTGCCGGCTGGCGCTTGGGCATGGCCATGGGGTGGCCAGCCAGCACTGCGAAGCTGGTCTCGGGATGGACTTCGGCGGCTTGGGGCCGGGCTTCGGCGGCGAGGTCGTCGGGAGTCAGCACTTCCCGCACCTCCCGCATTTTGGGGAGCAGGTGAAATGCCTGGATCGACAAGCCCCGGCCGGTGGTGCTCTTGGACAACGAGTTGGCCTCCGCGTGGTCGGCCGCCTCGAGCACGCATAGCGGCGGAGTCCAGAACAGCGAGGAGCGCCGGGGGCCGAGGAGCTCTCGGGCCTCGATGTCGGAGCGGCGCAGCTCTTTGGCGGGCAGGCCGATGGGCATGTCTACGCCGATGGCCACAAGTTCACGGGACCGGGCCTCAGCCCAGGCGTCGGCGAAGCACGGCCACAGCGAGAACGTCACCGACGAGCCCGGGGTGGTGCCGGCGACCGCCATGACCCAGCCTCCCTTGGCCGCGTCCACCCCCGCGACCAGCGGGTCATCACTCAAAGCGGACCTCGAACAGCACCGGCCAGCGCTTGCCGGTGATCAGGAAGGTGCCGGTGTCGGGCCGATAGGCGATGCCGTTGAGCACGTTGTTGCTATCGGTCAACTGCGGATGGGGGGTGATGATCCCGGCCATGTCAGCCTCGGCGGTAACCGCGCCTGTGGCCGGGTCGATCACCACAATACGGTCGGTGAGCCAGACGTTGGCCCACACGTAGTTGCCCACGCACTCCAGTTCGTTCAGCCGGGCAACCGGGCTGCCGTCGGCCTGGGATACCGCAACCGATCCCAGCACCTCGAACGTGGTGGGGTGGCGGAAGGTGAGCGTGCTCGACCCGTCGCTCATCACCAGGCGGGTGCCGTCGTGGCACAGCCCCCACCCCTCGCCGGTGTAGGTGAAGCTGCCGGTTTGCTCCAGAGTGTTCCGCTGGTACACCCCGGCAGTGCCCGCTTGCCAGGTGAGCCAGATGAGCTGGTCGTCGACCAAGGCCAGGCCCTCTCCGAAGTGTTGGGGGGCGGCGGTGGCTTCCCGCAGGATGCGGCCGGTGGGCAGGTCCACGGCTCGCAATACAGACTGCCCCCGCAGCCCGGTGCTCTCATACACCAAGCCGTCGAACCACAACAGCCCCTGGGTGAACGACGAAGTGTCGTGGGGATAGACAGCGTGTACCCGGTAGCCGAGCGTTCCCAACCACGCGGGATCCTGGGCTTGCGGGGTGGCGGTGGGCGTCGGAGATGAGGGCTCGGGGGAGGTGGCGGTGGGCGGGGCGGTGGGCGCCTCCGATGGTGAAGCAGTTGGGATCGGTGTGGCAGTAGGCGTTGGGTCGGCTCTGGGTTCGGCGTCGGGGGCGGGTGTTGGTGTTTGGTCGATCGGCGTCGGGGATGGGGGCGGCGCGGTGGGTTGGGCGAGGGGCGTTGCCGTGAGGGGGGCAGCGCTGGGTGCCGGAGTCTGCTCAAGTGCGGGGCGAGCCGAAGCAGTGGGCGAAGAAGCCGCCTTCTCGGCTGGCGCGGTGGCCTCCGGATTTGCCGCTGTAGGAGGCGCGTCGGCACCGCAGCCGGCGATCAGCGCGATCACGGCCAGCAGCCCGACGGTGGCGCTCAGTGCGCGTGGAACGAACAGGAGCATCATTGTGGCCCAAATGCGCTCCGAATCCAGAGGGCTGCCACACTGAACCCGTGGACTTCTCCTTTTCTGAGCAAGAGCAGGCGGTTGCCGATCTGAGCCGGCAGATTTTGGGCGACTTGTGTACCCCCGATCGGCACAGGCAACTGGAGGCCGACGGCGCTGCTCACGACCACCAAGCATGGCAGGCGCTGAGCGAGGCCGGACTGGTGGGCGTGTCCCTGCCCGAGGGATGCGGCGGAGGCGGTCTGGGATTCCTGGCCACCTGCCTGGTGTTGGAGGAGATCGGCCGAACCACGGCCCGGGTGCCCTTCCTGGCCCCGGTGGCGGCCATGGCGCTGGCCGAGTTCAGCCCCGGCCACCAGTGTCTGGCAGGCATGGCCGATGGTTCGGTGCTGGTTTCGCCCGCGCTGGTGGAGCCGGGACGCGATCCGGGCAACCCGGCTGCCGCCGCGGCTGCCACGGGCGATGATTGGACGCTGAGCGGGACCAAGGAGATGGTTCCATTCGCCGATCAGGCCGACTGCCTCTTGGTCGCCGCATCAGCGGGTGATGAAGTCGGGCTGTTCCTGGTGGACAAGTCGGCTTCTGAAGTCGAGATAGTGCTTCAGCAGACCACGTCGGGGCTGGTTGAGGGCCAAGTGGTGCTGTCGAACGCACCCGCTAATCGACTGGGTGCCGGGGCCGAGGCGGTGGACTGGCTGGTGCAGCGATGCACGGCGGCGCTGAGCGCGGTGGCCGTGGGGGTGGTGAGCGAGGCGCTGCGGCTGACCGCGGCCTACACCAGCGAGCGGGAGCAGTTCGGCCGCCCCATCGCCACCTTCCAGGCCGTCGGCCAGCGGGTGGGCGACGCCTACATCGACACCGAGGCCATCCGCCTCACTGCCCTGCAAGCGTGCTGGCGCCTTGACCAGGGCTTGGAGGCATCGACCGAGGTGGCGGTGGCCAAGTACTGGGCCGCCGACGGCGGCCAGCGGGTGGCCAACGCTGCCCAGCACCTCCACGGCGGGATGGGAGTGGACCGCGACTACCCGCTGTGGCGTTACTACGTGTGGGCCAAGCACCTGGAGCTGTCGCTGGGCGGGGCTACCGCCCAGCTCCTGCGCATCGGCGATGCCCTCGCCGCCGGCACCGCCTGAGCGCGTCGGACAAGAGGGGTTGCTTACGCCACCATGAGCGAGGCCAAGCGAGACGTCAGGGCCACCGACAAGAGGTCGCTGCCGATGGTGGTGCGGGCGCTGAACGGCTATGGCCGTGCCGTTCGCCGTATTCGACCCTCACATGGACGGTTGAACGCCGATGTTCTGGTGGCGAAGGCCCAGGAGTCGGCCAAGCTCGACGACTTCGGCCCCGACGGCTGGCGGGAGGGGTTCGAAATCCTGGTGGACTCGGTCAACAACGAGGGAAATCTGAGCCAGCTGGGCCGGATGATCATGGGGGGCCTGCTCGACTCCACCCTTCAGATGCGGCTGCGGGTGGTGGACTGGGCCAATAGCCATCCCGATGTGGCCCGCGAGCAGGTCACCGCCCCGATCATCGTGAGCGGTCTGCCCCGCACCGGCACCACCCTGCTCAGCAACTTGCTGGACCTCGATCCGCAGAACCGGTCGTTGCTTGGATGGGAATCGGCCGCAGTGGCCCCGCCGCCCACGTTGTCGAGCCACAAGGAGGATCCCCGCATTGCCGAATCGGTCAAGGGCTCGGGCCAGCTGTCCAAGCTGGCCCCCAGCGTGCAGGCCATGCACCCGATGGCGGCCACGCTGCCCACCGAGTGCGTGACGCTGCTGGGCGGGGAGTTCAAGTCGATCCATTTCGAGACCCAGGGCACGTTCGACTCCTACGGCGCCTGGTTCGAAACCTGCGACATGGTGCCGGCCTATGAGTTCCACCGCCTGTGCTTGCAGGTGCTGCAATCCACCATCCCGACCCAGCGGTGGGCGCTGAAGACGCCGGGCCACATGTGGCACATGGCCGCGGTGTACGCCGTGTATCCCGATGCCCGGATGGTGTGGACCCACCGCGACCCGCTCAAGGTGCTGGGGTCGGTGGCCAGCCTCAACTGCACCCTCCACGCCACCAACACCGACCAAGTGGACTTCGCCCGGGTGGGCCGACTCTGGCGGGACAAGTGCCTCCACGGCATCAGGGCAGGCACCGAGTTCCGAGACCAGCGGGGCTCAGACGACACCGTGTTCGATCTCCAGTACGCCGAGCTCATGGACGACCCGGTGGGCTCAGTGGAGCGCATCTACCGCCACTTCGGTATGGAGCTCGACGATCTCGGACGGCGCAGGATGGCCGCCTGGATGGAGGAAAACCCCCAAGACCGCTTCGGAAGACACCGCTACACCCTCGACCAGTTCGGATTGGATGCCGACGAAGTCCGCGAGCAGTTCGCCCACTACGTAAAGCGCTACCAGGTCCCCTCGGAGGGTTAGTAGGAGCCCCTAGGGCCAGTGGGGGCCGGGGTAGGGGTTGGGGTTATCGGAGGCCCACTGGTGTAGGTGTCTGGCGAGGTGGTGAGCCAGTGCGCCGCCGCGGGGATGGTCGGACTTGTGGACTATCACCACAGGCACACAGGGGTCGTCGTTGGCGAGGCGCAGGGCGGCGATGGCCGCATAGTCTGAAAAGTCTTCGGTCACCACGACTCTGCTCTGTCTAAGGGCCTCGGCGTAGACCAACTCATCCTCGGCTCCAGCGAGCCCGACTGCGGAGACGCTGATGGCGTCATGGCCCAGTGCGTTCAGTTCGTCCGCAGTTGATGGCGGCAGCATCTCGTCGATCAGCCACCTCAAGATGACAGCAAGTTCTCGCGTTGTTCTATCTGACGGCGGATCTGCTCAGCAGCCTGTTCATTCGCCTCGATGCGAGCGTCGATCTCCTCGGGGAAGGCGCTATAGAAATCTGCTGCCAAACTGACCATGCTCACCGGTAGTTCGAGTTCCTCGGCAAGACGCTCGATGCGCTCCATGCCTCGGCCCGGCCAACCCCGCAGGTCGCGGATGATTTCCCACACGTCTGGACCGCCTACCAGCCCTGCTCGTCGCCCAGTAGGACCGGGACGGTAGACCACACCGGGGAACTCTCGGGTCTTCAGCCCCTCATCGAGCAGCGAGCTCACCAGTGACGTGGTTGTCATGGAAGCGGCCCGACTCTCGGCATCCAGCCGCTCTAGCAGCTTTTCATCAAGCCTGAACGATGTAGGACGGGACACAGCTCACCTCTCTTCTGTGCTCGATGCTTCTGCGACCGACTTCATAAGGAAAACGCTACATTGCACTACGTAGAAATACAAACAGCATAAACAGCAGGTGGTCAGCGGAAATGAGGGGTTGATGACAGGGTTGTTTCTGGAGATTGAGCCGTACGACGCCGGCGATCTCGCCACCGAACCGGCAATGGCGGAGGCGGCCGTCAACGCCACGAACCAATTTGTTGGACGTGGCTAGTGGTGTGTCTTGGGTTTAGCGCCGTGGATTGCGACGGCAGCGGCGTTCCT
>JAPPMA010000085.1:7737-10331 GCA_028819295.1 bacterium | reverse complement strand
CCAAACCTGGCTCACCACCCCCCCAAACCCGATTTGCAAAACATAGGAGCATCGAGTAGCCCAACTGACTGAGGAATGGAATCGGAGGTTGGGCGGCTATCGCCAAGGATCTGCACTGGATATACTAGGGCCTGCAGATACCAGCGGCCCCGGTGGTTGAGGATCCGAAGCGGCTCCACCTGTCGGCGACGGCGGTTCTTGTAGTCGAAGAAGACCTGCGAGCGGGTTTGGACGGCCCCGAGCAGGTCATAGATTTTCTCGGTCTCCATGTCGCCCAGGTCAACGTTGTGCTCCTCATGCCGGCCGAGGTTCCGGCGCCCAGTTTGATCAGCGTCCGATCCGTGGGTAGAGCCCCGCCCAGATCCACCATCGCCACCGCCACCGCCAGGGCGATTCGCTCCGAATGGTCGAGCTGCATCCGACCCAGGGCGTCTCGGGGTCGAGCCAGGACATAGGTGGCCGGTCCGTCCTCGGGTGGGCTGGTCTGAATGTCGAAGCCCACCTGCCGCAGGGTCTTTTTGTCTCTCTCGAAGGTGCGTCGAGCGGTCTCGGGGTTGCTGTAATTGCCGTAGGGCGCCATCCGTCGGAAAATCTCCTCGCGGGTGAATCGGCGTTTGCTCGACCACATCAGACAGAGCAAAATTGAGCAGGCGCTCTGTCTTCTTCACCTTCTCACCCCCTACAGCGACTCGATGAACCGCTCCACCCGTTCATCGTGGGAGCGGAACGGATCCTTGCAGAGCATGGTCTTGCTGGGTCTGATCGTTCAGTTTGAGATGCATCCAATCCACCGTGAAATCCCGCCGGCGAGCCTTGGCGGCTTTGATGAAGGCGCCCCGCAGCCGGGCCCGGGTGGTTTGGGGAGGTCGGGTCTGGGCGCGTGACACCTGCTCGTCGGAGACTAACTTGTCAACCAGTCCCTTCCCCTCCAACAGGTAATACAAACCTCGACTGCGGTCCACATCGTGATAGGAAAGGTCGACCAAAGCCAACCGGGAGTCCTTTTCGGAAACCCCCCTTCTCTGCCGACATTCCTCCAACAGCCGGTACTTTATCACCCAGTCGACCTCCCGGTCGAGGCTGAGCGGATCCTTTTCCAAGCCTGTCAGCAAATGCTCCCATCGGTCCACCTCCCTCTCAACCTCGGGAGGGAACCCGGGCCGCCGGGCGTACCGGGCAACCCGGTCAAAGTATTCCCATGGATGTCCAGGGCCGACATCAACCTTCCGTTCTGCAAGCGGACATTGGTGGAGCCGGTCAGATCGTGCGAAATTTGGCGAATCGCCTTGATCGGATTCTCCAAAGTCAGGTCTCGAAACACCACGTCGGCCTCGATCACCTGGAGCAAGGCCAGCATGGTCCCGGTCTTGACATAGGTGGCGTATTCGCTCATGTTGGAATCACCGGTGATCAGATGGAGCCGGCGATACTGGTCGGGGTCGGCGTGGGGCTCGTCTCGGGTGTTGATGATGGGTCTGCTGCGGGTGGTGGCCGAGGAGATTCCTTCCCAGATGTGATCGGCCCGCTGCGCCACCGAATAGGTCACCTGCCGGGTGCTCTGATGCATTTTTCCCGCCCCCAAAAAGATCTGGCGGGTCACCAGAAAAGGCAGGAGGATGCCGACCGTGTGTTCGAGTCCTTTCGGCGGCTGATCAGATAATTCTCATGACATCCGTAGCTGTTGCCGGCCGAGTCGGTGTTGTTCTTGAACAAAAAAATCTGACCCTTCACCCCTTCGGCGGCCAGGCGATCTTCCGCCGAGTGGATCAGGCTTTCCAAGAATCGCTCACCGGCCCGGTCGTAAATGATTACGTCCTCGATCGAATCGCATTCGGGAGTGGCGTACTCGGGATGCGAACCCACGTCCAGGTAAAGCCGGGCGCCGTTCTCCAAGAAGACGTTGGAGGAACGCCCCCAGCTGACCACCCGCCGGAACAGATAACGGGCCACTTCGTCCGGGCTGAGCCGCCGCTGTCCCCGCAAGGTGAAAGTAACCCCCGTACTCACTTTCAATCCCGAAAATGCGACGCTCCATCGTTACCGGATGCTACCCGGACCAAGCCGGTTTCCGGGAAGGAAAGGCAACCGCGTCAATAGATCAGGTCAATCGTTGTCTTCCACGATGATGATCGCCGATATGGAATCCCTGTCCACCCGGTAGCCCCCTCCGGGCTGGATGGTCACGATGATCACTCGGTCGGTCTCGCCGTGGCCGTCCGCGATGGCGATTCGGATAGATGTTCCCGCGTCCGACGTGATCGACGCCGTGCGGTCGAGTCCCTCCTCAGTGGCGGCGACGCCGGTCCCGGAGACATCGTAGAGGATGTTGTGGATCGGGTAGTTGACCGTGCCGCCGAACTGGGCAGGCCGCCCCCGCAGAATGAACTCCGCGTAAGCGTCAACGCCGTCGGTGACGACGTATTTCACGGCGGACACCGACACGAGCGGCAGCGGATGGCCGTCGGTGACCTCGACCTCCACCAAGGAAACAGCAATCCGGTTGTAGGAGGGGTCGGCGGACGCCACGGTGTGGGTAATTTCCACCGTGCGCCGGTTGTTGGTGTTGTCCAAAACATCAGGCACCCCCTCCACAA
>JAPPMA010000085.1:0-7637 GCA_028819295.1 bacterium | reverse complement strand
TCTCAGCCACCACCGTATCAGCAGGAACACCCGACTCGGCAATAGTCACCCCCGCCGCCCCGTCGTCGTCCACCAACGAAACCGACGCCGAAGTCACCGTCACACCGGACAGCACACCCGAAACCGTAACAGTCTCATGATTCTCAACCGTGCCGTCAGCCTCGGGCGTCAACGTAAAACTCGTCTCACCGACCCCCTGCCTGGCAGGGATCAACAAGTTGAAGCCCGCCACCGGATCAAACCCCACCACCCCCGACCCACCGGATCCCGACACCGACACCGCAACAACCCGGTCAACATCAAAACGCGAACCGGACAAAGTAGCAGTCACCGTGATATCAGTCGCCCCGCCGCTCTCACCAACCACCGCAGGCGACACCGACAACGCAATCGTAGGCGGACCATCATCATCGGTCACCATCACCTCAACCGTCTGGTCAGAAAGCGCGTGATAGCTCGGATCCGTCGAACTGATCTCGTGCAACAAATCCACCGTGCGCCGGTTGTTGGTGTTGTCCAAAACATCAGGCACCCCCTCCACAATCACAGTCTGCGCCGTGTTCCACCCCGACGGCGTAAACGTCAACGTTTGAACCGGACCCTTCGTACCACCCGACCGGTTCACCACCGCCGCCAACGGAGTCTGCGACGTCACCGTCACCACCACATCATGAGTAGGCCGAGAATCCAACACCACCGTATAAGAATCCGTCCCACCATTCTCAGCCACCACCGTATCAGCAGGAACACCCGACTCGGCAATAGTCACCCCCGCGTCGTCGTCGTCCACCACTGTCACTATGTGACTTAGCGGAGACCCCAAGGTGTAGCCGGTACCCGTTTGCAGGATCACCGCTATCTGACCCTCCGGCTCATCAACACGGTCCGCCACCGTGCGCAGAGTGATCGTCGCCGACCTAGCGCCGGCGGGGATGATCAAACTCCGGTTGCCCTCATGTTCGGAGGCCAAGAAATTGCTCCCCGTCGACTCCCCCACCACAAAAAGGACCGTCAGGTCGGTCGAAGGGGCGGAGTCGGCCGACACTGTGAACAACACCTCCGCGCCCTCCGTCACCTGATGAGTTTGGGAGGTGATAGTGATCTCGGGCTTTTCCACCACAGTGAAGACCGGAGAGAGCGCCAGCAACCTGTTTTGACGATTGGGCTTGTTGCCTGCCCTGGTTGCGTCGGTCGGGTTGCCGATGTCCGTCAACCTGACGGAAGAACCGTCGGCGTCCACAAACGCGCCGACCGACCTCGACCCGTTTGTCTTGCTCCCCCACCACGCCGTGGTATCGGCGTCGACAGAATTGCCCTGTTCGTCCCGTCCGGGGCCGCTCGCGTCCCAGCCCTGGTAAAGGTCGGTGTTGTTGTTCGCCACCTTGGTGGCGGCGCCCAGCCAGTAGACGGGGTGGCCCGCCCCGTCGCCGGTGGGGTTGGTGTGGGTGTTGTCGCGGGCGTCTACCACCGCGGTGCTCAACCAGGCCCGGAATCCCCTCGCATAGGCCTGAATGTCCTGGTGACCCCCCGCCACCAGCCTCTCCACGAACCGGTTGTAGAACCCCACCGTGTCAGACGACACCCTGGTCTCCTCCGATGTCACCATGACCAGCCGGAACGACTGGCCTACTCCGACGCCCGAGGGGATGAGGCTCCAGTCGGACGACACATTGTAGGCCGCAACGTCGTCGTCCACTACCGTCACACGCACGTCGGACCCGGCAATCACCTCGCCGTAACCCGACACCCGGTGAGTGATGCCCGCGGTGGCGTCGAAACCGTCGGCGTCCTCCACCGCCGTGACGGTTACCGTCTGCGGCGTCGACCAGATACCGGCGCCGTTTGAGGTGAACGTCAGCAACGAGTCGCTCGCCCTGGCCCCGGCCTCGTTGTCGGACATAATCGTCACAGTGGCCGTGCCGCCCGGGTCCGAACGCAACGACACCTGATAGGTGGCCGTGCCGCCCTCGGCGATCTCCAGCGCCCGCGGTTCAATCAAAACGCCCTCCTCGGTGTCCACCCCGACCAATAGGATGCTCAACGCTCCGGCAGCGACCTCCACGCCCAGCCCGGCGCCGGTCACGGCGGCGATACGCAGTGGGATGGTGAGCATCGGGTCGGCGGCTACTCCGTCGTCACCCAGGGTGAGCAGGAGAGTGCCCGAGCGGGCGCCCGCGTCGGCGAAGCGGACGGTCATCTCCTGGTAAGTGATTTCGCGATTGGTATCGGGATGACGGCGGGTGATGTCGGCGAGGGCAGAGTGCACCGAGAATCCGGTCTCGCCGCCGCCCGCCGACACCAAAGTTGCGTCACCCAAGATAGTGCCGTCCACATCGTGAGGCAACCGCAACACAACGTCAACCATCTCGCCCGCCGACAATGCGCCGGCCAGCGACACCGTAACGCCCACCGAGCCGCCCTCCACCACAATGCCGTCTTCGTTCGGGTCGGTGAACGCCAGGTTCGCAGTGAGCGGCGTGGTGTTCTCAATGGCGACGGTGGGGGTCTTGACGTCGCTGCCCCGGTCGCTGGTTCCTGCGAGAACGATCGTTTCTCCCGGGTCATAGTCCGAGTCCGCCGCGATCGTGATCCTGCCGCCCGGAGATCGACTGTGCGATTCCCCGCTTGCGATGCGAATCGCCCCCTCCACCAACGTAAAGTCGTCGGCCGCCGCGCCATTCTCACCCATGGCTGCGACGGTAATATTTCTTCTCTTACCCACCGACACGCCCTGCGCGAAGTGCGCCGACAGTTCGACGGATTCGCCTTCTTGTGGGTCCTGCGGCACCGCCACGACGTAGATCGTTTTCGCGGCGGAGTCCGGCTCGATGATCATGTCGGCGGTCGTGCCGCCCTGGGTGCCGGGTCGCCAAGCGGTACCCGCCGGCGCCGAACCCCGCTCCCTCACCTGGAAAAACTCATAGGCGCTGTCCTGATCGTCCGCCGTCGCAACCGTGAACTCCGCTGAGGTATCGCCCTCCTTGATGGTCACAGTCCCCGACAACTCGGGGGTGAAATCCGCCGTTTGCGCCGGTGAGACGGCAAGATCGTAGAAGGAGATCATGCCGCTGCCCACCTGCGTGGCGTAGGGCACAGCGATGTCCGCCGCCGCCGGTCTAACAATGCGGGCGACAAACTGCGCCGCCAAGCCGTTCTTGGTGACACCGGGCGCCGCCGCTTCGAACCACACCGGCGTGTGATCGTCGGGGTGATCGTGGATCGTCACAGACACGGTTTGGGGCGCCATCCGAAGCTCCGTGCCCAACACCTGCGAGCCCTCATATCGCGTCACCCGACTGATCGACGCCAGCAGCGTCTCCGGGTCCTCGTCATGACCAGCCGCTCCCCGCAGGGTGTTCACCATCACCGTCTTCGAAGTCTCCGCCGGGCCGAAGCTGACCGCCTTGGGGCCGACCCCGATCACCGGCGTGTAGTCTTCCCCGGCCGTAGCCGTCCCACCGGCGGTGATGAAGTTCACCGTCACCCGGTTGCCCGCCCCGGGGGCTTGGCCCAACTCAATCGTGTAAGTGAACGAACCGCCCTCCGTCACCGAGGTCGGGGATACCGACAGCGACGCAGGCGCCTCCCGCTCATGGCCGTACACCTTCAAGGACCACGAATTCACTGCCGCGAAGCCTCCCACTGTTTGCAAACTAAGCGTCCATTCGCCTCTCGGATCCTCGCCCAGATGGCGCGTGGAACTCATCACAATCGGTCCTGAAGCGTCGCATTTCTCGAACGGAAAGATGCATCCGTGCGGAACGCTGAGTACCGAGGTGGTTCCCGACGGTGACGTCAACTCGATTGTCAGATCACGGAACGTTAGAGCAGCCATATCGGCCTGGAACTCGACATGCTCAACGAAGGACACCGGCCCGGGGATGCTAAGCGTGCTTGTCGCCGTCGGGGCTCCAATACTGACCGTGATCGGAGTGTTCTGGGCGCCGGACGCCGACCGCTCGTCGGGAAGGGGCTTCCAGTTTCGGGCCAGCGCCACCGCCCGGTCGGCATCCACCGCACCGAATCCCATTTTGTGGCTGTAGCGATACCTTTCCGATGGATCACTGTACTTTACGCCGCCGTCCGCCCAGCTGCTGTCCCCGCTATTCACCACCCGCGCCGAATCGGCGAGAATCAGCTTGGTGTCGCGCCACGAAAGATCACGGTTGGCGGCCCGCACCAGCGCCGCTACCCCCGAGACAAGGGGCGCCGACGCGCTTGTGCCATCAAAGTCCAGGTGGTATGTGCCCTCACGGAACGTTGTGGCGAGTCCCTGGTCATCCGTGCGGCCGCCTTCCGTGGAGGCGCATACCCAGAGATTGGGACCCGGGCGCGAATACTGGGCATAGTTGCCCCAGCGGTCAACCCCGCACACCGCCAGGAAACTTCGATCAGTCAGGTAACGGTTATGGGAGGAATAGCCCCCGACCCGACCGTCGTTCCCGGCCGCTTGGATTTGCAATGTTCCCCGTCCGCCGTCGCCGGTAGTTCTGGACAATTCCAGCGCCGCGATGAGCCCGGCGGAAAGAACCTGCCGAGGCGCCAGCAGCCTCGGGGTCCAACTGTGGTTACGGATCGAAATTTCGGGGGCGTGGAACGAGACCGCCTCGATCAGTCCGGCCTCGTCAGCCCCCTCGCTATGAGGGCCGAAAATCTGATACGCAGAAAGGGTCGCCCGAGGCGCCACACCCACGACGCCCACCCCATTGTCTCGCGCCGCGATGAGCCCGGCCGCCTGCGTGCCATGGCTTGAAAACTCCTTGAGCAGCTCCTCTGCAGGTTCCCCGAAGGCGCTGCCGCTGGTACTCATGTCGAAATTTTCGCTCAAGTCGGAGTGCAGAAAGTCAATACCCTCATCAACCACGGTCACCTTGATGCCGGCTCCCTTGGTCGTTGTCCAAACGGCGCCGAGATTGATGTCCTCACCGGCGACGCCGCCCAGCTGTCCGGCGTTGCGCAAATGCCACTGACAGCCGTGCAAAGAGTCGGTGACGCCCAGTTGGCCCTCCGGGCACTGCCGCGCCTGACGAGCGTATCGGTGGTCCGGTTGCAATAGGATCAGGAACTCCCCGGTACTCCCCGGGTTATCGAACTTAACGTTGAGATAGTACGTTCCGGCTTCCAGAACCTCCCTGATCAAAAAGGTATGAACATCTTCCAACGGCAACTTCACAACATCCTGGTAGACGCCGATATCCAGGGGATCGCCCGAGGCGTCCTGCAATTCGACAGACATCTCGTCGACTGCGCTTCTCCCTCTCAGCGCAATGGGGGTCTGCTCCGACAGCACAATGCGAAGCAGCGCGTCCGAATTCTGCGTTGCGGTTCCGCCCGCCACGGTCTGCATCGCCAGGGTCTGGGCCGCGGCGCGGGTCGCAGCAGGGTCCGGCGACTCATTCACATGCAGAAAATAAGGAGTGGCCAACCTGAGGCTCTCGGCGATCTGGATGTAAAACTTTCCCGCGGGGAGAACCGCGCGGAACGCGAAGTGATTTCCGCTAACGTCCAAGCCGCCAAAGTCATTGCGACTGATCTCCTTTCCCGATTCATCGAGTATCCGAGCGATTGTGTCAAGGGCGGGCGCTTCAACATGGGCGGATATGGTGGTGGCGGTCGGGAGTACCAGCTCAAAAATGTCACGATCAGGAGTTATCTCAAAGACCAGAGCAAAGGGATCATCCCCCGTCAAGAGCCCGACTGCCGTGCTGCCAAGCGTCACCGTACGGGCATCGGCGCGGTCGGTCGTGTCCTCCGCCCAATGAATATGAAGGGTGTAGGGTCCCGTATTCTGCCACAGAACTGTGGCACTTCCCAACCGAGCCCCCTGTGAAACCTTGAAGAAATAGGTGCCGGGGGTAATGGAGCCGGTTATCATGAAATTATTGGGTCCGGGTTCGAGTCTCCAGTTGTCGGAGAAGATGGGGGGATCGTGACTGCTGCCGTCACTGCGGGTCAACTCTCCGAGCGTGTCGGTGTCGCCGGTTGTCCATATCACGAACTCCGAAGCGGTGGTGACGGTGAAGGTGTAGAAGTCGACATCGTCGGGGGTCAGATTGGCGTGCAGAGGCACTTCGCTGTGGACCGACACCGCCTGGGCGACATCAGGGCCCGGATCAGCCGGAAGGCCCGCCACCGAACTCGACCATGCGCTGGTCAGCGAGGAGGTGCGCGCCCGGACGGCCACATCGTAAGCCGTATAGTCCGTTAACCCCGCTATTACCGCGGTCAGGTTTCCGCCGGACCAGACATCGGACAGGACCGTCCATCTGGCATCGTTGTTCTTGTTGGTGGAACTCGATTCGATGTAGCGGATGTCATAACCGACCATGCCCGCCGCGCCCTCCGCGGGCGTCCAGGCCACCGTCAGGGACGCCTCGCCGGCCGCCACATGCCGCACGGTCGGCGCCGAAAGGGACTAAGCGGCAGCCGTTTCCGCCAACGTCAGACTCAGCGCCAACCCGGCCACGGCCAGCAGCGTCATGAGCGCGCCGCGCCGTTCAAAAAGGGCGGTTGCCCTTCTCCACACTGAGATTGTGCTTGTCAGCGACACTCTAACCTAAGGGCCTATCGAACCGCTTCGGCAATCCACCAATTCGGACTGGACACAATCACCCCGCCTTGTCCTGCCAGGGTGTTGGCCAACCGAAGCGACGGGAAACCAGGCTCAGTCTTCACCTCGAACGAGTTGATGAGCCCCTCAAACGCCTTGAGGTCGGAAGAATCGATGTCGTTGGATCTCATGAACGCTTCCACCGAAGCCGCGTTCCACGTCGGGTCGAGGAACAGCACGACGCCTCCGGGAAGCGCCATCAAGTTGTCCGACTGAGACCAGAACACCGGTCCGTACGGATCGCCCCAACCACCCGAAATGACATCGCCCACCACCAGGCGGGTGTCCTGCCACACCGACGCCTCGCGGTCACCATTATGCCAAATGAATTTCTCGCCTTTCGACGGCGACGGAACGCCGGAACCTTCCTCGCCACGTTGAGACACCTGGGCCGCTTGGCCGCTGATAATGACCGCATTGTCGCCATCCACCTCCACATGCAGAATCTGCGGTTGCGGCCACGGCTCCGGCGGAGCTGGGTCAAGCAGGGTCAAGACGCCACCGCCGGACCGCGCGGCAGACGGCGCGATCGCCGGAGTCGGCAACGGTGGTGCCTCAGGCTCCTGCTCCAAGAGCGCCTCGGGTTCCGGCGGAACCGAAACCGAGGGAGTAGACCCACCGATCTCCGGCGAGGATGATCCGGCCGAGGTCGCAGCCTGCAACACCCCCGATTCCGAGGCCGGCGCCACAGCCCCGGCCTGGTTCACAGCAACGGGCGATGATTCCCGGTCTGTGCACGCCGCGGTCAACCCCACCAGCGCCGACCCGGCCGCCACTGCCGTCACCAAAACACGCATCGGGCGTTCCATCCAGCGGTGGGACGCGTCCCTGTCGGGGGACGGTTTGTGGCTGCCACCCCCCTCCTGGGGTTCGCGTTCGGCGCGGTAACCACCTCCCACCGCAGTTCTGGGGTTAGCCATGTTTCGGATTTTCTCCCTCAGCATTGTGATAATGATAATCATTATCAAACCTGATTCAACCGGTGGTCGCAACACTGGTGCGTTTGAGGGAGTGTAGGTGTTCGTTG
>JAPPMA010000006.1:17496-75989 GCA_028819295.1 bacterium | reverse complement strand
ACGAACGACTCGTACCGGTCGTGTGGCCCCTCAAGCAAGCCCACACCAGTGGTCAGGATCAGCTCCTTGCCGACGACAAACCGCGTGGGATCGGGCAGCTCTGTGGGTGCGACCCAGTTGATCTCCCTGTCCAGAGCAGTCGCGTGGGGGTGGGTGTGAAGTACTAGCCCGTCGCCGAATGCGTCGAGCAGTTCCCTCAATCGAAGTGTCATGCCTGATTGTGCAAGAGCATAGGAGTGCTCGTCAATTCTGTGCGCCTTGGCCATATCGCTAAGGCGCAGTTCTCTTTAGTGTCCTAGTGCTGGCGAACCGCTCATGGGGGGTGAAATGGACCAGACAGTGCTCTCGCTCGGCGACCGGATCGTGGTGGCCGATGAGAGCGAAGACGTCTTGAACCCCTACGACGGCTCCGTGGTCGCGTCGGTGCCGTCGTGCAACGCCGGGCATGTCGACGAAGCGTGCAGGGTCGCCAAGGCAGCCCTTGACCGAGGCCTGCCGCAGGCGACACGCGCCGAGATTCTCGAACGCGCGGCAGCTCTGCTGCGCGTTCGGGTCGACGAGTTTGCGTCAACCATTGCACTTGAGTCTGGCAAGCCAATTCGCACGGCCATGGCAGAAGCCACCCGGTGCGCTGACACCCTGGCGTTTTCCGCGGCAGCATGTCGGCTATTGGCTGGGGAAGCCGTCCCCATGGAGGCATCGCATTCGGGCGCCGGCAGGATCGGCTTCACAATCGTCGAGCCAATAGGTGTAGTTGCCGCCATCACGCCGTTCAATTTCCCGCTCAACCTGGTCGCTCACAAGGTGGCTCCTGCGATCGCCGCCGGGTGCCCAGTAGTGCTGAAGCCCGCAGAGCTGACGCCGCTGTCGGCCATTCGCCTCGTCAGCCTCCTGTTGGAGGCCGGTCTTCCTCGTGACTGGGTCACGGTTGTCACCGGATTGGGTCAAACAGTAGGGCGGGCTCTCGTCGAGCACCCGACTCCAGCGATGGTCACCTTCACCGGGAGCGCTCGTGTGGGCTGGGGTATCGCTGCTGCCGCTCCAAGGAAAAAAGTAGCCCTCGAGCTCGGATCGACGGCCCCTCTCATAATCGAGGAGGGAAGCAGCGTGGAGACAATTGCGGCAAAGGTCGGTGTCGCCGGGTTCTCCCATGCGGGCCAGAGTTGCGTCTCCACCCAGCGGATCCTCGTCCACTCTTCTTTGAAAGGCGCCTTTGTTGAAGCGCTCGAAGCCGAGGTGAACAAGCTCGTGACCGGGGACCCGCTCGTTCCTGCCACTGATGTCGGCCCGTTGATCACTGGACATGAGGCCAAAAGAGTGGAGAACTGGATTGCAGAGGCCAGGGCCGGAGGGGCGACAGTTGTTGTTGGAGGCTTGCGAGACGGCGCGATCGTAGAGCCGAGTCTCGTCACCGACGTCCCTCTCGAGTGCCGACTGTGGAGGGAGGAGCTTTTTGGCCCAGCGGTTGCCGTAGTGGCCTACGAGGACTTCTCCACGGCACTGGAACTCGCGAATGACACCGACCTCGCCCTCCAGGCAGGAGTCTGGACACCAGACATGGCTGCCGCTCTTGAGGCGGTGCGTGCCCTCGACTTCGGGGGCGTGTTGATCAACGAGGTGCCGACCTACAGGGCCGATCAGCAGCCCTACGGCGGGACCAAGAGCGCTGGGAACACGCGCGAGGGTCCTGCCTACACAGTCCGCGAGATGTCGCGGGAAAAGTTCGTCATGTTCAACGACCTAGGTCGCGGCCGCAGCCGCGCCGGCGGAGAGTGACAGGCGAGAAGCCCGAAATGGGTACATAAACCGAGACAAGGAGAGGGAAAATGCCCAAACGACAAAGAGCAATCATGAAGCTGATGGCGGGTCTGCTGGCCTTGGGCCTCGTCGCCGCCGCGTGCGGAGACGACGACACGTCGTCGGACACAGCCAGTGATGCAGCCCCCACAGCAGCCAGTGACAGCACCGCTAGCGACGGTGCTGTCGACGAGCCCGAGGTCGAAAGCGAGCCCGCTCCTGCGGAGGAGCCGACTGTTGAAGACGAGACTGCCCCTGCCGAGGAGCCAACCGCCGAAGACGAACCCGAGGCGGTACGTGCTGATTGGGCGGGCACTTTGATCGAAGTGTGGTCTGTGCCTTTCGACATGGGCAGCTCGCGCACAACGATCGCCTATGAGCCAACCACGGCAACGCAAGAGTGGAACCTGTGCGTATCGTTCCCGCATATGAAGGATGCCTACTGGCTTGGCGTCAACTACGGGGCGGCCGAGGAGTCAAAACGTCAGGGTGTCAAGATGACCCTTGTCGAGGCCGGAGGCTATACAGAGCTTCCGACGCAGATCTCGCAGATAGAGGACTGCGTCCAAGGGGGTGCGGACGCTGTGATAATCGGCGCAATCTCCTTCGACGGTCTCAACAATCTCGTTGACGAGATTGTCGCCGGTGGCATCCCGGTGATCGATGTAATCAACGGCATGTCTTCGCCGAACCTCACTGCCAAGTCGCTTGTTTCATTCGGCGAAATGGGCGCCCACGCCTGCAATTGGGTCGCGGAGAACGTTGGCGACGAGCCGACCAAGATCGCTTGGTTCCCAGGACCCGCTGGAGCCGGCTGGGTCGAAGCAGGTGATGCCGGCTGCAAGGGTGCCCTCGAGGGGACATCGGTCGAGATCGTCGACACCAAGTTCGGGGACACCGGCAAAGAGGCACAGAGTGTGCTCATCGAGGACGCACTCGCCGCGAACCCGGACATCGATTTCATCGTCGGCACCGCTGTGACAGCCGAAGCTGCCACGTCAATCCTGCGCGACCGGGGACTCGATTCTGATATCGGCGTTGTCTCCTACTACTTCACACCTGGAGTTCACGAGGGGCTCGTAAGCGGACGGATACTGGCTGCGCCAACCGACTCGCCTGTCATCCAGGCGCGGGTCGCGATAGACCAGGCCGTCCGGGCCCTTGAGGGACTTCCGTTCGAGAAGCACGTAGGACCAGAGCTCTTCGTTGTGGATGTCGACAGCATCGCTGACTTCGATTCAACCTCGACACTCGCCCCAGCCGGGTTCGACCCAATCTTCAGCGTCGGCTGAGAAGTGGGGAGAGAGACACCGGGATGACCGCAAGCGGCACCTCGCAGCGATTCCCCTCCAATTCGGCTGCGGATGGCGGTCTGCTGCTGAAGCTGACCGAGGTGACCAAGCGGTATCCCGGTGTTTCCGCCCTCTCCAATGTGTCGTTCGATCTCCGCTCGGGCGAGGTCCACGTCCTCTTCGGGGAGAACGGGGCCGGGAAGTCGACGCTGATCTCGATTTTGTCAGGCGCGCAAAGGCCTACAAGCGGGACGATGACTTTCCGAGGTGCGGAGGTCGAGTTCTCGTCCGTAGCCGATGCTCGCGAGTTCGGGATCAGCGCCGTTTTCCAGGAATTCTCTCTCGTGCCGACCATGACAGTCGCCGACAATCTGCTCCTCGGGTCTGAGCCGCTCCGCGGAAGGCTCCTCAACCGGAGGGGCCTGCGAAGCGCAGCAGAGGATCTGCTCGCGGACCTCGAGTTCCCAATCAAGGCAAACCAGGTTGTCGGCAGGCTGTCACGGGCGCAGCAGCAGATGGTTGAGATAGCAAAGGCCTTTCGCTCCGACCTTCAGGTCCTCATCCTCGACGAGCCGACAGCGTCTTTGACCGAAACCGAGTCCGGGCGCCTGTTCGAGCTTGTGGAGGAGGCGCGTGCCCGGGGAATCGGGGTCGTGTACATCACCCACCGGCTGGGCGAGGTGAAACGCCTAGCCGATCGGGTCACTGTGTTGCGTGACGGCCACTATGTCGGCACGCTCGCAAGGGAGGAGGCGACAGAGGATCGCTTGATCAACCTAATGACAGGGCGGGTGATCGACCAGGTCTTTCCCGATCTCACCCACAACCCGGGTGAGATCGCCCTGCGGGCCACTGGCCTCACCACGCGGACGCGGTCGGCAGTGGACGTATCCTTCGAGGTCCGCGCCGGAGAAATTGTCGGGTTCGCCGGGCTCGTCGGCTCTGGCAAGGGTGAATCCGCCCGGGCTTGTTTCGGAGCCGAGCCCCTGCTTCACGGGTCCGTGCACCTCCACGGAGATGAGGTAACCGGGAGCAGCCCCCGACGGATGCTCAAAAGCGGTATGTTCTATGTCCCGCCTGACCGCAAAAGCGATGGGCTTTTGTTGATGAGGGGCGTCCGGGAAAACATCGCTCTTCCGTCAATCCGGCTCGCCCAGTTCTCCAAGCTGACGCTGATGCGCAGGGCAGCCGAAAAGAGGATCACAGACGAGGTCGCACAGCGAGTCGAGCTACAACCGCACTCGCTCGAGCGGCCAGTCGAGCAGTTTTCGGGAGGGAACCAGCAGAAGGTACTTCTTGCCCGAGCCCTTGTCCGCGACGTCGACGTCTTCGTCTTCGACGAGCCAACCGTCGGCGTCGACGTGGGGACCCGCGTCGCCATCTACCAGCTCATGGCCGACCTCTGCGAAAGTGGCGCCGCGATCCTGATGGTCTCCTCTGACCTGCCTGAGATCCTCCATCTCGCACACCGAGCCTACGTGTTCCACCGCGGGCGGATCGTCGAGCAGCTCGTAGCCCCCAACATCACCGAGGAGAACGTCCTGCGCAATTTCTTGGATCGAGAGGTCGCATGACAAGCCGTGCCACCTCTGGGTCAAGAGCTTCGCATCTCACCCTCCTCGAACGACTAGAGCTCGTATTCGTCAAAATCGGAGTTCTTCCGCCCTTGCTCCTGTTGGCAATCATCGTGTTCTCGCAGATGTCTGACAACTTCCTCGATATCGAGAACTTCGAGAACGTCCTGCGCCAAAACACGTTCCTTATCATCGTGTCCCTTGGGCAGATGATCGTCCTGCTCACAGGGGGTTTCGATCTATCTGTCGGCACCGGTACCGCTCTGGTCTCGGTCGTAACCGCGACCGTCATGGCCGACAGCTACAACGCCGGGGCCGGATCTGTTGGCTTCGCGATCGCCTTGGGGATGGTCGTCGGGGTACTCGCTGGCGCGGGTGTTGGTCTCTTCAATGGGATCGGCGTCTCCGTCTTCCGGGTGTCCCCGTTCATCATGACCTTGGGCACCTCGTCGATCGCGCTCGGCCTCGCCCTCTATATGACCAGCGGCGTGCCCGTCCGGGGCATGCCCCCCAAGTTTGCGGACATTTTCGGGTTTGGAGAATGGGCAGGGCTCGCAACCCCCATTTGGGTCACAGCGGCAGTCGTGGTCATTATGACCGTCGTCCTGAACTGGACACGTCTCGGGCGCTACTTCTATGCGATAGGCGGCAACGCCAACGCAGCGACTCTCTCGGGCGTCACGGTCCGAACGAACCTCACCGCGGCCTACGTCATCGCCGGGGCCCTCATGGGGCTGAGTTCAGTCCTGCTCACTGCTCGCCTCGAAACCGGTGAAGCCAACATCGGCGTCAGCCTCCCGCTTCAATCCATCGCGGCATGCGTGATCGGCGGAGTGTCCCTTCGCGGTGGGATCGGACGGGTTTCAAGCGCCGTCTTGGGCGCTTTGTTCATCGGGCTTGTCCAGAATGGCATGAACCTGGCGCGAATCCAGTCCTACCTACAGATGATCGTCTTGGGAGGCCTTCTCATCATCGCGGTGATCGCCGACCTGATCAGGCAGCGATCGCTGTCACGGCTGGCAGCAGCCGGAATCCTCGGATAGCAGTCCATTAACCGAACCAACAGGAGAACGAACGGTGACAACTGGCATCAACTGCGACATGGGAGAGTCGTATGGCATCTACACGCTCGGCAACGACGAGGACATCATGTCTCACATCACGGCAGCCAACGTGGCCTGCGGCTTCCACGCCGGCGATCCGACAGTCATGTCCGCAACCATTGAAGCCGCGAAGCGCCACGGCGTCGCGGTCGGTGCCCACCCATCGCTTCCCGATCGGCAGGGATTCGGCCGCCGTGAGATGACACTTGCCCCCGACGAGCTCGGCAGCCTCCTGACCTATCAAGTCGGCGCGCTTCGGGGTTTCCTCGAGACATCCGACATGAAGCTCAACCATGTGAAGGTCCACGGCGCGCTGTACGGGATGACCGCCCGAAACGCCGACCTCTCCGATGTCGTCTGCCAAGTGGCAAAAAATTTTGGAGTCCCCGTGTACGGCATGGCCGGCACCATGCACGAACGGTGCGCCCAGGAGGCCGGCGTGCCGTTTGTGTCGGAGTTCTACGCAGACCTCGATTACGCAGCCGACGGCTCTCTCATAATCAGCCGGTCCCATGGTGCAGTAGACACTCTCATTGCCGCCGACCGAGTTCGAAGAGCCATCCGAGAAGGCCTGGCCGAATCAGTCGACGGACCCGACGTGAGCGTCCGTGCCGACACAGTCTGCATCCATTCGGACACCCCAAACGCGGCAGACCTGGCGAGTGCTGTCGCACGGGCCGTCGCGGACGAGAGCAAGAATCGGTAACCGACCGCGAGACGAAAGCGACCAAATGGCATACGAGATCAAATCACCAATCCCCGGGATCTTCTATCGGAAGCCTTCGCCCGAATCCGACCCTTTCGTGGAGGTCGGCAGCGCGGTGGAAACTTCGACGGTCATTTGTCTGATTGAGGTCATGAAGACATTCCACGAAGTCAGATCAGGTGCCTCGGGCACCATTGCCAGCATCGAAGTAGACGACGAGGAAATGGTCGATGCAGGACAAGTGATAGCCACCCTCGAACCTGACGACAGCGGGAACTGAGCGTGAAGAAGCTGCTTGTCGCGAACAGAGGCGAGATCGCCCTTCGAGTCATCCGCGCCGCGGAGGAACTTGGAATCCCGACCGTGGCTGTCTATTCGGACGCAGATGAGCAGGCTCGCCATGTAAGCGTCGCTACCGAAGCAGTCCACATAGGGCCCGCGCCTGCTGCCCAGAGCTACCTCAACACCGATGCGATTCTCTCAGCTGCGAAACGATCCAATGCAGACTCGCTACACCCGGGATACGGATTCTTGTCGGAGAACGCCGACTTCGCCCGACGATGCGAAGCCGAAGGCATCTGCTTCGTCGGCCCCTCTCCGAGCGCAATCAGCCTGATGGGCGACAAGGCCGCAGCCCGCGAGACCGCAGCTGCCGCAGGAGTCCCAATCGTGCCAGGAACGCTCAACGGCATCGAGTCACCATCGGAGGCAGAAGACGCGGCAAGACGGATCGGGTTTCCGTTGCTGATCAAGGCAGCCGCAGGAGGCGGCGGACGGGGAATCAGAATCGCCAACGCGATGGGAGAGCTCGCCGATCAGGTCGTCGCGGCGCAAACCGAGGCTCGGGCCTCCTTCGGCGATGACACCGTTTACCTAGAGAAGTTCATCGACTGCGCCCGCCACGTCGAGGTACAAATCTTCGGCGACGGGCGCCAAACGGTTCACCTCTTCGAGCGGGAATGCTCCCTACAGCGCAGGCGCCAAAAGCTCATCGAAGAAGCACTCGCCCCGAACCTCCCACCAGATGTGCGGTGCGGACTCACTGCCGCCGCTGTCGCACTCTCCGATGCCGTCGACTACGAAGGGGCGGGAACCGTGGAGTTCTTGTTCGACCCCGCGACGAATGAGTTCTTCTTCATCGAAATGAACACCAGGATCCAGGTTGAGCATCCTGTAACTGAATTCATATGCGGGCTGGACCTCGTCCGCGAACAGCTGCGACAGGCGCAGGGCCTTCCCCTGTCGTTCTCCCAATCCGATGTTCAGCCCCGCGGCGCTTCGATTGAAATGAGGATCAACGCGGAAGATCCGGCCAATAACTTCATGCCTTCACCTGGGACTATCTCCGACTTCGAACTTCCGCTCGGGCCGGGCGTGAGGATATCAACGCCGGTCAAAGCTGGCAGCCAGGTCTCTCCGTTCTACGACTCTCTAATCGCTAAAATCATTGTCTGGGACGTTGATCGCATGGCAGCGCTTTCCCGAGCTCGTCGTGCCATGCGAGAGCTGTGCATCAAAGGAGTCACGACCACCGCCAGTCTGATTTCGGCGCTCCTGTCAACCGACGAAGTCAACACTGGACGCTACGACACCGGCTTTGTCGAGCGATGGCTCGGCGCCCAAGAGAAGGGATCAGACCAATGAGCGAAGGCTCGAAGGCCAGATACAGCTTCGGGGGCGATGATCACATCTTCGTCGAGCTCGACAATGAGATGAGCTTGACCGCCAATTTCAAGGCAATGGCGATAACCACCGTCCTCGAACAAGCACAGATCCCCGGACTCATCGACGTTTGCCCCGCGAATGCCTCCTACCAAGTGCGCTTCGATCCCCTACAACTCCCACCCCGGGATCTCCTATTGGAATTACAGCGAATCGAGGGCGAAGTAGGCGACGCCACTGCCTTTGACCTCGACACCAACATTGTCGAAGTGCCGGTCCTTTACAACGATCCCTGGACGAACGAAACGCTCCTGCGCTTTCGCTCACACCACCAGGACCCCGACGCCACTGATCTGGAATATGCCGCCCGGATAAACGGATTCGACTCCGTCGACTCGTTCATCGAAGCCCATTCAGGGGCGCCGTGGTTCACCTCGATGGTTGGTTTCGTCGCTGGGCTTCCGTTTCTGTTCCAGATGGTCCCCCGCGAGAAGCAGCTTCAGGTCCCGAAGTACCTGAGACCGCGAACTGACACACCCAAGCAGACCATCGGATACGGGGGCTGCTTCACAGCGATTTACAGCGTGCGGGGAGCTGGCGGATATCAGTTGTTTGGAATCACTCCCGGGCCGATCTACGACCCGACACAACAGCATCCCGACTTCGAGGACTTCATGGTCTTCTTCAAGCCGGGAACAATTGCAAAATTCGAGCCCATCGACCGCGCCTTGTACGACAAGTACAGCGCTCAAGTTGAGGCCAAAGAGTTCAGGTTCAAGCAGCGGCCCGTGAAGTTCTCCCTCGGCGAATTCCAAGCCGACCCGGACGCATACAACGCGGCGCTATTGGAGGTCCTCCATGGGAGTTAGAGTCGTCAAACCTGGGATGGCCACAACCATCCAAGACTTGGGGCGCCCAGGCTACTACCGCGTCGGAATCCCCCCATCTGGCTCGCTGGATCAGTACTCGTCGCTGGCAGCGAACCTGCTGGTGGGGAACGACGACTCGGCCGCTGTCCTTGAGTGCACCTACCTCGGCCCCCAGCTTCACTTCGAGGCCCCTACTGTCGTAGCCGTCGCCGGCGCTAACCTCCCGCCGCTGCTCAACGGTGAAGCCCGCGCAACTTGGGAGAGCTTCGCCGTCGCCGAAGGCGATGTCTTGTCATTCGACTACCTCGAAGGAGGCGCCAGGGCCTACATCGCGGTGAGCGGCGGATTCGATGTCCCCCAAATCTTGGGCAGCAGGTCCACCTACACGCTCGGCTCGATGGGAGGCGTGGAAGGACGCGTCCTCGCTGAGGGCGACTGGATCGACACGGGTGACACTTCAAGAGCAACCCCAGGCAGGGTCGTTCCCGAGTCTTTGCGCACGGAACATCCAAAGCACCGTGAGATCAGGGTCATGATGGGCTTGTTCGACCACAGACTCACCCCCTCTGGACGCCAGACCTTTCTCAGGACGGAGTGGCGGTTGACACCAGTCGCCGACCGGACCGGCTTCCGGTATCAGGGCGCCGAACTGGAATTCGAAGAGCGCGACCCCCCTTTCGGAGCGGGGAGCGATCCGTCCAATATTGTGGACGCTCCCTATCCAATCGGATCGATACAAGTACCTGGCGGGATCGAGCCGATCGTGTTGCACCGCGACGCCGTCTCCGGAGGCGGCTACGTCATGGTGGCAACCGTCATTGGAGCCGATATGGATCTCGTCGCTCAATCGGCGCCGAACAACACCACCCGATTCGTCGAAGTCAACCTTGAGACCGCACTTGAGGCGCGGCGCGATCGCAGCAAGAGAATCGAGGAGCTCCGGATGGCGGTGGCGTCATGACCGCTGCGACAAGGACAGTCCCCAAGGCCCGTGAACTGCTGCGAGCTGCTGAGAGTGCACTGCTAGACGAACGCCGCGGCCTCGACGCCGCCGAGCTGTCCGCCCTGTCAACCCTCCCCGACGATCAGATCCCTGCACTCGGCGCTCTTGCGCACCAGGTGCGCTTGGACCGCTGCGGACCCACCGTCGAAGTCGAAGGCATCCTCTCGGCAAAGACCGGTGGCTGTCCTGAGGACTGCCATTTCTGCTCCCAGTCCTCCCAATTCGAAGAATCGATGCCTGCCACACCGTTCCTCGACACCGCGGAGGTCATCGCAGCGGCGAGGGAGACCGCAGAAACCGGGGCGACTGAGTTCTGCATCGTCTTGGCGATTCGCGGCCCTGACGAGCGCACCGTGGATCGTATCCTCGGGCTTGTCCCTCTCATCAAGTCCGAGACAGGGCTCAACGTCGCGGTCAGCGCAGGGATTCTCTCCGAGGACCAGGCGGAACGCTTCGCCGCCGGAGGCGTCCACCGATACAACCACAACCTCGAGACCGCCGAGTCGTTCTTTTCCAACATCGTGTCCACCCACACGTGGGCCGAGCGATACGACACATGCAAGATGGTCAAGCGCAGCGGCATGGAGCTTTGTTGCGGTGCCCTGCTCGGCATGGGAGAGACTGTGGACCAGCGGATCGAGCTGCTCTCCCAGCTCCAATCGCTGGCCCCAACCGAGGTTCCGCTCAACTTCTTGAATCCGCGCCCTGGGACACCGCTTCAGATCCGCAAGCCGATCAAGCCGCTTGAAGCATTGAGATGGATAGCGCTGTTCCGACTAGCTCTGCCCGATGTGATCCTCCGCTATGCCGGGGGCCGGGAGATCACGCTCGGCGAGCTACAGGCGATGGGCATGACGGCAGGCGTGAACGCGCTGATCATTGGCAACTACCTCACCACTCTTGGCCGCAGCCCCGAAGAAGACCTCAAAATGCTGGAAGACCTGAAGATGCCGATCGGGGCGCTTACCGGTGTCCTCTAGCCCCGAGGCCGCCAGCGTGAGCCAGCAAGGCGTCGCCGACCACGCCGAGGCCATTTGCACTGGATGCGGGTCCACGGAGTGCGGCGGCTGCCGCTCCGAGTACGAAGCTCCCCGGCACTGTCCCCGCTGTGGTCGCCTCCTTCGAACAAATGTGAATCCGGCTGGCTGGACCGCAGCATGCCGCCGCTGCCAAATGGAGATCCGATCTCCATGAGCATCGCGTCCTGGATCAAACGAGATAAGCGCGTGGTGTGGCATGGATTCACCCAAATGTCCTGCTACGACACCTCGACTCCCGTCATCGTCGAGACAGGAGAAGGCAACTACCTCATCGCTGTGGAGGACAACCGCTACCTTGATGCCATCTCGTCGCTCTGGGTTATGACAATCGGACACAACGATCCCGACCTGAACCAAGCAGCGGTGGATCAGCTGCTAAAGATCAGCCACTCAACACTGCTCGGGAACGGAAACGTGGCGCCGATTGAGCTGGCCGAAGCACTGGCACCACAAGTTCCTGTGCCTGAACCTCACTTCCTATTTGCATCCGATGGGGCGGCGACCGGTTTCGGTCGTACAGGCACGCTGTTCGCATCCGAGCAATGCGGAATCGCCCCCGACATCATGTGCCTCGGCAAGGGCATAACGGGAGGCTATGCGCCCCTGTCAGCCACGGCAGCCGCCCCCCACATCTATGAGACCTTCCTTGGGCCAGACCTCGGCGAGCGCACCTTCTACCACGGCCACTCCTACAGCGGAAATGCTCTGGCCGCAGTAGACATCCTCGAGGGATGCGAAGGCAAACAGCTCAAAGCAACTCTGAGGTCGAATATCGACCAAGTGCGGCCCGGTCACCCCAGTCCGATCATCCCGGTCGTCCTCGGTGATGAGGACCGCGCCATGACAGTCTCATCCGAGCTTCAGAAAATGGGAATCCTTGTCCCCGCGATCCGCCCACCCACAGTCGCGCCCGGCACCTCACGCCTACGGCTCACAGTGTCAGCGGCCCATACCCCTGGAGATATGAGACGGCTTCTATCAGCACTTGATTCAGCAGGCGTCGATGCGACCTGAACATCTCTTTGTGATCACCGGCACCTCCACCGAGATCGGAAAGACGTGGGTCGGCGCGAACCTTGCCACCGAATTACGACGACGCGGCGCCACAGTGTCGGCTCGGAAGCCGGTCCAGTCTTATGATCTCGACGAGCTCGGAAGCACCGACGCCGAAGTCCTGGCCCGAGCCACAGGCGAAAGCCCCGAATTGGTCTGCCGCCCGAACCACAGCCTTCCGCTCTCCCTCGCCCCGCCAATGGCAGCTGCGGAACTACGGCAGCCCTCTCCGACATTCGAGGCGATCCTTGCCTCCTGCGCCTTTGAACGACAGTTTGAAATAGGACTAGTCGAAGGCGTCGGGGGACTTCTCTCACCAATCGCTGAGCACAGCGACACGCTCGACCTCATCGAAGCCCTCAACCCGAGCTGCATTGTCGTCGTGACTGACGCCAGGCTCGGAGTCATCCACAACGTAAGAGCCATCAGCACTGCGTTGGGATCTCGGCCCCACATCATCTTCCTCAACCGGTTCGACGGCTCCAGTCGATTGCACCGACTCAACGATTCCTGGCTACGGGATCAAGGCTTTGAAGTCGCGACGACAATCACCGAGCTCGCCGACGCCCTCACCACCGCGACAGACCATGATCCGAAATACAGGATGTCGCTTCTTGCTGACACTCCCACAGTCCGAATCACCCAACACGAAATCACTCCCGGCGGAGAAACAGGGTGGCATCGCCACGATTTCCCCTACACCGTGACCCCGCTCCGCACCGCCGTTGTCGACATCACCAACCCAGACGGTGATACCTCCAACTTTGAGATGGTGGCAGGCGAAAGCTACGACCGACCGGCGGGGATAGAGCACAACCTCGCAAATTCAGGGACAAACGACGTCTCGTTCATTGAGGTGGAGCGACGGTGACTCAACTGCCGCCAACACCGAACCTCTCAAACGTGTGGTTCAAAGTCACTGATCTGGATGTCGCGACCGGTCAGGGCTCCTGGATCACGACCACCAGCGGGAAACACTATCTGGACTTCACAGGAGGCATCGCGGTCACCGCCACGGGCCACTGCCACCCGAAAGTTGTCGCCGCGATCGCCCGTCAAGCTGAACGCTTCATCCACGCGCAGGCCAATGTCTACACCCATGACCTGCTCCAGCCT
The DNA here is from genome assembly GCA_028819295.1 of bacterium. Lineage (GTDB taxonomy): Bacteria > Actinomycetota > Acidimicrobiia > Acidimicrobiales > Bin134 > Poriferisocius. The sequence goes on along the minus strand of JAPPMA010000006.1, from coordinate 62,774 downwards.
CTCGCGCAACGACTCGCCGTACTGTCACCTCCTGGCATCGACACGTTCTTTTTCGCAAATTCCGGCGCAGAAATCATCGAGGCGTCGGTCAAACTCGCCAAACAAGCAACCGGCCGGCCCAACATCATCGTGTTCCAAGGAGGCTTTCACGGTCGTACCCACCAAGCGATGGCCATGACCACCTCAAAGACTGTGTACCGCGCTGGTCACGCACCGCTGCCATCGGGAATCTTCGTCGCCCCTTTCCCCGACGGGCGTGCCACCGACATTGAATCTGAGGTCGACCGGGCTCTGGCAGGATTCGACCAGCTGCTCACTACCGCCACCGCGCCAGGCGAAACCGCCGCCCTCGTAATCGAACCGGTCATTGGTGAAGGCGGATACATCCCAGCCCCTCCGCGGTTCCTCCAAGAACTCAGCCTCCGCTGCAAACAGCACGACCTGCTCTTCATCTGCGACGAGATCCAGACAGGATTCGGTCGAACGGGGAAAGTGTTCGCTATCGACCACTTCGGCGTTGAACCAGACATCATTTGCATGGCCAAAGGCATTGCATCTGGATTTCCCTTGTCCGCCCTGGGCACAAGACGCGAACTCGATGACCTTTGGCCCACCGGATCGCATGGCGGGACTTACGGCGGAAACCCCATCGGGTGCGCCGCTGCTCTCGCCACCATCGAAGTCCTCACCGAAGACGGCTTCCTCGACAATGTCCACGCTCGCGGTGACCAGCTCCTAGCCGGGCTCAACGCTCTGAAGGCCAAATACTCCTTCATCACCCACACCCGCGGAATCGGCCTGATGGTTGCCATTGACTTCGATACAGACCAACGGACGAACGACGTCGTCAGGCACTGCCTTGAACACAGCAACCTCATCACAATGACCGCTGGTGCAAGAACGCTTCGGTTCATGCCACCTCTCACCGTCACACATGAAGACATCAGACTTGCCCTTGCAGCGCTAGCAATCGCAATGGCGGACGTACAATGAGTTCGATCCCCCAAGTGTCTCCCAGCGCAACCTTGGGAATGACCGGACCCCGTTTTTTGGTCCGGGTGGTGTGTCCACCTTTTTCGGTCCTGGTTTGCGGGAGTGGTGGTGTTGCGAGCTAGGAGGTGCTTTGATGCCTTTTTCGTGTTCGTCTGAGTTCCGTGTGATGGTGCTGGGCCAGGTCTGCGCCGGCCGGTCGGTGGCCGGGCTGGCCCGGGATCTGGAGATGTGCGAGTCGGCGCTGTATCGCCGGAAGCGCCAGGGCCTCGTGGATCGGGGCTTGGCGCCCGGTGTTGCGAGCGGCGGGGGCGCTTCGTTGCGGGCGGCCGGGCGGCGGATCATGGATTTGGAGGCCGAGCTGGCTGCGGTCAAGCGGGCGTCGGAGCTGTTCGCCGGGGACCGGGTGATGCGCCCAAAAGAGCTGTGCCCGATCGTGGGGGCGTTGGGGGCTGAGGGACGCGGCCGCAGGGCCGCGTGCCGGCTGCTGGGCGTTTCGGCGTCTGGGTTCTTCTGCTGGAGGAACAGGCCGACGGACCCGGCGCCACTCACCGCTCGGCAACATCTCACCCGCCGAGTACGAGCGACGCCACCGACAACAACCACACGCCGCCTGACTCCCGCAAACCCAGTCCAACAAACAGGTGACACATCAAAAAACGGGGTCCGGTCAGTCGACTAGGAGCCGTCCACCGGGCGCATGGGGAGCATGGTGAGGGCGGAGAGGCTTCCGTCGACGGCGGAGTAGGTGGGGTTGATCGACGGACGCTAACGGGGTCAGGTTTCTGCACTGGGAAGACTTGATGGCATATTGATGTTCAGTAGACTACATCTTGATGCTAGCCTTTGGTGTATGAGGACGACCGTCACCCTTGCTGATGATGTTGCTGCGGCGGTCCAAGGTTTGAGACGGGAGGAGGGCATCGGTATGAGCGAAGCGGTGAACCGGCTTGTGCGCGACGGCCTGGCCAGGCCTGTTGAGGTGCCCGCATACGTACACGAGAGTTTCGACATGGGCATGAAGATCGACGTGGCCAACATTGGCGAAGTGCTTGGCATACTTGACGAATTTGACCTGGCCGACCAGCAAGGCAGGACTGTCCCAGGCGCCCCCCTTTCGGAATGATTGTCGACGCCAACCTCCTCCTATACGCCACAGACTCCTCGTCAATACACCACGACAAGGCGACCCGCTGGCTCAACACAGTGCTGAGCAACAGCCGTCGGGTGGGCCTGCCGATACAGACCATTGCCGCGTTTGTGCGGATCAGCACCAATCCGCGGGTTTGGGACCGCCCCATGACCCCGGCTCAAGCTTGGCGTAGAGTGCGTGCATGGCTTGACGCCGACCCCGTGTGGGTGCCGGCTGCGGGTGCCCGGACGGCCGAGGCACTGGGAGAGCTCATAACGCGCTACAACCTCTCGGCCAACCTCGTGCCCGATGCAACCCTGGCCGCGTTGGCGCTAGAGCATGGCCTGGTTGTCATGAGCGCCGACACCGACTTTGCCCGGTTCAGCGAGGTCGGTTGGGAGAATCCACTCTCCGACACTTGAGAAGCGACGCTGATAGACACACAACCAAAGATCGGGTGTAGCTAAGACCCGTCTACCAGCCTCATGGGGAGCATGGTGAGGGAGGAGAGGCTGCCGTCGACGGCGGAGTCGGTGTAGCCGGTCAAGGTTGCCCAGTCGCCGGAGGCGGGGCGCTGGTCGAAGGGCAGTGAGATCTCGAACGGGAGGTTCTGACCTAGCGCTCCACCCTGGGCCAAGGCCAGGCCCAGGAGGCCGTCCTGGTCCTCAACTTGGAACACGATCGTGCCCTCGAAACCATTTCCTTCGCCCCGCACCAACGTGCCGTCGGCCAGCAGCTCGCCGACGGCCGGGAACTCCACCACGATGTCGTCAGATTGGGCGCTGATCACCACCCAGGCCAGGGTGCCGTCGTCGAGTTGAACTTGCTGCATATAGATGGTGGTGGCCAACCCGAACGGCGAGCCGTCCTCAGCCAGCCGGGGCAACTCGGCGGTGGCGGTCATCTCGGATTGGACGGCCGGTCGAGGCACGGCGGCCCTCTCTCCGCGGGCCACCTGCTGGGCTAAGCCCGCCGCCGCCTCATCCGGAGTCCGGGGCCACTCGAGCGGCGGTTCGGTTGGCCATACCAATAGCTCTGGCAATGGGGGAGGGGTTGGCTCGGACGGCACCGTCGGCGTCGGTGTTGCAGTCGGCGTCGGCATTGAATTCGGCGTCGGCAGCTCAATGGGAGGGGCGACGGTTGGCACCTTGTCCAAGTCCACGGTTTCAACGATGGCGGCCTCGGGTTCATCAGCGTCATCGCCGCAGCCTGCGGTCACCAATGCAACCACCAACAGGCCCGCCCAAATCCGTGAGATCACGCTCGAGCACTATCTTGAGGCATTCATGCTTCCTGTCTCCGGCTGTTCAAGATTTAGGGTTCTCGTCCTTCTCGCGCCCGAAGCGCTCCATTGACTTCTCGAACGCGGCCAGCGTGGAGTACACCGCCACCCGGTCGAACTGCCGCTGGATGTTCCGGTCGGCCACGTCGGCGCACACGTCCACCGCCATCTTGGCCAGCCCCAAGGCTTCAGTGGGCAGCGACATCAGGTGTCGGCAAAACGCGTACACCTCGTCCATCAGGGACTCGGCCGGGTACACCTCATGCACCAGTCCGATCGATTTGGCCTGCTCCGCGCCGACCTCCATGGTGGCCATGGCCATCCACTTGGCCCAGCTCGGCCCGATCAGCCGGGTCAGCCTGCTGGTGCCGCCGCTGCCGGCGATGCCCCCCAGCTTCACCTCGGGCAGCGCGAACGAGGCCTCCGGGGTGCAGAACCGGAAGTCCACCGAACCGGCCATCTCCACCCCCGCTCCCAGGCACCGCCCCTGGATGGCCATGATCACCGGCTTCTCCACCGCCTCCATCTCGTCGTAGAGCAGGTGGTGGCTGCGGTAGTCCCGCCGGAAGTTCCACCCGGGATGCTGGTCCATGGTCTCGGGGTCGCCGGGTCGGTTGCCCGCCGGGCTGGAGATGTCCTGTCCGGCGGTGAAGTAACGGCCCTTGGCGGTGATCACCATGCAGCGCAGATCGTCGCGGTCGCCCAGCGCCAGCACCGCCTCCCACAGCGATGCCGTCATCTCGTGGCTGATGGCGTTCAGCTTTTCGGGGCGGTCGAGGGTGACCGTGATGATGCCGTCGTCAATGTCGATCAACGCATTGGGATGGCCAGCCGGATTGTCAGCCATGGCTCAACCTTAGGCGGAGGCCTCGCGCAGGCGGGTGGTGCGGTGTACCGGATCGGTGTCGATCTTGGGGATCACGTGCTTGCCCAGCAGCTCTATGGTCTTGAGGTCGTCGGCCCGCTCGCTGGAACCCATGCCGAACACCAGTTGGTCGGCTCCGGCGTCGGCCCACTGCTGACAGCCCTTCAGGGCTTGGTCGGGATCGCCCATAACCGAACCCCGCTGGCCGACATTGGCCCAAAGCTCCTCAGCGGTGGGCATGGGGATGGTCTGGGGCCAGGGCGGCACCCCCTCGGGGCGGGGGAAGGTGTCGTGGTAGCGGAACACGTTGGACTGGAGGTAGGTCATCGACGACCGCAGCGCGTGGTCCACCGCCCCCTGATCGGTTTCGGCCACGAACGCCCCGGTGGTCACCATGATGTTGTCGTTGACGAATGCCCCCACCGGCTCAGCATTGGCGATCTCGCTCTTGTACGCCGCCAGTACTGGGGCCAACTCGTCGATGGATGCCACCGAGAAACCCAGCACGCCGAGGCCCTTGCGGGCGGCCATGGTGTAGCTGGTGGTGTTGCCCGCGGCGTACCACATGGCCGGGTGGCCCTTGCCCCACGGCTTGGGCAGCACCTTGCGGGGCGGCAGCGACCAGAACTTGCCCTCGTAGCCCTCGTAGGTGTCCTGGATCCACATCTTGGCGAACTCGCCGATCACGTCCTCCCAGATCTCCTTGGTGGCCGAGGTGTCGGTGATGCCCTCCCGGTGCAAAAAGCCCAAGATCTCGTGGCTGCCGGCACCCCTCCCGGTGCCGAACTCGAACCGTCCGCCGGTGAGGTGGTCGAGCATGGCCACCCGCTCGGCCACTTTGGCCGGGTGGTTCACCTGGGGGAGCGGGTTGAAGATGCCCGAGCCGATGTGGATCCGCTCGGTGGCGCTGGCCAGATAGCCGGCCACCGCGTCGTTGGCCGACAAGTGGGAGTACTCGTCGAGGAAATGGTGCTCAGACAGCCACACGTATTTGAACCCGGCCTTGTCGGCCGCAATCACCAGCTCGATCTCCTCCATGAACGCGGTGTGCTCGGCATCGGGGTCCGCGTCCCGACGATACTGGGGCACGTATCCCTGGATGAAGATTCCAAACTCCATGTCGGCCTCGCTGTCTGTTTCTTCGCCTGATATTTCCTAACACCCCGCCCGCCTCCGGGCCTAAGTGCATCAGCGAATAGGCTGCCCAACCATGCCGCCGATCCGACCCGATCAACCGCCCACCCCTCCCCCTGATGCCTTCGCCGTCCACCGGGCCCCGGTCGATGGCGATCTCTCGCTGGCCTACATCCGCGAGGGGGAGGGCGGCTACCCCCTGGTGCTGGTCCACGGCTACCCCGAGACCAAGCGCATCTGGTGGCGCAACATCATGCCGCTGGCCGAGGCCGGCTACGAGGTGATCGTGCCCGACCTGCGGGGCTACGGCGACTCAGACCTGTCCGAAAACGACCAGTACGACCTGGTGCTGTACTCCCGCGACATCCACACCCTGGTCCACGACGTGCTCGGCCACGAGCGGGTCGGACTGCTGGGCGGCGACGTTGGAGGGGCGGTGATCGTCGACATGGCCAATCGCTGGCCCGAGTTCGCCGAGCGGATGGTGTTCTTCAACACCGTGGCCCCCTTCATCGTCGACCGGGTGGACTGGTACACCGAGCGGGGCCTGTCGCTGAATCCGCTGCCCCACGGCCCCACCGGCGACTACCGCATCCGCCAGGGCCGAGACCCCGACCAGCTCCGAGCCGACCTCGACACCCCTGAGCGCTGCCGCCGCTACGTGCGCGACTGCTATGAGCACCGGCTGTGGGCCTCCCAGTACTCGTTCGACGAAGAAGACATCGACTTCATGACCGAGCCGTTCGCCGATCTGGAGCGGCTGGCCGCCGGCTGGTCGGTGTACCAGCTTGAATACGGCCGGCCCATGTCCGAGCCGCCCATGATGAGCACCCAGGTGCAGGCGCCCACGCTCATCTTGTACGGCCCCGACGACCAGGTGGTGCCCAAGGACTTCCCCAAGCGATGCGAGGTCGCCTTCGCCAACCGGGTGGGGCCGGTGGTGATCCCCGAGTGCGGCCACTTCCTCCAGTGGGAGCGGGCCGACGTGTTCAACGAGCTGGTCAAGTACTTCTACGCTGATCTGAAGGAGGGAGACGGCTGATGCATCTGAACGAGTTCGCCTCCACCGCCGAGCCCCTCGACATGGCGGCCACCGCCGAGTTCGAGAGCCTGTGTGCCAGCGCCGCCGACCTCGACATCGCCCACGGCGCCGACATCTCCTATGTGTCCCGCAACATCGTGGCCCGCCACCACCGCTTCCACTTCTCGGAGTGGGGCAGCGCCGACAACCCCACTGTGCTGCTGCTCCACGGCGGCAACCAGTCGTGCCATTCCTGGGACCTGGTCAGCCTGGCGCTGGCCGACCGCTACCACGTCTTGGCCCTCGACCAGCGGGGTCACGGCGACAGCGAGTGGGCCCGCGACGCCGACTACTCCTCGGGGGCCATGGCCGCCGACGCCGCCGCCTTCTGCGAGGCGCTCGGGGTGGCCGACCCCATCGTGATGGGCCACTCCATGGGCGGCATGAACACCATGCGCCTCACCCTCGTACACCCCGACCTGGCCAAGGCCATCGTGCTGGTGGACGTCGGACCCGAGATCTCCGAGGTGGGCACCGAGGTGATCCGCACCTTCATCACCGAGAACCGGGAGTTCAAAGACCTGAACGACTTCGTGGCCGCGGTGCAGAAGTACGACCCCTACCGCAGCCGAGAGCACATCGAGCGCACGGTCAAGTACAACCTGCTCCAGCGGGTGGACGGCACCTACATCTCCAAGGTGGACCACGGCCCCCGGCTGGCCCACGGCGCCGAGCACCGCCGAGCCGGCGACCAATTCACTCTGGATGACGCCGAGCGCATCGCCCAGCCGGTGCTGCTGGTGCGGGGGGCCGACTCCTGGGTGCTCACCGCCGAAGCCGCCGAGCGGTTCGCCGACGCCCTGCCCAACGGACAGTTGGTGACCGTGCCCGATTGCAGCCACAACGTCCACGGCCAGAACACCCCCGGCTTTTTGGCCGCGGTGGAGCCGTTCCTGGCTAGCTTCACATCGTGACCGAAATGAGCGGCATCAGCGCGGCGGTCGCGGCCTGGGATGAGTGGTGCGATCTGCTCAAGCGGATGGGCCGCGACGTCGTGACCCCGCCCTATCCCACCGGTGATGGCGGCGACTTGGAGATGCTCGAGCACTTGGCCGACAACGTGGTGGCGTTTCTGGGATGGGAAGTGCTCCACGCCGACCCCACCCGCCCGCAGTTCAGCCGCCAGAACGACCTGATCACCCAGTGGGGCGGCCCCAACGCCGACAACGTGTACCGCCACGCCCGCGTCGAGCCCGGTCGCCGCTACCGCATCACCGGCAACATGCACGGCTGCGACGACCTCATCATCGCCCTGCGGGCCGGGTTCATGCACAACGACATCTGGGGCACCAAGGCCACCATCACCGCCCACGACCTCGGCCTCGCCCGCCACGACGACTTCGAGATCCTGCTCGGCGGCGACGAGCCCGGCGCGGTGGCCATTCCCGACGGGGTGCTGTCGGCCTCGGTGCGGGAGTACTACTACGACTGGACTGCGGATGAGCCCGCCTTCTTCACCATCGAATGCCTCGACCCAGAGCCCGCTCCCATGCTCGACGGCCCGACCTTCGCCAAACGGGTGCGCCGGGCCATGATGCAGACGACCGACTCCATCGAGCGGTGGAACGCCTACATGGTGATGAACCGGGCCGAGCGCATCGACAACACCTTCACCAACCGCACCCTGGAGGTGTCCAAGGGCCTGTCCATGGCCCGCTACGAGTTCTGCTTCTGGGACCTGGCGCCCAACCAGGCGCTGATCGTGACCGCCGAGGTGCCCGAGGCCCACTATTGGGGCGCCCAGCTCTACATGATGGGCACGTTCGAGTTGGTCGACACCTACGCCCACCTCTCCTGCCGCAACCAGACCCAGACCATGGTCTCCTCCGACGGCAAGGTGCGCTACGTGGTGTGCGGCACCGACCCCGGCGTGGCCAACTGGCTCGACAACGCCAACCGACGCAGCGGCCTGTGTACCCTGCGCTGGTTCTGGCCCACCGGCGAGCAAGCCATGGCCCCCACCACCGAAGTGGTCGCCCTCGCCGACGTGGCCGCCGCCCTCCCCGCCGACCACCCCACCGTCACCCCCGAAGAGCACGCCACCGACCTAGCCACCCGCCAATCCCACCTCCGCCACCGCTTTAGGACTTAAGGCCGCATCAAGCCGCCGCCGTCGACCTGAAACGTCTCCCCGGTCACGTACTGACTGGCGTCGGACAGCAAAAACCCGATCACCGGGGCAATGTCGGTCACTGGATCGCCGTCGCGGCCGATGGGGTGGTTGTCGAACAGGGCCTTGTACGACGCCAGGCGGTCGGGGTCGTCGTCGGGGGGCGCCCGGTGGGCCACCGACGCCGGGTTCACGCAGTTCACGGTGATGCCGTCGCGGCCCCATTCCCGGGCCGCGGTACGGGTCAGCGAGCGAATGGCCTCTTTGGCCGCCCCGTAAGGCCCATATCCCGGGCCGCCGGTGATCCCCATGTTGGTGCCGAAGGTGATGATGCGGCCCCGGCCCTTGGCCGCCATGTGGGGATGCACGGCCTGCATGAACCACAGCGTGCCCTTGGGGCCGGTATTGAGCAGCAGGTCCATATCCGACTCGTCCACATCCAGAAGCGGCATGGTCGGCCGGAACGACTGGGCGTTGGCCACCAGCCCGTCCACCGTGCCCCACCGCTCCACCGTGCGACCAACCACCTCGCTGGTGTGGTCCCTGTCACCCACCGACCCGGCCACCTCCAGCACATCCCCGCCCCGCTCTCGCAGTTCGGCCGCGGTGGTCTCTATCCGCTCGGGTTTCCGGCTGGTCACCGTCAGCTTGACGCCCTCGTCCACCAGGTACTCGGCAATGCCCCGGCCGATGCCCTTCGAGGCTCCGGTGACGATCACAACCTGACCTTCCAGCATCGCCTGAGCGTACTGTTCTATGGGGTGTGGGGCAGTGTGAGGGAGAAACGCCGCTCCCTGCCCTCCCAGACGAGTTCCCCCTGGTTGAGAATGTCACGCCCAATCAGCATGTCAGCCCCGGAGACCGAACCCTCATAGGCTTGAACGGGGAGGGAGTCTGCTCCTTTCCCATGTCTCGGTCCAATGGTCACCAAAACACCGTAGGCCGGTGCGTTTACTTGGCCCATGGTTGTCAGGAGTGTGACGTGTCGCACAGGTACAAGGTCAAGCGCGTCCACTACGGCACCGTCAATGATTGATGCTTCGGCACCGGTGTCGATGATTCCCCGGCCTCGGAACTCAAAGGGCACCTGGCGGCCTTCATTGCGGCGGTCTTCTACATCCTCGCGCGTAAACCAGATTGCTATTTCGACGACGGCCCCAATTTGTCCGATGTTGCCGGTGACGCGTCCGGGGCTGGATTCGGGAGAGTTAATCGGCGATCACCACGTGAGGAACAATGATCGGCCGGTCCTTTTCGAGAACTTGATTGATGTAGAAGCGAGCCGAAGGTCGATGGCTGAATCCTGCTGCCACCGCTTCAATATCTGTTTCGTAAAACTGCGGTTGTGGAACGCCGTCAATCAGCAATGCCCATTGACCGGCATGTTCGGTCAACAGCGAAGACCTCTGAACCTCAAATGCGGCTTGCAGTTCATTGAGAATGGGATCAATCCGCATGCCTTGCAATTTATCAGTCACGAGTTCCTTTCGAGCGCACCACTCATGTACACGAGAAGTCGCTCTCACCTAGGGTCAAGAGGCCATGAGCTGGACCCCTGATCCCCGCCCCGACTGGGTGGCCGCCGTCAACCGGGGCGATGCCGGGCCGGTGGTCGAAGAGGCCCGCCGCCCGTTCGACCCCGAACTGCTGATGGCCGAGGCCCTGGTCCGCCAGGGCCGAGCCTCCGACGACCGGGCCGCGCTCGGCGACGACACCTTCGTCGAGCCGCTCACCTTGTTCTGCCACGGGCTGGAGCACGAGGCCGCCCTCACCGTCATGGGACGGTGGATGTCACGGCGCATGATCTTGCGGCTCTTGGAGGTGCGCATCCAGCTCGCCGACTATCTGGCCGCCGATCCCGGCACGTTGGACGAGCCCATCGAGCAGCCCATCTTCGTGATTGGCGCTCCCCGCACCGGCACCACCGTCATGCACGGCGTGCTGGCCCAAGACCCCGCTCATCGGGCTCCCGAGGGCTGGGAGCTGCTGCGACCGGTGCCCCCGCCCCACCCCGATCCTGATATACGAAGCGCCGACCCCCGCATCGCCCTAGCCGGAGCCGAGCTCGTCATGCCCCAGACTGTGGCCAGCGGGATGCTGGCCATCCACGAGTACTCCGGGCGCATGTTCAAAGAGTGCCTGTCGGCCATGTCGTTCGAGTTCCGCTCTGAGGAGATGGTCAGCCGCACCGACGTGCCCACCTACCAGGCCTGGTACGACAGCGCCGATCTGCGCCCCGCCTACCGCACCTATCGCAAGGTGCTCCAGATTTTGCAGCGGCGCATGCCCACCCGACGCTGGGTGCTCAAGTCGCCCGCCCACCTCCAGGGCCTGCCCGCGCTGATGGAGGTGTTCCACGACGCCCGCTTCGTGATCACCCACCGCGATCCCACCGCCATCCTGCCCTCGGTCACCAGCCTGATTGCCACCATGCGCTGGGCCCATTCCGAGCGGGTCGACTTCGCCGCTATCGGCCGCTACCACCTCGATCTCTATGCCCGAAGCCTCGACAACCTCATCGACCTCATCGATTCTGGCCGCCTGCCGGCTGACCGCACTGCCCAGGTGCCCCATCGCCAGGTGAGTACCGAGAAACTGGCCGCCGTCCGCTCGGTGTACGAGCAACTCGGCATGGAGCTGAGCGCCGACGCGGAGGCTGCCATGGCCGCCTACGTGGATGCCACCCCGCCCGGTAAGCACGGCGAACACCGCTACGAGTTCGAAGACTTGGGGCTCACCCGAGCCGAGGTGCGGGCCCGCTTCGCCCGCTACATCGAGCGATTCGACATCCCAGTGGCTGATGATGACTGATCAGGAGCACCCCGAAACCGCGTCGGCCTACCGGCTGGCCGAACTGCTGGGCGACCTGCCCCATCCCGACGACTTCGGGCACGAGGCCTACGAACTGGTGGAGCGCACCCGCGATCTGGTGGCCGCCGTGTCGGCCAACGACGCCGATCCCACCACCCGAGCCGAGATCGCCGCAGCTTTAGCCGACATCACCGAGCGGTTGCGGACCCACACCCGCGACCCCCACATCGTGGTGGCCAAAGACCACGAAGGCACCATCTACAACCTCACCCAAGCCGGATCAGGCCTGCTCAACCCCCACGCCCCCCGTCTGATCTTCGACCCGGTGCCCCCGCCCGACCCCGACGTCGGGCCCCGTCCCGTGGAGATGCGGGCCACCGTCACCCTCACCGAAGCCCACTCCGGCCCACCCAACCGGGCCCACGGCGGCGTGGTGGCCACCATCCTGGACGAGGCCCTCGGCACCGCCGCCACCCGAGCCGGCGCCACCGGCCTCACCGCCGGCATCAACATCCGCTACAAGACCGGCGTCCCCCTCCACACCCCCCTGGAAGTCACCTGCCGCTACTCCCACACCGAAGGCCGCAAACACATAGCCACCGGCGAGCTGAGAGCTGGCGCCACCGTCTGCGCCACCGCCGAGGCCATCTTCATCACCGAGCCCCGCCCTTAGCCCGACAGCAGGCCGTGTGCCACGATTGACGCCATGGTCGACATCGCCACAACGGACGAGGCCGAGATCCTTGGCACTGCGGTCACCGCCTCGGGCCTCGCCGCCGATGCCCCGGTGAAGATCCCCGTCCAGCGCTACCTCTCCGCCGAGTTCGCCGAGCTGGAATACCAGCGCATGTGGCCCAAGGTGTGGCACGTGGCCTGCACCGTCGACCACATCGCCAACCCCGGCGACTGGTTCGAACACCGCCTTGGCAAGTACTCAATCATCCTGGTTCGGGGTGAAGACGGCGTGCTTCGGGGCTTTCAAAACGTCTGCCGCCACCGGGGCAACTCCATCTGCCAAGGCTCGGGCACCGGCATCACCGAGCTGCGCTGTCCCTACCACCGCTGGGCCTGGGACCTCTCCGGCCGTCTCCGCGAGATCCCCTCCCGCCGGGGTTTCGGCCCCATCAGCAACGACGATCTCCACCTGGTGCCGGTGCAGGTGGACACCTGGGCCCGCCTGGTGTTCGTGAACCTCGACTTCGACGCCGAGCCGCTGGCCCAGTGGCTGGAGGGCATCCCCGACGACATCGCCTGGGCCAACCTCGACGAGTTCCGGGGCACCTACTCCACCGCCACCCCGGTGAACTGCAACTGGAAGGTGGTCAACGAGGGCTTCTCCGAGACCTACCACGTGCAGGGCCTGCACCGGGAGATGCTGGCCAGCATCAACGACGTCAACTCCCCCCAGCGCATTTGGGACCGCCACGGCGTGTCGTATCAGCCGTACGGCGTGCCCAGCCCCCGCCTGGGCCGCAACGTCGACGATCACACGGTGTGGGAGTCGTTCGTGGTCACCCAGGGCGGCCGCATGGGGCGGGGATACGACGAGCCCGGCAGTCCCGTACCCGAGGTGCCCGACGGCCAGACCCTCCAAGATGTGATCGCCCAGAAGATCAGAGACCACCAGGCCACCGTGGGCGTCGACCTATCGGGATACGACACCGCCCAGATCACCCACCTCAGCCAGTACAACCTGTTTCCCAACACCACCGTGCTGATCAGCGCCGACATCTTCACCGTGCTCACCGCCCGGCCCGGCCCCACCCCCGACGAGGGGGAGCTGGCCACCATCCACCTCAGCCGGATGTCGTCGGCCGACGCCCCGGCCTCCTCGCCGGTGCATGTCACGGTGCCCATGGACCAGGCCGACTTCGGGTTCGTGCTCAATCAGGACTTCAGCGTCATCCGCACCATGCAGAAGGGCCTCCACCAGCCCGGCTTCACCCACGTGTGGCTGTCGGGGGAGGAGTGCCGCATCATCAACATGCACCGCCACCTGGAGCGCTATCTGGGCTTGGAGCCCGGCGGCTGGGTGCCCGCCGATCAGGCCCGGTGAGCCTGCCCGATCACCCCGAGGCCATCACCCCCGACTGGCTCACCGAGAGCCTGGCTGAGCGCTACCCCGGCACGGTGGTCGCCGGGGTAGAGGTGCTGGCCATCCACGCCGGCACCAATGCCAATGCCCGCCTCGCCGTCACCTACGACGGTGATCCCGGTCTGCCCGCCACCATGTTCGCCAAGCTCCCCCCGCTGGACCCCGACCGCCGGGCCCAGATCAACCAAACCGGCATGGGCCGTCGAGAAGCGCTGTTCTACCAGCGCCTGGCCCATCTGGTGCCCATGCAAACGCTCACCCCCTACGTGGCCGCCTTCGACCCCGACTCCGGGGCATTCGTGCTGCTGCTGGAAGACCTGGACAACTCAGCCAAGTCCCTGCCCGACCACAGCACAGGGGTTCCGGTGGCCTACGCCTCCGAGGCCATGGACCACTTCGCCGAGCTGCACGCCCGCTACGAGGATCCCGACCGCCGGGCCGCCGAGGCCGACTGGGTGCCGCTGGCCACCATGGGAAGCGACTACGGCGCCCGGCTGCTGCGCTACGGGCTCGACAACCACCGCGACAAGCTCACCGACGCCTTCGCCGAGATCGCCGAGCTCTACATCGACCACACCGCCGAGCTCCACAAGACGTGGGCCGCAGGTCCCATCGGCGGTCCGGCCACCGTGCTTCAGGGAGACGGCCACATCGGCAACCTGTTCGTGACCGAAACCGGCGGACCGGGCTTCTTGGACTGGGGCCTCATCAACGTGGGCGCCCCCATGCGCGACGTGAGCTACTTCCTCAACATGTCCATGGCTCCCGCAGACCGCCTGGCCCACGACCAGGCCCTCATCCAGCGCTACCTAAACGCCCGCATCGCCCACGGCGCCCAGCCCATCTCCTTCGACGACGCCTGGTTGGCCCACCGCATCCACGCCGCCTACACCGTCCCCGCCAGCTGCCAAGTGGTCACCTTCCCCGAAGACGCATCCCCCGGCCGCCAGGCCTTCGCCGCCGCCTTCCTGGCCCGCTCCGAAGCCGCCCTAGCCCACCTAAACCCCCGCCCCGCCCTCCGCGCCGCCGTGGGCCTCTGACCGCCGATAAGCCATATATCCCCGTCCAGTTGTTTGTTATTTGACCAATAACCCTCACCCGGTGATGCTTAGGAAGCCGGAGCTATAGAACAAAATTCGATAGAATACTGTCGATATTGGTATGACTTGCTCTATATGCTGTCGATATGGGAGGTCCAAAGGTCTTTGCGCCGGTGACAGTGGAAGCTGCTCAGCTATTGGGTAGTCGAGTGCGACAGGCTCGTAGGGAGCGTCGGTGGACGGTTGCTGAACTGGCTGAGCGAGTTGGGGTGTCTCCGGTAACGATCCGAAAAGTGGAGAAGGGCGATCTCACCGTTGCGCTTGGGACCGCGTTCGAAGCTGCGGCGCTGGTGGGGGTGGTCCTGTTTCACGTAGACCCGACGCGCCGAGCGCTTGAAGCCGAGTACGCCGCCACACGACTAGCCGTATTGCCCGCGGCAATCCACCACGGCCAAGTAGACGACGATTTCTAAGGTGATCGTGAACCCCACCGAGGCCTTTTTGTGGGTCTGGCTGCCGGGAGCGGCAGAGCCGGTGGTTGCCGGTCGGCTTACCGACCGGGGATCAGTCGTCACGTTCGCCTATGGCAGGAGCTACCTCGAGCGGCCCGATGCCATTGCCCTGTATCTGCCCGAGCTCCCGTTGCGGCGAGGAGAGATCACACCGATTTCCGGTGATATCGCCGGATGCATCGCTGATGCTGGCCCCGATGCCTGGGGGCGGCGGGTCATCGAGTACCAGCGTATTCCAGAATCCGCCGACCTGGGAACGCTGGCCTATCTCTTGGCGTCTGGTTCCAGTCGTTTCGGCGCGCTCGATTTCCAGCAATCGGCCACCGAGTACATCCCCCAAGGCCATGAGCAGGTGCCACTGGGTGAGCTCGCCGAAGTCGCCGACCGGATCGAGAACGGTGTACCCCTCACCCCTGGGCTTGAGCGTGCCTTGTTCCATGGCAGCTCGATGGGCGGCGCGCGACCCAAAGCGGTGCTGGCCGACGGCACCCAGCAGATGATTGCCAAGTTCACCTCTGTTACCGATTCCTACCCCGTCGTCAAGGCAGAATTTGTGGCAATGGAGCTCGCCCGCCGGGCTGGTCTCAACGTCGCCGGTGTTGGGCTCGAATCCGTCTTGGGCCGAGACGTTCTGCTGGTCAACCGATTCGACCGCACCGATGGCGAGGGTCGGAAGATGGTGGTCTCGGCACTCACCATCTTGGAACTGCACGATGCCGACGGAATGGCTGGCCGCTACGCCACCTATGCTGACCTTGCTTTTCACGTCCGTTCGCGATTCACCGATCCCGATACCACCCTTCGGGAGCTGTTTGCTCGCATCGCCTTCAACATCCTGGTGGGGAACACTGATGACCATGCCCGCAATCACGCCGCGTTCTGGGACGGCACCCAACTCGCCTTGACTCCTGCTTATGACGTCTGTCCCCAGAACCGTGTCGGTGAAGAGGCGGCTCAGGCCATGGCCTACGGGGACGACGGTGACCGACTCAGCCAGGTTGCCAGGTGTGTCGCCCACTCCAGCATCTATCACCTGACGGTTGCCCAGGCCCGGGAAATCGTGGACCAGCAGATCGCTGTCATCATCGACGAGTGGTCATCGGTTTGCGACCAGGCCGAGTTGTCGGCAGCCGACCGCGACCGGCTATGGGGCCGTCAGTTCCTCAACCCCTTCGCGCTATACGACTACTGACAGATCGGCCGTCCTGACACATGCTTTCGAGCGTCCAATACCATGACGGCTATGGTTCTGGCCCAGATTGAGCAGCAGCCGGAACTGCCGTTTCTCATCAACGATGCCGACAACCACTTTGTGGAGCCCCGCGATCTGTATGTGAACTACGTGGATCCCAAGTGGCGGCACAAGGCGGTCACCTTCGAGGCCGACGAGCAGGGCCGCTGGAGTACGAGTTTGCCGACGACGTCGACGGCATCTACGCCAACACCCGGGCGTACAACCGCTGGATCAACGAGGAGATCGGCTGGGGCTACCTGAACCGCCTATTCCTGCCCGCCTACGTGTCGCTGGCCGACCCCGACGAGGCCGTCACCGAGGTCGAGGTGGTGCTCGACCAGGGCGCCACCGTCATCCAGATCATCAGCGGCCACGCCCACGGCGGTCGCCTCAACCCGAGAGGCGGACGTTCCATGGCCGATCCGGTGTACGACGGGTTCTGGGCCCGCATCAACGAGGCCGAGGCCCGGGTGGTGACCCACCTGGGGGCCACCGATTATCAGAAGAACGGTGCCGACTGGAGCGAGGACCCCGAAGACGGACTGGGCGAATTCGACGCCCTCCAATGGGTGCTCTACTGGGGCGACCGCCCCGCCATGGAGACAGTGGCCGCCATGGTGCTCCACAACCTCTTCGGCCGCTTTCCCAGCATCAAGGTGTGCCTGTCGGAACAGGGCACGGTGTGGCTGCCCTACATCCTCCGCAAAATGGACCACGCGTTTCTCATGGGCCGGGGGGCCAAATGGGCCCCCAAGCTCGACCGCCGCCCCAGCGACATCTTCCGCGACCACTTCATCGTGGCCCCCTTCCCCGAGGAGAACGTGGCCCGGGTGGTGGAGGCAGTGGGCATTGAACCCATCGTGTTCGGCTCCGACTTCCCCCACAGCGAGGGCCTGCCCTTCCCCGCCCTCTACGCCACCACCCAGCTCAAGGCCATGAGCGACGCCGACATCAAAACCATCATGTGCGACAACCTGGCCCGCTTCCTCAACATAGAGCCGGCGCCCATTACCGCAGGGAGCTAGGCCCTAGGCCACTTTCATCAGGCGGGACATGTTGCCGCCCATCACCTTGCGGATGTGGTCGTCGGGCAGTTCTTCGAGTTGGTCCACGAATGAGATGGGGTCGGCCATGCCCTCCACGTGGGGGTAGTCGGAGCCGAACACCACGTTGTCCACTCCCACCAAGTCGATGAGCCCCACCGGGTCGTCCTCGTGGAAGGGGTGGATCCAGAGGTTGCGCTTGATGGCGTCCACCGGATGCTCTTCCCACATGTGTGGGAATCGGTCGTAGACGCTTTCCAGGTGGGCCAGCAGCGGGCGCACCCACGAGCTGCCGTTCTCGACGATGGCCACTTTCAGCTTGGGGTGCCGGGTGAGAGCGCCGTGGGCCACCCACGAGGTAACCGCGTCCTGAATGGCCCGGCTGTGGGAGGCCGCCATCTGGAACAGCGACTGCCGGAACGCCGTCATCTCCCCGCGGACGCCCTCCCACTCGTCGGTGAACCGGGTGTAGCCGCTGTCGGAGGCGTGCATGCCGACGCCGCGCAGGTCGCCTTTCTTATGGGCGTAGCGGTTGCCTGCGCCTAGTGGATCACCGACGACTCGGCGGAGCGGGCCGACCCGGCTGGCGGTACGGGTCTAACGGGCCGGGCGAGGGAGTTCGCGCACCGGCTGGCCGGGATCGTGGGGCTGTAGTCGTCGAGGTGAACCCGAATTAGCGCCCGGCGGGGCGAGGGTCGTGGCGTTGAGCGCTCACCGTCGGGAAGGTGTATGGTGGGGGGCATTGAACAACCACAACCCCCCACCACACGCCCGAGAGGATACCGCTTCCAGCCCGGCGTGGGCACACCCGACAACCGATGGCGTGGCCGAGCGCGACTGTCCTAGAGATAAGCGACAACTGCTGGCCGCTCCGAAGGCTCGCTCCCACGCTTGGAACGTTTCCCTGGTAATCGGGTCCGGCCTTGTCTTGGCCTATTCATTAGGGGCGTTCCCAGGACTGATCGGGCCTGTTCTCGGGTTGCTGGGAGCCGTTCTCTTTGTCGCCAACGGCGAGCGGGCGCGGCGGCAGCTTTGGAGACAGTGACGCCCACCGCCTCCGACAACTGACACCCGGCCAAGTTTCCCAATTGGGACTGGCGGGAGTTGCGCCCGCCCGACGACTCGGTCAGCTTCCCCCTCAGCCAAAGAGAGCCTTGCGGTTTCCGCAGGCCAGACACGTTGTGACGGTTGAGCCTTTTGCTTGGCCTCCCTTCGAGTCTGGCCGCGGCTCTCTTTGGCTTGAAAGCTCAGCCGCTCGAAGGGGGCCACCAAATGTTCCGCCGTTCTGTTTGCCTAGTTGTCGCTCTGTGTGTCGTGGCGGCGGGGCTGGTATTCGCTTTGTCCGGCGACGCTCCTACCGCCGAAGCTCCGTGAACTCCATCGGTGGTCGCGACAGATCGGCCATAATGGCCGGTTGTCAGAGTCAGCGACCGACCGATGGAGGTGTTCAGTATGGCACGGCGTTTGGAGGCGGGCGAGCGCGCCCGGATCGAGGTGCTGTCCCAAGAGGGGCTCGGCGATGGGGAGATCGCCGGGCGTTTGGGCAGGAGCAGGGCGACGACCCATGCGCCCCAGCCAATGTTCTCGGAACACTCGCCTCGGCGTTGGGGACGTCGGCGGCGGTTGTCAAGTGGCTCAAAGGCATCGAGTCGGCGGTCAAGATGGTTGCGACGCTCAGCCCGTTGGGGGCGTACTTGGGGGTTTGCGCTATTGCCGGCGTAGCGAAGTACATCCAGGAGAACCACATCGGCGGCGACGACGACTCCAGCGACATCGACGGCGACGACGACTCCAGCGACAACGCCGGCGACGACGACTCCAGCGGAGCTGATACCAGCAGCACCGATAACAGCGGTGATTCCAGCGATTCGGGTTCGCCCACGGAGAACGGCGATGTCTCGAACTCCCAACTGAGAGATGCGTTCAGCGATGGCTATTGGTTCTTCTATGAGAACGGGCCGGGCTGCACGGTCTTGGGTGCGGGCCGATCGACAGACCGAATAGTCTACAAGTGCCCCGAGTAGGGCTGCTGACCGCTCCCATTCCCGCCCAGATCGCCCGTGTGCGTTTCTGGGCGTCGGGTGGTGTCCTAAAACCTGGCCCGCTTCCTCAACATAGAGCCGGTACCCATTACCGCAGGGAGCTAGGCCTTAGGCCACTTTCATCAGGCGGGACATGTTGCTGCCCATCACCTTGCGGATGTGGTCGTCGGGCAGTTCTTCGAGTTGGTCCACGAATGAGATGGGGTCGGCCATGCCCTCCACGTGGGGGTAGTCGGAGCCGAACACCACGTTGTCCACTCCCACCAAGTCGATGAGCCCCACCGGGTCGTCCTCGTGGAAGGGGTGGATCCAGAGGTTGCGCTTGATGGCGTCCACCGGATGCTCTTCCCACATGTGTGGGAATCGGTCGTAGACGCTTTCCAGGTGGGCCAGCAGCGGGCGCACCCACGAGCTGCCGTTCTCGACGATGGCCACTTTCAGCTTGGGGTGCCGGGTGAGAGCGCCGTGGGCCACCCACGAGGTAACCGCGTCCTGAATGGCCCGGCTGTGGGAGGCCGCCATCTGGAACAGCGACTGCCGGAACGCCGTCATCTCCCCGCGGACGCCCTCCCACTCGTCGGTGAACCGGGTGTAGCCGCTGTCGGAGGCGTGCATGGCCACCAGCACGTCCAGCTCCACCACCCGCTTCCAGAACGGATCGAACTCCGCCAGCGCGAACGACCGCGGCCCCCGCAGCCCGGGAGGCGCCGCCGGACGAATGAGAACCGCCCGGGCCCCCCGCTCCACGCACCACTCCAGCTCCCCGATGGCCTTGTCCACGATGGGCAGGGTCACGATGGGCACCGGGAAGATGCGGCCCTCGTAGTTGAACGTCCAGTGCTCCAGCATCCACTGGTTGAGAGCGTGGATCACGATGTGGCACTCGTCGGGGGCGTCCCGGAACCGCTCCTCCACCAGCGACGCCAACGTGGGATACATCATGGCGTAGTCCAGGCCCAGCTCGTCCATCAGCTCCAGACGCGGCTCGGGAGAGAAAAACGCCGGCAAAGCGTCGATCGGCTTCATGATCTCCCGGTGCGACTTGCCCTCGGGGTTGCCGTGCTTGAAGTACTCCTCCTGGGCGCCGGGCGAGCCCACCCGCTGGAACGTGGGGTTGGGGATGTACTCGCTGATCTTGCCCCTCACCATGATCTTGGTGCGGCCTTTGTGGTCGATGTAGTCGATCAGCCCTCGGTGGGAGTCGGGCAAGTGCTTGGTCAGTGCTTCTGTGGTCTCGTACATGTGGTTGTCGGCGTCGAAAACCGGAAAATCGAGCTGGCGAGAAGGCATACCAACAATCATATTGCTGGTGTACGCTGATGGCGATGGCGGGACCGCTCACGCCTGACTTCTACCGTTACGAGTGGCATCCGCTTAGCGGCGTTCGCCTCGACGGCGAGTTCGTGGTGGCCGGATGGGCCGACGGCGCCGAGTTGCACTGCTACCGGTGGTGGCTGGCCGAGCAGCGCGAATTCGAGCCCTCCTCCCGAGAAGGCCTGCTCGAGCCCTGCGAACTGGGCGACCACTGGCAGGTGGCCGACGCCTGGGTGGAGGCCGACGGGGCGCTGGCGGTGCGGTGGGCCCACGACAGCGTGGTCTCTCGCTACCACCCCGGCTGGCTCCGCCACATCGCCGACGGCCAGTTCCGGCCCCAGAGCTTCCTTCCCGATCCCATCCCGTGGGACTCCTCCGTGCTGCCCGAACCGGTCACCTACGACGGACCGACGGTGCTGGCCGATCCCGAGACGTTCCGGCAGTGGCTCAACGACCTGGCGGCCTACGGATTGACCAGATTGAGGTCGCTTTCGCTTGATCCCAACCAGTTGGAGTCCGTGGCCCGGCAAGTCGGGGTGCTGCGCGACTCCCATTTCGGCCCGGTGTGGGACATCGAGGCGATGCCCGACCCCACGTCCACCGCCTACATGAGCATCGGCCTAGGCCCCCACACTGATTTACCCTCATTGGAGACGCCGCCGGGCTTCCAGTTCTTCCACTGCATCGAGAACTCCTGCGTCGGCGGAGCCAGCCAGATGAGCGACGGCCTAGCCATTGCCCGCTATCTGGAAGAGCACGATCCCGACGCCTACGACGCATTGACCACGCTGCGATGGGTGTTCCACGGGCGGGGTGCCGAGGTCGACTGGCGCTGGTCGGGCCCTCTGATCGACTTGGGTGTGGCCGGTGCCCCCCTCACCTTGCGAACCTTCTACCCGGTGCGGACCTACCCCGACATGGCCCCAGACGACGTCCCCCGGGCCTACCGGGCGGCCCACAAGCTGGGCCAGCTATCACGCCATCCCCGATTTCTGATCACCTACAAGATGGCGCCCGGCGATGTGGCCGTGTTCGACAACCGGAGGGTACAGCACGCCCGGGAGACGTTTGACACCGGCTCCGGTAGCCGGCTTTTCCGTGGGTGCTACGTGAACAGCGACGACATCTACTCCAAGCTGCGAGTGCTCAACCGCCGAGCGCAAGAGCGCGAGTTGGCCCCCGCATGAGCGGAGTGTTCATCACCTGTGCCATCACCGGCAGTGGCGACACCACGTCGAAATCCGATCTGGTGCCCATCACCCCCCAGCAGATCGCCGAGGCCGCCATCGACGCCGCTGATGCCGGCGCCGCCATCGTCCACATCCACGTCCGCAACCCCGAGACCGGCGAGCCGGCCCGCGATGTGGAGCTGTACGCCGAGGTGGTGGAGCGGATCCGGGCGTCCAGCACCGACGCAGTGCTCAACCTAACCTCCGGCATGGGCGGCGATCTCACCCTCGGCTCGGCAGAGGAGCCCCTGCCTCCCGCCTCCGACGGCACCGACATGGCCGGGGCCACCGAGCGGCTGGCCCATGTGCGCGAGCTGATGCCCGAGATCACCACCCTCGACTGCGGCACCATGAACTTCGGCGAGGGCGACTACATCATGGTCAACAGCCCGTCGGTGCTCTACGAGATGGCCCGCCAAGTGCAGAAGCTGGGCGTGCGCCCGGAGATCGAGATCTTCGACACCGGCCACCTGTGGTTGGCCAAGCACCTGGTGGACGAGGGGCTCATCGACGATCCGGTCATGGTGCAACTGTGCATGGGCATCCCCTGGGGCGCCCCCGACGACCTAAACACGTTCATGGCCATGGTCAACAACCTGCCCGACGACTGGATCTTCTCGGCGTTCTCCCTGGGCCGCAGCCAGCTCCCCTACGTCGGCCTGGCCGCCATCGCCGGGGGCAACGTGCGGGTCGGCCTAGAAGACAACATCTACCTCAGCCGCGGCACGCTGGCCACCAACGCCGACCTGGTGGCCCGAGCCGTGACCATCCTCGAATCCATGAACTACGAAGTCCTCGGCCCCGAAGCCGTCCGCGACAAGCTCCACCTCACGAAGCACTGACCCGCCAGCCCGGTTACGCACGGAGACAGTCGCCTAAATTGATGCCGTGAGCGCTGACCTGGCCATCCGCGGCGGCACCGTCATCGACGGCACCGGCCAACCCGGCCGCCGCGCCGACATAGGCATCGCCAACGGCCGCATCACCGAAATCGACAAAACCGTCAAAGCCCCCCAAGAAATCGACGCCACCGGCCGCCTCGTCTGCCCCGGCTTCATCGACTGCCACACCCACTACGACCCCCAGGTGCTGTGGGACCCCTGGCTGTCGTCATCGTGCTGGCACGGGGTGACCTCGGTGGTGGCCGGCAGCTGCGGCTACAGCATCGCTCCCACCAAGGCCGCCGACCGAGCCTCGCTCATCCGCACCCTCGACAAGGTGGAGGACATGCGGGTCGCCACCCTCGAAGCCGGGATCGACTGGGACTTCGAGACCTACGGCGAATACCTGGATGTGATCCAGCAACGGGGATTGGCGGTGAACTTCGGCGGCTATGTGGGCCACACCGCGGTGCGGCTCTACGTGATGGGCCAAGACGCCTACGAGCGGGAGGCCGCCGCCGAGGAGGTCGACCAGATGAAGGCCGCAGTGGCCGAGGCCATCAACGGCGGCGCCCTCGGGTTCTCCACCGACCGGGCCGGATTCCACCTGGGCGACGGCGGCCGCCCCGTGCCGTCCATCGCCGCCTCCCAGGAGGAGACCGAGGCCCTCATCGGGGTCACCGCCGAGATCGGCCGGGGCGTTGTGCATGTGGCGCCGGGGGAGAACTACCGCTGGGTGTACGACTTCCAGCCCAAGCTGGGCCGCCGGCTCAACTGGTCGTCCATCCTCACCTACCCGGCCGCGGCCTCCTCCCGGGCCGACTACCGCACCAAGCTGGCCGACCACCTGGCCGGCCGGGCTGCGGGGGCCGACGTGTGGGTGCAGGTCACCTGCCGCCCCATCACCCAGCACGTCACCATGATCGAGCCCACCTCCTTCTACACCATGGGCTCGTTCAAGGAGCTGGTGGCCCTGGCCCACGAAGACCGCCCCACCCTGTACGCCGATCCCGACTGGCGGGCCCGAGTGCAAGCCGACCTCGACGCCAACGGCCTGCTGGCCTCAAGGTGGAACACCCTGGCCATCGTGGAGTCGCCCAACCAGCCCGATCTGGTGGGGAACACCGTCGGGGGAGTGGCCGCCGAGCGGGGCTGCACCCCCTGGGACGCCATGTGCGACGTCGCGCTGGCCGACGGGCTGCTCACCCGCTTCGAGATCACCTTCGCCAACGACGAGGTCGACGGGGTGACCTCCCTGATGCAGGCCGAGGGGGCGGTGATGGGCCTGTCCGACGCCGGCGCCCATGTCGGCCAGATCTGCGATGCGGTGATGCCCACCGACTTCCTGTCCCGCTGGGTGCGCGACCGCCAGGTGATGACCCCCGAGGCCGGTATCCGCAAGCTCACCGGAGAGTTGGCCGAGATGCTCGGCCTGGCCCCCGACCGGGGCTGCCTGTGTCCCGGCGCGGTGGCCGACATCACGGTGGTCGATTGGGACAGCCTCGACGTCGGCCCCATCCGCCGGGTCCACGACATGCCTGCCAACGGCGAGCGCCTCATCGCCGACGCCCCCGGCGGCATCGACCACATCCTCGTGGCCGGCACCCCCACCCGCCTCGACGGGAAGTCGCTGTTAGATCAGCTCGAAACCCTCCCTGCCACCATCCTTCGCTCCGCCTGAGCAAACAAAATGAGTTAGCTCGGAGGCACCACCGGGTCGATGCCGAGGTCGGTGTAGGTGAGGGCGGGGAAGTAGGGCACGCCCAAGGCCTCGAAGCGGCGTCGGGCGGTGTCACCCCGGTCGATCACCGTGGCCACAGCCACCACCTCGGCCCCGGTTTCTCGGACCACCTCGTAGGCCTTTTCTGTGGAGCCCCCGGTCGTGGTGGCATCCTCCAGCAGCAGCACTCGGCGGCCCGGCCCGAGGGGGGTGCCTTCGATCTGCTGTTTTGTGCCCCGCTTCTTCGGCTCCTTTCGAACCGAAAACCAATGCCCGTCGGTCTCGGCGGCGATGCCCACCGCCAGCGAGTCGGCTCCCATGGTCATGCCGCCGGCGGCGTCAAACTCGATGCCGGCCTCTCGAACCTGCTCAACAATCGCCCGGCACGCCACCTGAAGGTCGGCCCATCGGCAGAGGGCCACCTTGACGTCGACGAAATCGCACGACATGGCCCCGCTGGCCAGCTCTATCGGCTGGCCCAATTTCCGCAAGCCCTGCCGCTTGATGATGTCGATGAGCGCCGCGTCGGCCACGGCCCCACACTAGCGACCATCACCGACCGCGCTCGTTTTTTTGAAATAATTGGAAATTATTTGGAAATAATTAGATTTCCACAAGCGATCCCCAGCCCTGCCCGGCTACGGTCGGCTCTAGCTTCCCCTCTTTCCTGAAAAACAAAGGGAGGAGCATATGTCTGCTCCGCCTGTTTCCTGCCCGTGGGCGCCGTGGTGGAGCCCGGAACAGCTTCGCGATTTTCTGAGCCATGTGAAGAGCGTGGTTCAAGCCCGGTTCGGAAAGTTCACCATTGATGAAGCCGACGGCACCGTCACCGTAGAAGAGATGGACTGTGTGCTGGGCCTGTCCAATCTGGCCCAAACCTGCCGGGTGGCCGAGCCCGGCGAGTGGCGGCTCATCATCTACAACCACGTCGCCCGGCTCGACGACTTCTCTCCCGTCCACCTGGCCGAGCGCCTAGCCGATTACGAGCAACTCCAGCCCGACCTGCGGGTGAGGGTGGTTGGCGAGCAGCATCTGAGCTACATCGACCCGGTGTGCAACCCCCTTCCTCTGGGCCTCGCTACTTGCCTGTGTGTGGACTTGGACGGTGCTTCGTGCCCCGTTGACCGCAGCTACTTCGAAACCTGGGGGGTGGAGCACACCGAGGTGATGGCTGTTGCCCTGGCCAACACCTTGATGGCCGAACCGCTCACCGCTTCAGAGGAGAACGAGCTGCCCGGCAACTTCCAGATTCTCACCGGTGACACACTGTTCGTGTCTGGGCACCTGCTCGATTTAGCCCGTTCCGTTCCCGACGTCGGCCCGCTGGGCGCAGTGGTGACTGTTCCAGCAGCCCAAACGATGATGGTTTGCCCGGTGGGGTTCGATGAGCAGTTCGTGGAGAATTCGGCCTCCATGCTGGCAGCCAGCTACGTCCGCTTTCTGACCGGTCCCAACTCCGTCAGCCCCAACGCCCTGTGGTGGCGCCCCGACCACCCGATAGATGGTTTCGCCCGCCTCGACAGCCAAACCTTCGAGTTCGTCGCCCCTGAGCCCTTGCGCTCCCAACTCTGGGCTGGCTGCCGACGCGACTAGCGTCGGGGGGATGTTGGACACGGATTTAGCGCTCGACGAGATCGACATCCACTCCACCGACCTGTACCGCGACCACGGCTATCCGTGGGCGGCATGGGATCTGCTGCGAGCCGAGGCCCCGGTGTTCTGGTACGAGCAATCCGGCATCGAGCCGTTCTGGGCCATCACCCGCCACGAAGACATCCACTGGGTGTCGTCCAACGACAAGCTGTTCATCAACGGCGGCCCCCGTCTGCGTTTGGCCTCTATCGAAGACGACGAGGGCATGTGGCAGCGCCGGGAGAAGCGGCTCACCGACCTGGGCTGGGACCTCGACGAGCCCATGGACATGGTGTTCATGGACCGTCCCCGCCACACCCGGTTCCGCCTCCTTACCGCTCGGCGGTTCACCCCCCGGGCCATGCGGGAGCACGAGGTGCACCTGGCCCAGTACGCCGCCCGATTCACCGCCGAGTTCGAGGAATTGCTCGAGCGCGACGGCGAGGCCGACCTGGTGCTCGACCTCGCGGTGAAGCTCCCCCTGGCCACCATCTGCGATCTCATGGGCCTCCCCGTGGGCGACTGGTCGAAGATCCACAAGTTCACCGAATTGATGTTCGACGACGAGGAGAACCTGCGCTGGGCCGAGCCGGGCGAGACCATGAGCGACCTCAAACTGCGCATGAGCCGCCAGTTCGGCGCCTACATCGGCGCTGTCATCGACGACTGCCAGACCGACCCCCGCGACGACCTCGCCGGCGCCGTAGTCCAGGGCGAGGTGGACGGCTGCCCGCTCACCACCCAGCAGCTCACCGGCTACATCACCCTGCTGCTGGGCGCCGGCAACGAGACCACCCGCAATGCCACCACATCCGGTGTGACCGCCCTGCTCCAGAACCGCGACCAAATCGACCGCCTCTTGGCCGATGAGTCGTTGATCGAGCCCGCAGTGGAGGAGATCCTGCGGTGGACCTCGCCGGTCATTCAGTTCGCCCGCACCGCCACCGCCGACGTGGAGCGCCACGGCCAACTCATCAAAGAGGGCGACACCGTGGGGGTGTTCTACCCGTCGGCCAACCGCGACGAAGCGGTGTTCGGCGATCCCTACCGCTTCGATGTGGGCCGCAATCCCAACCACCACATGGCCTTCGGCCACGGCGTCCACTTCTGTCTCGGCGCCAACCTGGCCCGCTGGGAGCTGCGGGCCATGCTCAAAGCCATCCTGCCCCTGCTGCCCCGCCTAGAACTGGCCGGCCAGCCCGAGCGCCACGGCCACCTCCATGTTGGTGCCGTCAAACACCAGCGCGTCCGCCTAGTGGCGTAACAAGAAGGAGATTCGAAATGAGGCGATTAGAGGGAAGGGTGGCATGGATCACGGGGGCGGCGTCGGGCATCGGCCTGGCCACTGCTAAGCGGTTCGCCGAGGAAGGGGCCGCGGTGATCGGCTCCGACATCGCTGAGAGCGATGGATGGAAGGCGGTGGCCGAGGCCGCCCCGGCGGCGAGCTTCCATCTGGTGGATGTGCGCGACGCCGATGCCCAAGAGGAGCTGGTGGGCCAGATCATCCAAGACCACGGCCGCCTCGACGTGCTGGTCACCGCGGCCGGGGTGGCCGGCGGCGGCCAGGTTCATGCCCTCGACATCGAGGAGTGGGACCGGGTGCAGGACATCAACCTCAAAGGCACCATGCTGTCGTGCCGGGCCGCCCTCAAGCCCATGGTGGAGGCCCGGTCGGGGAGCATCATCACCGTCGCCAGTGTCGAAGGGCTCGAGGGGTGCGAGGGGGGCAGCACCTACAACGCCTCCAAGGGCGGGGTGATCCTGCTCACCAAGAACATCGCCAACGACTACGGCCCGGCCAACATCAGGGCCAACGCCATCTGCCCCGGCTTCATCGACACCCCCATGTTCCAGTCGGTCATTCCCCACCTCGGACCCATCGCCGACAGCATCCGCGACCAGCACAAGCTCAAGCGCTGGGGGCGCCCCTCCGAGATCGCCGGAGCGGCTTTCTTCCT
Organism: bacterium; assembly: GCA_028819295.1. Taxonomy (GTDB): domain Bacteria; phylum Actinomycetota; class Acidimicrobiia; order Acidimicrobiales; family Bin134; genus Poriferisocius. Next base: position 34,669 of record JAPPMA010000006.1, on the reverse strand, counting down.
GGCCTCCGACGACTCCTCATTCGTCACCGGCGTGGCGCTGCCGGTGGACGGCGGCTACACCGCCGGACACTCCCACGGCATGACCGCCATCTGACCGCATATCCCATCCTCTATCGTCGGAGATGAGAGAAAGGAGAAGTTGATGAAGATGGATCCCAACAAAACGTGGCGGCTGGTGGAGGAGCGGCTGGAAGCCGAGACCGACCCCCGGCGACGCCATGTGCTGGAGCTGGTGCTGGACCACATGAAGTGCGAGGCCCAGGCCGACATCGAGGGGGTGGTGGCCACCCTAAGCGAGAAGCCCCAGTACATCATCTGGACGAACCCCGACGATCCCATTGCCAGCCCCGGCGGCTCCCGTGATGCCATTCGGGGCTTCTACGACCGCAGCATCGTGCAGACCGGCGCCCACCGGCTGGAGTTCGACTGCGACCGAGTGATCGTCGACGACGACGCCGTGTTCACCGAGGGGCTGATGCGCATGGCCTACCCCGGCCGCACCCTTGCGGCCATGGGTATCGAGGTGCCCGACGCGGACTCCTACTACATCGCCCAGTCCCGCATGGGCATCGTGTGGCCGGTCGATCCCCACGACCCCGAGGCCAGGCTGCGGGGCGAAGAGGTCTACTCCGCCAACGACGCCTTTGAGGGCGTCGCTGACCGCCCCATCACCCTCGAAGAAATCGCCCCCCTCCAACTCGCCGCCGTCTGATAGAGCTTCGAAGGAGACTTCGGTCAGACCCGGATCACGTCCAGCTTTTCAATCAGTGGGAAATCGATTGGAGAGCCGCTTGCGATCAGCGCTGCGAGGCTGCACAGTAGGGCCGCGCGGGTCGCGCCCAGAAGAGGAGATCCATGAAGTTCGCAGTGACGTTTCCGATGGTGGCCCACCCTTGGGACCAGAGGCTGACCACCAAGCAGGGGGTGGTGGATTTCGCCCGGACCGCTGAGGAATCCGGGTTCGACGGACTGGGCTTCACCGACCATCCCGCCCCCACCGACCGCTGGCTGAATGCCGGCGGCCACGATGCGGTGGACCCGTTCGCGGCCCTGGCCTTTTGCGCCGCGGTCACCGACCGCGTCAAGCTCATCCCCAACATCGTGGTGGCGCCCTACCGGAACCCGTTCATCATGGCCAAGGCCATAGCCACCATCGACTCCATCTCCGGCGGCAGGTTCGTCTTTGCCACCGGCGCCGGCTACCTCAAGGGCGAGTTCAAGGCCCTCGGGGTGGACTTCGACAACCGCAACCAGATCTTCGACGAGGCCATCGAGGCCATGGTCGGCATCTGGACCACCGACGACTTCGCCTATGAGGGAAGCACATTCACCGCACTGGGCCAGACCGCCAACCCCAAACCGGTGCAGAAGCCCCATCCCCCCATCTGGATCGGCGGCAACTCCAAGCGGGCTCGGCGCCGGGTGGCCGCCGTGGCCAACGGCTGGACACCGTTCCCAGCCCCCCGGGTGTTGGCCACCACGGCCAAGACCCCGCCATTGGAGACATTGGAAGACCTGTCGGCCATGCTTGACGAGCTGTGGGCCTATGTCGATGAGGCCGGCCGCGACCCGGCCGACTTCGACGTCAGCTATCTCAACCCGGCCGGCGGCCCACCGGCCGATGCCCGCTTCGACGCCGATGCCCACATCGGCGCACTGGCCGACTTGGAAGCGCTGGGGGTCACTTGGATCTCCGTGAACGTGCCCGGCGACGACATCGAGGCCACCCTCGATACCATGCGCCGTTACGGCGAGACGGTCATCGGCCCATCGAGAAGGCTGTAGATGCCAAGTTCCGCTGGACCCGGCCCCGGCGCCCACTCGGTACACTTCCCGCCGTATGAGCCCACCATTCCCCAGATGATCCGGGCTGCCGCCACCACCCACGGCGCTCGGGAGCTGGCCGTGCTCGGCGACCGCCGCTTGACGTTCGCCGATGCCGATGCCGCCTCCGCGGCCATCGCCAGGGGGCTCTTGGCCAACGGCGTGGGCAAGGGCACCCGAGTCGGGCTCTTGGCGCCCAACAGCCCCGATTGGATCGCGGCCTGGCTGGCCATCGGCCGCATCGGCGCGCTCGGCGTGCTGCTCAACACCTACTACAAGCCGCGAGAGCTCGACTGGGTGCTGCGCCATGCAGACGTGCAGGTTCTGCTGGCCGTCTCCCGCCACCTGAACCACGACTATCTCGCCCGCCTTGAGGAGGTCGTTTCGCTGGGCGACAGTCCGGTGATCCGAGCGCCATCGCACCCATACCTGCGCTCGGTGTGGATCTGGGGCCAGTCCGACCGGGCTTGGGCCCGCCCCATGAGCGAGCTGCTGGCCACCGGTGAGGCCATCAGCCCCGATTTGCTGGCCGTGGTCGAGGGCCAGGTGGCGCCTTCCGACGATTTTGTCATGGTCTACACCTCGGGCAGCACCGCCTCGCCCAAGGGAGCGGTACACGCCCAGGGCGCGGTGGTGCGCCACGCCCACAACTTGTGGCCGTTCCGGGATCTCTCAAGCGACGACCGCGTGTACTCGCCCATGCCCCTGTTCTGGGTGGGGGGCATGTCGTCGATGCTGGTGGCGGTGCTCCACGCCGGGGCCTGCCTGGTGTTCGAGGAGCGCTTCGAACCCGGCGAGACCCTGGCCCTGATCGAGCGGGAGAAGGTGACGTCGGCCTCCGGCTGGCCTCATGTGGCCAAGCTGCTCGTCGAGCATCCCGACTTCGCCACCCGCGATCTGTCGTCGGTCCGCGGCGGAACCCTCCACGCCTTTTTATCGGCCGAGCAGCAAATCGACGATCCCGAACTGCGGGTCAACTCGCTGGGCATGACTGAGACGCTCGGCTCCCACACGGTGGGCATGATCGACCAAAAGCTGCCCGAGGAGCGGCGCGGCTCCTTCGGCTGGCCGGTGCCGGGCATGGAGCATCGCATCGTCGACCCCGAGACCGGCAGCGAATGCCCCGCCGGTTTGAGGGGCGAGGTGTGGGTGCGGGGGTATGCCCTGATGGCCGGGCTGTACAAGGTGGAGCGGGCCGACGCCTTCACCCCCGACGGCTGGTATCGCACCGGCGACAGCGGCTACTTCGACGACGACGGCTACTTCTACTTCACCGGACGCATGGGCGACGTGATCAAGTCGGCCGGCATGAACATCACCCCCAGGGAGATCGAGCTGGTGCTAGAGGAGCTTGACGGAGTCACGCACGCCTTCGTGTGCGGCATACCCCACCCCGACCGGCTCGAAGACGTGGCCGCCGCGGTGGTGTTGCGCCCCGGCCGGCCGCTGTCGGCCGACCAGATCAGGGCGTTCGTCGCCGAACGGGTGGCGTCCTACAAGGTGCCCCGGCACGTGGCCGTGTTCAACGCTCCCGACGAGCTGCCCTGGCTCGACTCAGGCAAGATCAGCCTGACCGGGGTGAGGCAGCTTCTCGCCGAGCGCTTCTCGGGCTGAGCCAGTGATCCGCGACAAGTTTGAGCTGTCTCGGCTGTTGGACCTCTCCGCTGGATAAACTCCCGGTCGTGGCCCAGTACCAGACCCCCGAGTGGCACCCGGCATTCGAGGAATACTGCGAGACCATCTTCGAGCTAGCCGAAGACGATGTCGACGTAATCCAGGCCCGGATAGCGGAGCGCCTGGAGGTGTCCCGCCCCGCGGTGTCCGAGATGATCCATCGACTGGAGTCCGAGGGCCTGGTCACTCTGAAGGGCCGGACCATCGAGCTCTCCCCCGACGGGATGGACTTGGCTGAGCGGGTGGTGCGCCGCCACCGCTTGGCCGAAGTGTTCCTCACCCAGGTGCTGGGACTGTCGTGGGCCGACGCCCACGCCGAGGCCGGCAAGTGGGAGCACGTCATATCGCCGCTGGTGGAGAAGGCCATGATGCGGGTGCTCGACGATCCCACCACCTGCCCCCACGGCAATCCCATCCCCGGTTCTGATTACCAGGCCCCTCCAACGCAGGCGCTGGCCGAAGTGGAGGTGGGCCAGCGCTTCGTGGTCACCCGCATCACCGAGGAACTGGAGTTCACCGAGGGACTGCTCGACTTTCTGGAGACCTCTTCGGTGATCCCCGGCGCCCAGGGGATCATCACCGCCTGTTCACCCGACGGCACGACCACGGTGGAGATCGACGGCAACCACGTCGGCATCGGCGGCTTTGCCAGCGAGCGCATCTTCGTCACGGCCGCCTGAGCCGGAGTTTGGCCGCAAGGGGATGCGGAACACCACTAGCTCGCTGCCAACCTGGCCAGGCATTGTTGCCATTCGCCCATCACACCCTCATTCGGGGTCGGGCAGGCCCAGGTACTGGGCCAGCATCTGGGTTGAGGGGTTGACCCGCTCGTACATGGCACCGTCCTCGGCGCTGAGGTAGCCGTACTTCACCTGCATGTTCACGATGGCCACCATGATGATCGAGAACCGCAGGCAGCCCCAGGCCTCGAAGTAGTCGACGTGCTCGGCCTGGCGGCCCCGTTTCTGCCCCCAACGGGCGATGGTGGCATCCCGGTCGGGAAAGCCCGGCAGCCATTCGACGCCGGCGCCCTCGCTCAAGAACCGGTTCATGAACAGGAACCACCCCAAGTCCACCTCGCCTGGTCCGAGATCGGCCATCTCCCAGTCGAACACGGCCATCACCTTGAAGTCGTCGCCGTACATGAGGTTGCTGGGCCGGGCGTCGCCCCAGTTCAGCTCGGTGGGCAGCGACCCTGAGGGGTCGTTGGCCACGAACCAGTCCAAGGCGGCGTCGATCAGCGGCTTGGGCCGGCCCTCGGCGGCCCAGCCGGCGTAGTGGCGCTGGTAGCCGAGCTGCTGGGCGAAGCCGGGGCCGCCGTATTGGGGGCGGGCCACGAAGTCGAACCCGTTGGCCTGCCAGTCGGTGGAGGCCACCGCGGCCAGCGTGTCCACCGAAGAGTTGTACAGCGCGGCCTGCTGCTCGGCAGCGGCCTCGAACACCCAGCCCTCCGCGAAGAACGGCGGGTTGTCGGAGGGGACCCGGCCGTGCAGCCGCTCCATGACGAAGAACGGCTCGCCCAACACCTCGCCGGTGTCCTCCACCCACAGCACCTCGGGCACCGGCACGGCGCCGCAGGCGGCCATGTTCTGCATGCTCCGGTACTGCACGCTCATGTCGTAGGCGGGGAAGATGGCGTAGTCGGTGGGCCGCTTGCGCACCACGATGCCCGAGTCGCGGGTCTGGCCGTCACGGGTGTAGACGGCGTCGCACACCAAAGTCTCGTTGCTGAACCCGGAGGCCTCGGGGTTCACCAGCTCGGTCACCTCTGCGCCGGACACGCCCGGCCGGGTGTTCATCCAATCGGACAGCGAAGCCTTGATGGCCTCGATGTCGCGGTCTTGGGGAATAGCCATAGAAGCCTGAGAATACCCACCCCGGTGAGCGGACTGTCAGGCGGGGACGGGGACCACCTCTACTTTGATCCCGTTCACGATGGCGTTGCCGGAGATCTCGGCCACCATCTCCGGCGTCCAGTCGGCCACCAGGGCCCTAACCTCATCGAGGCCGTTCACGCGTCCGGCCATGGTGCCCAGGTCCCCCAGATCCTCGTCGAACAGCACATGGCACAGCGCCAGCAAGAATGCGGCGTCGGTGCCCGGCGTGATGGGCACCCACTCATCGGCGTGGTCGCAGGTGCCGGTGCGACGGGGGTCGATCACCACGCACTTGCCGCCCCGCTCTCGGATCTTGTCCATCTCGCCCAGCACGTCGGGACAGGCCAAAAGGCTGCCCTGGGAGGCGTGCGGGTTGGCCCCCAACACCACCAGATACTGGGTGCGCATTATGTCGGGGGTGGGGAAGGTCCATGAGTTGCCGTACATGTATACCGACGACACGTTCTTGGGCCATTGGTCGACGGTTCCCGCCGAATAGCCCATCTGCACGCCCGACAGCATCACCAGCGCGCCCACATAGCGGCTGATGGAGAAGTTGTGGGCCGCAGGGTTGCCTATGTAAGCCTATGTAATAGGTAACGGCCTCGGGGCCGTGGGTGTTGCGCACGCCGTGAAGCAGCTCCTCGCAGCGAGCGTAGGCCTCCTCCCAGGTGGCCTCCTGGAAGGTGCCGTTCTCGTCTTTCACCAGCGGTACCCGCACCCGGTCGGGGTCCTCGTGCAGGTGGCCCAGCGTGGTGCCCTTGGGGCAGATAAAGCCCTTGCTCCACACATCGTCGCGGTCGGGCCGGATGGGGGGGGGGACAGCACCTTGGTGCCCTCGGTTTTGACCACCATCCCGCACATGGCCCCACAAAGCGGACAGGTCCGGTAATGGGTCTTCACGGTCACAGGCAAGATGGTAGTTCCAAGGTGGGAGATGAACCGCAGGCAGCCAATTGAAGGTACAAATTACTACTAATGGGTGCTAATTTAGTAGTAATCCTGGTTCACCGGCTCTAGAGTGGCCCCGTGGCAAAGGTGCTCCCACCTCCAACTTGGGCTTATCTGGCCTCTGAAGTCGCTCCAGAAAACCAGCACCGCGTGATTGAAGTGCTGATGTCAGGAAGGCCGGTCGACCCTAAAGGCAGGTACCTCCACTGGGACGAGATGCGGCACCGGACTCCGCCCGATGGCCTCACCCTTGACGAATGGTGGATGGGAACTGCGTACAGTCGGTCCGCAATTGCCCGCCCGCTGCCTCTGACCAGTGTGAAGGGGGAGCCGTTCCGGTTCTCCAACATCGACCGCATTCAGGAAATAGTCCACAACATTGACAAGTACGCCAGTGGCCAAATTCAGACTGATGACCCGGTTACCAGCGTGGGATCTAGCGACCGCTATGTGATTTCTTCCCTCATGGAGGAGGCAATCACCTCCAGCCTGCTGGAAGGCGCAGCAACCACCCGAAGAGCCGCGAAGGAGATGCTGCGGACCCAGCGACGCCCCCGAACCCATGGGGAGCGCATGGTGTCCAACAACTTCAATGCAATGTTGGCAGCCGAAGAACTAGCCCGGGATGGCACCACACTGACTCCAGACGACGTTTTGGAACTTCACCGCATCGTCACCGATGGCACCTTGGAAGACGAGTCGGAAGCTGGTCGTCTTCAGCTACCCGGGGAAGACCGAGTCTTTGTTGTTGACTCCGATGACACAGTGCTGCATAGGCCACCGCCCGCCGAGGAATTGCCAGAGCGGCTGGAACAGCTCTGCGCCTTTGCCAACGGCGAAAACGTCGAAGGGTTCCTGCACCCTGTGGTTCGAGCCATCCTGGTCCACTTTTGGGTGGGCTATGACCACCCGTTTGTCGACGGCAACGGGCGAACCGCCCGTGCCCTGTTCTATTGGTCCATGCTGCGGTCGGGATACTGGCTGACCCAGTACATCTCCATCTCCGCCATTCTGCGCAAGGCACCAGGGCAGTACAAGAAGTCCTATCTGAAGGCAGAGACCGACAGCAACGACACCACCTACTTCGTTTTCGATCAGCTAGAGGTGATCGAACGAGCTGTCGATAGCTTGCGGGATTACTTGACTCGAAAAACAGCGGAGATCGCTCAGACCAAGCAGCGCCTGCACAGCGCCTCAGGGCTCAACAACCGTCAGCTTTCCATAATCAGCGACGCCTTGAATGACCCGTACCAGGCATTCACAATCCGAGGCCAGGCACAACTCCACCGGGTCGTGTACCAATCAGCCCGCACCGACTTGCTTGCACTTGAAGAACTCGGACTCCTGTCAAAGAGCAGAGCAGGTAACAAATTCGAGTTCCATGCTGCCGCCGACCTGCAAGACCGGCTCCGCTCCCTCATGGAGACCCAGGAGGCAGACCAAGCCAACGAAATCGCAAATGCCATCAGTGAAGTACTAAACGATACTAATTAATGTCAAATTAGTAGAAGTCGTCGTTTTCCCTGGTCAGCGGAGTTGGTGGTCATGGGGTCCTCCACTAGGTGAGTGCGCCGGTGGCGGCGAGGGCGGTGATCTCCTCGTCGGAGAAGCCGAGGATATCCGACATCACCTGCTTGGTGTGCTCGCCTACCAGGGGGCCGGCCCGCCAGGGGCGAGCGGGGGTGGCGGAGAACAGGGTGGCGGGGCCGTCGAAGGTCATGGTGCCGATGGCGCCGTGGTCGAGCTCGATGAAGAACTCACGGGCCACCAGGTTGGGGTCGGCGTAGAAGTCGCTGGCCCGCAGGGCCATGTAGGCCGGCACGCCCGCGTCCCGCAGTTCCTGGGCGGCCTCGAAGCCGTCGCGGGGGGCGAGCCAGGTGGCCAGAACCTCATCGGCAGCCGCCGTCTCGGCCCACCGGTCGCCCACCCGGCCCAGTTCGGGCACCACCGAGCACAGCGCCTCCCACTGCTCGTCGGTCTCTGCGGCCACCGCGCAGAAGCGCTCGGTGCCCGCGGTGCGGTACACACCGTGGGGAGCGGCCCGCTCCGAGCCCAACCCTGCCTGGGTGCGCACTCGGCCGCTGTCGCGGTGCTCCAGCACCAGTGGGGCCAGAAAATGTATGGATGCCTCGATCTGGGACATGTCGATGTACTGGCCCTCACCGGTGCGGTGGCGGTGATGCAGCGCCGCGCCGAGGGCGGAGAGGGCGTATCGGGGGGAGATGAAGTCGGTATAGGCTCCCCAGGGCACATGGGGCGGCCGGTCGGGCCAGCCGGTGATGGCGGCGAACCCGGCCAGGCAGGCCCCGTGGAGCCCGAAGCCGGTGTGGCGGGCCTCGGGGCCGGTCTGGCCCCTCATACAGCTCGACAGCATCACCGCGGCAGGGTTGAGGGCCCGCACGCGGTTGTAGCCGAAGCCCAAGCGGTCGGCGGTTCCGGGGGTGTAGTTCTCCACCACCACGTCGGCCCACTCGATCATCCGGTCGATCACCGCCTTGGCCTCGGGGATGGTGAAGTTCAGCCCCAAGCCGAGCTTCGACTGGTTCATGTTGGCCATGGGGTGCCCGGCGCTCATGGGCGAGGCGTGGGGCAGATGGGGTGGTATCCAGCGCAGGGTGTCGAGCCGGGCCTCGGTCTCCACCCGGATCACGGTGGCCCCCAGATTGGCCAGGTCTTTGGAGATGAGCGGCCCCGCCGCGATCCACGACAGGTCGGCCACCTTCAGGCCCTCGAACAGCGCGCCCCGCAGAGCGACGGGCACTCGAGTCGGCGGGGGCGGTGCGGGCCGCGGTTCGAGCCCGTCGAGCAGGTCCTGATGCTGGCCCAGGGTGGGGGCGGGATTGCGGTAGGCAATGGGGGTGGCCGACAGGCGGGCGAATGGCCCGGCATGGACGGCGCCGTCCACCTCCACCCAAAAGCCTCGTGCGGCCAACTGGGGGTCGGCAGCCAGATAGGCGGTGGTGCAGCAGGGCGCCACCAGCATCTTGCCGGCCACCGCCCGCTCTTGGATCTCGGCCTGGGTCTTGGTCTTGATGAACGCCAGCAGATCCCGAATGGCGGTGGCGGCGTCGGACGGTTGCAGAGTCTTGTCGGCCAACATGTCCAGCCAGGCGTCCCAGGCAATGTCGACCAGGGCATCGTCGAGTGCGCCCTCTGAGACCACCCAGGCCATGAGCGACTTCATCCCCCGGTTACCCTGGTCGCCCAGCACCAGCGTCATGCCCACATAGCCGTCGGCGCAGGGCTCGATCACCGGCATCGGCACGCCGGGCACGACCTCGGGGTGGGTCACGTCGGCCCGGTCGTCGCCCCGGCCGGGGAAGTCCTGGCCCAAAGCGGCATAGCCGGTGATCGACATCAGCGACCACATCACTGCGGCCTGCATGGAGCTGTCGAGATGCTGGCCCCGCCCGCTGCGGTCGCGCTCGCACAGCGCCATGGCGGCGTCGGCGGCGGCCTGCATTGCCCCCAGGAACGAGGTCTCGGGATAGCCCACCGGGGTGGGCACCCGGTCGTGGTCGCCCTGCATGGCCAGCAGCCCGCCGGCCGCTGACAAGGTGAGGTCAACCATGGGCGCAGTGGCGTCGGGAGTGCCGGCTCCGAATGGCGTCACCGACACATAGACCAAAGCGGGGTTCACGGCGGCCATGGCCTCGGGGCCGAGGCCGCGGTCTTCCAGGTGGCCGGGGGCAAACGACTCCACCAGAACATCGGCGTCGGCCGCTAGCGCCCGGAGCTGTCCTTGGCCCTCGGGGGTGTCGATGTCGCACACCACGCTGTGCTTGCCCAGGCCCCACGCCTCCCAGAACAGCGAGCGGCCGTCTTGGGCGAACGGCGGTGTGGAGCGGGCGTCGCACCCGCTGGGGGGTTCCACCTTGATCACCTCGGCGCCCAGGTCGGCCAAAGTCTTCCCGGTGGCCTCAGCCATCCGGGTGGACAAATCGAGGACTCTGATGCCGTCGAGGGCGCCGTTCACGGAACTCAGGGTAGTGCCAGATGGCGACAGATGGCCCGACCGCCGAGCGGGCAAAGCCGCAGCAGTATAGCGGAGTTCTGCTGGGTCGAGTCGGCCAGAAATTCGGCATGGCGGTTGGCATTTGTGGCTACTCTGTCGCCATGGCCGACTCGATGGCCGCAGCAGTAGGGGTTCAGCCCGAACCCGCCTCAACGGTGGACTATCGGCTGGTGCGTGCCCATGTGCTGCAACGGCTCTTGAGCGGCACCCGGATGGCCGACGATTTGTGCGACGCCCACCCCGAGCTGGTGCGGGCCGGTCGAGAGGTGGGCACCCCCGCCGGCGAGCCGTGCCCGGTTTGCCAGGGAGACGAGCTGGCCCTGGTGTCGTACGTGTTCGGGCCCCGGCTGCCGGCCCACGGCCGCTGCATCAGCTATGCCGCGGAGATTGCCAAGCTGGCCCAGCGCAAAGGACGGTTCACCTGCTACGAGGTGGAGGTGTGCCCCGACTGCCGCTGGAACCACCTCCTTCGCAGCTACGTGCTGCAACCCTGTTGACCGCTCCCTCGCTGCCCCGCTGATCATCCTGCGGAGAAGGTCGGCCCGGTCCAGGTTCCGCTGATCAGCCTGCGGAGAAGGTCGGCCCGGTCCAGAACGGTCGGGCCTGTTCTAGTTGGGCGGCCAGCTTCAACAGCAGGGCCTCCCCGCCGTAGGGGGCGATGAAGTGGCTGCCCACGGTGAGGCCCCGCTCGTCTCGGTGCAGCGGCGCCGACATGGCCGGCTGGCCGGTGGCGTTGGCCATGGCGCAAAACGGTGAGTAGGCCCCTTGGCGTGCGCCCCACTCGGCCACATCGTCGGCGGTGGCCACCAGTTCGCCCAGCGGCGGGGGCACCCGGGCCAGCGTCGGGGTGAGCACCAGGTCGATGCCCGACTCGTGGTAGCGGCCCATGAGCCGGCCCATCAAATGGCTGTCCAGGATGGCCTGGGCGTATTCGGGGCCGGTGAGCGTGGCGCCGCGGGCCGCCAAGGAGGCAGCCACCGGCTCCAGGTCGTCGTTGCCGGGCGGGCGGCCGCACTGGGCTTCCCGACGAATCATCATTGCGGCGATGTTGGAGGAGGTGATCACCCCCTGCGGCCCGCCCATTCCCCGGCGCACCGGCAAATCGGCCTCCTCTATGCGGTGGCCGATTTCCTCGCACAGGGCCACCGCGGCGTCCAGCGCCCCCCGGGCTGTGGAGTCGAGCTCGATGCCGTCGGCTGAGCCGTCCCACACCGCGATCCGCAGTGGGGGCGGCGGCGCGGCGATGGCCGCCTCGAACGAGCCGTCGGGCGCAGGGGCCACATAGGGGTCGCCGGGGGCCAGACCCGAGGTGAGGTCGAGCAGCACGGCGCTGTCGCGCACGGTGCGCGACACCACATGGGTGGTGGAGTAGCCGCTCCAGTTCTCCCCGGAGTCGGGGCCGAAGCTCACCCGGCCCCGGCTGGGCTTGAGCCCGAACAGCCCGCAGGCCGACGCAGGGATGCGGATGGATCCGCCCCCGTCGGAGGCGTGGGCCACGGCCAGCATCCCCGCCGCCACCGCTGAGGCGGCCCCGCCGCTGGAGCCGCCCGCGCTGCGGGTGGGATCGAGCGGGTTGGCGCAGGGGCCGAACAGCGCCGGCTCGGTGGTGGTCGACAGGCCGAGCTCGGGCGAGTTGGTTCGGCCCACCAGCACGAGGCCGGCGGCCCGGTAGCGGCGCACCACTTCGGCGTCGTGGTGGTCAACCGGCGCGTCGGCGAAGTACCGCGAGCCGTGGGTGGCGACCGTGCCCCGCATGGCGAAGTGCAGATCTTTGATGGCGAACGGCACCCCCCGCAGCCGCCCGTCGGTGGCCGGCTCAGGCTCAACCACCGTGGTGATGGCGTTCATCGCCGGGTTGCGCTCGTGGATGCGGGCCATGGTGGCGTCGAGCACCTCGGCCTCCGACACCTCCCCGGCCCGAATGGCATCGGCCAGTCCCACGGCGTCAGTCCGGTCCAGCAAATCGTCCATGGCTCCGAAGTTAGCGGCCGACCGCCAGCCTGATGCAGGCGAGATGGAGTTGGGGCGCACCAGGGGCCCGCTAAGAGTCAAGTTGGCGGCCGACCGCTGGATTGATGCCGGCGGGGGGTGGCGCGGGGGTGGAGATGGTGGGCTAAGGTGGGAGGCGACCGCCGGCAGCCGAAGTGCGCTGGACGGGGAAGGAGAACAACGATGGGCTCGAAGCTCACCGCGCTGGCTATAAGCAGGCGTAAGCGAAGCTTGGGCGCCGATCCGCTCGTCATGCTCACCGCCTACGACGCCCCCAGCGCTCGCATGGCCGATGAGGCGGGCGCGGATGTGATCTTGGTGGGCGACTCGGTGGCCATGGTGGTGCTGGGCCACGAAGACACCATGAGTGTGACCGTGGACGAAATGGCCCACCACACCGCGGCGGCGGCCCGCATCCGCCCCCGGGCGATGGTGGTGGCCGACATGCCGTGGATGAGCTATCACGTGACCACCGCCGACACGGTGACCAACGCGGCCACGTTGGTGCGGGCTGGCGCCCAAGCGGTGAAGCTGGAGGGCGGTGCTGAGCGGGTGCCGATGATCGAGGCCATCGTGTCGGCCCAGGTGCCGGTGATGGGCCATCTGGGGCTCACCCCCCAGTCGATGCTGGCCCAGGGCGGCTATCGGGTGCAGGGGCGCAGCAGCGAGGCCGCGCTGGGGCTGGTGGCCGACGCCAAGGCGCTGGCCCACGCCGGATGCTTCGCCATCGTGCTGGAGGGGATGCCGGGCGCAGTGGGCCAGATGATCACCGAGGCGGTGGACGTGCCCACCATCGGCATCGGCGCGGGGGGTGACTGCGATGGCCAGGTGTTGGTGCTCCACGATGTTCTGGGGCTGGAAACCAGGATGGCCCCCCGATTCGTGCGCCGCTATGCCGCCATGCACGCCTACGGTGTGGATGCCCTGGCCCGGTTCGCCGCCGATGTGCGCTCCGGGGCCTTTCCCGAGCCCGCAGAGTGCTATGAGATGAATCCCGACGAGGAAATGGCGCTCGGCCTGTACGGTCACCGCCGATAGCCGGTAGAGTTCCTCCGAAACAAGACCCTGCCCCGGCGATCGGGGCCCCGGTTGACGCCGGGACCGCAGGGAGGTGAAGCTGGCCATGCGGGCCTACGAATTGATGATCATCATGGACGCGGGCGTGGAGGAATCCGATGTGGTCGCCCGCGTCGAGCAGGTTGCCGAGAACATTGCAGCCCACGGTGGTCAGGTTATGTCTGAGGACCGGTGGGGCAAGCGCCGCTTCGCCTATGAGATCAACCATCAACACGAGGGCTACTACCTGGTTCTCGAGTTTGCGACCGAGACGCGCGACATGGGCACTTTGGAACGTCTCCTTCGACTTGCGGACGATGTGGTCCGCCACAAGCTGATCCGTCTACCCGATGCTGAGGCCGCCCGGCGCGGCCTGTTGGGCGACGGCAACCCCCTGGCTGCGGCCGGGTAATCCAAGGAGACAGAAATGGCATTCGACAACACGGTTACCGTTACCGGGAACATAACCAGAGATCCAGAGCTTCGATTCACCCCCGGCGGCAGCGCCGTGGCCACGTTCGGGCTGGCCTGGAACCGGCGCTGGCAGAACCGCCAGACCAACGAGACCGAGGAACAGGTGTCGTTCTTCGACGTGACCTGCTGGAACACGCTGGCCGAGAACGTCAGCGAGAGCTTGGTGAAGGGCACCCGGGTGATCGTCAACGGACGGCTGGAGCACCGCACATGGGAGACCCAGGACGGCGACCGGCGCTCCAAGGTCGAGATCATCGCCGACGAGGTGTCGCCCAGCCTGAAGTGGGCCACGGTCGAGGTGACCCGCAACGAGCGGCGCGACGGCGGCGGCGGGGGCCGCTTCCAGGGCGGCGGCGGACGCCCTCCCCGCAACCAGCCCCAGGGGTATGACCTCGACGAGGAGCCGTTCTAATGGCCAAAGGACTCAAAAGGGCGAAGGCCAAGGACATCAACCGGCGCCGAAAGAAGAAGGTCAGCGTTCTCACCCAGGAGGGCATTGGCTATGTGGACTGGAAGGACATCAACCTGCTGCGGCGGTTCATGTCAGACCGGGCCAAGATCAGGGCCCGGCAGGTGACCGGCAACAACCAGCAGCAGCAGGCAGAGATCGCCCGGGCCATCAAGAACGCTCGAGAGATGGCGTTGCTGCCCTACAACAATCGGATCACCACCCAGCGCAGCGCAACCCGGTCGCGCGACGACAACCGCGTCGACGGGCCGGCGCCGCAGCCCACAGCACCGCCACCCGGTATGCGGGCTTCTGCGGGCATGGACGGCGAAGAGTTGGAAGCCCTGGAGATCGGCGACGACCCGATGGCTGGCGAACCTGCCATCGATGACGCATCCGTGCTGATGGCTGGCGACGAGCAGGATGACGCGTCCGTGCTGATGGCTGGCGACGAGCAGGATGACGCGTCCGTGCTGATGGCTGGCGACGAGCCGGTTGACGCGGCGCCGGGGGGCGGGGAGACGGCGTCATGAAGGTTGTGCTGCGTGACAACGTGGACGAGCTGGGCAAGAAGGGCGATGTGGTGGAGGTGGCCGACGGCTACGCCCGCAACTTTCTGATTCCCGCTGGCAAGGCGTTCAAATCCTCGGCCGGGGCTGAGCGCCAGGCCGAGCGCATGCGCCGCTCGCGCGAGCTGAGGGATGCCAAGGAGCTGGCCGATGCCCAGGAGATGGCCAGCCGGCTGGTGTCCACTCCCATTCACATCGCGGCTCGGGCGGGGGCGCAGGGCAAGTTGTTCGGCTCGGTGACCACCGCCGACATCGTTCGGGCCGTGGCCGAACAGGCGAACATCATGCTGGAGCGCAAGGCTCTGCTCTCCGACGGGATCAAAGAGCTGGGCAGCCACATGGTAACGGTCAAACCCCATCCTGAGGTGGAGTTCCCCATCACCGTGGAAGTGATTGCCGCCGAGTAGCCGTGGCATCGCCAGCACTGATAAATCCCCAGGTTATCCCACAATTTCAACAACGCTTCCCCTAGCGGCCCACATGAGCGGCTTGCCAGAGTAGGCAACCGTGGAATGCGGTCGGTCAGCCCAATTGTCACCGGTGCCTGGAAAATGGGTGCAGTGGTGAGCGATCCATTCGACTATCCCAACGACGGCCGGTCGTCAGCGGTGCCCAGGCGCCTGGGGCGTGTGCCGCCCCATGATCTCGATGCCGAGGAGGCGCTTTTGGGCGCGATGCTGCTGAGCCGCGACGCCATTGCTGATGCGGTGAACTTGATCCGTCCCGAGCACTTCTACCGGCCGGCGCATGCCCATGTGTACGAGGCCGTGTGCTCGCTGTATGCCAAGGGGGAGCCAGCCGATGCGGTGACGGTGGCCGCCGAGCTGAATCGGCAGGGTTTGACCGACAAGGTGGGGGGCAACGCCGCGTTGGTGAAACTCCAGACCGGCACCCCGGCGTCGGCCAATGCGGCCAAGTACGCCAACATCGTGCATGAGGCGGCCACGCTGAGGATGCTGATCGAGGTCGGCGGGGAGATCGCCGATCTGGGCTATGAGGGTGCCGACGACGTGGTCAAGACGGTGGACTCGGCCGAGGCGATGGTGTATCGGTTGGCCGCCGACCGAATGGGCGATACCACGGCCAGCCTGGCCGAGCTCTTGCCGGCCAACCTCGAGCGCATCGAGATGCTCTATGAGCAGGGCGAGGTGATTACCGGCACGCCCACCGGCTACAACGACTTGGACGAGATCACCAGCGGACTCCAGCCCAACACCCTCGTGGTGATCGGTGCTCGGCCCTCGGTGGGAAAGACCAGCTTCGCACTGGGCATGGCCGCCCACGCCGCCATCCGGGCCCACAAGCCGGTGCTGGTCTTCTCGCTGGAGATGAGCCAACTCGAGATCAGCCAGCGGATCCTGTGCGCCGAGGCCCGGGTGGACGCTTCCCGAGTGCGTACCGGCAAGCTCACCGACCAAGACTGGACCGACATCAGCACCGCCCTGGGGCGCTTGGCCGAGGCGCCCATCTGGATCGACGACAACCCCGCGGTGACCATAATGGAGATCAGAGGCAAGTCTCGGCGGCTGCGCAGCCAGACCGGTGACTTGGGCATGATCATCGTCGACTACCTCCAGCTCATGACCGGCCGCCACACCGCCGAGAACCGCCAGGTGGAGGTGTCCGAGATCAGCCGAGGGCTCAAGATATTGGCCCGCGAACTGCAATGCCCGGTGGTGGCGCTGTCGCAGCTTTCTCGGAATCTGGAGCAGCGTCAGGACAAACGGCCCATCCTCGCCGACCTGCGGGAGTCGGGCTCCATAGAGCAAGACGCCGACATCGTCATGTTCTTGTACCGAGACGAGATCTACAACCCCGAAACCCAGGATGCGGGCACCGCCGAAGTGCTGGTGGCCAAACACCGCACCGGACCCACCGGCAAAGCACGCCTAGCCTTTATAAAGCATCACACCCGCTTCGCCAACATGGCCCGCGGGGTGTAGAGAGACGGCATCGCCTTCGGCTGGGAAGATCGGGATGTTTTGGGCAGATCGGAGGGTTAGCGGGCTCTCAGCCCACCCCACCCCACGTTTCCGCGAAGGCTCAATTAGAGTCTTGGCCCGTGAAGCTCAGGGTCGTTCTCCTACTGGTCAATTGGACCCTGCTGGTCGGACTTGCGGCAATTGCCGGAGGCCCGGTATCTGCTCAGGATTCCCAGGCTCAGCCGAGCGCGGCAGAGCGGTGCTTTGAGCACCACAGATTCGGCGCTGAGCCCGTGGATGTGGCCAAGTCCGCCGACGGCCAAACCGTGCTCGCCCAGGTCAGCTGGGGCTACCACGACAGCATCGGCTGCTAC
>JAPPMA010000006.1:0-17396 GCA_028819295.1 bacterium | reverse complement strand
CCAAACCGTGCTCGCCCAGGTCAGCTGGGGCTACCACGACAGCATCGGCTGCTACCTCACGTTCGACGACGAAGCACTGGCTACTCTGCGGGCCGCTCCGCCGCAACAAAGCCTGCCCAACGCCCCAACCGATGCCTCCGAGCGGTGCTTTGAGCACCACAGATTCGGCGCTGAGCCCGTGGATGTGGCCAAGTCCGCCGACGGCCAAACCGTGCTCGCCCAGGTCAGCTGGGGCTACCACGACAGCATCGGCTGCTACTTGGTACTCGACGACGCATCTCTCGCCACCCTGCGCGCAGCCGCCACCGATGACATCGACACAACCGACACCGACATCGAAGATGGCACGAGCAACACTGACACAACCGATTCTGAGATGCCCCAACCAGGCCCACAGCCCACTCTTCTCGCAACCGGTGGAGTTCACCCTCCCCCTGGCCAATTCGTGGTCGGTGGCGAACAATCGTTCGAGGTGGCGATTGAATTTACCGAGGCGGTGATCGGATTCGAAGCGGGCGATATCACCGTTGTCAACGGCGATGTCACCAGCTTCTCAGGCTCGGGTTCTGAATTCCGAGCGACAGTTAGAGCCTCGTTTCAAGGCAGTGTCGTGATGTGGATCGGCCGCGACACAGTCCAAGACCTGAGCGGGAACAGCAATGAACCCTCGCAGCCGCTTGTCGCCCATGTCGGGCAGAGGACGCCCTCCTTCTTCGATACATGGGACCGCGACACGGTGCTAGGGGAATTCACCGTGGAGTTCGATCGCCAAGAGCCCGATCACGGCTGGACTGGCGACATCGACAGCTGCGTTGCCGGGACGACAAGCCAGAGGTATCGCGACAGCATCTTCCAGCGGATGAACTGGTATCGGCAGATGGCTGGAGTTCTTCCCATTGTCGAAGACCCAGAACTCACAAGCACGGCGCAGGCCAAAGCGCTGATACTGGCCGCTAGAGGAAGCCTGACCCATCATCCCAGTCCTGATTGGGCTTGCTACACCCAAATCGATTTTTTTGCCGAATCTGTGTCCACGGCCTCGGGCCTCCGCGGCATCGATCTCTATATGCGGGATCACGGCTCCCATAACAGTGCCGTCGGCCATCGCCGCATGATCACTGATGGGAGCTGGGAGCTATACGGCACTGGCGACATACCGGGCAGAGCCAACACCCTGCATGCTCGCTACAGCAGCGTCCTGAGGGAAATCCGAGAACACCGCGGCTTTGTGGCCTGGCCCCCGTCGGGATACATCCCTTACACAGTGGTCTGGGGCCGATGGTCGTTCGCACTGCAAGACGCCGACTTCTCCAACGCCACCGTCGCAGTGGTCAACAACAACGGACCGATTGACACTGAGATCATCCACAACCGAGATTCAAATCCGCACATTGTTCCAGCGTTGGTCTGGGCGATGGGCGGCGACACCAACTCGTTGGCTCATGCTCAACCGATGGACGTTGACGCCTGCTACGCCGTGACGATAAGCGGGGTGCTAATCGACGGTGAAACTCAGGCCCCCTACGAGTACGCCACTTGCGTCATCGACGACCACATCAAATGAAAACCATCACGGCCGGTTACACAAAAAAACTGACAGACCCAGATACCGCGCTGAGCGGCAACTTAGAAGCGTTGGATCGGTGTTCAGGGAATTCTCAAGTCAGGAGGAATCAGCTTATTGGGAAGAGGATGAGTCCGGCAGCCCATCCCTATAGGTGAGGGTGTTGTTGGGGGCGGCGGGGGTTCTGGGGCCGTCGAAGAGGATGCCGGTGAGGTTGAGGGGGTCGCAGGCGGCGATGGTGATTTCTTGGTTGGTGCGGGGGCGGCGGGAGGTGGCTTGGAGCTGGTCGGCGGCGGCGGGGAGGGCGAACTGCTCGCCGCTTTGGCCGGCCACGAAGCGGCCGCCTCGCACCAGGCCGCGGTCTTCGAAGCGGCGCAGGGCCTTGAGGATGTCGCGCCAGGGGGTGGCCGTGGGAGTGGCTGGGTGGTGGGCGAGGCTGCGGAACACGACGCCCCAGCAGGCCAAGAGTTGTTGGGCGACGGCTTCGGCGAGGTCGTCGGTTGGGTATTGCTCGGGCTGTTGCACGAGCGACCAGCGGCCGGGGGCGGCGTGGGTTTCGCGAGACGCACCGTTGTTGAAGGCGCGATTCGTGCGCATGGCCCGGGTGCGGAGAGCTTGGGAGCGCAGATTCTGGCCGGGGCGGTGGCGGTTGGGTCGGCGGGTAGAGCGGTTGAGAAGGGCTCGCACCGCGGCGAAGCCGTCGGCGGTGAACAGGCCGAGGGCGACGCCGTTCCACAGGGCCCGCTCGATGTCGTCGGGCAGGCGGTGGGTGGCGTCGGCCAGATCGGGCATGAAGCTGGCGCCCTGGGTTTGGAGGATTTCGGCGATCTCTTGGATGGGGCCGGCTCCGGGGGGCTCGGGGCTGGTGCCGCGTGCGGCGGCGAGGAGCCAATTCAGGTCTTCTCGGAAGATGAGGGTGATGGGGGTGGCCTTGCGGGGGGCCATGGTGTTGGCCTTGGCGGGCGTGTTTGGGGGCGTTAGGCGCAGCCAGGCGAGCTCGCCGCGGTAGCAGAGCTCGTCGAGCCACATCGGGTTGTAGTCGGGGAGGCGTTTTTGGATGATCTGGGATTCCCAGGCGCCGGCGGGGAGATCGAGGCCTTGGAGCTGCTCTAGGACTTTGGTGAGGCCGGGGCGGCCGCGGACGGTGCTTTCCGGGGTTAGGTGGTGGTAGTCGAGGAGGAAGCGCATGAAGTCTTGGGAACTGGCGGCTTGGACTGAAGCGCGCTTTTGTCTTCGGGACAGATAGGACATGCGTTGAAGGAGTCTTCTGGCGCACCAGAGTTCTTCTGATCCCCCGGCCTGTCGGCGGGTCCTGTCACCGGAAGCGGCCTGGCCGACGGTGCGGCCAGGTCCGCCACCGGTGCCACCCACCGCCAGGCCTACCGGGGCAGCACCCCCCCTCTTTTGTTGGTAGGGGGGTAGATGATCCGCGCGCATGGCTACGCCGTCGGCTTCAAGGGCGGCTAGGGCTTGTTGGACGGTTGAGAGGTCGAGCGCTGTTTCATTTGCGAGGCGCTCGGGGGTGGTGGGGGCGGAGAGTTCTAGGTGGCCTCTTACTTTTTCGGTGGCGTTGTTGGGGTCTAGGGCTTGGGCTGCTAGTTCGGTGGTGGTCCAGAGGGGGGTGTTGTCTTGGGTTGTTAAGGTGCGGACTCGGTTTTTTTCGTCTAGTTGGTTGTAGAGGTCGGTCCAGGCGGGGTTGGGGCGGGTGGCGATCAAGGAGGTGAGCAGGTCGTGGAGCTCGTCGGGGGTGCGAGGGTCGGGGATGGCTTCTTCGACTACTTGGGCGATGGCGTCGGGGGTGATCTGGGCGAGGGTGACGGCGTCGAAGGCGGGGGGTTGTTGGGCGCTTCTGGGGCGGAGGCCTCGGGGGGCGGTGACGGCGTTGGTGCGGCGGTCGACGATCTCGGCGTCGTCCAAGAAGGCATAGGGGCGGGCGTTGACGATCTCGTGGCTGAGCGGGGACGGCTCAGTGGTGTCGCAGAAGCGGGTGCAGACCTTGCCGGAGCGGATGTCGGTGAGGAGTTGCTTGAGGCCGTCCACGTCGAGGGCCTCATGGAGGGTGTCGTGGAGGGTTTGGCGCACCAGCAGGTGGTCGGGGATCTCGATGGGGCCGGCGACGTTCTCCTGGCAGGCGGCCGCGCCGGGGAACACGGCGGCCATGATGTCGTCGGCCTCCATGCGCTGGATGGGGGGCGGGTTGCGCTTCCCGCCCCGGCTGCGGAGCACCACCAGCGCCCGGTTGAGGTTCCAGCGCCAGCGGGCGGTGAACATGGGCGAGTCGAGCACGGCCTGGGTCAGCACCTCCTCCACCGAGTCGGGATGCAAAAACTGGGGGACGTCGCTGAGGGGGAAGCTGTGGTGGGGGCCGAGCGACAAGATGATGGCGTTGTCGTTGGCCGCCGCCTGGAGCTCGAAGTCGAAGCGGCGGCAGAGGCGCTTGCGCAGGGCCAGGCCGAAAGCCCGGTTGATGCGCCCGCCGTAGGGCGAGTGGACCACCAGTTGCTGGCCGCCGGTGTCGTCGAAGAAGCGCTCGAACACGATGTTTGTGTGGGTGGGGATGGTGCCGAGGGCGGCCTGAGCGGCGGCGACGTAGAGCACGGCCTGCTCGGCGATCTCGGCGGTGGCGCCGTACGAGAGGGCGAATTGCTCGGCGGCTCGGGCCAGGACGCCGGCATCAAGAGGATCAGCGTCGGGGGGGTCGGCGTCGGGGCCTTGCGGCAGGAGGCTGCATATATGGGCGCGCAGTTCGGACACCTGCTGGGACAGCTCTGCGGTGCGGGCCGGGGCCTCGCCGAGCCAGAAGGGGACGGTGGGCGGGGCGTCGCCGGCGTCGATCACCCGCACGGTGCCGGCGGCCACCTGCTTGATGCGCCAGGAGTGGGAGCCCAGCAGGAAGATGTCGCCGGCCATCGACTCCACGGCCCAGTCTTCGTTGACGGTGCCTATGAAGGTGTCGTCGGGCTCGGCCACCACCCGGTAGTCGCCGTTCTCGCCGATGGCGCCCCCGGAGGTGAGGGCGGCCAGCCGGGCGCCCCGTTTGCCCCGCACCTCTTGGTTGACCGAGTCGTGGTGGAGGTAGGCGCCCCGGGGCCCCCGGCCGGTGACCACACCAGTGGCGGCCTGCTGGACGGCCTCGTCGAACTGGGCTTTGGTGAGGCGGGCGTAGGGGGCGGCCTTGGTGAACATCTCATAGAGCCCGCCGACGGTGTGGTGGTCGGCGGCCGCGGCTTCGGCGATGAGCTGCTGCACCAAGATGTCGAGCGGGGCCTCGGGGGGGCGGACGGCGTCGAGCTGGCCCTGGTTCACAGCGTGGATGAGGGCGAGGCACTCGATGAGCTCGTCTCGGGTGAGGGGCCACAGGCGGCCCTTGGGGGTGCCGTGGCGGCTGTGGTTGGAGCGGCCCACCCGCTGGAGGAAGGTGGCGATGTTGCGGGGCGATCCCACCTGGCACACCAGCTCCACGGGGCCGATGTCGATGCCCAGCTCCAGCGAAGCGGTGGCCACCAGGGCCTTGAGGTCGCCGGCTCGGAGGCGGTGCTCGGTGCGGATGCGGCGCTCGGTGGACAAAGAGCCGTGGTGGGCGGCCACGGCGTCTTCGCCCAGGCGCTCGGCCAGTTGGTGGGCGAGGCGCTCGGACATGCGGCGGGTGTTGACGAACACGATGGTGGTGTGGTGCTCGCCGATGAGGGTGGCCATGCGGTCGAGGATCTGGTCCATCTGGGCGTGGGAGACCACTGCCTCGAGTTCGTCGTCGATCAGCTCCAAGGCGATGTCAAGGTTGCGCTGGTGGCCGGTGTCGACGATGGTGCAGCCGCTGCCGGGCTGGGCATCGCCGCCGTTGTCGGACCGGTTTGCGGGGATGCCGGTGAGGAGGTCGGCGATGGTGCCGATGGGGTGCTGGGTGGCCGACAGGCCGATGCGGGTGGGGCGGGTGTCGGCGGCATGCTCGAGGCGCTCGAGGGTGAGGGCCAGGTGGCTGCCCCGCTTGTCGCGGGCGGTGGCGTGGATCTCGTCGACGATCACCGCTTCCACGGTGTGCAGCACCTCGCGGCTCTTGGCCGCGGTCACCAGCAGGTAGAGCGACTCGGGGGTGGTGACCACGAAGTTGGCCGGCTTTTTGATCATGGCCGCCCGGGTGTGGGCCGGGGTGTCGCCGGTGCGCACGGCCACCGTCAGCGGCGGGGGCTCGAACCCCTGGGCCCGGGCCACCTCGGCGATCTCAGCCAGAGGACGCTCCAGGTTCTCGGCGATGTCGGTGGCCAGCGCCTTGAGCGGCGACACGTACACCACCTGGCTGGCCTTGGCCACCGTTTGGCCCGCGGCGTGGCGCTTGTAGAGGTTGTCGATGGCGATGAGGAACCCGGCCAGGGTCTTGCCCGACCCGGTGGGCGCGGCGATCAGCGTGTCTTGGCCCGAGGCGATGGCCGGCCACCCCCGGGCCTGCGCCTCAGTGGCCCCCCCCGGAAACCGCCGCTCGAACCAAGCCGCCACCGCCGGATGGAACCAATAGCCGATGTCGGCAGCCACGCGGGGTTCGGCGTGGATCGGGGAAGCCACAGCCAAAGAGTATCGGGCGGGTGTGACAAGCTCGACGGGTGGGGGTTCACACTCCCATGACCGGCAAGCTGGTCCTGTCAGCCTGGCGAAAATGTGGGGTTTGACTGAAGAGTGATATGTGTATAGTTAGGCGTATGCCACGGATGCAGGTTTATTTGCCGGATGATCTACATGCGGCGGTCAAAGAACACGGCTTCCCCGCTTCCGAAATGTTGCAGAAGGCCGTGCGGGAGGAGCTTCGGCGGCTTGAGCTGATCAAGGCCGGGGAGGAGTACTTGGAGATGCTACGCGCCGAGGTGGGGCCGTCTACACCAGAAAGCGAGGCTTGGGCCAGAGAACTTGTGGACCAGGCATTGCGGCCTTCGGAACAGGCCGCAAGCTGAGTGGCTCTAGTCGTTGATTCCGGCGGCATCTCGTTCCTCATACGAAGCGTGCCCCACGCTGCTGACCTAGTTGAGAAGTTCATTCGAGATGGTCTTTGGCCTCCGGTTGTGCCGTCGCCAGTGCTGATTGAGTATTTGCAGGGCCACGCAGGAAGAGATGCAAGGGTGAATCTTCTGCTCAAATCCTGCGATGTATCGGAAGTGATTGATGTAGGGCTAACCCGGCGGGCGGGCTGGTTGCGAACCCGGGCGAAGAAGGGGTCGGCGGTGGATGCTCTGGTGGTTGCTGCGGCAGAGCCGGGAGGCATGGTGCTGACCTCTGATTACGACGATCTGAGCGCTTTGGCGGCATTTGCTCGAGACGTGCGCATTGTTGCCGTTTAGGAGACAACGCGGGTGGGATCGACTTGGGGTGGGCGGATGTCGGGGCGGGACTATGACGCCCGGTGGGAGCGGTTGGAGGCCGAGGGTCACAACCCGCACGGGGAGGCTGATTTTGTGGACTCGCTGTTGGGCGGCTCGGGGCGGGTTCTTGATGCTGGATGCGGGACGGGGCGGGTGGCCATCGAGCTGGCCCGGCGGGGGTACGAAGTGGCCGGGGTGGACATCGACACGGAGATGATCTCGGGGGCTCGGGCCAAGGCGCCGGAATTGGCCTGGCACCAGTTGGACTTGGCCTCGTTTGATTTGGGCGAGTCGTTCGACGCGGTGGTGATGGCGGGAAACGTGCTGCTGTTCACTGGGCCCGGCACCGAGGGCGCGGTGGTGAGGAGCTGCGCCGCCCACCTCTCCCCCGGCGGCGCCCTCGTGGCCGGGTTCCAGCTGCGGGGAGGGGGCTACGGGCTAGCGCAATACGACGGCGATTGCGCGGCGGCGAGTTTGGCCCTGTCGGAGCGCTACTCGACGTGGGAACGGGGGCCGTGGGCAGGCGGCGACTACGCGGTGTCGGTGCATCGCTCCATATAGCCATATAGGAGGCGCGCGGTGCGGGGCGCGAGACTGGGGGGGTGCTGGGTGGGCCGGAGATCATCACGTTCTTGCTGCTGGCGCTGGGTGGTGCGCTGGCGGTGGGGAACATCGCAGCGCTGATCAACCCCGACGGCCCCCGGCAGCGCCGGACGGGTCGGCCCGACATACCTCCTCCTCCGGGCGCCCCCGACGAGCATGCGGCCCCAAAGGTGGGGCGCAGCGTGGTGATGATCGTGGTGGGCCTGGTGATCGTGATCTGGGCCATCGCCAGCCTCGTCGGGGGGTGAGCCTTCCCGTCCTTGTCAGCGGGGCGAAGTAGGGTCGGGGGGCGTATGGCCTTGTTGGATGTGGCGGGGGTCACAGTGCGGTTCGGCGGGGTTACCGCCTTGCGGGACCTGTCGTTCGCCGTGGACGAGGGCAGCATCTGCGGGCTGATCGGGCCCAACGGGGCGGGCAAGACCACCTTGTTCAACGTGGTGAGCCGGGTGTACGACGCCCAGGAGGGGGCGGTGGGCTTCGACGGCGCCGACCTGTTGGCCCGCCCAGCCCACGCCATCAGCGGGCTTGGCATCGGACGCACCTTCCAGAACCTGGCGCTGTGGCCGGGCATGACCGTGATGCAGAACGTGATGGTGGGCGCCCATCACCGCTCCAACATCGGCGCGCTCCGGGCCGCGTTGCGATGGGGATCAGGCCGGGAGGAGGCCGAGCTGGCCCAAACGGCGTGGGGTGCGCTGGAGGAGCTGTCGCTCACCGACGTGGCCTTCCATCCCGCGGCGGGTTTGCCATTCGGCACCCTGAAACGGGTGGAGCTGGCCCGGGCGCTGGTGGGCCGGCCCCGGCTGCTGATGCTGGACGAGCCGGCCACCGGGCTCACCCAGACCGAGGTGGGCGAGCTGGCCGAACTTCTGGTGGCACTGGCCCGGCGGCACTCGCTGACGCTGCTGCTGGTGGAGCACCACATGGGGATGGTGATGGGGGTGTCGGACAAGGTGGTGGTGCTGGACTTCGGGGCCAAGATCGCCGAGGGGACCCCCGCCGATGTGCAGAACGACCCGGCGGTGGTGGAGGCCTATCTGGGGGCCGAGCAGTGAGCGCGCCGTATCTGGAGGTGGCCGGGCTGAGGGCGGCCTACGGCGACATCCAGGTGCTGCACGGCATCGACTTCTCGGTGGCCGAGGGGCAGATCGCGGTGATCTTGGGGGCCAACGGGGCGGGCAAGACCACCACGCTTCGAGCGCTGTGCGCCATGGTGTCCACCCAGGGTTCTATCCGACTGGCCGGCGAGGAGCTGGCCGGCCAGCGCACCGCCGACATCGTGCGCCGGGGGGTGGCCCATGTGCCCCAGGGGCGGGGGACGTTCCCCGACCTGAGCGTGGAGGAGAACCTGATGGCGGGGGCCTATGTGCGCTCTGATGCCGGCGTCCGGGCCGACATGGAGCAGTGGTTCGAGACATTCCCGGTGCTGGGCGAGCGGCGCGCTCAGGCCGCTGGCAGCCTGAGCGGGGGCGAGCAGCAGATGCTGGCCATCGCCCGGGCGCTGATGCTGCGGCCGTCGCTTCTGCTGCTGGACGAGCCGTCGCTGGGATTGGCGCCGATGATCACCCGATCGCTGTTCGAGCAGCTCACCGCCATCAACGCCGCCGCGGGCACCACGATGCTGGTGGTGGAGCAGAACGCCAGCCTGGCCCTGGGGGTGGCCGATGTGGCCTACGTGCTGGAGGCCGGGGAGGTGGCATTGTCGGGCCCGGCCGGCGAGCTGGCCGCCGACGCCAACGTCCGCCGGGCGTACCTGGGGTATTAGCGGTGCAGGTTTTGGCTTCCGTGCTCGGTGTGTTCGACATCTCGCTGGACAAGCTGTCCAACGGGGAGCTGTGGCTGGCCCAGTTCTTTCGGGGGCTGAGCGACGGGGCCACCTACGCCTCGGTGGCGCTGGCGCTGGTGATGATCTACAAGTCCACCGGGTTCATCAACTTCGCCCAGGGCTCGCTGGCCCTTTTGGGGGTGTACCTGGCCTACATCTTCAGCGTGGAACAGGGCCTGCCCGTGGTCGTCGCGGTGCTGTGCGCCATGGTGGCCAGTTCGGCGGTGGCGATGTTGGTGGAACGGGTGTTCATCCGGCCGTTCCCGCCCGACCATGTGCTGCCCCTGGTGATCGTGACCCTGGGGTTGCTTCTGATCATCGACTCGGCGGTGGGGATCGTGTGGGGGTTCCGCACCCGGAGCCTGCCCAGCATGTTCCCCAGCGGCGCTCCCATCGAGTGGGGCATCGCCCAGCTCACCTGGCGCACCATCGGCAACCTGGGCACGGTGTTCGCGGTAGTGGGCCTGCTGTATCTGCTGTTGTCGCGCACCAAGGTGGGATTGGCGTTTCGGGCGGTGTCATCGAATCTGGAGTCGGCCCGGTTGGTGGGCATCCGGGTGGGGCCGACCCTGGGGTTCGGATGGGCGCTGGCCGCGGCCATCGGCACCCTGGGCGGGGCGCTGGTGGTGCCCGACCTGCTGCTGGAGCCCTCCATCATGCTGCGGGTGCTGATCTTCTCGCTGGCCGCGGCCGCGTTGGGCGGTTTGGACTCGATGGTGGGGGCGGTGCTGGGCGGCTTGGTGGTGGGGTTGGCCCGCAACCTGCTGGTGACGTTCTTGGACCTGAGCGAGCTGGCTTTGGCCACTGCGGTGGCGGTGATCTTGGTGGTGCTGCTGGTGCGGCCAACGGGGCTGTTCGGATCGACCCGGGTGGAGCGGGTGTGATGCGCGCGATGGAGGCAGTGGCCGCGGGCAGCCGCCAGCACCGGCGGCGCCAAGTGATCGGGTGGGCGCTGTTTGCCCTGGTGGTGGTGTTGATTCCGTTTTTGATCGCTGACACCTATAGCCCCACCATCTTTGGCAACCGCTACACGGTAGGGCTGGGCAACCTCAGCCAGGCCATCGGGCTGATGGTGGCCATTTTGGGTTTGAACATCGCCACCGGCTACAGCGGACAGCTCTCGTTGGGCCACAGCTTCTTCGTGGGTTCGGGGGCGTATCTCACCGCGGTGCTGGTTAACGAGTTCCACTGGTCTTATCTGTCCACCCTCGGGGTGGTGGTGCCAGGGCTGTTCGTGTTCGGGGTGCTGTTCGGGATCCCCGCACTGCGCATCCAGGGGTTGTATCTGGGGCTGTTGACATTTGCCGTGGCGGCGGTGTTCCCGTCGATCATCCGGCTCGAGAACGTGGCCGACCGCACCGGAGGCAGCAACGGACTCTTGATCGACAGCGACCTGGAGGCGCCAACGTGGGCGCCCATCGAGAAGATCACCGAGTGGCTGCACGCCATACCGGGAGTGGGAGCACGGGTGCCCGACGGGCTGACCGGCCGCCAGGAAGAGGCGGTGTACAAGTACTTCTTGCTGGTGATCATGGCACTGGTGTGCTTCTGGCTGGTGCGCAACATTCTGGCCGGCCGGGTGGGACGGGCCTTGGTGGCCATTCGGGACAATCCGCTGGGAGCGGCGGCCAACGGGGTGGATCTGGCCGCCTACAAGACCCTGAGCTTTGGCATCAGCGCGGCGGTGGGCGGGGTGGCCGGGACCATGCTGGCCATGCACTCGGGGTTCGTGGGCCCCGACGAATTCGGCTTCTCGATGGCCATTCTGCTGATCGTGGGATTGATAGTGGGGGGCGCAGGCACACTGCACGGCGCGGTGGCGGGCGGGCTGGCCATTCAGTTCGTGCCCCACTGGTCGAGCCAGACCCAGACCCTGCCCGGCACCGACGTGGCCCTGGAAGGGCCTTACGGCACCGCCATTCTGGGCGGGCTGTTGATCATCATCATCTTCGCGTTGCCCGGCGGTACAGCCCACGGTTTCCGCCGAGTGAAGGCCCGGCTGATGCCGGTGGCCCCCCAGCCTCCAACGGGATGAGCCGTTCGGGGCAGTAATTGTCTTTGTAGCCGCGTAGGGTTACGGAACCGCTCCGAACGGAGAGCCCATCTCAGGAGGGAACACCCCATGTCGAAATCTTGGCGAATCTTGCTCGCATTGGTTGCCGTGTTCGCGCTGGTGGCCAGTGCCTGCGGCAACGACGACGATGACGCACCAGTGAGCGAACCGGAGACGGCGGCTCCCGAAGACGAGCCCGCTCCCGAGCCCGAGCCCGAGCCCGAAGACGAGCCCGCATCCGAGCCCGAAGACGAGCCCGCATCCGAGCCCGAGCCTGAGCCCGAGGAGGAGGACGAGCCCGCTCCTGCGCCCGAGCCCGAAGAGCCCTCTGATCCCAAGATCGTGGAATTAGGCGGTGGCGCGGTGATCGATATCGGTGAGTGCCCCGATGAGTGGGACAACTACGCCGGGGTGACCGACAGCGAGATCCGCTTCGGCAGCAGTTTGCCCCGGTCGGGCGCGTTGGCCGGATTCGGCACCATCGCCGATGGTGTCGGGCTCTACTTCGACGCGGTCGGACCTATCGGCGGCCGAAACGTGGTGATGGTGGCCCGCGACGACGGGTACGTGCCGGCCCGCACGGTGACCAACGTGGAGGAGATGATTGACGTTGAGAACCTGCTGGGGTTCGCCGGGATTCTGGGCAGCCCCAACAACTTGGCGGTCCACGACCTGTTGAACGAGAACTGCATCCCGCAGCTCTTCAACCTGACTGGGCTGCCCGAGTGGGGCGACCCCACCAACTACCCGTGGACCACCGGCGCGTTGATGTCCTATGAGACCGAGTCCCGAGTGTGGTGCCAGCACGTCGCCGACGAGCTCGGCTCGGGCGCGACAGCCGCCGTGCTCGCGCTGGGCAACGACGCCGGAGAAGCATGGCGGGTGGCCTTCAACGAGTGCGCTCCCGAACACGGCATCGAGATAGTGGATGAGATCAAGCACGACCCGCAGGCCGATTCGGTGGGTGCTGACGTGATCAATTTGGCGGCCAGCAACGCCGATGTGATTGTGGTGGCCTCTTCAGGGGCGTTCTGCCCGCAAGCGGTGGCCACCGTGGCCAGCCTGCCGTGGGAGCCGATGATGCTGGTGGCCAACGGGTGCCAGAGCATTGCCTTGTTCTGGGTGCCCATCGGGCCGCTGGCCAACGGGGTCCGCATGGTGAACACCCAAAAGGACGTGTCCGACTCCTCGCTGGCCGACGACGAATGGGTGCAGTTCGTGCGCAGTGCGCTGGAGGGACAGGGCATTGATCCCGAAGCCGCCTCCCACGCCCTGGGCTACGTCTTCGGCGAAGTGCTGCACGAGGTGCTCTTGGCCGCAGCCGACATGGACGGCGGCATCAACCGGACCAACGTGATGCGGGCCATGTGGCAGATGGACTTCGATTCCCGGGGCGCGCTGGGCAACTCCCCGCGGCGCATGGACGGGGCCAACGACTCCTACATGGTGGAAGCCGGTCGCATGGAAGAGCTGGTGGTGGACGCCGACGGCGCCCGCTACGTGCCCGTCAGCGATGTGATCTCCTTCGAGGGGGAAACCGGCACATTCGGCCAGTAGCCGACTAGACCGAGGCGACCCCCGTCCGGCTGTTGTCGGGCGGGGGTCGTTTTGTTTTCGGCTAGGAGACGGTGATCGGCACTGAGGAGTAGCCGGCCACGTTGGACATCTGCACCCGGCGCAGCCCCTCCTCGTTGACCTCGAAGGCGGGCCAGCGGCGGGCGATCTCCTCGATGGCCACCCGGCTCTCCAGGCGGGCCAGCGCCGCGCCCAAACAGACGTGGAGGCCGTGGCCCAAGCCGACGGCCAGGCCGGGCTCGCGGGTGATGTCGAAGCGGTCGGGGTCGTCGTAGCGGCGGGGGTCGCGGTTGGCCGCCCCGGTGATCAGGAATACGGGCTTGTGTTTGGGGATGGTCACCCCGTGCCATTCGGAGTTCACCGTCGAGTAGCGGCCCTGGTACTGCGAGGGGGCCCAGTAGCGGAGGATCTCCTCCACCGCGTTTTCAATGACGGCGGGGTCGTTCAGCACCTTGGCCCACTGGTCGGGGTAGCGACCGAACAGCACCATGGCGTTGCCCACCAGCTTGGTGACCGTCTCGGAGCCGGCGGCGGCCAACAGCGTGCCGAAGCCGGCGATCTCGGCGTCGTCGAGGTGGGTCGTGCCCCCGTCTTCGGTCTCCACCTCGGCCTCGATCAGGGTGGTCAGCATGTCGTCGGCCGGCTCAGCCCGCTTCTTTTGGGCGAGCTGGAACAGGTACATGCCCTGGGCCATGCCCGCTTCGGCGGAGGCCTGGTTGCCCATGGCTGAACCCTCCTCGCGGTGGAGCATGGCGTCGGTCCAGTGCCTGATCTGCTGGCGGTCTTCGGGGGGCACGCCCAGGATGGTGGAGATGATCTCGACGGGGAACGGGGCGGCGAACTCCTCGAGAATGTCGAACTGCCGCCGGCTCATGAGCGGGTCGAGGAAGCCGCTGATGATGTCGCGCACCAAGGCCTCGTAGTTGCCGATGGAGCGGGGGGTGAATGAGCGGGACACCAGCTTGCGATAGCGGGTGTGCTCGGGAGGATCCATGGAGATGATCGAGCCCGTTTCGTTGGGCTGGCCTGTGGTCAGCTGCTCGTAGGTCTGGCCATGGGTGGATGTGAAGGTGGTGAAGTCGCGGTGGGCGGCCACCACGTCGTCGAATCGGCTCAGGGCGTAGAAATCGTACTGCTCGCTCCAGTAGCAGGGGGCGTGGTCTCGCAGATCGGCGTAGGTGCCGTAGGGATCGTCGAAGAAGTCCCGGCTGAACGGATCGAACTCAACGGCCTTGACGTCCATTCAGTGGCTGGTGCGGTAGTCGCCGAATTTGTTGTCGCGCTCGGACAGGGTGGTGGTGAGGCCCTTCTTCCTGATGGACTCCACGAAGTCGGCCATGGCCTGGGTGTGGGTGCCCAGAGCGCACAGCTCGGTGCCGGCCCGGATGCCCGATCGCATGCCCATGTGCTCCATCTGGCGATGCACCACCCGCTTGTTCATCTGGAGCAGCTCGGCGGGCACCTGGGCGATGCGCTCGGCGATGTCGAGCACAGCGTCTTCCAGCTCGTCCTCGGGATAGGCGGCGTTGGCCCAACCCCGCTCAACGGCCTCGACGCCGGTTACGTAGTCGCCGGTGAGCATCATCTCCATGGCCTTGCGCATGCCCAGGAACCAAGCGTGGAAGTGCATGTCGGGCACGCCGAACCGCACCGCGGGATAGCCCATCTTGGCGTCTTCGGCCATGTACACCAGATCGCAGCCGGTGGCCAGCTCGCTGCCCCCGGCCAGGCAATAGCCGTGAACCTGGGCGATGACCGGCTTGGCCAGATCCCAGATGCCCATCCAGCCCTCGGTCACATGGCGGGGCCACTGCCCCTCGCCGCCGGGCGTGTAATACGGGTACTCGTAGCCCTCGTTGCCCCCGCCTAGGTCGTAGCCGGCGGAGAACGACGGCCCGGCGCCGCACACGATGCTCACCTTGACGCTGTCGTCTTGGTCGGCTTCGACGAGGGCGTCGAGCACAGCCCCCCGCAGCGGGTTGATGAGGCTGTTTCGCTTCTCGGGTCGGTTCATGGTGACCCGCCGCACGGATGGTCGGGGGTTGTCTATCAGCACAATGTTGTCGTCCATGGCCGACAACCGTAACCTGCGGGCCGATGCCCGACCCCACCCGAGCAGCCCCGGATTCTCGGCCATGAGCGCCCCGGTGCTGATTTCCTCCACAAGAGGCGCCCGGGTGGCGCTGCACGACTTGGGGGGCGACGGTCCGACGGTGCTGTTGACCCACGCCAACGGGTTCTGCGGGCTGATGTGGGCGCCGGTGGCCCGGAACCTCGGTGCGGTCGCCCACTGCTGGGCGCTGGACTTCCGGGGCCACGGCGACAGCGAGTCGGGCCCTGATGAGGACTACGACTGGGCTGGGATGGCCGACGACGTGCTGGCCGCAGTCGACGCCCTGGCACCCACTCCCCGGTTGGCGGCGGGCCATTCGCTGGGCGGGGCTTCGATACTGAAGGCCGAGCAGGCCCGGCCGGGCACCTTCGAGCGGGCCTGGGTGTATGAGCCGGTGACCGTTCCGGAGTTGGCCCTGCCCCGAGGCGGCGTGAGCGCGCTGGGCCAAATCGCCCGGACGCGCCAGGAGGTGTTCGAGTCGCGCCAGGCGGCTTACGACCGGTACGCGGCCCGTCCACCTCTCCAGTTGCTCGACCCCGAGGTGCTGCGAGCCTATGTGGACCACGGCTTTCGACACCGGCCCGACGGCACGGTGACGATGAAGTGCCCGCGGGAGGTGGAGGCCGCCATCTTCGAGAACCTCGACTGCTCGGCGTTCGACCGTCTCGGGGAGGTGGCCACCGCGGTCACGGTGGCGAGGAGCCCCGACACCGATCCCCCGGGCATGGCGGCCCCGCACATCGCCGAGGCACTGCCCAACGCCACCCTGGAGAGCTTCGACGACCTAACCCATTTCGGACCCCTCCAAGATCCCCCCCGCATCGCCGCGTCCATCGCCGCCGCGCTGTTCGGCGATTGATTTTGATATCGCCGCCTTCGGTGCCCACTCGAATGTGCATCAGCGGAAATGGCAGATGAATCCCCGGGCCCGGTGAGACGGGGGAGGGCAAGTGATGGGAGAATTGCGGCAATGGCCGTTGAAACCGCTCCGCCACTCGCTGAGCCCCAGGGCGCGGTCGAGCGCCGGTTCAGCCAGTCGATGGCGGTGTCGGGCACCCGGTGCCTGCTGACCTACCTCGTGTTCCCGTTTCTGCTGCCGGTGCTGGGTATGGCTGATTGGGTGGGACCCGCCATCAGCGTGCCCATCGGTTTGGTGGCCATCGTGTTCAACGGGCTGAGCATCAGGCGGTTCTGGCGGGCCGACCATCGGCTGAAGTGGCCGGTGAGCACAGTGAACGTGGCGGTGATCGGGCTGCTGTGCTATTTGACCGTCGGTGACCTTGTCGAGCTCGCCGGCTGAGCCCGGCGATTCCGCGGCGCCAAGCCACTCCAAGGTGGCCCGCAACCCCCTGGTGCGGGGCCTGTGGACACTGGGAGGGCTCTTGTGCGTGGGGTTGGGGGCGCTCGGGGTGATCGTGCCCGGGCTGCCCTCGACGATCTTCTTCATCATGGCGGCGGCCTCGTTTTCCCGCTCGAGCGAGCGCATGGAGCGCTGGGTGTTGGATCTGCCCGGCGTGGGCAGGCTTGTGGCCGACTATCGGTCGGGGTTGGGGATGCCCGTGAGGGCCAAGGCGATAGCCGCAGCGATGATCGCGGTTGCGGTGGGGATCAGCTCGGGACTGTTCTTAGAATCGTGGCTGTGGCGGGCCACGGTGATCGGGTTGGGTTTGGTGGGCTTTGCATACATCTTCGGCCGGGTGCCCACCCGGCGCTAAATCGTCGAGGGCAACCCGGGCACGATCACCCCGCCAGCGCCACCCCTCCCCAAGCTCGTGCCAGCTTTCGCGTTCGACATGGTTGTGAGCCGGGCCGCGGCTAGCTAGGGTTTGGGCAATGCCGTCGGAACCGGCATCGTCTGCGGACGCAGGGTTCCCCTCGCTACAAGAGCAAGAAGAAAATCTGATGCCGGCAACCGAGATCCAACGCAACGACCTGATTAACCGCCTCGTTGAGGTTTTGGGAGAGGAGCGCACCGAAACCATGATGCAGTGCCTCATCCCCGAAGGCCGCGACCAACTCGCCACCAAAGACGACCTCAAAGCCCTCGAAACCACCTTGAGCGCTGAGTTGGCCGACCACAAGGCCGAGACCAAGGCCGGGTTCACCGAGACCAAGGCCGGGTTCACCGAGACCAAGGCGGGGTTCACCGAACTGCGGGCTTACATCGACTCTTCGCTGGCCAGATACAACCGCCAGCACGTCTTCATGCTCGTGGGTTTTGTGGTTACCAACTGGGCCACGATGGTCCCCTTGGCCATCGCTCTCTAGTGGTGTGTCTTGGGTTTAGCGCCGTGGATTGCGACGGCAGCGGCGTTCCT
>JAPPMA010000021.1 GCA_028819295.1 bacterium | reverse complement strand
CCGCCCACCTTGATGGTGTCGTTGGGATAGAAGCGCTTGACGAAGGCCCGGGTGCGCCGCACCGCCACCGCGTCGAGCACGTCGAACAGGTGCTCGGGGGTGAGATCATCCGGATTGAGGGCCATGGCGTTGGCGAAGTGATCCCGCAGCGAGCGGATGCCGGCATCGGCGAAGGCGGCATCGTTGCGCAGGAAATAGCCCAGCAGGTGGTACAGATCCCACAGGCTGTTGTTCACCGGCGTGGCGGTGAGCATCACCAGCTTCTTGGGCGGCGACCCGGCCAGCAGACGCCGCAGCGCCTGAGCCCGCTGGGTGCCGGGGTTGCGCAGTTTGTGGGCCTCGTCGATCACCACCATGGCGTAGTCGTTGATCTCGGCTGCCAGCTTGATGGCGTCGGTGTGTTCGGGGTTCAGCCGCCGGTCGGCCATCAGCTCTTCGTACGACACCAACTCCACCGCCAGCAGATGCTCAGAAATGAACGCCCGCCACGGCCCGTCGCGCAGCGTGGCCGGGGTGATCACCAGCACCCGCTGGCGGCGGTCCAGCGCCGCCTCCCGGATCAGCTCCCCGGCAAGGAAGGTCTTGCCCAAACCGACCTCATCGGCGATCAGCACCCCGTCGCGCGCCTCCAGGATGCGCCGGGCCCGCCACAGCCCGTCCGACTGGAACGACGTGAGGTGGATCTGCGGGACGCCCTGGGCGGCGACCTCCGCTTCCAGCTCCTCGCCGTAGAACTCCCACAGCATCCGCAGATACACAAGCTGAGGCAAATGGGGCTCGAAGCGGGCCTCGAACAGGGCAGCCAGGTCGTACTCTTCTGCCTCGTCCCACAGCTCGTCGAACCAGTCACGCACCTGGCCCACCACATGGGGCGAGTAGTTGCCCAGGTTCAGCTCCAAGTTGGTGGACAAACCGGCATAGGTGAAGTTGGACGACCCGGCCACCACCCCGTGAGAGCGGTCCCCCACCAGAAAGGCCTTGCCGTGCAAGAACCGCCCCTCCAGGCGGCGGACCTGAACCGTGTCCGAGCGCAGCCACTCCACCAACCGGCGGGCAGCAGCATCGACCTCGAAGGTGAAGCCCAGATGATCGCGCTCGACAAGCAGGTTCTGCTCGTGGCCTTCCAGAGCCTGACGCAGCCGGGCTCGGGCCGCCCGCTGGGGATTGGCCGACTCCGAGCGCAACGCCCGCCGGCGGCTCTCCGGCGGCATCGGCTCCGCCCCCAACAGCAACCGCACACCCGTGGCACGATCCAGCGAATCGGCCAACAGCGAATATCCGCCCACGTTGAAAAAAGCAGTGGCGATGTCCAAACAAGCCCCGCCCACAAACCCGGTAGCAGCATGGGAGATGAACCCGTTCAGCGCACCCGCCACCGTCTGCTCACCCCGGTTGACAGCCAACTCGGGCTTCTCAACAGCGGTCATTGCCAACTCCGTGCCGAGCTTCGACATAAAAGGGGTTGCAGTTGCATGAAAAATCTGTAGCATCTGGTTCGTGGACGAAGTTGCCCACCAGGAAGCTGCCTCTGAACAGACTGGCCGCGAGGCCCTAGAGCCCGCCAATGTCCCGTTCCACCTTCGCCCCATAGAGGAAAAGGAGGCCGCAATCGCCGAATTCAGAAAATTCTGCGACGAGAACTTCGTCCCCGATGCAGACGAAATCATGGCTCTGTATATGAAGGAGCGGGCGGCCCTAAGGAAGATATACCCAGGCACCTTTGTGGACCTTGGGCGACAAGGAGTCATCAAGGTTCGCGCTTTGGGGAAGGACGGCTGGTACGACGTGGAGCCTGAGGTAGAGGCGGATTCCTGAAATCGAAGCGCCCACCAGTTGTGCTCGATGCATGGCCTCTTGTGCGCTATGCATTGGGTGAGCAGGACTACGTTGCCATGATCAGAGAATTGCCGAGAGGTCCCACACCCATCATCGTCAGCAGCATCAACCTCGGAGAGGTCCACTACACACTGGCCCGCCGCCAGGGATTTGCGGCAGCCGACAGCCTTTGGGAGTTCTTCTGCGCCAGGACCCAAGTCGAGGCGCCTACCCTGGAGTTGACGCGAGATGCCGCCAAGCTGGTGGTGACCAGTCGCATCCCGTGGGCTGACGCCCATGCCGCGGCCACGGCAATAGCCCACGACGGCGTGGTGTGGGCTGGGGACGAGCACCTGAACAAGCCCGGACCCTGGAAGCGGAGGGATCTCCGCAACCTCGGCATCGCCCCACAGGACCGTCAAGAGAAGTAGTTGACCGCCGCTCACGCTGCGAGCCTCCTGAAATGGGAGAGGACGGCGGCGTGGCAGGCGGAGTAGTCGACGGTCTCGCTGAAAGTGTCGTAGACCACGGCCAGGTCGTCCTCGTCAAGGCCGTAGAGGTGGGCGACACAGGCGTCGAGCGCGCAGATGAGGTCTTGCTTGGCACCCTCGTCGGTGGCCGACCCCGAGCGCAGCGCCCGCCGGCGGCTCTCCGGCGGCGTCGGCTCCGCCCCCAACAGCAACCGCACTCCGGTGGCGCGATCCAGCGAATCGGCCAGAAGCGAATACCCGCCCCCATTGAAATGCGCAGTGGCGATGTCCAAACAAGCCCCGCCCACAAACCCGGTAGCAGCATGGGAGATGAACCCGTTCAGCGCACCCGCCACCGTCTGCTCACCCCGGTTGACAGCCAACTCGGGCTTCTCAACAGCGGTCATTGCCACCCCCCATGCTGCGTAAGATGGAAATATGCTGAAATAAAATAAAATAGTTGACACAGCTCAAACCGCAAGTAACCTAGGGCTCATGGCTGATCCAGGTGCCCCACCTAGCGGTGCCCCCTCCACATATAGGGAGGCTCTAGACAGCGCTACCGACTTTATGGACTTTCTCAACAAGTTGGTTGAGATGGAATACGAAGGACCCGACCTCGTTGAGGTTCTCGAAGCTGAGCGGCACGGCGGCGGATGGGTGCCAGACACCACGCATCTCGAGGATTGACCGCGGCAAGCAGGGTGGTGCTCGACTCTTGGCCGATTGTTGAGGCAGCCAAGGGGTCGAAGAATGCCATCTCCGCCATTGGTTCCCTGCTGTCTGAGCAGGTGCCGATCATGAGTGCAATCAACTATGCCGAGGCATACAGCGCAGTGTTTGTGAGGCAGGGAGTATGGGAAGCCAGGGACACTGTCGAACTTCTCAGGCAGGTCGTCGAACTCGATATTCCAGACTTTGAGAGAATCATGCAGGCTGCCCACCTTAAGTCGGCCTACTACCTCGCCTTGGGCGACAGCTTCGCGGCGGCAACTGCTCTGCATCATGAAGCCGAACTGTGGACTGGAGACTCTGAGCTGCTGTTCGACGGCTCACCGTGGCGAACCCGCGACCTCAGAGAGAACCGCCCGATCACCAGCAAACAGCGGGCCGGGAAGGTGGGGCGCAGAGCCCGTGCGGAAACGCGCCCGCCCCACGAGCCAGAAATCCTGCTGGTCGATCTCATGCGGTTTCTGGACGGATCCCTTGACAAACACGACCTGCGCCAGAGGTAGAGGGAAGTCACGCTGCGAGCCTCCTGAAATAGGAGAGGACGGCGGCGTGGCGGGCGGAGTAGTCGACGGTCTCGCTGAAGGTGTCGTAGACCACGGCCAAGTCGTCTTCGTCGAGGCCGTAGAGGTGGGCGACACAGGCGTCGAGCGCGCAGATGAGGTCTTGCTTGGCGCCCTCGTCGGTGGCCGACCCCACAGGAACCCCCACCTCCATCGCCCACTCCCCAAACCGCTCATCCACCGCCGCCAGCCGCCCCGCGATCGCGACCACGCGATCGCGAACCGGATCCCCCTCACCGGGGTCGGGGATAGACAATTGGTTGAAATGCTCGAAGGTCAGGTTCAACTCAACATTGCGTCGGGCCTGCCAGTCGCAGAGCATCGAGCACAGCACGCCCAGCACATACGCCTCATCCGCCGCGAAACCAGAGACCTGCAACAGGAAGGGGGCCTTGTGGGTGACAACTCGCAGAGGCGGGATGAAACCAATCACGAGGGTGCGGGTATCCGTGGACCTTGTTACGTATCTGAAGACGATTCGCGGCTTGCGGCAAGGCAATGTGGCGGGATCATCGTTAACGGCGTCGTCAAGTTCTGCGAACGCCGAAGATTTTGTCCGGCGCTGGGACAATCGCTTCTCTTGCAATTGGGTGGTGATGCTCATGACCGCCTTGACCGCCAGGTCGTCTTGGGCCACCGACAGCTTCGACTCCAACAGGCCCTCGTAGATGGTGCCGAACTCCCGAACCGACAGCGACCGGAAGTCCACCGGCCCCAGCCCCTCGGGACCCTCGTCCACCAGCACCGCGGCCAAGGCCGGGCCGAACTCGGCGTTGGTGAGCTTGAAATCGGCGATGGCGTGTTCGTTGCAACTGACAAGCGCGGCGTCTATCGGGGGAATCTGCACACCCGGGAGTTCCGCTGGGACAAGCTGGTGTCGGTCTCGCCGGAGCAGATCGGCAAATCCTATGTGCTCATGATGCCCGTGGAGAACCGCCAGAGAGTCTCAGGCGTCTTCGTCGGCACTTCGGAAAACGCGGATATCGTGACCCGCCGCATTCTGTTCGGCGTCGCACTCAGCCAAGAAAGGGGCGACGAGTTCATCGAGCGCCTCGAAGCGGAGCTGGCCGAACTTCAAGCCAACAAGCCTGCTGTGCCCGAACTGCTACCCCCACCCCCAACCCGCTAGCGCCTGGCACAGCCGGGTTAGGGCCACCAGCGAGGCTCTGGGCGCCTGCGGAGACTGCGGCTTAGGGGCGCCCTGGAGGGTGCTGACGGTTAGCCGGTGAAGGTCACCATCTCGCCCTCGCCACAACCGCCGGATCACGCCTCAACGGCCCGCCAGCAATACCAGGCAGCAACACTGCGAAAAGGGCGGAACTGGTCGCCGAGGGGCTCGAGCTCCTCAGCGGTGGGCGCCTGGGCCCATCCGTGGGCCAGGCCGTACCCTTTGCGCACCCCGAAATCGCCCACCGGCCACACATCCAGGCGGCGCAGCGAGAAGATCAGGAACATCTGGGCGGTCCAGGTGCCGATGCCCCACACCTTGGTGAGCTGGTCGATCACCTCCTGGTCGGAGAGGCGGCCCAGTCGGGCCAAATCCAGGGTTCCCCGCTCGCAGCAGGCGGCCAAATCCAACACGGCCCGAGTCTTGGCGCCCGACATCCCGGCGCTTCGCAACGGGGCCTCGCCCAGAGCCAGCACCGCGCCGGGCACCCACTCGGGCGTCTGCTGCCGCACCCGTCCCCAGATGGCCCCGGCCGCCTTGCCGGCCAGCTGCTGGTAGGCGATCTCGCGGCTCAGCACCTCGAAGCGCTCCCCCACCGCGGGCTTGGGGCCGAACCGGGCCAGCCCGAAGCGCTCCACCAGATTGGCCATCACCGGCGAAGCCCGGCTCAGGGCCCGACTGGCCTCGCCCAAGCTGGCACTGCCCATGGCCGTCCTCCCTGTGTTAAAGACCAGTTTGGGCCGGTCAATCGCCTGGAGCATCGGGCTGCGGCGCCGGCTTGACGATGACCCGGGCGATTCGCCGCCCGGTCACCCGCTCCACCCGCAGTTCCCAGCCGTCCACCACCAGCGTCTCGCCCTCGTCGGGAACATGGCCCAGGGTGTTGAAGATCAGCCCGCCCACCGTGTCCCAGTCGCCGATGGGCAGCGGAGCGCCCAGCACCTCGCTCAGCTCGTCGATGGGCACCCGCCCGTTCACCCGCACAGCGGCGGGCGCCATCCGCTCGATCATGGGCTCTTCAACGTCGAACTCGTCGACGATCTCACCCACGAGCTCCTCGATGAGGTCTTCCAGGGTCACCACCCCGGCGGTGCCGCCGTACTCGTCCACCACGATGGCGATGTGAAACTTCTCGGCCTGCATCTCCCGCAGCAAGAGGGAGATGCGCTTGGTCTCGGGCACGAAGTGCGGGGTGCGGGCCACTGCTGCCGCTGGCGACTCCTTGCCCTGTTCCCGCTCGGCCCGCATGAGGTCTTTGGCGTGGACCACCCCCACCACGTCGTCAATGCCTTCGCCGTACACCGGCACCCGGCTGTAGCCGTGCTCGATAACGATGCCGATGGCCTCGCCCACGCTGAGCTGATCGCTCATGGCCACCGTGTCGGTGCGAGGCACCATCACCTCTCGGGCAACGGTGTCACCGAACTCGATGATCTGGCCGATCAGCTCCCGCTCCTCGGGCTCGATGGCATCCGATGCCTCGGCCGCCTCGGCCACCGCCAGCAGCTCCTCCTCCGACACCTGCGGCACCTGCCGGTTACGGCCGGCCAACACCAGCCGCCGCAGCAGCCCGAACCGGACGACAACACTCATCGCAACCCGAGACGGCGAAGATCGCCACCGAGGCCCGGAAGCAGCCCGAACCTTACGACAACACTCATCGCAACCCTTCCATAGACCGAGCGACCAACTCCCGCTCCCGCCCCTGCATGGCAACGGCGTCGCTGTCGTCAATGTGGTCGTAGCCCAACAGGTGAAGGGTGCCATGCACCACCAGCAGGGCCAGTTCGCTTTCGACGGAGTTGCCGCGGGCCTCGGCATTCGATGCAGCCGCCGAAGGGCAGACAACCACATCGCCCACCAGGCGAGGCTCCTGGTCGGCCCGGGGGACGGTGCCGTCGTCAACGCCGAAGGCCAGCACGTCGGTGGGCCGGTCGATGCCCCGGTACTGGGCGTTGAGAGCGGCCATTTCTTCAGCAGCCACAAACGACAACCCGACCTCCCAGGGGGTGGCCACGCTCTCTTCAGTGAGCACGCTGCGCATGAGGCCGGCCCAGCGACCCTCGTCCACCGTCATGTCTTGCTGGCGGTCGAACACGACGACCGCTTCCGTTCGGGGCTGTGGGCCCGGCTGACCGGGCAGGTCTTGCTGGCGGTCGAACACGACGACCGCTTCCGTTCGGACGCCGCGCTCGGTGGGTTTAGGACCAGAATCGGATTCGGCGGTCACTTCTGGGCCATCTCGTAGGCATTCACGATGTCGGCCACGATTCGGTGGCGGACCACGTCGCGGGAGCTGAGATGGACGAACGACAGACCGCTGATTCCCCTCAAGATCTCCTCCAGGGAGTCCAGCCCGCTGCGGCCTCGGTCGACATCCACCTGGGTCACATCGCCGGTCACCACCGCCTTGGAGCCGAACCCGATTCTGGTCAAGAACATCTTCATCTGCTCGGGGGTGGTGTTCTGAGCCTCGTCCAGAATGATGAAGCTGTCGTTGAGCGTGCGGCCCCGCATGAAGGCCAAAGGTGCTATCTCGATGACCCCCCGGTCTACCAGCGACTGCACCTCCTCGGCGTCGAGCATGTCGTAGAGGGCGTCATAGAGCGGGCGAAGATAGGGATCCACCTTGGCGATCATGTCCCCGGGCAAGAACCCCAGGCGCTCCCCTGCTTCCACCGCCGGACGGGTGAGAATGATGCGCTCCACGGCGTGGGCCTTCAATTCACGCACTGCCATGGCCACTGCCAGCCAGCTCTTGCCGGTGCCGGCCGGGCCGATGCTGAACGTGATGACGTTGCCCCGCATGGCATCGACGTAGCGACGCTGGCCGACTGATTGGGGTCGGATCACCCGGCCTCGGCCCGAGCGCAGCACATCGGTATCCATAACCGCCGAAGGGCTCTCATCGGCCTCCACCATCTTGATCGCCCGCCCCAGCATGCGGGAGTCGAGCTGGTGGCCTCCCTGCACCAGCAGGATCATCTCATCGAACAGGCCGGCCACCCGGTCGGCGCTTCGGCCCGACACCGTGATCCGGTTGCCCCGCACAAAGATGTCGGCATCGGGGAATGACTGCTCGATCTGGCGAAGGTACTGGTCGCGCTCCCCTAGCAGGGCTGCCATGAGCCCGTTGCGCGGAATATCTATGGTGACCGGCGCTGCGGTGGTCATTCAGGAGTCAGCGTCTGCATCGCCGTCATCCTGTTTCGCGTCGGCGCGGCCAGCGGGAACAGGATCGGGATACAGGTGACCGAGCGTGCCGGGCTCGATACGGCTGTGCTCGATGAAGTCATCCACGTCAGTTTGCTTGACCCGGATCACCCGGCCCATCCGGTAGGCGGGCAGCCCTCCCTCGTTGATGAACCGGTATAGCGTTCTCGTGGTGATACCCAGCCGCTTGGCCGCGGTCTCAGTATTCAGCCACACAATTTGGGAGTCACTCATCTACCCACACACTATACTGCTCGCTCCATGTGAAACTGAAACATATCAGCTTTAATATTTGGGGTGATTACCTCGAAATATTTAGCGTGATTACTCCGATCCGCTCAGTGGAGGAGGGTCGTTGGCGTGTCGCAGCATCTGCACCGCGCTGGCCATTAGCAGGATGGCGAACAGAATGCCCGACAACCGGGCGCTGAGCGCACTGGCGCCCAAGGCGCCCACAAAGGCAGTGACCACCCCGGAGGCACCGACGGCCAGTGCTGCCCTCGGCTCGATGTTGCCGGAACGGCGGTTCCGGAGGGTGCCGATGATGGAGGTGGGAAGAATCACCAGCAGCGAGGTGCCCTTGGCGGTGGGATCCAAAAAGCCGAAGAGCAGGATCATGGCCGGAATCATGATCACGCCCCCGCCCACCCCCATGGCCCCCGACAGCAGCCCGGTGGCCAGGCCGCAGGCCACATAGGCCACGGCCAAAGCCGCGGTGATGTCGCTGCGGCCGTCGGTTTCCGGGGCCGTGGCCAAGAAGCGAACCGCCGTCACCAAGAGCAGCAGGGCGAAACCGATGCGAAGCGACCGGACGGGGAGGTGATCGAGCAGCGAAGTGCCGACGGTGACCCCCACAGAGGATCCGGCGAATATCAGCAGGCCGGGCGCCCAGGCCACCGAGCCATCCAGCAAGAACCCGCCCAGCGCGGATGCGGAGATGAGCACCATCGCCCCCAGCGAGGTGCCGTGGGCCCGACGCTGCTCGATCCCCAGCAATAGCACCAGGCAGGGAACCATGAGGATCCCGCCCCCGACCCCGAACAGCCCGGACAGAAAGCCCGTGGCCACCCCCACCCCGACGGGCCCCCACTTCGTGTTGGTCATGACATGCCGATGATTGCAGCCTTAGGGGGCATCGCTGCGATCAACCGGCCGCTGCCTGTTCTCGCAGCACGTACTTCAGCACCTTCCCCGAGGCGTTGAGCGGCAAGGCATCGGTGAAGCGCACCCGGCGGGGCACCTTGTAGTTGGCCATCTGGTCGCGGCACCAGGCGATCACCTCGGCCTCGTCGGGCTCGGTGCCGAGCACGGGAACCACCGTGGCCACCGCCACCTCTCCGAGCCGGTCGTCGGGCACCCCCACCACCGCCACCTGTCCGATCTGGGGATGGGCCAGCATGATGTTCTCGATCTCGGCGGGGTAGGCGTTGAACCCGCCCACGATGAACATGTCCTTTTTGCGGTCGGTGATGTCGATGTTGCCCCGGGCGTCCATCACCCCGATATCACCGGTGTGGAGCCAGCCGTCGGCGTCGACGGTCTCGGCGGTCTGCTCGGGATCGTCTAGGTATCCGAGCATCACGTTGTATCCCCTCACCACGATCTCGCCCGGCTCGCCCCGGGGCAGCTCGCGGCCGCCGTCGCCCACCACCCGCACCTCCACATCGGGGATGGCCCTACCCGAGGTGCGGGCGATGGTCTCGGGATCGTCGTCGTGGCGGCACATGGTGGCGATGCCGGACGCCTCGGTGAGCCCATAGCCGGTGACGATGGTCTCGAAGCCGAGACGGGCCCGCATCTGGAGGATCATCTCCACCGGTATGGCGGCCGCTCCGGTCACGGCCAAGCGGAGTGTGGACATGTCGAAGCTCTCGAGGTCGGGGGTGTTCAAGATGGTCTGGTAGACGGCCGGCGGGCCGGGCAGCATGGTTATGCGCTCCTCGGGCACCCGGGCCATGACCGAGGCGACGTCGAACACCGCGTGGGGGATGTTGGCCGCCCCCGTCATAAGGCAGGCCAAGATGCCCGAGTTGAGGCCGAAGGCGTGAAAGTAGGGGTTGACGATGAGGTAGCGGTCGCCGGCCCGCAGGCCGATCACATCGCACCACGACTTGAAGCCCCGGCAGATGGCCGAGTGGATCAGCATGGCCCCTTTCGGCTGCCCGGTGGTGCCGGAGGTGAACATGATGTGGCACAGGTCGCCCCCGCTCACCGCAGCGGCCCGGGCGTCGCCGTCGTCCTCGGCCACCTGCCGGGCCCGGGCCAGGAAATCGCTGAACGACGTCGCGCCCTCGGGCACCGCCCCCCGCAGCACCACGACCTCGTCGAGGCCGAGGCCACCGCCGGCCTCGTTCAGGAGGGCCGCGTAGTTTGTGTCCAAGAAGTCGGTCACGGTGAACAGGATGCGGGCCCCCGACTTCTGGAGTATGTAGTCG
This sequence comes from bacterium, assembly GCA_028819295.1. Taxonomy (GTDB): domain Bacteria; phylum Actinomycetota; class Acidimicrobiia; order Acidimicrobiales; family Bin134; genus Poriferisocius. The sequence goes on along the minus strand of JAPPMA010000021.1, from coordinate 453 downwards.
GCCTCGCGGCCCTTGAATCGGGTGTTCACCGGCACCAGCACGGCCCCGGCCAGATGCACTCCGAGCCCGGCCACCACCCATTCCCAAATGTTGGGGGCCCACACCGCCACCCGGTCGCCGGGCTCGATCCCCGAGGCCATGAGCGCTCGGGCCGAGGATCGGATCCGGTCTCGCAGCTCGGGAAAGGTCCAGCGAACCTCGCCGTCCACCAGCGCCTCCAGATCAGGAAACCGGCGGGCGGCGTCGTCGAGCAATTCGCAGACGGTGTTCCACTGTGCGCCAGACATGTCGGGCACCCTAGCTGGCCCACACTCCATCCGACCGACGCGACCGTGGCCCCCCCCCCCCCCCCCCGGGGGGGGTGGGGGCCCGCCGGGGGGGGGTGGGGGCGGGGGGGCGCTAGGGGTTAAGGGGGGGGTGTTTTGCGGAGGAGATGTACAGGGGGGGCCCCAC
>JAPPMA010000018.1:75923-77981 GCA_028819295.1 bacterium | reverse complement strand
CGAAGAAGCCTGCGGCGAAGAAGCCTGCGGCGAAGAAGCCTGCGGCGAAGAAGCCTGCGGCGAAGAAGCCGCTCTTTGACGAGAAGTATCTGGAGAAGCAGCGCCGCCTCCTGTTGGAGGAGCGCGGCCGGTACATCACCTCGGCAACCCGGCTCAAGGCTGAGGCTGATTCGCTGGTGGAGGAGCGGGAACCCGGAGACGTCCAGTTCGACGAGGAGTCGGGCGAGGGCGACACCCTGGCGGTGGAGCGGGAGCGCGACTTGGCCCTCAGCGCCCACGCCCGGGCCGCGGTCGACCAGATCGACGCCGCCCTGGCCCGAATCGACAATGGCACCTACGGCATCTGCCGGGTGTCGGGAAAGCCGATACCCCGTCAGCGGCTCAATGCCATCCCATGGGCGACTGAGCGGGTCGAGCACAAAGCCGGTGGGTTCTGACGCGGCTGCTTCGATCGAGGCAGAGCACCGATCTCGTCGCCGCCACAATCTGGTACTTCTAGGGCGGGGCAGTGAATGCAGGCGTGGACGATGAGGTCTCGTCGCCGCCACAACCTGGTACTTCTAGGGGTTGCCGCGCTGGTCGTTGCCGTCGACCAGTGTACCAAGTGGTGGGCGCTGGAGGCGTTGGACGACCAGAGCATCCACTTGGTGTGGACGCTGCGGCTGCACTTGGTACACAACACCGGCGCCGCCTTCGGCTTGGGCCAAGGCCTCCAGACATTCATCGCGGCGGCCGCCCTCCTGTTCGTGGCGGTGGTGGTTTGGGCGAGTTGGGGGGGTCGCCGCCTGTCGCTGCCGCCGGCGCTGTTGGGCATGGTGCTGGGCGGGGCGCTGGGCAACCTCGCCGACCGGGCGGCGCGATCCGGCGATGGATTCATGGGCGGTGCGGTGGTGGACTTCATCGACCTCCAGTGGTGGCCGGTGTTCAACGCGGCCGACTCCGCCATCGTGGTGGCCGGGATCACCCTCGTGTTGATCGCTCCCCGCCACCGCCAACCCCAAGCTGTCGAAAACGGCGATGGGGCGGGCGGTGTTGATGAGCCCGGTGATGGCGATGGGGCGGGCGGTGTTGATGAGCCGAGCGAGCCAGATGGGGCCTGACGGGGTTGTCCCCGAAGCGCTGGCCCGCGAGCGCCTCGACCGGGTGGTGGCGCTGGGCTGGGAGTGCAGCCGATCGGAGGCCGCCCGCCTGATCGACGGCCAGAAGGTGGCGGTCAACGGCGTGCCCGCCACCGAGCGGTCCCGGCGGCTGGCGGCCGGCGACCGGATCACCCTGTCGGAGGCGCCGGCACCGGGCCCCACGGCACCGGGCCCCGATCCCTCGGTGGCGATTGATGTGATCTATGCCGATCAACAGGTGATCGTGGTACACAAGCCGGCCGACCTGGTGGTCCACCCCGGATCGGGTCATGGGGAGGGAACGATGGTACACGGCCTGCTGGCCCGATTTCCCGAAATCGCCGAGGTGGGCGCACCGGAGCGCCCCGGCATCGTCCATCGGCTCGACAAGGGCACCTCGGGGCTGCTCATGGTGGCTCGCACCCCGCTCAGCCATGAAGCGCTGATCGCGGCGCTGGGCCGGCGGGAGGTGCATCGGGGCTATGCCGCCCTGGTGGCGGGGATGCCGGCCGACGACCGGGGAGTGATCGACGCCCCCGTGGGCCGCTCTGCCCGGCATCCCGTCAAGATGGCGGTGACCGCCGACGGGCGCGAGGCCCGAACCCACTACCAGGTGATGACGCGCATGCCCGCCCGGCCCGAGCCGCCGGCCGCCGGAGCGGTTGGCTATGACTCGGCCCGTCTGGACCTGCGGCTGGAAACCGGCCGCACCCATCAGATCAGGGTGCATCTGGCCGCCATCGGCCACCCGGTTCTGAACGACCACCTCTACGGCGGCCCTGTCGCCCCCGGCATCAGCCGCCCCGCGTTGCACGCTCAGACGCTGGCCTTCGCCCATCCCGTTACCGGCGAGCAGCTCCGCTTCGAGGCCGAGCTTCCCGAAGACCTCTCCCAGCTATACCGGCTGCTGCGCCAGTAGGAGCGCGTCAGTCTGCTCCCG
>JAPPMA010000018.1:57918-75823 GCA_028819295.1 bacterium | reverse complement strand
GCCAGGGGAGGTGCGTGCAGGGGGAGCGCGTCAGTCTGCTCCCGGCCAGGGGAGGTGCGTGCAGGGGGAGCGCGTCAGTCTGCTCCCGGCCAGGGGAGGAGGCCGCTGGCGGCCTTGGCGATGTCGGCGAGGGTGTAGTTGCTGAGCAGGTCGTGCATGATGTCGCCCGCGTGGGTCCAGATGGCCAAAAGCACGCACTGGCCCTCGTGGTCGCAGGCCCCGTCTTGGTGGGGCTCCCCGAAATCACCCAGCACAATCGGCCCGTCGACCGCGCTGACGATCTCGCTCAGCCTGATCTGGTCGGCGGGGCGGGCCAACACGTAGCCCCCACCCGCTCCCCGCTTGGAGCGCACCAGCCCCGCCCCCTTAAGGGCTTGGAGGATCTGCTCCAGGTAGGGCTGGGGGAGCCCGGTGCGCTCGGCGATGTCGCGCACCGACGTGGGGCCGGACTCATCGGCGTGCAGGGCCAGCGACAGCAGCGCCCGGCTGGCATAGTCCCCCCGCGTCGATACTCTCACCGCCTCTCACCTTAGTGGCGATTAGGTTTATGGCCGGATGGAGGGTCACCGCCACGACGACAGATCAGCCGCCGGCGAGTCGGCGGTGGGCTTCCCGGTGCTGCCCGACTATCGGGGAAATCGACGACGATGAATGCCGGCGAGTCGGCGGTGGGCTTCCCGGTGCTGCCCGACTATCGGGGAAATCGACGACGATGAATGCCGGCGAGTCGGCGGTGGGCTTCCCGGTGCTGCCCGATTACCGGGGGGCTTGTCTGAGCAACGTGGTGCCCGCCCTGCTCGGGCCGCCCGACGCCGCCGGCTGGCTTCCCGCCCCGGCCCGCGAGGCCAAGGCCGTGGTGCTGTTGCTGGTGGACGGCATGGGGTGGGAGCAGCTCCAGCAGCGGGCGGGGTTCGTTCCGGTGATGTCGGCCATGGAGGGAGGGCCCATCACCACGGTGGCGCCCACCACCACCACCACCGCGCTGACCTCGCTGACCACCGGCTCAGCCCCCGGCGAGCACGGCTTGATCGGCTACCAGATCCACATGCAGGGGCAGGTTTTGAACGCCTTGCGGTGGACGGCGGGGCCGAAAAAGGCCGATGTCCGCAAGACCATCGTGCCCGAGCAGATGCAAACCCGGCCCGCCTTCTTCGGCCGGCGGGTGCCGGCGGTGGGGCGCAGCGAGTTCCGCGGGACCGGCTTCACCCGAGCCCATCTCGATGGAGTGGACCATCGGGGTTACAAGCTGACCAGTTCCATCGCGGTGGAAGTGCAGATGCTGGTGGACGGCGGCGCACCGCTGGTGTACGCCTACTACGACGGGCCCGACCGGGTGGCCCACGAGTATGGGCTCGGCCCTCACCTGGATGCCGAGTACGCCGAGGTGGACCACCTGGTGGCCCGGCTCCTCGCTGTGCTGCCGCCCGAGGCCGCCCTGCTGGTGGTGTCCGATCACGGCCAGGTCATGGTGGGCGATGCCACCGTGGAGCTGGCCCGAGACGTGCTGGCCCTGACGTCGGTGGTCTCGGGAGAGGCCCGGTTCCGATGGCTGCACGCCCGGCCCGGTCGGGCCGGCGAGCTCCTGGGCGCGGCGACCGATCTCTACGGGCGCCATGGCTTGGCAGTCGGGAGGCAGCAGGTGCTGGACGAGGAGTGGCTCGGCCCCTATGTGAGCCCGGAGGCCCGGTCGCGGATGGGCGATGTGGCCCTGGTGCCCCGCGACCCGGTGGCGTTCACCGAGCCCAAGCCGCCGGCCAAAAAACCTCCCCCCGCCGAGCCCAAGCCACCGTTCCGGCTGATGGCCCGCCACGGATCGCTGACCTCCGCCGAGATGGTGGTCCCCTGTCTGGCCGCCTACGGCACCCGAGGCTGAACGGCGTTGCCCGGTTCTGGGCGACTGCCGATGGGTGTGTTGGCCTGAACAGAAGTAATCGCTTTAGCTTGAGGGCGTTGCCCGGTTCCCGGTTGCAGCGGATAGATTGCCAGCCATGTCCGATGCCCGTCAGCCGATGCCCGTTGAGCCCGCCGAGATCGTTCATGATGTCGGCCATCGAGCAGCCGGCCAAAGTGAGGATGGCCAACGCGATGGGGCGCATTCCGACAGTGAATCGGCTGAGCTGCCCTCGGCCAAGGAGGCCATCGAGCAGCCGGCCAAGGTGATGAGGGTGGGCACGATGATGAAGCAGCTCCTAGACGAGGTGCGCCAGGCCTCGCTGGACGAGTCCAGCCGCGACCGGCTGCGGGAGATCTACGCCACCTCGATCGAGGAGCTGGGCTCGGCGCTGTCGGGCGATCTGCGAGAAGAGCTGGACCGCCTGATCCTGCCGTTTCCCCAGGACCACCCCCCCAGCCAAGCCGAGCTCCAAGTGGCCAAGGCCCAGCTTGTGGGCTGGCTGGAGGGCCTCATTCAGGGCATCCAGGCCGCGCTGTTCGCCCAGCAGGTTTCCGCGCAGCAGCAGCTTGCCAACATCCGGGCCGAACTTCCCCCCGGCGCGGCCCAGCCACCCCACGACCGGGCGCCGGGCCGATATCTCTGAACCCGCGATAGCCAGGGAAAACGCAGGAAATCTCGGGAGATGAGCAAGCGTCTTGCTGTCTTGGTATGGTCGGGGCTTAGGCCAAACCACAAGCCTGTAGTTATCCACATGCAGGCCACAGATCTTCCACAGGAGCACCGTGCCCAGTTCATTCACCCACCTCCATGTTCACACCGAGTACTCCATCCTCGACGGCGCCTCCCGAGTCGGCGACCTGGTCAAGGCAGCGGTCGCCGATGGCCAGCCCGCGCTGGGGATGACCGACCACGGCAACATGTACGGGGTCATCGACTTCTACCGGGCCTGCCGCAACGAGGGCGTCAAGCCCGTCATCGGCACCGAGGCCTATATGGCCCACGAGCACCGGTCGGAGCGCCCGCCGCGGCGGGGCAAGATGGACGACGGCGGGGGCAGCACTGAGGGCGGGCAGAAGCTCTATTACCACCTCACGCTCTTGGCCGAGAACAACACCGGCTACAAGAACCTCATTCAGCTCTCCAGCCGGGCATTCCTCGAGGGCTACTACTACAAGCCCCGGCTGGACTGGGACCTGCTGGCCGAGCACAGCGAGGGCCTGATCGCCACCACCGGCTGTCTGGGCGGGCACGTGCTCCAGTCCCTGCTGCGCGATGAGTACGACGAGGCGGTGGCCAAGGCGGGCCGCCTCCAGGACATCTTCGGCAAGAACAACCTGTTCGTGGAGATCCAGGACCACGGCATCCCCGAGCAGAAGCGGACCAATCCCGAGCTGCTTCGGATAGCCGACCAGATCGGCGCCCCCCTGCTGGCCACCAACGACAGCCACTACACCCATCGGTCCGACGCCGAGGCCCACGACGCCCTGCTGTGCGTGCAGACAGGCTCGCTGGTCAGCGATCCCGATCGCCTCAAGTTCCACGGCGACGAGCACTATCTCAAGTCGGCCGCCGAGATGCGCCAACTGTTCTCCGAGCTCGGCTCGGCCTGCGACAACACCCTGTGGATCGCTGAGCGGGCCAACGTGGAGATCGAGTTCGGCAATCCGCAGCTCCCCGACTTCCCCATTCCCGACGAGTACGCCAACGCCGACGAGTACCTGCAAGCCCTTACCTTGGAGGGGGCCGAGGCCCGATGGGGTCGCCCGCTGTCGGAGGAGGCAGCCGACCGGTTGGCCTACGAGCTCAAGGTCATCTCCGACATGGGCTTCTCCTCCTACTTCCTCATCACCTGGGATCTGATCCGCTACGCCCGGGAGCGGGGCATCCGGGTAGGGCCGGGCCGGGGCAGCGCCGCGGGGTGCGCGGTGGCCTATTGCCTGCGGATAACCGACCTCGACCCCATTCGCTACGACTTGCTGTTCGAGCGGTTCCTCAACCCGTCGCGGGTGTCCATGCCCGACATCGACATGGACTTCGACTCCCGCCACCGCGACGAGATCATCCGCTATGCCTCGGAGAAGTACGGCCGGGACCACGTGGCCCAGATCATCACCTTCTCCACCATCAAGGCCCGGGCCGCGGTGCGCGACAGCGCCCGGGTGCTGGACCTGCCGTATTCGCTGGGCGACAAGCTGGCCAAGGCCATGCCCCCGCTGGTGCTGGGCCGCGACACCCCGCTGTGGGCCTGCCTGGAGCAGACCGAGGAGTACGCCGACGGCTACAAGGCGGCGACCGAGCTGCGGGAGATGCACGAGAGCGACGAGGAGGCCCACAGGGTGATCGAGGTGGCCCGGGGGCTGGAGGGCCTGCGCCGCCAGGACGGCATCCACGCCGCCGCGGTGGTGATCACCAAAGAGCCGCTCACCGAGTACCTCCCCATCCAGCGCAAGGCCTCGCCCAACCAGAATCCCGACGAGGCGCCCATCGTCACCCAGTACGAGATGCACGCAGTGGAAGACCTGGGCCTTTTGAAGATGGACTTCTTGGGCCTGCGGAACCTGGACGTCATCGAAGACGCCATCGGGCTCGTCGAGCAGTCGCAGGGAGCCGGGGTGGACATCGACAACGTTCCACTGGACGACTCGGCCACCTACGAGCTGCTGGCCCGGGGCGACACCATCGGGGTGTTCCAGCTTGAGAGCTCCCCGATCAGAGCGCTGATGCGCTCGCTGAAGCCCACTTGCTTCGACGACGTGGCCGCCCTGGTGGCCCTGTACCGGCCCGGCCCGATGGCGGCCAACATGCACCACGACTACGCCAACCGCAAGAACGACCGCCAGCCGGTGGAGTTCTTCCACGATGACGCCTCCGACATCCTGGCCGACACCTATGGATTGATGATCTACCAGGAGAGCGTGATGCGGGTGGCCCAGCGGTTCGCCGGCTACTCCCTGGCCGAGGCCGACAACCTCCGCAAGGCCTGCGGCAAGAAAGACCGCGAGCTGATGGCCACAGAGCGGGACACCTTCGTGGAGGGGTGCGAGCGGGGCGGCTACGGCGCTGAGTTGGGCACGCAGCTCTTCGACATCATCGAGCAGTTCGCCGACTACGCCTTCAACAAGAGCCACTCCTACGGCTACGGCCTGGTCGCCTATCAGGGGGCCTACCTCAAGGCCAACCACCCGGTGGAGTACATGGCCGCCCTGCTGACCAGCGTGAAGAACAAGCTGGAGAAGGCGGCCGTCTACCTGTCCGACTGCCGCCAGCGGGGGATCAAGGTGACCCTGCCCGATGTGAACCTCTCCCAGTCCGACTTCGCCGCCATCGGCTCGCCCGACGGCGAGGCGTCCATCTCCTTCGGGCTCTCCGCCATCCGCCAGGTGGGGACGGGAGCGGCGCAGATGATCCTCGACGAGCGGGCGGAGAACGGCCCGTTCGCCGACTTCCACGACTTCTGCCAGCGGGTCGATCCGATGGTGTTGAACAAGGGGGTCGTCGAAGCCCTCATCAAAGGGGGGAGCTTCGACTCGCTGGGCCACCCCCGCCAAGGGCTGCTCAACGTGTTCGAGCCGATCATGCGGCGCGGCATCCAGCAGCAGCGCGAGCGCGAGCAGGGGGTGATGAGCCTGTTCGGCGAGGGCACTCCCGATGCCTTCTATGAGGACATCGGCATTCCCGACACCGAATTCGACAAGGCCCGCCGGCTGGCCGCCGAGAGGGAGATGCTGGGGCTGTACGTGTCCGATCACCCGGTGATGGGGCTGGAGGGGGTGCTGTCCCGCAAGACCACCCACCGGATCGACCAGCTTGTCGACGTCGAGGAGGGCACCCAGGTCAAGGTGGGCGGGGTGGTCAGCAACTTCCGCAAGCGGTGGACCAAGCGGGGCGATCAGATGGGGATATGCGAGCTAGAGGATCTCTACGGCACCATGGAGGTGACCCTGTTCCCCAAGTCTTTGGAGCTGCACGGCCACAAGATCGAGAACGATCTCGTGGTTGTCATGGAGGGGCGGCTGGATCGCCGCGACGAAGAGCCCAAGCTGCTGTGCCACCAAGTTGAGCCGGTGCGCCTCGATTGGGCCAACGGCTTGGGCCCCCTGCGGGTGAATCTCCCGGCCGGCAAGCTGACCCCTGATCGCATCGACTCCCTCAAGTCGGCTCTGGCCGGCCACCCCGGCAAATCCGAGGTGATTCTCTTGCTCGGCGCCGGCAGGGGCATCAAGCTATCTCCGGCCTACGGGGTGGACGCGGGCAGCGGGTTGATCGGCGAGCTGCGGGAGATGCTGGGCGAGAACGCCATTGCCGTTTAACCCGGCTAGCTGGCCTTTTGCCGTCGCTCGCCCTTCCGGCAAAACCCTTGATCTCCTGCGGGTTTGCGCGCCTAGGCGGGTGATTGATGGACTATGGGGGTGCCCACGGGGGGATTCTGTGGGAGATAAGCGAGAGAAAAGGACGAGCAGCGCATGGCTATCGACGTCGAAACCAAGGACTGCACAGCGGTTACCGACGCTGAGTTGGCTGAGATGGCGGACATGTGCGCTGACGGCCCCAACCCGTTCTCGGTGGGGCTGCTCTCCAAGCAGACCGAGGAGTGGGTGCTGGTGTCCACCGCCCGGGAGAACGGGAAACTCCGGGGGTTCTCCTTCTCCACCCTGGAGCGCATCGGCGGCACGCCGAGCGTGCTGGTGGGGCTGGCATCGGTGGCCCGCACCTCCAAGCGCAGCACCGTATTGCGCCAGATCACCGAGGCGCAGCTCCATCGTGCGCTGATGGCCTTCCCCGACGAAGACGTGCTCATGGGCACCCAGTTCGACAACCCCGGCGGGTTCGACGCCTTCAAGCCCCTGGTTGACATCGTTCCCCGTCCGGGCCACAAGGCCTCTGGAGAGGAGCGGGCCTGGGGCCGCCGGCTGGCCAAGCGGTTCAGCATCAGCGCCTCCCGATATCTAGACCGGGACTTCCGGGTGGTGGGCAACGACAGCCAGGCCTGCCTGCTGGACTACGAGACGGCCAAGCCTGAGAGCATCGACCCCGATGTGGCCGACCTGTTCGACAACGTGGACCGCGGCGGCGACACCATGATCGCCTTCGGCTGGATCATGGCTGAAGACCTGCTCAAGTACGCCTGAGCAAGCTGGCCGCAGGCCCGGCGGCCAACCGGTCGCGCTAATTATGAGCGACACTCCGCCCCTTCGGCGGCCGATGTGCCGCAACTTTCTCTCCGACCCGCTGCCCGATGGGCTGCTGGCCGAGCTGCTCGACCGGGCCCGCCGATCCCCGTCGGCGGGCAACACGCAGGCCGTGGAGTTCTGCGTGGTCACCGAACCCGACCATTACTGGCGGCTGACCCTCGCCCCCGAGCGCCGAGCCGAGTTTCCCTGGCCCGGCCTGCTGGTTGCTCCTGTCCTCGTGGTGGTGCTCACCGACCCTGAGCGCTATGTCCAGCGCTACGCCGAGCCCGACAAGTCCCACACCGGCCTGGGCGAGGGCACCGATGCCTGGCCCGTCCCGTACTGGTGGGTGGACGCCGGCATGGCCGTCCACAGCCTTCTGCTGGGAGCGTCAGCCGAGGGTTTGGGCGCTTGCTTCTTCGGCGCCTTTGAGCACGAAGCCGCGGTAGCCGAAGGCCTCAACATCCCCGAAGGCCGCCGAATAGTCGGAACCGTCGCCCTCGGCCACCCCGCCGCCGATCGCCCCAGTTCGTCGGCCAGCCGCCCCAGGCGGTCATTGGATGAGATCATCCACTACGGTTCCCCGCCATGAGCATGCCCGACCCCGTCGACCGCCTGGCCATCGAGGACACCATCGTCCGCTACACCGTCGCCATCGACGAGAAGAACTGGGACCTCCTCGACACGGTGTTCACCCCCGACGCCCAGCTGGACTACTCGTCGTCGGCCCCCGGCGTGGACGACGCCAACGCCGACTATCCCACCGTCAAGCGCTGGCTCCAGAGCGCGCTCTCCATTTTTCCCATGACCCAGCACATGGTGGGCAAGACCTACATCCGAAGCTGGGACGGCGACACCGCCCAGTGTACGACCCTTTTTCACAACCCCATGGGGATGCCGGTGGCCGACGACGGCAAGACCTGGGATCCCGACGGATCCAAGCTGTTCATGTTCTACGTGGGCGGCTGGTATCACGACACCGTGACCCGAACCCCCGACGGCTTTCGCATCGTCAAAAAGGTGGAGCAGTCGGGCTACCACGACGGCGGCTTCCCCGAGGGCTTCGCCATCCCCGAGTAGCGGCGGTTGGGTCAGAGAAGGGGCGGCTAGGGTAGTCTGCGCATCGTGCAAATTCCTCTGGTGGACTATCTCGTCTTGGGCGATGAGCCCCATCTGCAAGCCAACGAGTGTGCCGATTGCGGCGCCCGATTCTTCGGCCGGCGCAATGCCTGTGCTCGGTGCGGGGGTCGGAGCTTCAACCCGGTACGGGTGAGCGACACCGGCACGCTGCGCACCTTCAGCATCGTCTACCGGGCCGCCCCCACCATTCCCACGCCCTATGTCTCGGCCATCGTGCTCACCGACGACGGCACCTCGGTTCGCTCCAACCTCATCAACATCGAGCCCGATCCCGCCAAGATCTCGCTCGGCATGAAAGTGAAGCTCGACACCTACATCGTGGGCACCGACGACGACGGCCAAGAAGCCGTCGCCTTCGGGTATGCCCCGGTGTGACAGCCAATCGACGGTCAAATAAATCTAGTCAATAATCAAAATAATCAATAGGAGGCCCGCAATGGCACAAGACATCTGGGTTTTGGGAACGCACATGACCGCGTTCGGCCGCTTTCCCGACCAGGATGCGGTGGATCTGGCCACCGCGGCGGCTCTGGGCGCATTGGACGACGGCGGGGTGGCCATCTCCGACATGGACATCTTGGCCTGTGGAACCCTTTTCCAGGCCAGCGCCGGCATGGGACAGCAGGTGCAGAAGCAGATCGGGCAGACCGGCATCCCGGTGTACAACGTGTCCAACGCCTGCGCCACCGGGGCCACCGCCCTTCGCACCGTGATCATGGCCATCCGGTCTGGCGAGGCCGACCTGGGCCTGGCCATCGGCGTGGAGCAGATGGGCAAGATGGGCCTTCTGTCCGGCGGTGCCCGCAAGGAGAAGAACGTGTACGAGCCTTCGGGCCGCTACGGCGCGGTCATGGGCATCGACGGCATCTTGGGCACCGACACCATGCCCGGCGTGTTCGCCCAGGCCGGCATGGAGTACGCCAACGACAACGACGGCGTGGGCTTCGAGCAGTTCGCCAAGGTGGCCCAGAAGAACCACGCCCACTCCACCCTGAACCCGCTGGCCCAGTACCAGAGGGAGTTCACCCTGGAAGAGGTGATGGGCTCGCCCATGCAGTCGTATCCCAACACGCTGTTGATGTGCTGTCCCACCGGCGACGGGGCCGCCGCCTGCGTGCTCGTGGGCGAGGAGCGGTTCGCTTCTTTGAGCCGGGAGCAGCAGTCCCGGGCGGTGAAGATCTCCGCCTCGGTGCTGACCACCGATCCCTATGTGGAATCGGGCCACATGCAGCCCGACGTGAACACCCTCACCCGCAACGCCGCCACTGCCGCCTATGAGCAGGCCGGGGTCGGCCCCGAGGATCTCAGCCTGGTGGAGTTGCACGACTGCTTCGCCACCGCCGAGCTCATCCACTACGACAACCTGGGACTGTGCGAGCCCGGCGGGGCGGGCGACTTCATCGACCGGGGCGCCCCACGGCGCGACGGCGAGACGCCGGTGAACGTGTCCGGCGGCCTCATCTCCAAGGGCCACCCCATCGGGGCCACCGGCGTGGCCAACGTCTACGAGGTGGCCACCCATCTGCGGGGCGAAGCCGGCGACCGCCAGATCGAGGGCGCCAACGTGGGGCTGGCCCATGTGATCGGCCTCGGCTCGAGCTGCGGCATCCACATCCTGGAGAAGAGCGGGGCCGGCTGATCATCCACCCCCGGAAGGAGGCCACCGCCATGAGCAGCACTTGTCGGGGAGTGGTCTTCAACGGCGACGGCGCCTGCCACGGCTAGCCAGGCCGGGGCAATGAGCGTCGAGATCGACCACTCCGGCAAGATGGCGCTGGTCACCGGTGCTGGCGCGGGCATCGGCCGCGAGATCGCCCGGTGGATGGGTCGGGCGGGGGCCGCGGTGGCGGTCAACGACATCCGCGGCGACAAAGCCCAGGAGACCGCAGCCCTCATCGCCGATGAGGGGGGTGCTGCGGCGGCCTTTGCGGACGATCTGCGAGACGACGCTGCCATCGAACATCTTGTGGCCGACGCCGTGGATTGGGGCGGCCGGCTGGACATCGCGGTCAACAACGTGGGGATGATGGCGGGGCGGGGGACTGCCCGGTTCGTGGACATGGACGGGGCCTTCTGGCGGGACATGCTCGATCAGAACATCGTCCTCACCGCGCTGTGCGCTCGGGCCGAAGCCCTGGTGATGATGGAGCAGCGAAGCGGGGCGATCATCAACGTCAGCTCGGGCGAGACCACCCGGCCGTCGCCCATGATGTCGAGCTACGCCGCGGCCAAAGCGGCCATCAACCATCTGACCTGGTCGATGGCGGTGGAGCTCGGCCCCCACAACATCCGAGTCAACGCCATTGCTCCGGGCACCACGCTCACCGAGGAGGTGAAGAGGGCGTTCCCGCCCGGCCACTACGACGCCATAGTGGCGGCCACGCCGCTCCAGCGGGAGACCCATTCCGAGGAGCTGGGCAGGCTGTCGGTGTACCTGGCCTCCGACCTGGCCCGCTGCACCACCGGCCAGCTCATCCTGGCCGACGCCGGGGCATTTTTGTCTCGGACCCGCCCCCCGAACCTCGGACAAGAAGCCAGTATGGAGGCGCTGTGATCGACCCAGCCCCGTTTGACCAAGCCCTGTTGGACGAAGCCGTCGGCGAAGTGCGGGCTTTGGTGGCCCTCGACGGCGGTGATGTGGAGTTGGTGTCGGTTGGCGGCGGCACTGTGGCCCTGCGCCTTGTGCTCGAAGGCGCCGAGTGCCGGGAGTGCGTCATGCCCCGGGAGTTCCTCGAGCAGATCGGCCTCGATCTGGTGAGCGCCCGCCTGGCCGATGTGAGCGTCGTCACCATTGAAGATCCCAGGGAAGATCCCTCGTCGTAGTGTCGCGGCACCGGCAGGCGGGCCGTACACTGGGCGGTCGATGAAGGGGCTGATCTTGTCGGGGGGTGCGGGGACGAGGCTGCGGCCGCTGACCCACACTCGGGCCAAGCAGCTCGTGCCCATTGCCAACAAGCCGGTGCTGTTCTACGGCATCGAGGACATGGCCGCCGCGGGGATCACCGACATCGCCATCGTGGTGGGCGACACCCACCAGGAGATCCAAGACGCGGTGGGCGACGGGTCGCGCTTCGGGGTGAGCGTGACCTACATCCGCCAGGATGCCCCGTTGGGGCTGGCCCACTGCGTGCTCATCGCCCGCGATTTCTTGGGCGACGACTGCTTTGTCGTGTATTTGGGCGACAACATGCTGGAGCAGGGCTTGGGCGAGTTTGTGGAGCAGTTCGACAAGGGGCGCCAACCGAATCCCAGCCTGCGGGACGACTCAGCGGACGGGCTGTGTCGGGCCCAGATCCTGCTGACCCCGGTTCGGAACCCGTCGTCGTTCGGAGTGGCGGAGGTCGGCCCCGACGGGGATGTGGTGAATCTGGTGGAGAAGCCCGCCGAACCCCCGTCGAACTTGGCCTTGGTGGGGGTGTACATCTTCGACTCCGCCATCCACGAGGCGGTGGCGGCCATCGAGCCGTCGGCCCGGGGCGAATTGGAGATAACCGACGCCATCGACTGGCTCATCCGCAACGGCCACCGGGTGAGCCACCAGATGCTGGACGGCTGGTGGATCGACACCGGCAAGAAGGATCCGCTCTTGGAATGCAACCGGCTGGTGCTCGACACCGTGGTTCGCCGGGTGGAGGGAGCGGTTGACGATGCCTCCAAGGTGGAGGGCCGGGTGGTGGTGGCTGAGGGGGCCAAGATCGTGAACTCCACGGTGCGGGGCCCGGCGGTGATCGGCGCCGACGCCCGCATTGAGAACGCGTTCATCGGCCCCTACACCTCGATTGGCGCCGACTGTGTGATCGCCGATGCCGAACTGGACCACTCGGTGGTGATGGATGGCAGCCACATCACGGGCATCAGCCGCATCACCGACTCGCTGGTCGGCCAGCAGGTACGGGTGTCCCGCTCGCCGGAGCGCCGCCAGGGGGTCCGGCTGACGCTGGGCGACCATTCCGATCTAGAACTGGGGTAGGGGCATGTCGCTGGTTGAGAGCCCCTTCGGTCAGCGGGAATAGCAGCGGTGGCCGCGGTAAGCCCCTGCGAGGCGATCTCGGGCGTATTCATCGTGTCTCCCGATGTCCATGGCGATGAGCGGGGTGTTTTTGTGGAAACGTACCGCCGGGAGTGGATTCCCGGCGCCGGGGAGATGGTCCAGGCCAACCGGGGAGACCGGCGGGCCGGAGCGGTGGTGGGCCTGCACTATCACCTGCATCAGGCCGACTACTGGTATGTGCCGGTCGGCCAGGCCCGGGTGGTGCTTCACGACCTTCGGACCGGTTCGCCGACCGACGGCGCCACCATTGCGCTGCCCCTGGGCACCGAGCCCGACGGCGTCAACCGCCACCGGGGGGTGTACATCCCGCCGGGGGTGGCCCACGGGTTCGCCGCCCTGTCGGACATGACCATCACCTATCTGGTGGACGGCTACTACAACCCGGACGATGAGTTGGGCGTGGCCTGGGACGATCCCGAGATCGCCGCCGACTGGGGGGTGGACAACCCCGTCCTCTCGTCCCGAGACCGCTCCAATCCCCGCCGCTCTGGCATACCCGGCCATCTGCGTCCTCGATTCGGTTCCCGGGATTGACATGAAGCTGTTCGTCACCGGGGGCGCCGGGTTCATCGGCTCGAACTACGTGCGCTGGGTGCTGTCCCACACCGACGACGCCGTGGTGGTGTACGACGCCCTCACTTACGCGGGCAACCGGGACAACCTTCGGGATCTCGAGGGCGACAGCCGTCTGGCGTTTGTGAAGGGCGACGTGTGCGATCGAGACGGGGTGGCCGGGGCCATGGCCGGCTGCGATGCCGTGGTCCACTTTGCCGCCGAAAGCCACGTGGACCGCTCAATCACAGGCCCCGACGCCTTCGTCCGCACCAACTGCGACGGTACCAATGTGGTGTGCGATACCGCTCGGCAGTTGGAGTTGGACCAGGTGGTTTGCGTGTCCACCGATGAGGTGTACGGGTCGATCGACGTGGGGTCGTTCACCGAGTCCGATCGGCTGGCGCCCACTTCGCCCTACTCGGCGTCCAAAGCTGGAGCCGACCTGATCGCGTTGGCCTACTGGGAGACCCACGGTTTGCCGGTGACGGTTACCCGGTCGTCCAACAACTTCGGCCCCTGCCAGCACCCGGAGAAGGTCATCCCCCTGTTCACCACCAACCTGCTCGACGGGCTGGCAGCGCCCTTGTACGGCGACGGGATGAACGTGCGGGACTGGTGCCATGTGGACGACAACTGCTCGGCCATCGACCTGGTGCTGCGGCGGGGGCTGGCGGGGGAGATCTACAACATCGGCGGAGGCAACGAGCTGGCCAACCGCGACCTGGCCTCCTGCCTGCTGGCACTGTGCGGCCGGGACGAGTCGTTCATTCGGCCGGTGGCCGACCGGTTGGGCCACGACCGGCGCTACTCGGTGGACTCCGCCAAGATGCACAAGCTGGGATGGCGTCCGGCCCGGGAGATGGACGAGGCCCTGGCCGCCACCGTGGCCTGGTACCGCGGCAACCGCTGGTGGTGGGAACCGCTCAAGAGGGCGATGCTGTGAGGGTTTTGATCACCGGCGCGGGAGGGCAATTGGGCCGGGCGGCAGCCGAGTGCTTCGCCGCCTCGGGCCATGAGGTGGTTGCCGCGGGACGCCGGGAGCTGGATATCACCCATCGCGACCAGGTGCTGGGCGCCGTCGGCGGGGTTGGTCCCGATGTGGTGGTGAACTGCGCGGCCCTCACCGCGGTGGATGCCTGCGAGACCGACGCCGACGGAGCCTTTCTCGTCAACGCGGTGGCGGTGCGCCACCTGGCCGAGGCCGCCCGGCGGTTCGGTTCCCACCTGTGCCATGTCTCCACCGACTATGTGTTCTCCGGCGACAAGGGCGAGCCCTATCACGAGTGGGACCAGCCCGATCCCCGGTCGGTCTACGGGGCCAGCAAGCTGGCCGGTGAGCAGGAGGCCGGCGAGGCGGCCACCGTGGTGCGCACCTCGTGGCTGTGCGGTCGCCACGGCGCCAACATGGTGGCCACGGTGCTGCGGCTGGCCTCCGAGGGCGGGCCGATGCGGTTTGTGGACGACCAGCGGGGGTCTCCGTCGTTCACCCCCGATGTGGCCGCGGTGATTGAGCGGCTGTGCGCCGACCGCCGCCCGGGGCTGTACCACGTGACCAACCAGGGGGAGGCGTCTCGGTATGAGTTCGCCAGGGAGATCATGGCCGCCGCGGGCCTCGACCCCAACCGGGTGGAGCCCATCGCCACCGCCGATCTGCGACCGCCCCGCCCCGCGGCCCGCCCGGCCAACTCAGTGCTGGAGAACCGGGCGCTGGCTCTCGCCGGCCTGGAGCGCCCGCCCGATTTCAGGGTGCCGCTGAGGCGCCTGGCAACCGATCTGCTGGGCTGACTGCGGGCCGGGGCCCGCTTGGACGCCGGTGTGGTCCGCTGATGGGTGAGGAGATCGTTGGCTTCAGGTCGCTTGCACCCCGATATGGGGCTGGCACTCGTCGCTGGCTTCCTTGTCGGGCTCGCCCAGCGTCTTCGGGCCCTCGATGCAGGCCAACTCGAAGAACAGGGAGAACTCGCTGGGGTATTCGAGCGCCAACCGCTCCAGGGCTTGCTGGCGGGCGGCGGCTTCTCGGCGGGTTCGGGGGAGCGAGCAGACGTCGGCGATGCCGTCGCCGTTGCTGTCGTGGGCATAGGTGGTGGGCCCGCCCAGGCTGTGGTTGAAGCAGAAGTCAGGGCTGTCGATGACTCCCGAGTAGAACAGGTCTTCTCCGGTTTCGTCCGGCGATCGGCCGTTGCCATCGGGCGGTGTAGGGGCGGGCGATATGGGCCGGGGCGGCGAACCGGTGTCGGCCGGCGCATTGGCCGAGCGCTCCCGGTACTGCTGGCACTCGTCGGCGGGCTCCTTGTCGGGCTCGCCCAGGGTCTCCGGCACCGACAGGCACTCCTCGGCGAAGTGGGCGTTCAAGGACTCCCTGAAGCTGGTCAGAAGAGCCATGTCTTCCAGGGCTTGCTGGCGGGCGGCGGCTTCTCGGCGGGTTCGGGGGAGCGAGCAGACGTCGGCGATGCCGTCGCCGTCGCTGTCGTGGGCGTAGGTGGTGGGCCCGCCCAGGCTGCGATTGAGGCAGAAGTCGGGACCGTCGATGCTCCCCGAATAGAAGCGAGCATCATCGCGCGGTGACCCATCTGCGGGGGTCGGCTGGGATGCGTCGGAGACGAGCGCATCGGTTGGGATGCTGAACGTGAACTTGGTGGACAGCAATTGCCCCTGCCCGCGCACGCGGGCCGCGGTGTTGATCCGGCTCTGGAGCCGGCTGCCGGTGACGGTGACGGTGCGGCTGGTGCCGGTGATCCGTATCGCCGCCTCGTCCACTCGGCCCGACGCTCCTGTGCCGCCGGTGATCTCCATGCTTTGGAGGCGGCCCACCGCGGTGTCGGGGTGGTCGTTCAACCACTGGTTGAATTCGCTCCCGGCGTAGACGCGCTCCCAGGAGGCATGGGGGTTGTGCTGGGGGTCGAACGGGTCGGGCTTGGCCGGCAGGTAGGGCAGGTCGGCGTTGAACACGTATCCGCTGCCCTCGGTGTGGCCGCCGTTGGAGGAGGAGTAGAAGGCCCGGATGGGCGCCCCGCCATGGAACAGCACTCGGCCCGCCGTGTTGACCACCGCTTGGAGCCATGTTCCGGCATCGGCGTGCTTCTCCCGGGTGTCGCCCACGAATGCCTGGTCCCAGACGGTGGAGTAAAGGTCGAACGGCTTGGTCCACGAGGCGGACGCTCGCCGCTCTTGGAGCGTGGCGGCGGCGTAGCTGCGGGCGGCGATGGCCTGGGCTTCGTGCGCGGTCAGCGGCCAGTTCATCGGGGTTTCGGCGATGCCCCGCAGATATTTCTCGATGGACAGCGAGTCGAGCACGATGTGGAACTCGCCGGTCGCCCCGCCGGTGGGAACCAGGTTGATGCGTCCGTGGGAGTAGGAGCGGCCGGTGGTGGAGACGGCCACGGAAGTGTCGGTGGCGAAATGGAGTTGAGCGGTGGTTCCGACACAGCCGACCCCGCAGGCATCGGCGCCGCCGTAGGCGATGTGCCAGTGGTCGGCGTGGCGGGTGATGGCGACGGGGGTGCCCGGCGGCACCCGGATGGCCCCTTGGCCGTCGATGGTGATGCGGTTGAGGCCCTCGGGGGTCAGAGTGGTGCCGGTGGCGGTGGCCAATAGGACGCGGATGGCGTCGGTGGGGTGCGCTGGCTCGGGGGGCGGAGCGAGCTCGGGTTCGGGCGAGTCGCCGGTCTGCGGCTCGGGGGCGCCGGGGAAGGCATTGTGGGGGTCGGTGAGGTATTTCTGGATGGTGAGGTGGTCGAGGGTGATGTGGAACCGGGTGGGGCTTTGGTCGGCGGCGATGAGGTTGATGCGTCCGTGGGAGTAGGAGCGGGCGGTGTTGGAGACGGCGACGGCGGTGTCGGTGGCGAAGTGGAGTTGGGCGGTTTGCCCGTTGCAGCCGGTGGGGCAGACTTGGATGCCGTTGTAGGCGATGTGCCAGCGGTTGTCGGCTCTGGTGATGGTGATGGGGGTGCCCGGCGGGACCCGGGTGGCGTCTTGGCCGTTGTGGGCGATGTCGGCGTCGTCGATGGTGATGCGGTTGACGCCCTCGGGGACCAGCGTCGTGCCGGTGGCGGTGGCGGTGGCGGTGGCCAGCAGCACCCGGATCAAACCCTCCGGCTGCTCTTGTTCATGCGCCGGATTGTTGTGGGGGTCGGTGAGGTATTTCTGGATGGTGAGGTGGTCGAGGGTGATGTGGAACCGGGTGGGGCTTTGGTCGGCGGCGATGAGGTTGATGCGTCCGTGGGAGTAGGAGCGGGCGGTGTTGGAGACGGCGACGGCGGTGTCGGTGGCGAAGTGGAGTTGGGCGGTTTGCCCGTTGCAGCCGGTGGGGCAGACTTGGATGCCGTTGTAGGCGATGTGCCAGCGGTTGTCGGCTCTGGTGATGGTGATGGGGGTGCCCGGCGGGACCCGGGTGGCGTCTTGGCCGTTGTGGGCGATGTCGGCGTCGTCGATGGTGATGCGGTTGACGCCCTCGGGGACCAGCGCGGTTATGTCCGCAGTGGCCAGCAGCACCCGGATTGAGCCTTCCGGATTCCCGGCCGAAGTGGGCGCCGTAGTCGGCGCTGGTGCCGGTGTGGGCGCCGGTGCCGCGGCGGCCGTCCGCCCGTAGTTCTCGACCAGCTCGGCGCCTTCGTAGTAGAAGCCCAGGATGTCGGCGGCAGAGTGTCCCGCCAGGGTTCGGGAGTAGGCCCCCCACTGGCTCATGCCCACGCCGTGGCCCCAGCCGCTTCCAGTGAAGGTTATCGACGCGTCGGGGTCGACGATGTGCACCGGCTCGGGATCGGTGCTGTCCTGGGCAGAAGTCGGCGCCGCGGCCAGCAACGATGCTGCGACCGCGAGAGCCGAGGAGGCGGCGAGAAGCGGGGATAAGCGAAGGCGTCTCATCGACGCCGACCGCTGCGAGGGCATAATAAGTCCAAAAACGGTTGGCCGCCCGCCCCGCAATCCTCCCAGTTTCGACCCCTCTCATCAAGTACTGTCATCTCCCCCCTGATTGTGGAGAGGTTGGTTTGCGGGGGGGGGGGGGGGGGGGGGTTATTTTGGGGGGGGGGGGGGGCCCCCCAGAAAAAAAAATGCGGGGGTTATATATTGGGGGGGGGGTTTATCAGTTTTGGG
>JAPPMA010000018.1:55417-57908 GCA_028819295.1 bacterium | reverse complement strand
CCCCCCCCCCCCCCCCCCCCCCCCCCCCCCCCCCCCCCCCCCCCCCCCCCATGCTTTTCGGTGATCTGTTCGGCCGGGCTCTATAGATAAGCGGGTGATTTATATGCGTCGTGCGGTTTTCGGAATGTTGGGTGTCGCTCTGTTGGGGGTGTTGCTGGTGCTGCCGGCGAGGGCGCAACAGCACTGGGCGGACTGCGTGCCGTCATCATCGACGCCGATTGTGTCCACCGGCGATGTCTCGTACGAAAACGGGATGGCCAGCGTCAACTTGAAAACCAGATACCACAAGCATGGCCCCACCCCTGACGTGACCGTTCGGGTGCGGGTGACGTTTGACGGCCACACTTCCTCTGTCCACACCGTGACGGTTCCGGCCACGTCAGGCCAGCGGGTCGGCACCGCGCAGCTAGGCGTGCCAGCCGCCGGGCATCAGGTAGTGGGCTTCAAGATTCTGGACGACTCCTCCTACACCTGGTGCAAGCGCACCGCCGGGGTCACGGTCCCACACCAGACGCCGATACATATACCCCCGCCGCAGACGACGCTGCCGACGCCTGACCCCACGCCGCCGGACTACGTGGCCGAGATCATCGCCGACGCGCCCCCGCGGCCCACCCCGCACCCCGACGCGCCCCCGCCGCCCGAAGCCGACGACGAACCCGACAGCTTGGCCCATCAGCAATACCTGTACGGGCCTCACGGGGTGCTCTCAGACGAAACCCGCCTAGCGTGGCAGTGCTGGGCAACGTTCGGCAACCCCGTTGCGTTAGCAGCCTTAGGCGTTACCGAAAGCTGCTGACGCACAACAGGCGGGGGATGGCGCGCTGAGCGCCCGGCGCGCCGCTAGAGCTGGACGCAGTGAGGCAGGGGTTCGGCCCATGAGCTGATTCGCTGTCTTTCCTGCCGTCTGATCTCAGCTGACATTTCTCTTCTCAATTCTTCCATCGTGAGCTTCACGCCTTTTTTGCTGTTGCAGGCACCGCATAACAGTTGGAGGTTCTCGTCGGCGTCTATTCCCCCCCCTGCCTTTGGGGATGATGTGCTCAAGGTCGAAATCGTCGTAATACTTGGAGCGGTCACATCCCGGACATGGCCGCGTTTCCCCCGTGCCGAGAGCGGCCCAGAGTATCTGTCGGATGTTGCGCGACCGCTTCGGCCTTTCCGGGTCGGTTCGGATCGGGGGTCTAGGGGGTAAGTGCAGCGATGGGAGTCCTTCGCGGAATCCGTCCAAATCGACGTTGTGGATTGCTGCGTCAGATTCGTCTTGCAGCCGCTTTTGGGTGATTCCCACCGCCACTTCGTCGATGTCGATGCCTGCCCACTGTCTGCCGAGCCGTTCGGCGGCCACCATCGTTGTTGCACAGCCGCAGAACGGGTCAAGCACCATGTCGCCGGGGTTAGTGCTGGCGGATATGAAATGTTCGTAAAGGGCGAGCGGCTTCTGTGTAGGCCAGTCGGTGCGCTCTTTGCCGGCCACGGTGGGGAGGGGGGGTGGGTGGGGTAGTTTGCGGTCATGAGGAAGTTGCTTTGGCTTTGTTTGTTGTCCGTGGGCCTGCTGGTCCCGGTTGTGGCCGCGTCGGGCGCCGGGGCGCAGACAGCGTCCCAGTCCGCGCCCACTTCTCAAGACATCCAGCTGCGCGATCAGCTGATCGCCGACCAGGAGAACCTGTTGAACACCTACCGCTGCATGTTCGGAGTCGACACCCACGCGGTTCCCGGCGGGTGCGGCGAACCCGGCACCGTGGCGGCCGGCGCCGCCCCCCAGAACCCTGCCCAAAGCGACCTCGAGGTGAGGGACGGGCTGATCCAAAGCCAAGAAGCGCTCCTCAACGCGTACCGCTGCCAATTCAACATCGACACCCAACTGGTTCCCAGCGGCTGCGCCGGCCAGACCGGCCCACAACCAACCGGCCAGCCAGAGTCAACACCGGTTCCGCCGGCGCCCGACCGCAGGGTGCTTTGGGGGTTCGAGATATTCAACGACGGCTCTCTAGCGCTCGAGCTTGGCGGCTTGACCAATAGAGTCGGCCTAGGCGGATGCATCGTCGCCAGCACCTTTACTCTGAACGACGGCGAGTACGGCTACCACGAGGCGTGGTGGGAACGAGACGCCGGTTCGGGCTGGCAGGAAGTGGCAGGATCGCGGCGGAGCGGCAAGGTGTGCGGCTTCGATTTGAGTTCCGCCCCGCCAGGCAAATATCGCATGGTGCTCGACGCGACCATCGCCGGTGCACGCGGCGTCTACAAGAGCCGCAACGAGATAACCAAACAGCCAAACACCGAGTCCCAGACAGAACCAGAGCGAACGACCACGACCACAGAGCCGTCGACGACAACGCCATCCTGCCCGCCCAACACCCCCACGGCCGACTGGCTCAGCTGGGGGTTCTGGGTCAGCGCCACCACAACCCAGGTACAAACCCAACTGCGCTGTGAGGCCGACATCCACGCCAAAGACGACAGAGGCTGGACGCCTCTGCACATCGCCGCG
>JAPPMA010000018.1:41349-55317 GCA_028819295.1 bacterium | reverse complement strand
GCGGTCATCCAAGCTCTCATCGCCGCCGGGGCCGACATCCACGCCAAAGACGACAGAGGCTGGACGCCTCTGCACATCGCCGCGGAGCTCAGCGATGATCCGGCGGTCATCCAAGCTCTCATCGCCGCCGGGGCCGACATCCACGCCAAAGACGACAACGGATTGACGCCTCTGCACCGGGCCGCGGCGTTCAGCGATGATCTGGCGGTGGTGCGGGCGTTGCTCGCTGCCGGGGCTGATATTCACGCCAAAGACGACGACGGCTTGACGCCTCTGCACTGGGCCGCGGCGTTCAGCGATGATCCGGGGGTCATCCAAGCCCTCCTCGCCGCCGGCGCAAACCCCACTATGAGATCCAACAGCGGGGAGACTCCTTTGGATGTGGCGCGAGACTGGGAGAACTCTGCTGCGGTCCAGGTGCTAAGCCAAGCAGTCGCCCTAACAGACACCAGCGGGAACGATGCGCCGAGGGCCCCGGTGGTTGTTGCCAACAGCGGTAACCCGACGCGGTATGAGGTGAGGTTTGTCGCCTCTTTCGACGCGCGGGAGACACGGGCGTATGACTTCCAGTTCCGCGAGAAGGGCACCGGCGACCATTGGAGGGTGGAGACATGCGATACCTTTGAGAACCCCGAGAGCAGGCCGTTGTCATCGGTGACCGCGGCCATAGGCGTCAGGGGAGCAGAGCCCGCCACGACCTACGAAGTCCGCTACCGCTATCGCAACTCATCCCGATGCGGTCAAGGCACCCCGGGTCCGTGGTCGCAAATCGGCGAAGGCACAACCGCAATGACTTCTTGATTTTTCTGATGTCGTTTCGCACAGTGAATTCGACAATGCCATCGAATCCACCGCGATTCATGGGCGACACGAATTGCGAATAGCGTTTGCCGTTGGGGTGAGGCCATCGGCGACTTGCAGAATGGGTCCGTGGGTGAAAGTCAGACGTTGGTGTCCGGGTAGGGTGTCGTAGTGGTCCGGCGCCTGCTCGAGCGAGTTCTGCCTACGGGGACCCGCCGCCGGAGGCTGATCAGCAGGGCAATGTTGGTTGCTCGAGGGGCCCGCAACGCCGTTACCCGCACTCGAGTCAAGTGGCAGCGAGACAGGAATGGCTCCAATCTAGAGCCGGAACAGGGACCGCAGCGAGATTCGCCCACCACCTCAGCAGGGGTTTCCTATCGAGACTGGTTCTGCCGCCTGCCGGCCGATCCCAGTATCCTGGCGGTTCAGCGCCAGTGGTTCGAGGAGTGGCCGAGGCCGCCGAGGGTGTGGGGGCTGGTGGTGGACGACGGCGGCGATGTGGCCGCCTCCGAAGCATCTCTTCGCAATCAGTCGTGGGGGCGGGTGGAGGCGGTCAAGGTGGCGCCCAGCGGACTGTCCGAGGAGTTCCATCGGCTTTCGCAAGACTGCCCGAGCGATCTGGCGGTGCTATTGCGGGCCGGCGATCGCCTGAGGCCCGATGCGGTGTATCAGATCGCCCAGGCCGCATGGCGCGACCCTTGGATCGAACTGGTGTATTGGGACGACGATCTCGATGCCCTGGCCCAGGTGTGGGAGTGGCACCAAGAGGGAATGCCCCACGGCGTCTTTTTCGACGGCGACTTGGACCGCTTGAGCCGGCCTCGCCTCAAGCCGGGCTGGTCTCCCGACCTCCTGTTGTGCGCCAACTACATCGGGCGGGCCTTCGCGGTGCGGGCCCGCAATCTGCAACCGGACGCCGCCCGCCGCTATCGGTCGGCCGGGACCGGAGACGATTCGCTGTGGTGGGATCTCTTGCTGGGCCTGGAACTCCGCGACGAGCAGGTGATCCGCCTGCCGGCGGTGCTGCAAACGCTCAGCGGCCGCGACCATCGCATCGAGCCCCACCACCTTGAACTGGTTGACCGCAAATTGTCGAGGCAGGGATGGCCGGCACGGGCCGAGGCCGGCGAAAGCGGCGTGAATCTGGTGTGGGCGCCGGACCGGGAAGCGCCGGTCACCGTCATCATCGCCACCCGTCACGATCGGGAGCTGTTGGAGGGTGCGTTCGAGGTGGTCCGTTCGGCCGGCTATCCCTCCCTCGAGCTCATCATCGTGGACAACGGCGGGCAGAGTTCCGACAACGAGGCTTGGTATCAGCGGGAGGCTGGCGATCTCAGTCCTCGTGTCATCTGGTGGGACGAGCCGTTCAACTACTCCGAGGTCAACAATCGGGCTGCTGAGCAGGCCACCGGCGACGTGCTGGTGTTTTTGAACGACGACACCTCGCCCGGCCACCCCCGGTGGCTCCACAGCCTCGTTGGCTGGGCCCAGCGCCCCGAGATCGGGGTGGCCGGCCTCCAGCTCATCGACGACCGCGGTCTCATCCAGTTCGGCGGGGTGGTCATCGGGATGACCGGCTTGGCCGGTCATCTGTTCCAGGGCATGGCACCGCACTCCGACACCCTGTTGGGCCCCACCGACTGGACCCGCAACACTGTGGCAGTCACCGGGGCCTGCCTGGCGGTGCGCCGGGCGGTGTTCGATGAGGTCGGCGGGTTCGATGAGCGCTTCGAGCTGTGCGGCAGCGATGTGGTGCTCGGACTGCGGGCCCGGCAGGCCGGGTATCGCAATGTGGTGTCCGCAGCCACCCCGATCACCCATAGGGAGTCGGCCACCCGAGGCCCGCATGTGCCCGAAGGCGATGTGTTCGCCAGCTATTGGGACTACCAGCGGTGGCTGATGGAAGGCGACCCCTACTTCTCCCCGAATCTCAGTACGGCCCATCCCGAGCCGGTGCTGCACTGCGAGGAGGAGCCGGGCGTGCTCAAGCAGCTCACCGAGATGCTGGGCCGGCCGATGGAGGTCTTCTACCAGCGCAACGAGGCGGGGGAGGCCCACGCCCTGGCACTCGCCTCCATCGCCGACCGGGAGCTCGCCGAGGCGGTGCGCCAAGGCCACCGGGCGGTTGGGGGCCGCCGAGCAGTGAGAACGGTCAACTGGTTCGTGCCCGAGTTCCAGAACCCGTTCTACGGGGGCATCCACACCGTGTTCCGCCTGGCCGACCACTTGGCCCTCCACCACGGGGTGGAGAATCGGTTCATGGTGATGGCCGGCCCGGTGGACCACGATGAGCGGTGGTACCGGTCGGGGGTCGCCGCCGCCTTCGGGTCGCTGGCCGGCAGTCCCATCGACTACCACGATTCGTTCGCCTTCGACGCCGACGATGTGCCCCCGGCCGACGCGGCCATCGCCACCATGTGGACCACCGCCTACTTCGCGGCCCGCACTCCCGGCCAGGCCCGTCGCTTCTATCTCATCCAAGATTTCGAGCCCATGTTCTACCCGGCGGGCACGCTCTATGCCCTGGCCGAGCACAGCTACCGGCTGGGGCTCTACGGGCTGTGCAACACCGGGCATCTGGCCGACCTCTACCGAAACCGCTACGGCGGAGCGGCCCGCCATTTCTGGCCCGCGGTGGACGGCTCGGTGTTCCATGCCCGCGGCCGCATCGAGCCCGATCCCGACCGTCCGGTGACGGTGTTCATCTATGCCCGCCCCGGCCATCTGCGCAACTGCTGGGAGTTGGCCGCCCGGGCCGTCCGCCTGGTGAAGGACGAGTTGGCCGACGACGTGCGCATCGTGACCGCGGGGTCGTGGGCCTTTCCCGAGCACATGGACGCCCTCATCACCCACATGGGCCAGCTCGGCTACACCGAGACCGGCCCGCTGTACCGCACCTGCGACATCGGGGTGGCCCTCACCACCTCCGAGCACCCCTCCTATCTGCCGCTGGAGCTGATGGCCTGCGGGGCCGCGGTGGTGTCGTTTGAGAACCCGGCAGGCGACTGGCTGCTGCGCCACGACCACAACTGCATGCAATCGCCGCAGACCGCCGACGGGCTGGCCGCCGAGATCGTCGCCCTGGTGCGGGATCCCGCTCGCCGCCGGCGACTGGCCGAGCAGGGCCTGGCCGACATCGCGGCCCGCCACGCCCGCTGGGACCAGAACCTGGCCGGTGTGTATGAGTACCTGTGCGATCCCGAGGCAGATCATGGCTGAGACGACCAGCCGGGCCGGTGTGTATGAGTACCTGTGCGATCCCGAGGCAGATCATGGCTGAGACGACCAGCCGGGGCGGCGTTCTCGAGATATGGGGCTACCGGGAGCTGATCGGGCGGCTCGTGCAGCGGGAGCTCGGGGCGCGCTACAAGCGGTCGGTGCTGGGCTGGCTGTGGTCGATGCTCAATCCGGCGGCCACGCTGGCCATCTACGCCCTGGTCTTCGGGGTGCTTTTGAAGTTCGACCCCCCGCGGGCGGGCAACGGCCGCTTCGACAACTTCGCCCTCTACCTGTTCTGCGCGCTGGTCATGTGGAACGCCTTCCACGGGGTGATCACCGGGGCGATGAGCGCGCTGTTGGACCTCGGCTCGCTTCTGGGCAAGGTGTACTTCCCGCCCGAGGCCCCCGCGGTCGCCGCTTTGATCACGGTGCTGTTCCAGGCGGCTATCGAGGCGTCCATCCTGATGCTGATCCTCATCTGCTTGATCAACGTGAGCTGGACATTCCTGCTGTGGCCGGTGCTGTTGGTGCTGTTGGCGGTCTTTGCCCTGGGCATCGGGCTCGTTCTCAGCGTGTGGAACGTGCGCTATCGCGACGTGGGCTATCTGGCCACCATCGCCTTGCAGTTCCTGTTCTACGTGACCCCCATCGTCTACCCGCTGTCGCTGATTCCCGAGCGGGCCCTGGGATTGCCGGTGCGGGACATCATCCGGCTGAACCCTTTGTCTCAGTTCACCGAGGCTTCCCGCGAGCTGCTGTACGGGCTGGACTGGCCCGGCGTGCTTCGATTGGGGCTCATGGCTTTGATCTCGCTGGCAGTGGGGGCCGGCGGCTGGGTGATGTTCAAGGCCCGAACCCGCGACATCGCCGAGGAGCTCTAGGCGATGGGCGATGAGGCAGTGGTTGATGCAGTGGCCGTTGAGGGCGTGTCCAAGTGCTTCCAGTTGATCTCGGATCGGCCTCTCAGCTTGAAGGAGGCGTGGACCGGGATGCGCCACGGTTCAGGCCGCCGGCTCCGCCGGGTGCGAAGCGAGCCGTTCTGGGCTCTTCGCGATGTCAGCCTGGAGGTGCCCCGAGGTTCGATGTACGGGCTGGTCGGACGCAACGGCTCGGGCAAGTCCACCCTGTTGCGGATCATGGCCGGCATCTACCGCCCCACCGAGGGCCGCGTCGAGATCCGAGGCCGGACGTCGGCCCTGCTGGAGCTGGGGGCGGGATTCCACCCTGCGCTGAGCGGGCGAGAGAACATCTACCTCAACGCCTCGGTGCTCGGGGTGCCCAAATCCCAGATCGACGAGCGGGTGGACCAGATCGTCGAGTTCGCGGGGCTGGAGGAGTTCATCGACAGCCCGGTGAAGATCTACTCCAGCGGCATGTACGTGAGGCTGGGCTTCGCGGTGGCCGTCCACGTCGATCCCGAGATCCTCATTGTCGACGAGGTGGTGGCCGTGGGCGACGAGGAGTTCCAGCTCCGCTGCCTCAGCCACCTGGAGGCGCTGCGGGCCCAGGGGGTTACCATCGTGCTGGTCAGCCACGACCTGGGAATGCTGCGGGCCAACTGCGATCAGATGGCATGGCTGAACCGGGGCCTGGTGGCCGCAGCAGGTGAACCGCAGGATGTGATCAACGCCTACCTCGATACCATCGACACCGAGGCGGCGGCTTCGGTCGGCCATCGGCCCCGCCCTGCTGGCGAGGGGGAAACCCCGCTGTGCATCACCGATCTGGAGTTCTATGACGAAGCCGGGCACCGGCCCAAGGCCTTTGCCTCCGGCGACCCGCTGATCGTGCGCATCCACTACCGCGCCTTTGAGCCAATCGATGATCCAGTGTTCTCGCTCGGCTTCTACGACCACAACAATCTCCATCTGGCCGGGCCCCGGTCCCACGTCGGCGGTTTCCGCCCCGGCCGGTTGGACGGACAGGGGTGGGTGGAGTTCCGTTTGCGCCGCATCCCGTTCCGCTCGGGCGCGTTCCATGTCAACGCCGCCGTGCAGGACTCCGCTGCAACCTTCCTCTACGACCGACGGGCCCGGGAGTTCTGGCTGCAAGTCTCCGGCGAGCCCGACCCCGGGGCCAATGGGCTGTTGAACTTGGACGGCGACTGGCGGGCCGGGTGCTGAGTTTGGGATGTAGCTTGAAATGTACTTGTGAGCCCTGAGCCCCGTCCCATTATCCCGATCGGCGACTCGCTGCGGTATGCCGACGGGGCCGAGGCTGAGCTGCTGGCGTTGTTCCGGGCCGCCGATGACCGCCGGGTGGGGTCGGACGAATTGGCCGCTGCCGTTCGTGACTGGCCCACCGCCTATCACCTGGCCCCCGAGCGGGCCGTGCTCTTGGCCCCCATACACATCGGCCCCGATGACCGGGTGCTGGACGTGGGGGCGGGCTCGGGGGTCAACACCCGGATATGCGCCGACCGGGGGGCGGCGGTGACCGCGGTGGAGGGCAGCGCGGCCCGAGCCGAGCTGATCGCCCACCGCTGCGCCGGGCTGGAACACGTCGAGGTTTTCTGCGGTCCGCTCGACGGGCTGGGCGCCGAGAGGTCGGGGGACCACGACGTCGTCTTGTTGGTGGGGGTGCTGGAATATGCCGGGACCGGCCACGGCGGTAGCGGTGGGCCCGCCGCATTCCTCGACCTGGTGGTGGATGCCCTGGCCCCAGGGGGGGTGGTGGTGCTGGCCATCGAGAACCGCCTGGGGCTCAAATACCTGCTGGGCTTTCCCGACGACCACCTGGGGCTGCCCTGGGTGGGCTGGGAGGGGTACCGCGACGGCGAGCCGACCACATGGTCGCGGCGGGAACTGGCCCAGATGCTGGAGGGCGCGGGATTGGCTGCCCAGAAGTGGCTGTACCCATTTCCCGACTACAAGCTGCCCACCGCGGTGCTGGCCGAGGAGATCTACGACCGGCTCGACGGGGTTGACATGGTGGACCAAATTGTGGGCCACCCCACGAGCACTGAGTACGCCCGTCCCGTGCTGGTGGCCGACGACCGGGCTGCTCACCGGGCGCTGCTCACGGCGGGCCTGGGCCCCGATGCGGCCAATTCGTTCTTGATTGTGGCTGGCCGGAATCCCGACGCCGTGGCCGAGCGGGTGGACCAGCGGGTGCTGGCCTGGCGGGTGGCGCCCGACCGCCGCCGGCGCTGGGGGCAGCAGGCCGCGGTGATCGATTCGAATCAGGGCTTGACCATAAGACGGCATCTGACGGCTGAAGGGCTGAAGGCCGAAGACAGGGCCGGTGAATCTGTGGCTGTCAACAGTGAGGGGTGGCTCGGGCAGGTGGAGGTGGCCGAGGAGGTCTATGTCTCAGGCCGCAATCTCGAGCAGTGCCTGCTGGACTGCGCCCGCCAAGGCGATGCCGATGGGATTGCCGGGCTGTTGCGGAAATGGCGGGCCGCGTTGGCCGCCCACGAGATGCCGGTGGACTCGGTTTCCGCGCCCCACCCCTATCTGCCGGCCGATGCCGCTCAAGTGCTGCCTCCAGAGTGGCTGGATGCCGGGCCGGACAACTTTGCAGTGACTGCCGACGGCCTCAAGTTCGTGGACCGTGAATGGGTCGCCGCCGGGGGAGTGGACGTGCGGTTGGCCGTGGTCAGAGGGCTTTGGAAAGCCGTTTCGGCCATGTTGAGCGCCCGCTGCCATCTGCCCTGGCCGGTTACCTGGAGCAACGACCGCTTGGTGGCTCATTTGGGCGAGCTGATCGGCGAGGACATCGACCGCGATCTGATGGAGCAGTGGCGGCAGGCAGAAGAGGACTTGATTCGCCGGGTGTACCGCCAGCCGGCGGTCCGGTTGGCCGAGCTGCACGACGCCGGAAGCCGCTCCCGGATGGACCTTCTGGGGTCGCCGTTGGCCCCCTACCGGCGTCTGGAGCACCTGGTGCGCCGGCAACAGGAGCTGATCACCGAATTGTCCGACCATCCTCAAGCGGCTGCCGACTTGGAGCAGGCCCAAGCCCGCCTGGCTGAAGCCGAGGCGGAGCTGGCGGTGGCTCGGGCCCGCCTGGCGCGAGTGGCCTGGCGGGAGAGGATCCACAACAAAATCAGCGGGATGATCGGGCCCAAGCCCGCCTGGCTCAAGCCGAGGAGCTGGCCCAGTATCATTCGGCGTTTCGTCGGGCGCTTCAGTCGGCGCTGAGTCTGTGGGCCAGATCAAGCCCCGGCATCCAGCAAGTCTTTCAACGCGATCCACATCTGCTCGCGGGTGACGGAAATATCGAACCGTTGGGCCGATTCGATGCCGCGGTCGCGCATGCACTGGTAGAGCCGGCCGTCGCCCAGCACCCGGTGCAGGGCCGCAGCCATCGTCAATGGCCGCTTGTCTTGGAGCAGGATGCCGGAATCACCGACCGTTTCGGCCACCGCGGCTGCGTCATAGGCCACCACCGGCAGGCCGTTGGCCATGGCCTCCACCAGCGGCACGCCAAATCCCTCGTGTTCCGACGCGCAGGCGAACACGTCGGAGGTCTGGTACCACTGAGAAAGGCTTTTGTCGGATACTTTGCCGGCGAACACCATCCGGTTCTGAACGCCAAGCCGCCGAGCGAGGCTCTTCAGAGATTGCAGATATTGGGGCGGTGAGGCGTCGCCCACCAGCACGAGCTGCGACTGGGGTCGGAATCGAGACAAAACGGCGAATGCGGCGATGAGATCATGCTGGCACTTGTTGGGAACCAGTCGGCCCACGAACAACACGGTCCCCCCGTCTTCAGCTACCTCCCTATCGCTCAATCCGGCCTGGACATCGCCACCGGAAAGCTGCCAAAGCACGGGGGAAACCGCTACGTCTTCGATGCCCAAACTTCTGAGCTCTTGGGCGTTGAACTCAGAGTCGGCGATGCCTCGGATAGTGAGGGATGCCAATTGGCCGAGTTGCTGGCGTCCCCGGGCCACGCTCTTGGCCAACTCCGGCTGCCAGGCATCGAAGAAATTCGGTGGTGTGATGTTGTGGTAGTTCAGCACGATCGGAACCTTGCGCCGAATAATCTGCTGGGCAACCTCTGAGCCGATGGAGTGCTGGAGTACCGACACCCGGCTGTCGGCTCTCCATTTCTCAATGGGAACAGTGTCTTTGCCCGACTGGGTTTTGCGCTCCACCACGATGCGGACTTCGACGCCCCTCTCCTCGAGGAGTTCCTGAACCAGCCGGGTGTGATTGCTGGTGGCATCCCCAGAGGCCATCTGCGGAATCAAGATATCGACAACAGGGCTCACGGCTGGTTCGGGCTGGAGGTATCCGGCAGGTTGGAGGTGTCCGGCGGGCTGGAGGTGTCCGGCGGGTTGGAGGTGTCCGGCGGGTGGGCGGTGCGGTGGGCCACGACGATTTCTTTGATCCGCGGGTCGGGACAGGGTTCCAGGCGGGCGTCGAAGCCGGCCCGCTCCAGCAGGTGTCGCCAGGTGATCGGCGAGATGCCCAGCCCCGACCCCAATTCCGACTCGACTCGGCTCCGGCTCGCCGGGTCGGCCACCCCCACGATGATCCGGCCGGTTTTCTTGAGCTTCCGGTCCGCTTGGTCGATCAGTGCCAGCAGTGCTCTCAGCGGCAGCTTCTCCACGAATCCTGTCAATACGATCGTGCTGAACTCTTCGTCGTCGGCATCGGACAGGCAGGCGGCCGCGTCGCCGGGTCGGACGTCTGCCTCGCGGCGCAAACCCGCGAGGACGCGGACGGGATCCTGCTCGACGCCGCGGGCGCTGATGCCCCGCTTGCCGATGGCCTCGACAACGGTGCCCTCCCCCCCTGACAGCACCAGGCACGGCCCCGAGCCCGCCAAGCCTGCCATGCGGGTCGCCGCGGCAGGCGATGGCTCGGGAGGATCGTCCAAGCAGTCTGAGGCTTCCAATCCGGGGTGCAGTCCAGAGTGATGGACTGGATGTCCGGCGGCAGCCTCCAGTCGCCCCAAGCGGGTTTCGAGGTTGCGCAAGTGCCGAATCAGCATTCCGGCGAACACGTTGAACTGGTCGGTCAAGAACCGGACATACCAGTAGGCCAGCTTGCGGATCAGCCACTTGACGCCGCGCAGTCCCCGACGCGATCCGACGGGCACTTGGGGGTCGAGGGCAGCCAGGCTTGCGGTTTGGTCGAGGAGATGGCCGTCGCCGTCGACAGACACCCCGGACGGGGCGATGTCGGCCCATGCCCGCTCGATCTCGAGTTCGAGCTGCGCGACAGCGGGGTCTTGGCGGCGCTGTCTCTCGGCCTCAGCCTCAATCGCCGCCCCGAGCCGCTCGGTGTCGACGAGATCAGGCCGGGGCATCTCTGCGCGATCTCCGGGCGAGACGCCGGGCGATCCGGATGATGGCCGGGCGGGCCAGGTCTTTGTGCAGGCAGAGAATCTCGTCGTCGCGCTCGGCGATGCGGGTGTCGCGCTCGGCGATGCGGGTGTCGCGCTCGGCGATGCGGGTGTCGCGCTCGAGAACGCGGTCTTTCCACTCATCGATGCGGGCATCCCGCTCTGCGATCCGGTCTTCCAGCTCGGTGACCCGGGCGCGAAGATATCGGCCTTGAACTTCGGCGCCGATGGCTTGGTCTCGCAGGCGGAGAATCTCGTGGCGAAGCTGCTCGATGTCCTCGCTATCGACCAGATCCTCCCCGCCATCGGCCCGATCATCAGTCATGGGTGAATCCTAGGGGGGATTCCCAGCCGGTATTCATGCATCTGAGATTCATGCATCGTTGATCGAATCTCCGCTCTGCGGGCCGGCCACGACGCATCGGGATCGACGGGGCCGAGGTGATCAGCGTTGCGGTTCTTGTGGTCTGGGTCATCGGGTCTCCGATAGGCGGGGTGGTACCACGGATCGAGCACCTCACCCCATCGGTACAAGAATCTGCCCCACTCCCACGGTTCGATGATCGGCTCTCGGCTGGCGCTCTCATGATGGATCAGCACTGCGGCGGGCTCGACCACCACCCGGAACCCCGATCGGCGCAGCCGCAGGCACAGGTCGATGTCGCCGTAGGAGGTGGGAAACTCCTTTGACATGCCGCCGACCGCCAGCAGGTCGGAGCGGCGAGCCAGCAGACAGGCCCCGGTCACGCTGATCGTGTCGCGGGCCACATCGCCCCCGTAGGCGGCAGTGTCGGCCAGCTTGTGATGCTGAAATGGGTGCAGAGGGTGGGCGTCGTCGATCACCATGCCGATGTGCTGCACCGTTCGGTCGGGATAGAGAAGCGCGGCGCCCACCACTCCCACGGTGGGATCCTGGAGGTGGGCGACCATGCGACCCAGCCAGTCGGTGGTCTCGGCTTCGGTCTCAGCTTCGATATCGTCGTTCAGCAGCAGCACGAACTCGCCTCGGCTGGCCAGCAGCCCGCAGTTTATGGCTCTGGAGAAGTCGAAAGATCCGGTGCCGCGGTACACGACCCGCACCGGCAGGCCATCGGCCTTGGTTGGCGGCTCGCCCTGGTACTCGTCGCCGATCACCACGACAACTTCCAAAGGCGGGGGGTCGAGGAGGGCGAGCGTCTCCAGACAGCGCACCAGCACCGGGACTGTCGAACCGGGCAGGGAGCGTCCGGCGCTGGGAATGATGATCGACGTGCTGGCCTGGCCTCGGCTCAAGGGGCGTCGCCGGTGAGTGCCGGGGCGAGGACCGGGCTCGAACCCAGGGTGGTCGGCCCCCTCCCCTTGTGCGGGGCTGCTCCTCATCGACAGTCTCAGCTCCTCAGACGATGATGCGGCCCCCTGCCCTTGTGCGGCGCCGGCTGGATCAGCGTGGCGGGTGAGCACACTGGGGATGTGGAGAACCACGGCGTCGGATTCGGCCAGGCGGCGTTCCATCTCCAGCGGGTGGCTCGACGAGTTGAAGTGCGGCCAGCTCGCCCGGATGCCGAGGGGCAGGCACACACCCGGCTCGGATTGCACCCTGGTGGGCGACCACGCTGGCCGGGCTTGTCGCTGATCGCCCACCAGGATGTCCCAATAGACCGCGGCCGCCTCGGGATGCTCAGCCATTGCCGCCAGAATCACTTCGCCGGCCCCAGGCTCGAGCTGGGCACTGCTGGGCAGATGTATGGCTATGTCATCGGGATGGAGGTCGGGATGGAGGTAAGCGTCGGGGTCAGTGTCAGGGTCGGGCGAACTCTGGGCGATGACTTTGAGCGCGGCCATGAAGCTTGCTCACTGTGGGCTATTCGATGACCGCGACCACGTCGCCGCCGCCCACTGCGTCGCCCTCGGCCACCCGGATCTCGGTTATCGTGCCGGACTTCTCGGCACAGACGTTGTTCTCCATCTTCATGGCCTCGAGCACGACGATGGGATCACCGGCTTCCACCGTGTCGCCCTCAGCCACCATCACCTTGACGATGGTGCCCTGCATGGGAACGACCACGTCGCCGCTGCCTCCGCTGCCCCCGCTCCTGCCGCCCGCCGCCCGCCTGGGGCGTTTGGCGCCGGCCGAGGCAACGGCCGTGGGGGCGGTTTCGGGCACCCACATTCGCACTGCGTAGCGCTGGCCGTTCACCTCCACATCGATGTCCCGCTGCACCAGGGGCTCGGCGTCGGAGGGCGGGCTGTCGGCGGCCGGCGAGCTCTTGACGCCGGTGAGGTCCAGGGTTTCCTCCACCCACTTGGTGGAGTGGTCCAGCGCGGCGAAATCAGGGTGCGACAGGATAGCAATGTCGGCGCCGGTGGTGGTGGCCACCCCGCTCACCTCCAACTCGCCGAGGGCCCGGAGGGTTCTGGCAATGGCGGTGGGCCGGTCGCGGCCCCAGCAAATCAGCTTGCCCACCAGGTTGTCGTAGAACTGGCTGATCTCGTCGCCGGCCTCGTAGCCGCCGTCCCAGCGGGTGCCGTAGCCGCCGGGTGCCTGGAGCCCGGTGATCGGCCCCGGCGACGGCAGGAAGGCGCCCTCGGCGGGGTCTTCGGCGTTGATGCGCACCTCGATGGCGTGGCCGGAGACCTCGATGTCGTCCTGGGCAAACGGCAGGGGCTCGCCGGAGGCAATCTTGATCTGCTGTTCCACCAGGTCGATCCCGGTGACCATCTCGGTGGCCGGGTGCTCCACCTGGAGCCGGGTGTTCATCTCCAAGTAGTAGAACTCGCCATCCTCGTACAGGAACTCCACCGTGCCCGCGTTCACGTAGTCGCAGCCCCGGGCCACCTTCACCGCGGCCTCGCCCATTGCTGTCAGGATTTCGGGGTCGATGCCCGCCGCGGGGGCCTCTTCGATGAGCTTCTGGTGGCGGCGCTGGGCGGAGCAGTCGCGGGTGCCCAGGTACACGCAGTTGCCGTGGCCGTCGGCCAGCACCTGCACCTCAACATGGCGGGGCTTCTCCAGGTAGCGCTCCATGTAGATCTCGTCGCGCCCGAAATAGCTGAGCGCCTCCCGCTGGGCCGACTCGATGGCCTCCTCCACCAGGCTCTCGTCGGCCACCACCTTCATGCCCCGGCCGCCGCCGCCGTAGGCCGCCTTGATGGCCACCGGGTAGCCGTGCTCGGCGCCGAAGGCCCGCACTTGCGCCGGGTCGGTGATGAGCTCGGTGGTGCCGGGCACTCCGTGGACCCCCACCCGCTCGGCGGCCTGGCGGGCGGAGATCTTGTCGCCCATGATCTCGATGGCCTCGGGGTTGGGGCCGATGAACGCCACGCCCCGGGCGGTGATGGCCCGGGCGAAATCGGCGTTCTCGGAGAAGAAGCCGTAGCCGGGGTGGACGCCGTCGGCCCTGGTGCGCTCGATGATGCCGAGGATGGCCTCGGTGTTCAGGTAGCTCTCGGCCGCGGTCTGCCCGCCCAGGGCGTGGGCCTCGTCGGCCATCCGCACGTGGAGGGCGTTGCGGTCGAGCTCGGAATACACCGCCACGGTGGCGATGCCCAACTCCCGGCAGGCCCGGATCACCCGAACGGCGATCTCCCCCCGGTTCGCCACCAGCACCTTGGACAACACGGCAATATGGTGGCAGACGGGTTCTCAAGCACGCGAATAATGGGGGATTGCGG
>JAPPMA010000018.1:0-41249 GCA_028819295.1 bacterium | reverse complement strand
ACGGCAATATGGTGGCAGACGGGTTCTCAAGCACGCGAATAATGGGGGATTGCGGTGCTGGTGGCAGCGGTCGCAGAGGATGTGCAGACGGGTTCTCAAGCACGCGAATAATGGGGGATTGCGGATTGGAGTTCGGCACGTGGAAAGGAATCTGGACAGGGGCGTGGACAGGGGCGAGGTTGCCGGTTATCGGGTGGAATGGGTATCCGAAACCGGCTCGACCAATGCCGATTTGCTGGCTGAGGCTCGCCGAGGCTCAGAGACAAACCGAGTTCTGGTGGCCGACTATCAGAGCGCAGGGCGAGGGCGGCGGGGTAGGACCTGGGAGGCGGCGCCGGAGTCGAGCCTGTTGTTTTCGGTGCTAACCAGGCCCGGAATTGCCGCCGCGATGGCCCATCTGGTGACCAATGCGCTGGCGTTGGGAGCGATCGAGGCCTGCGACTCGTTGGCCGGGGTGCGGCCCGGATTAAAGTGGCCCAACGATCTGGTGGTGGCCGATCGCAAGCTCGCTGGAGTGCTGGCCGAATCTGTCGTAGCCGGGGACAGGCTCGAGGCCGTGGTTGTGGGCATGGGCCTCAATGTGCGGACTGGAGCGGCGCCTCCTGAAGCTGCCGAATCGGCTGTGGCCTTGGAGGATGTGTGCGGTGCGATTGTGGATCGCGAGGAGTTGCTGGCTGGTGTATTGGCCCGGTTTTCGCATTGGATGGGCGGAATCGGGCAACAGGGCGGACGAGCCGACCTCATGGCGGCTGCCCGTCGAGAGTCGGCAACCCTGGGTCGTCGAGTTTCGGTTGAATTGGGTGACGGGAGTGTGCTGGAGGGTCTGGCTCAGGACCTAGACGAGCGAGGTGCTTTGGTGATGGAGGATGGGATGCGGGTGGTGGTGGGAGATGTAGTACACCTTAGGGATCAATCTGGGTCGCCTTGAGGCGGGCGAAGGCTTGGGCTGCGGCTTGGGTGAGGGGGCCGGGAGCAGAGGGGAGGGGGCGGCCGTCGACGGCGTGGATTGGGTGGACGTCGCGGGTGGTGGAGGTGAGAAACGCCTCGTCGGCCGAGGCCAGCGCCTCGAGCTGCACGTCTTTCTCAAGTGCGCCGGTGAGTTCGATCACGAGCTGGCGGGTTACCCCGGCCAAGCATCCTGAGGCCAATGAGGGTGTGATCAGTCGGCCCTGATCGGCCAAGAAGATGTTGCTGCCGGTGCCCTCGCACAATTGGCCTTGGGTGTTGGCGAAGATTGCCTCGCTGGCCCCGGTGTCTATGGCCTCAGCGAGCGCCCGCACGTTGGCGCCGTAGGACACAGTCTTGAGGCCGGCGAGGGGGCTGCGCTCGTTGATGGTCCAATCCATGGTGGCCACCGCGGTGGTGGCCGGCCAAGGGGGTTGGGGGGTGGCGGCCACGGTGGCGGTGGGAGGGCTGTCGCCCCGGCTGCTGCCCAGCGGTCCGGTGCCGCTGCTGACGGTAATCCGCAGCCGTCCCTCCTCGAGCCCGTTGGCGGCGGCCACCGCGACCATGGCCTCCCGGAGCATGTCGGCATCGGGCAACGCCACGCCTAGGTGCTCGGCCGAGTAGGCCAGCCGTCTCAGGTGGCGGCGGGCGGCGAACGGCATTCCCCGCACGATGGCCAGGGTTTCGAACACGGCGTCGCCCACCAGCCAGCCATGGTCGAAAGGCGAGATCCGGGCCTCGTCCTCGGGCAACAGCGCCCCGTTGATCCACACGGTGCGGGTCTCTGGGGGAGCCTCAGCAGGTGTCTGCGCCTCCGTCATAGCTCGTTCATAGCTTGATGTACTCGCCGGTGGCCACCGCGAGCAGTCGCTTGGCCTTCAGTTCGGTTTCCTGCCATTCGTCTTCGGGGTCGCTGTCGTAGGTGATGCCGCCGCCGGTTCCCAAATGCAAGTGCTCGTCTTCCATCCAGAGTGTGCGGATGGCCACGTTCAGATCGCCCCGCTGGCGATCGGTGTCCACCCAGCCCACCGCCCCGCAGTAAACGCCTCGGGGCTGGGGCTCCAGGGCATCGATGGCATCAAGGGCGGCCAGCTTGGGTGCGCCGGTGACCGATCCGGGAGGGAAGGTGGCTTCGATGAGTTCCGGCCATCCGCAGCTTGGGCCCAGTCGCCCCCGAACGGTGCTCACCAGATGCACGAGACCGGGATGATGCTCCAGGGTGAACAGGGCGGGCACGCTCACCGTGCCGTAGTCGCACACCCGGCCCAGGTCGTTGCGCACCAGATCCACGATCATCAGGTTCTCTGCTTGGTCTTTGGGGGTCAGCCCCGATGGGTCGGCCGCGGTGCCCTTGATGGGAGACGACTCCACCCACCGCCCATTGCGCTCCAAAAACCGCTCAGGTGAGGCCGAGGCAATGTGTACTCCGTGGTCGGGCAGGCGCAGCACGGCGGCATAGGGGGCGGGGTTCCCCTCGGCCAGCGCAGCCCCCAACGCGGCGATGTCGGTGTCGGGGTCGATGAGCGGTGCGCTGAGCCGGCGGGTGAGGTTCACCTGGTAGACGTCGCCCGCGGCGATCATCTCCCGGATGGCTGACACTCCGGAGGTGAAGCTGGCGTGGTCCAAGGAACTGCGCCATGAGTCGGCTGGCAGCCCCTTCCAAGGTCGGCCCCGCCAAGGGTGAGCGGGGCGCACCGAGTCGAATCGGGCGCACACCGCTTTGCCGTGGAAGTCGATGGCCACTGCCCAGAAGCCGGTGGACTCCAAAGCGCCCAAATCATCGGTGACATCGGCCAGCCCGGAACACAGGTGATGCCCCACCACGGCAACAGCCGCCATCTCCATGGGGCGCATTGTAGCTGAGCATTTCCAGAGTTTGTCTCCACGAAGCGTCCGGTCGTCTCCCCAAGTTGGGGGAGGACAGCCGCCGCTGGCACAGTCCGGGTCATTCCGGCAGTCCGGTCGTCTCCCCAAGTTGGGGAGAGAGAACCTCAAAGTGGGGTTCAGAGCCTCAGTTCAGCAGCACGGAGTTGACGTGGTTGGGCTGCCAGGTTGTGGTGCCGGTGTCGGGGAAGGGGTCGGGCGGGGGGTGGGTTTTCCAGCGGCCGGTGTCGGGGTCTTGGATGGCTTGGTAGCCGTGGTCGTGAATGTCATGGTGGCAGTCGTTGCAGACGAGCACGAGGTTGGGGTAGTCAGTGGGCCCGCCGTTCCTCCAGAACTCGACGTGGTGGGAGAAGCACCGGTTGGGGCCACCGCCGCAGCCGATGCAGCCCTGGTCGCGGATCGTCAGGGCGATGCGCTGGGCGTCGGTGGCGGTGCGCCGGGTGCGCCCTAGCCACAGATTCTGGGTCTTGGCGTCGAACACGGCGGGGAAGATGTCGGCTTTGAGGGCCAACCGGACCAGTTCTTGCATGGGAAGCGGGCTGCCGTCGGAGAATCGGGCGTTGACCAGTTCCCGGCTGGTGGCGTCGTAGTCGGCCACCAGCACTAGGGCGATGCCTTTGGCCTTGCCCTTCTCCGGTTCCAAGATCAGCTCGGCCAGCGCGTCGGCCATGCGCTGTTGGGGGGTGCGGCGTTCCTTGGGGTCTTCCTGGTTCCACAGTTCGCGCTCTTTTTCAGCCACGACTGCGGCGATGTGCTGGCCGGTGGTGGGGTCGAACTCTCCGGAGAGGATGAACATGCCGGTGTCGCGGTTGTTGAACATGCGGGCGGTGCGCTTTTGCTTTTGGCGGTCAAATAGGGCCTGCCCGTCGTCGCCGGAGAGGTCCTGTTGTTGGCGGCGCAGCGTCTTCTCGAACTCGTCGTAGCCCTGTTCCTTGGCCGCATCCACCAGTACCTGTTCGTCGATGGGCCCCTCAGATGAGGCCCGGGCGATGAGGCGGGCATGGTCTTGGGGGATGTCGCCGGCGGCCAAAGCCTCCGACGTGGCCTCCAGCGCGGCCAGCCTCTCGGCTGTTTTGACGTCGTGGCGGGCGCCCCGCTTGGAGGACCGCAACTCCTCCCTCACAACCCTCTCGGCAGCAACAGCGTTGTGCTGGCGGGCCATCTCGGCCACGGCCTGGGACTTCATCGCCGCCAACTTCGACTCGGCCCTCCCAATCAAGCTGATCCGCGCTCGTAGCCGCTCCTCAGACAGGCCGACCACATCCGCAGACGCCACGCACACCGCCGCCCCGCAACCGCCCCCAAAGGTGTCAGCGGCCTCGGCACATTCGGCCTGGTCAGGGGTAAATCTCATGGCTGTAAGCATACCAGCACCCAGTGACAACACCCCCCTGAATATCGTGGGAAAACAGAAAAAATCTTAGAAAATATTCAACAACAGCAACATCAACCACAAAGACGTTATTATCAGCCTGATTCAACGATGGCGGTCATCTCGGCGCCGGTGCGGGTGATGATCTTGACGGCCACGTTGTTGCCGGGGCGGGGCGGGGGGAAGGGCTGCGACACGGTGCCGCACAGGGCTTCTTCTGCGGTCTTGTCGAGGTCTTTGCCGAGCGACTTGACCAGTCGCTTGATCTGGGGGTCGCCTTGTTTGTAGCCGGGCAGGTACACCAGGCGGGGGAAGAAGCCGGTGCCGTCGTGATCGGTGTCGACCATCCAGCAGTCCACATCGGCGCCGCTCGACTGCTTGACCCGACCGGTGGAAGGGTCGTAGGTGTCGTAGCCCGCCAGCTCGACCACCAGATTGCCCTCGCCGTCGCGATCACAGAACACGTCGGGCTCGCCCAGCAGGGTGAGCGCACCGGCGTCGGGCTCGGTACCCAGGCCGGGGATTTGCAGATCGCGCGACGCGGCCACCTTGTGAACCCGAACTGCGCCGGCATCGGCGCTGGTCGCTTCCTCGAAGGCGCTGGCCACGATGATGAGGTCGGATATGTCGTGGCGGGCTCGTCGAGCCTCGCCGGCTGCTCGGGCGATCATGTCGGCATTCACCGTGACATCGGAGGCGGCCAGCATGATGGCCGCGGTGAGCCGGGTTTCCCGACCCGGTGCGGTGCAGTCGGCCTCGTGCGACACCAGCTGGCCGCGGGGCCACGGGGTGGTCTCGACCACGCTCAACACCTCCTGGCCCGAGGCATCGCAGATGGGATTGGCAATCAGCGCCTCTAGTAGCCGCTGGGCATTCTGGCCTTCGGCAGCGCCGATGTCGGTGGCCGGCGCAGCCGGGTCTTCGCTGAACGGCAGGTAGGCGTAGGGCGATGCCGACTCCACCGTGAACGGCCCGGTCAGCCGGGAGCGCTTGGCGTCCTCCTTGGGCCGGTCGACCAGATGGATGGTGTTCTCGGGATCGTGTACCGTGTCATAGGCCAAAGTGGCCGCGGATACCCGCTGCATCGTCTCCACTTCCAGCCCCGCGGCCGGGTCGCTGCCCCCGTCGCGGGTGCGGTACCAGGGGTGTACCGCGGTGAGCAGATGGCGACGCGCCACCGCGATGGACACACGCCCCACGTCGATTCCGATCCAGCGCCGCCCCCAGTGCTCGGCCATATGCGGTGTGACCCCGGAGCCGCAGGTGGGGTCGAGGACAAGATCACCGGGATCGGTGGCCATGAGGATGCAGCGCTCGATGATCTTGTTAGCAGTTTGGACAACGTATCGCTTGTTAGACGGATACATCTGCCGCTCCCAAATGTTGTTTATACGGCGACCGGGAACTTCGTCTTCGTAGAATTTCCATTTGAGCGTTGAATCTGGATTTGCGGAATCGAGACGTCCAAGCTCGGCTAGGCGATCTAGCCCTGCAGTTGACACACTCCAGTGTCGGCCGGGCGTACATGGCCAATCGCGACCATTCCACTTGTAAGTGGCAGATCGTCCAGTGGTTGACGCACCTTGAGAATCCAAAGATTTTCTTTGATACAGGCGAGCACCCTTAGGGAGGTTATCAGTCACGTTCCTTCTCTCTTCAACTAAGAGAGGCCGCGTCGTACCGTCTTCTAACTCTACCATTGCATAAGAACTCATATATTCGATAATTTCTTGTCGAGCAAGTGGTTGATAGAGCTGGCGGTATTTGGCACTTGTTGTTTCTTTGGCATACCAAATCAAATAATCCGCAACACTTGGAATTGTGTTTGACGAAGTGCCACTTGTAGTAGCAAATGGAATCGTTGCGACCCGATTGTCTTCTCCGAACACTTCATCGCACAGCACTGCCAGGCGATGCACGTTGTCGTCTCCTATCTGCAAGAACAGCGAGCCTGAATCCGCTAACAGATCGCGGAAGAGCACCAGTCTCTCGTGGACTTCGTCGAGGTAGGAGTGGATGCCGTTCTTGTAGGTGTCCCGGAATGCCTTTATGGGCAGGGTGTCGCCTACTGGGATGCCGGTGTCGTCGTTCTTGGTTTCGAGTTTGTCGGTGGCGGTCATGAAGTTGGAGTTGTATTTGATGCCGTAGGGCGGGTCGAAGTAGATCATCTGCACTTGTCCGGCCAGGCCGTCGCGGGCGATGAGCGATTGCATCACCTCGGCGGAATCGCCGTGGATGAGGCGGTTCTGCCAGTGCCCGGAGTGCTGGTAGAACTCCCACTTCTGGGCGTCGGCGGGGAGGCCGTTGAAGTCGTCAAGCAGGTTGAGCGGCACCCCGGCGTCGGGACGGCGAAGCTGGTCGATCATGGTGAGCGGGTTGATCTTCTCCTTGGTGTAAAGCGGTGTTCCCGCGAAGCGGTGGGGGCCGTCGTCGGCGGAGGTGTGCCCTTGGCGATCCCAGGCCAGCCGGGGCATGGGCTGGGCGGAGCGGTCGGTGGTCGCCTGGTCCACAGGCAGGCGGGTATCGACACGGGTCACGGTGAACTCCTTGGGTTGGCGCTGGTCGTCGTCCATCAG
This sequence comes from bacterium, assembly GCA_028819295.1. GTDB lineage: Bacteria > Actinomycetota > Acidimicrobiia > Acidimicrobiales > Bin134 > Poriferisocius. The sequence continues at coordinate 34,472 of JAPPMA010000018.1, read as the reverse complement.
CGGTGCCGTCTCCGCTGTGGGCTGGTACACCCGCGACGCCCGCTCGTGGCGGTACGACCCCGGCGGGCGGGGCGGACCAGAGGATCGTCGAGCCACTACGTCGCTCCTAGTTTGAGGGCTGCCTTGATGGCGAGATCGAGTTGGTGGCGCACCGACTTGTCGTCGTCGATCACCCCGTAGTGCCAGCGGCGCAGCCCATCGGGGAGTTCGGCGGTGCCGGCCACGCACGGGATCCAGTGATCCTCGGTCCAGTGCTTGGCAGCGGTGGCCTTGTCGTCCCACGCGCCCTTGCACTCCACGATCAAGTTCATTCCGTCGTCGAGCCGGGCCACGAAATCGGGCTCGTAGCGGCGCCACACGGTTTCGTCCCAATAAGGGATGCTCCAGCCCAGTTGGAAGTTGCGGGCCCAGGCCGCGACCCGGGGGTCGGCGTCGAGCGCCTCGGCGCACAGCAGCTCCAATTTCGAGTGGCAAGCGGCATGGGACAACTCGGAGTGGCGGGTCTCGTGGATGTGGGCCAAGGTGGTTTCAAAGTCGACCCTGGCGGTGTCGAAGATGGCGGGCTGGGCCAGTCGGGCCCGCCGGGGCGATTCCTGCTCGGCACCGAAGTCGCAGGCGTCCAGGACGGCCTCGGCGGCCTCGAGCCGGTTGGCGGGGTCGGCCACCACCGTTCGCAGGTCGTAGACCTCCGCGGCGGGATCGCCGACCACGTTGGGATGGGCCGCCCACTGGCCCACCGCGGCCAGCGCCGAGCGGAACAGGGAGGCTCTGCCCTGTTGGCGTGCCTCGGCCTGGTTGCCGGCGGGGTCCCGGCTGGGGGCGCCGATGGTCAGATGGCTGGCGATCTCAGAGGCCAGCCACATCTGGGCAGTTCGCTGGCGGTCGCCATCGGCCAAGGAGCTGATGATGGACTCCTCGCCCACCGAGCCCTGCAAAGCAGTTGTCGTGGCCGTTTGCTGTGGATTGGGCTTCCACGGCTTCACCCGGTCGAGCTCCAGGGCGAACCGGGCTTGGGGAGCGACCCGCACGTACTCGGTGACCTGGGGCCAGGCCACGCGGTGATCGCGGCGGCCTTCCAGAGTGTGGACTCGGGTGCGGGGCTTGGGCGGCTTGGGGGCGGGGTTGGGCTGGCCCGCACCGGGCATGAACTCGAAGGGGATGCCCACCACGTCGGCGTACTCTGGTTCAAGCAGTTGGCGGCCGTCGTCGGCGTCGCGCAGCGCGTCGTAGGAGGTGCGGCGCAGGGCTCGTCCGGTGACCTGCTCGCACAGGAGCTGGGTGCTGAAGGCCCGGAAACCCACGATGTGGGTCACGGTGCGGGCGTCCCATCCCTCAGTGAGCATGGCCACCGACACCACGCAGCGAACATCGGCGCCGGGCTGGCCGGGCTTGCCCACGGTGTTGAGCATCTCCCGCACCGCGGCCTCGGCGTCCTTCTTGCTGTCGAGCCCCGCGGTCTGCACCAGCAGGGTCTTCAGCGGGTCGGGGATGGTGTCGCCCTCGGCTACCTTGCTGTGGACGACGAGGGTTCGCGGCGAGCTATGCCAGTTGCCGTGCTCGTCGACATTGGACAGTTCCGCGTGCGCCCCCGGCCGTGCCGTGCTGTCGGCCTCGATCTTCCCGGCGAGGTGCTCGTAGAGCGCGGTGGCGTTGCGGATGTTGTCCACCACGAAGATGACGACCGGAGGCGTGGGCTGATCTCTCTCTCTCTCTCTCTCTCTCTCTCTCTCTGTATCGCCCTGCCAGACGTTCAATGTGCGCTTCCAGTCTTCGATCACCGCAGCCACGGCCCCGCCAAGGGCCTCGGGCAGGCGTCCGGCGTTGTCGGGGGCTGCAAACCACTCGGGCAGCTTCTTGGGCTGGGTGTTCTGGTGCAGCCGGCGCCACACGGTTTCATCGCGGGTGCTGTCGTCGTCGATGGGCACCCGGGGCACCTTCACCAAACCCGATTCGATGGCGTCCATCAGGCCGAAGTCGGAGGCCACCCACTGGAACTGCTCGGGCTCGGACTTGCTGGCGGTGTCGATCCACAGCGGCGTGGCCGAGAAGTCCAGCACCGGATGGGCCTGGCCGAGTCCGGCGTCCACCCGGCCCAGCACACCCGTGCCGCGCAGCGCCCGGATGGCGTTGAACCACACCGCGGCCCGCCGGTCTTCGTCTTGATCGGCCCTGGCCCGCTTTCGCTCTGGGGGCAGATAGCAGTGGTGGGCCTCGTCGTTTATCACGCACACGCCACTGCGCTCCGCACCGGCAGTGAGATCGCCCAGCACCCGCCCCACCGCTGCTTCCCACGACTCCACATCGTCGCCCCGGCCCTTGCCCAGCAGCTTGCGGGCCGGCCCGTCGTTTATCAGGTCTTTCTGGGTGAAGGCCTGGAAGTTCACCACCCTCACCTTGGCCCGGTTCAGGTCTTGGCGCATGTCGTGGGGAACAATGCCCATGTCGTCGTACACATTGTTCGGGTCAGAGGGCAGGAGCACCCCGAGCCGTTCCCGCACAGTGTGACCGGGGGCGAACACAACGAACCGGTCGGTGTGCATGATGTTGCGGGTGCGGGTTGATCGGGCCGCGTTCAGGGTCTGCCAGGCGATCACCATGCCCATCACCGCCGTCTTGCCCGTGCCGGTGGCCATCTTGGCGCACAGCCGCACGATCCCGTCATTGTGCTTGCGGGCCTCGGCCTCCAACTCCCGCCGGACCGGATTCTGGCGGGTGGCCACCTCCCGCAGCCAGATCAGCGTCTCCGCCGCCTCCACTTGGGCGAAGAACAAACGGTGAATCATGGCCTGAGGATCGGTCCAGTGGTGCAAGAGCCGCCGGGTGGTGGCGGTGACGTTGGGGTAGCCGTCGTCGCGCCACCGGTCCACCTCGCCTCGCACCTTCTCCACCGTCTGGTTCACCTTGCGGTCGTCGAGGTGGAGCGTCTGCTGTTGACCGGACTTCTGGTCTTCGGGGACGCTTATGCGTATCGGCGGGCGACGGCCCATCACTGGCGGCTGGCCTCGCTCGGCCCGTCCGGTGTCGTCTAGTGACCAGTGCCGATCAGGACGGTGATACGGCGAGCACAGCACCGGGTCAACCGCCGGATCCCAAACGGCCTCACTCACCGACGCCAACTTCCCCCATCGGGCATACAGGCGTGCAGGTTATCAAGTCGGTGAGATTTGCTGCGGCCCCTGCGGATGTCATGACTTCGGCGGGGTCGCCTCTTTGAGAGCGGGGGTTGCCCTTAAACTGGCGGGCGATGAGGCGCGGCAGGCGGCGGGGACGCAAGAGAACCTGGGGGCAGCTCTTGGTGGTGCTGTTCGGGTTGCTGGTGTTCGCCGCGGCGGTGGGCGGGGCGGCGGGGCTGGCCATGGTGAAGTCGCAGATAGGCAAGATTCCCCGAGTGTCGGTCGGCCTGTCGCTTGCCTTCGAGGAGCAGAGCGATTCAGAGGCCCAGAACTTCCTTCTGGTGGGGATAGACAGTGCTGAGGGGATCAACCCCGACAGCCCGATTCACATCGACCGCGACGTCAACTCCCTGCTGACCGACTCGGTGATTCTGGTGCGCATCGACCCCGAAGCCGACCGGGTGGCGATGCTGTCGGTTCCCCGCGACCTGTGGGTGCCGATCGCCGGCAAGGGATGGAGCGAGCGGGTGAACGCGGCGCGGGGCATCGGCGGGGCCGGCGCCTTGATCGAAACCGTGTCGGACTACCTCGGGGTGCCCATTCACCACTATGTGGAGATCAACTTCGCCGGATTCCTTCGGATCGTGGAGGCGGTGGACGGCGTGCCGGTGGAGATCGCCCAGCCCATCCGGGACGACTCGGTGGGGCTGAGGATCGAGCAGGCCGGGGTGATGGCCCTCGACCCCGACGCGGCCCTGGCCTATGTGCGGACCCGCCGGCCGCTGACGCTGGTTGAGGGCGGAAATCCGGCCGATGACGACGACTGGGTGAGGCTCGGGGTGTGGAACGACTTGGAGCGCAATCAGCGCCAGCAGGACTTCATGGTGGCCACCCTCAAGCGGGCGGTGGAGAAGGGCATCCGCAATCCGCTGACCCTGCGCCGGGTGGCCAACGAGCTGTTGGACGGCGACAGCCCCAGCATCACTCTGGACGACCGCATCACCGTGGGCCAGCTCGTGGACTTGGGCGACGAGTTCCGGTCGTTCCGGGTGGATCAGATTGAGCGCTACAAGCTGCCGGTGACCGACGCCACCATCGACGGCAAGCAGGTGCTTCTTTTGGCGGTGGAACAGGCCCAGCCGGTATTGGAGATCTTCCGGGCGGGAACCCTGGCCGGGGTTCGGGTGAGGGTGCTGAACGGAACTCCGTCGGCCACCGTGGCCGAGGTCGAGCAGGCCTTGGAGCGGGTCGGGTTCTCGGTGGTGGAGCGGGGCAACGCCCGCCGGTTCGATGTGGGGACGACGGTGGTTCGCCACACCGCGGCATTCGCCGACGAGGCCGCGCTGCTGGCCCGGCATTTGGCGCCCGCGCCCGAGTTGGAGCTGGTAGCCGAGATCGACGGCGCCGATGTGGAGTTGGTGGTGGGCGCTGACTATGCCGCTGTTTCCGGCACGCCTCGCGATTCGGCTTCGTGACGGTTGGACAGATACCACTGGTAGGTGCGGCGCAATCCCTCGGCGAACGGGGTGGTGGCCTCGAAGCCGAACAGTTCGGCGGCCCGGCCGGGGTCGACGCAGCGGCGGGGCTGGCCGTCGGGCTTTGACCCATCCCAGTGGATGCGCCCGGCAAACCCGGTGATCTCGGCTATGTCGTGGACCAGTTCTTTGATGGCGACCTCATGGTTGGCCCCCAGATTCACCGGGGCCGCTCCCCGGTAGTGCTCGGCGGCGAGCAGGATGCCGCGGGCGGCGTCGTCCACGTAGAGGAACTCCCGGCTGGCCGTCCCGGTGCCCCACACCTGGATGCTGCTGTGGCCGGCTTCGACGGCGTCCACGCATTTCTTGATGAGCGCGGGGATCACATGGGACACCGACGGGTGGAACTTGTCGCCCGGGCCGTACAGGTTGGTGGGCATCAGATAGACGCCTTGCTGGCCGTGCTGGTCTCGGTTGGCCTGGAGTTGCACGAGGTGGGCCAGCTTGGCCACCCCATAGGGGGCGTTGGTCTCCTCGGGGTACCCCGACCAAAGCGAGTCCTCGGTGAACGGCACCTTGGTGTGCTTGGGGTACGAGCAGATAGTGCCCACAACCACCAGCCGGTCGGTTCCCGCCAGACGGCACTGCTCGATCACATTGGTGCCCATGAGCAGGTTGTCGAGGTACAAGTCGGCCGGCCGCTCCTGGTTGGCGCCGATGCCCCCCACCCGGGCGGCCAGATGGATGACCGTGTCGGGCTGGACATCGGCCAAGAGCCCCCGGGCATCTTCAGCCCGTCGCAGGTCGTAGTCGGCGCTGGACGGGGCGGCCAGCAAGGCGGGTTCCTGCTGGTTGACCAGCCGGCAAACCGCTTGGCCCAAGAACCCGGTGCCGCCGGTGATTAGGACTCGTTGGTCTGCCCAAAAGCCGCTCATCGGCGTGTACCCTAGTGTTTCGCAGCGTGCGCTTTGAGTTCGGGCTGGCAGAATCGGGGCAGTGAGAGTGGCGATCGCGCTGGAGCAGTGCTGGCACCCGATACCGGGGGGTACGGCCACGGCGGCATTGGGATGCGTGGAGGCCCTGGGTCGCCTGGCGGCGCCGCCGGAGATGGTCGGCGTTTCGGCCTGGCATCGGAATCCTCCGCAAGAGCCGTTCGCTCCGGGCATCGCGGTGGAGGCGGTGCGGTTGCCCCGAGCCGGCTTGTACTGGGGCTGGCACCGGATGCGCCGTCCATCGGTGGAGCGGGCCGCGGGGCCGGTGGACGCCATCCACGCCACCGGCATGGCGGTGCCCCCTCCCACGGCGCCGCTGGCGGTGACCGTCAACGACCTGGCGTTTCTGCGCCATCCCGACTGCTTCACGCCGCGGGGGCTGCGGTTTTTCGCCCGATCGCTTGAGCTGACCCGCACCGATGCCGATCTCGTGGTGTGCCCGTCGCAGCACACAGCCGATGACTGCATTGGTGCGGGGATCGACAGCGACCGGGTGCGGCTGGTGCCGTACTGGACCGATGACCGCTTGGCGCCGCCCGATGAGGCCGACGGGGTGCGGCGGCGCTATGGCCTGGCCGATCGGTTCGTGCTGTGGGTGGGCACGGCCGAGCCTCGCAAGAACCTGGCCGGGCTGCTGGAGGCATGGCAGATGCTGGGCCGGACCGCCGAGGAGCTGGTGCTGGTCGGCCCGGAAGGGTGGAAGTCGAGCCGGGGCGGGGGATTGGCCTCGCTTCGTCCGCTGCGGCCAAATGGGCGGGGGAAGTCGAGCCGGGGCGGGGGATTGGCCTTGCCTGGGCAGTCGGTTCGCCGGCTGGGGTTCGTGGCCGAGGCCGACAAGCGGGCGCTGATGCGGGCCGCGGCGGCGGTGTGCTATCCCAGCCTGACCGAGGGATTCGGCCTGCCGGTGCTGGAGGCTATGGTGCAGGAGACGCCGGTGGTGACCTCGGCGTCTGGGGCCACCGCCGAAGTGGCCGGCCCGGCCGGAATGCTGGTGGATCCCGCGAGGCCCCGGGAGATAGCCGACGCGCTGGCCGGCCTGCTCGACTACCCCGATGATGCTGCCCGCCTGGGCAGGCAGGGCAGGGAGCGGGCGCTGGCCGAGTTCACCTGGCAGCGCACCGCGGAGGGGCTCTTCGACGTCTACCAAGAGCTTGTGGGTTGATGGAAGCCGCGGAGCCCGAAAACCGCGCCATCTCCGTGGGGGTGAACCTGCTGTGGCTGCGGCCGGGAAGGGTGGGGGGCTCGGAGGACTATGTGGTCAGACTGCTGGCGGCCATTCCAACTGACTCCCCGGTGCGGCTGACGCTGTTCGCGCCCCGAGGGTTCGCCCAGGCTCATCCGCGCCTGGCCGAGCGCCACGAGGTGGTGGTGCCGCCTCCGGCGAGGGGTCGACCGCTGCGGGTGTTCATCGAGAACACCTGGTTGGCGGCCCAATGCCGTCGCCGCGACCTTGCGGTGATCCACCACTTCGGGGGGACCGTGCCCTGGATGGGCTTGCGGCCGGCGGTGGTAACCATCCACGACTTGCAGCCCTTGGACCATCCCAAGCACTTCAGTTTGGCCAAGCGGCTGTACCTGAGGGCGATGTTGCCGTGGTCGGTGCGCCGGGCCGAGGCGGTGGTGACCGTGAGCGAGTTCTGCCGGCGCCGCCTGGTGGAGCGCTTGGGGGTCGATTCCCAGCAGGTGGCGGTGCTGCCCGCCCCGGTAGACGCCTCCTTGGGTGCAGCAGAGCCGCCACTGGCCGCCGTTGCGCCGGATTTGTCCCACCCGTTCGTGCTGTTTCCGGCGGTGGCCCACCCCCACAAGAACCACGAACTGCTGTTGCGGGCGCTGGCCCGGCTGTCCGCTGGGGGAGTGGATGTGGGGCTGGTGGCCACCGGCGCCCGCGGCCCCCAAGACTCCGAGCTGGACCGCTTGGCCGCCGAGTTGGGGGTGGGGGACCGCTGGCACCGGTTGGGCCGCATTCCCCGCCCTGTGCTCGACGGCCTGTTCCGACAGGCGGTGGCCACGGTGTTTCCGTCGAAATACGAGGGTTACGGCCTTCCCGTGGTCGAGGCCATGGCCCGGGGCTGTCCGGTGGTGGCCGCCGACGCCGGGGCGCTGCCTGAGGTGGTGGGGGCGGGGGGCCGACTTCTGGACCCCGACGACGATTCCCGGTGGGCTGACGCGATTGCCGAGCTGGTGGCTGACCCTGATGCCCGCCAAGAGCTGGGCGAGGCGGCCGTGTCCAGGGTTCGCGCCTTGGCCGAAGCCGACTCCGCGGCGGAGTTGTGCCGCCTCTATGGGGAGGTGGCCCGATAGTGCGACAGCTCGCGATCCTCGTGCTGTGCCCGCATTATGAGCCGGACACCGCCCCCACCGGAGAGGTGATGGCCGCCATCTGCCGGGGATGGACGGCCCGCGGCCATCGGGTGGAGGTCGTCACCAGCCTGCCCTGGTATCGGGACCACGCGGTCGCTCAGGGGTGGACGGGGCGACCGATGCGAACCCAAGAGGCGCCGTGGGGTCGGATCAGGCGCTGGCATCCGTTTCCTGCCGACAAGCAGCGGCTGGGGGCCCGGGCGGCGGCGTTCGCTGGATTCACCCTGCTGGCGGGGGCCGATGCCGCCGCCGCCGCAGGCCGCTGCGACGTGGTGTTCGCCATGTCGCCTCCGCTCACCTTGGGGGCTGCGGGGTGGGCCGCCGCTTGGCGGGGACGGGTGCCGCTGGTGTTCAACGTGCAAGACGTGTTTCCCGACGCAGCGGTGGACACCGGCGTCTTGCACAACGCCAGGGTTGTGGACGCGGCCAGCCGGCTTGAGCGCTGGGTGTACCGGCGTGCGGCCGCGGTGACCGTGCTGTCGGAGGGAATGGCCGCCAACGTTCGAGACAAGCTGGATCCTGGCGCCGACCCGGAAAAAGTGGTGGTGATCCCCAATCCAGCCGACACGGAGCGCATCGCTCCGGCGAACCGGCGCAACCGGTATCGAGCCGAGTTGGGGCTGGACGACGCCGAGGCCACAGTGGTGATGTACGCGGGCAACCTGGGGCACTCCCAGCCCTTGGAGCTGGTGGTGGCCGCCGCCGAGCAGTTCGCCGAACAGGGGCAGGCCGATGTCCAGTTTGTGGTCAACGGCGATGGCGTCGCCCGGTCTTCGGTGGCCGCGGCGGCCGAGCGGCTCGACAACCTGCACCTGGTGGGATGGCAGCCGCCGGAGCGCCTGGGGGAGGTGCTGGCCGCCGCCGATCTGCACTTGGTGCTGCTGCGGGCCGGACTCGGCGCGACCAGCGTGCCCTCAAAGGTGTACGCGGTGCTGGCCGCGGGCCGCCCGGTGCTGGCCGGCGTCGACCGGGGGAGCGAGGTGGAGCGGCTGCTCGCCGACTCCGGGGCCGGTCGGGCGGTAGGCCCTGACGACTCCGCGGCGTTCTGCGCCGCGGTGGCTGAGATGGCCGACGACCCCGACGGCCTGGTCGAGATGGGCCGGCGGGCTCGGGCCTATGCCGAGCAGACCGCCGGGCCGCAAGAGATCGCCGAGCGGTATCTCGATTTGTTCCGGCGATTGATGCGTTGACCACGCGGCCATCCCGGTAGCGTTGTAGGCCGTGGCAAGAACCTCAGGTTCTCGAAAGGTGGCCCGGGCCGCGTCGATGGGCGGTGCTGGGCAGCGGCGCCGGCTCATCGGCTTTCCCGCGGTGGTGGTGCTCATCATCCTGATCGGCATCGGGGTCGTGGCCATCGCCCGCACCCAGCGCGATGCCGAGGCCCGCCCCGGCCTCAGCGACCACTGGCACTCCGCCTACACGGTTTGGGACTGCACCGACGGCGAGGGCGGGGCCCACCAGCCCGTCTTCGAGGGCCGGACGAACAGCCAGGGCTATCCCTACGACCCCGAGGGCATTCACTCCCACTCCGACGGGCTGATCCACATCCACCCGTTCACCGCCAACGCCGCGGGCGAAGACGCCGTCATGGCGAAGTTCTTCGAGTCGATGTTCGTGACCATGGATGAGAACGGCATCACCGCGGCCGAGCTCGGCGTGATCAGCGCCGTGGACGCGGTGTGCGACGGGCAGCCCGCGGTCATGCAGATCGTGCGCTGGTCTAATGGGCTCACCGCGGTGGCCGAAGAGCCCGACGAGCGAATCTACGCCGACTTCGGCGCTGTCCGGTTCAAGAAGGACGGCGAGGCCTTCACCATTGCCTTGGCGCCCCGGGACGCGGTCGTGCCACTGCCTACCACCGTCAATGATCTGCTCGGGGTGTCGCCATCGCTGGTGGCCGACCTCACTCAGCCCGAGGGGCCAGTGGAGTTCGACGACAATATCGGAGAAAACGTCCCGGGCGTCGGGTTGCAAGACCCCTAGAGGCCATCGTGGACGCGGTTGTGCTGGTCGGCGGTTTCGGCACCCGGCTTCGGCCCTTGACTCTGACCCACCCCAAGCAGATGCTGCCGGTGGTGGACCGGCCCATGATCGAGCATGTGGTTGGCAGGCTCGAACAGCAGGGGATCACACGGGCGGTGTTGTCGCTGGGCTACCGCCCCGACGCCTTCGAAGCCGCCTATCCCGAGGGCCGGTGCGTCGGAGTGGAGCTGTTCTATGCGGTCGAGCCCGAGCCGCTGGACACTGCCGGGGCCATCGCCTTCGCCGCCCGAAAGGCCGGGGTCCAAGACACCTTCATTGCCGTGAACGGGGATGTGATCAGCGACTTCCCACTGGTCGAGCTCATCGACGCCCACCGCGGAAACCCCGGGGCAGCCACAATCGCCCTCACCCCAGTGGAAGACCCTTCCCGCTATGGAGTAGTGGTGTGCGGCGCCGATGGCCGGGTTGAGGCCTATGTCGAGAAGCCGCCGGCCCACGAGGCGCCGAGCCGGTGGATAAATGCCGGCATGTACGTTCTCGACCCCGCGGTGCTCCCCCTGATTCCTGGCGACCGACCAGCGTCAATCGAGAGGGAGACCTTCCCAGCTCTGGTGCAGAAGGGGTTGCTGTATGCCGTGGCCCATGACGGCTTCTGGATCGACGCCGGCACTCCTGCCGCCTATCTGGAGGCTCAGATCGCCCTCGCCGGCGGGACTCACATCCACCCCACCGCCGAGGTCGCCCCCAGCGCCCGCATTGCCAACTCAGTGGTGATGGATCACGTCGCAGTCGGCGCCGGCGCTCAGGTGGAGGATTCCGTCTTGTTGCCCCACAGCACGGTTCAGGCGAACGCGGAAATAAAGAGAGCCATCGTCAGCCCCGACCACCGCATCAACGTCTAACGGAAGAGATCCTCACTAGGAGGGCGTACCAAGTCCGAGCGGATGCTGCCGGGGCCGAGCCAGGCGGCCTTGCCGCCCCGGATGACAGCCACCGGGATGTTCTCGGCCTTGCCCATGACCAACTCCGCGGCCGCGGCGAGCTCGTCGGCGATGGCCACCTCGGTAACCTGGAGCTCCCGGCCCGAGGCGTCTTCGGTGCCCCGCAGGTCGAGGATCGGGCGGACCCCGGCCGAGCCGATGGCCACGTCGGCCACTCCTCGCCGCCAGGGGCGCCCGAAGGTGTCGGAGACGATCACCCCCACGTCCACTCCGGCCTTGGCTTTGATGCCGCTGCGGATGCGCCGGGCCGATTTGTCCGGGTCGTCGGGCAGCAGCGCGGCCTGGTCGGCGTCCACGTTGGACCGGTCTACCCCGGCGTTGGCGCACACGAACCCGTGCTTGGTCTCGCTGATGACCAGATCGCCCCGACGCCGCAGCACCCGCACCGACTCCTGTTCCACCACCGGCTTGTGCGACAAGGGGTCGTCGGGGTCCACCGCGACCATGGCTCCTTCGGCTTTGGACACGATCTTCTGGGTCACCACCACCACATCGCCATCGGCCAGATCGGCCGTTTCAGCGATGATGCCGGCCAGGTCGTCGCCTGGCTTGATTTCGGGCAAGCCCTCCACGCCGACGATCTCTAGTCTCATGGCCGGCCCCCGTCGGCGGCACGGCCCAGCACCACTTGGGCGAGCGCGGTGGCCGATTCCAAGCCGTCCATGATGGTGGGAGCTACCACGCAGGCCACACCGGCGGCCTCCACCTCGTCGGCCAGGCGGGCATCGGCCTCGTCGATCACCAAGGTGGCGGCCACGTCTTGGTACAAGCGGGCCACGCCGACCACAGAGCATTCGTGGCCCAACTCTCTCATGAGCCGGTCGGCGGGGCCCTTGAGGGCCGCGCCGGCCACGATGGGCGAAACCGCAACGACCGCGTCGCGGCGGGCGGCCACCGCATCTCGAATGCCGGGCACCTCCAGCACCGGCCCGATGGACACGATGGGGTTGGAGGGGGCGATGATGATCGAGGCGGCGGAGCCCAGTGCGTCGATGATCCCGGGGGCGGGCTGGGCCCGATCCGACCCGGCCACCCGGATATCGGTCACAGCCACATCGTGGCGGCGGCGCACGAAATAGTCCTGAAAGCCGATCTCGCCCTCGTCGACGGTGGCGACCCTGGTCTCTATCCGGTCGTTCGTAACCGGCAAGACGGCCAGCTCCAGACCCCAGGCCGCGGCGATCTCCGCGGTGATGGTGGACAAGTCGGCCCCTTGGCCCAGGCGATGGGTGCGGTACAGGTGGGTGGCCAGGTCGCGGTCGCCGAGGCGGAACCAGGTGATGCCGCCGTAGCGGTCCAAGGCGCCCATGGCCTGCCAGGTCTCCCCGGCCAGGCCCCAGCCGGTGTCGGGGTTGACCGCCCCGGCCAGCGTGTACACCACGGTGTCCAAGTCGGGGCTCACATGGAGGCCGTGGAGCACAGTGTCGTCGGCGGTGTTCACCACCGCGAGCTGATCGCCGGGCGGGTGGGCCCTCACCAGGCCGGCGAGCAGTTTGGCCGCCCCCACCCCTCCGGCCAGCGTGACCACACTTGGGGCCCCCACGGGTGCTTCCCGCTTGGAGCCGCTGGTCACGAGATCCCCGGACGACCGCCGAGATGATGTCGGCTCAAGAGATCCCCTTGAGCTTGCCTTGGAGCAGGTCCAAGTCGGCGTCAACCATCATGGCCACCAGATCCTGGAATCCCACCTCCCGGCGCCACCCCAGAGCCGCGGTCGCTCGGCTGGGGTCGCCAACCAGCATGTCGACCTCGGCGGGGCGGAAGAAGACCTCGTCGACCACCACGTAGTCGCGGTAGTCCATGCCCAAGTGGGCGAAGGCCGTCTCGCAGAACTCCCGCACCGAGTGGGTCTCCCCCGAGCACACCACGTAGTCGCCGGGCTGCTCTTGCTGGAGCATCAGCCACATTGCCTTCACGTAGTCGCCGGCGTATCCCCAGTCGCGCATCGAGTCGAGATTGCCGAGGCGCAGCTCGCTTTGGTGACCCAGAAAGATGGAGGCCACTCCGTGGGTGATCTTGCGGGTCACGAACTCGAGGCCCCTTCGAGGAGACTCGTGATTGAACAAGATGCCCGAACTCGCGTGCAGGCCGTAGCTCTCCCGGTAGTTGACCGTGATCCAGTGGCCGTACACCTTGGCCACGCCGTAGGGGCTCCGGGGGTAGAACGGGGTGTTCTCGGTTTGGGGCACCTCTCGCACCTTTCCGAACATCTCGCTGCTGGAAGCCTGGTAGAAGCGGATGCTCGGATCCACGATGCGGATGGCATCGAGCAGGCGGGTCACACCCAGGGCGGTGGTCTCGCCGGTGAGCACCGGCTGGCCGAAGGAGGTCTGCACAAAAGACTGGGCGGCCAGGTTGTACACCTCGGCGGGGCGGTGTTGTTGCAGCGCCTCGATGAGGGAGGCTTCGTCGAGCAGATCGCCGCTGGCGATGGTGATCTGATTCTGGAGATGGGCGATGCGCTCGAAGCTGACCATGCTGGACCGCCGAACCAGGCCCACCACCTCATAGCCCTGGCCGAGCAGGAACTCCGCCAGATACGAGCCGTCCTGGCCCGTGACCCCGGTGATAAGCGCCCGCCGGTCCCGTCGCTCAGCCATGGGAGCCACCAGACTGGCTGGTTGGGCGGCTGCGGGCGTCTTCGAGGGTTTCGGCCAGGGTTTCGGCCAGGGTGATTTCCGGGGCCCAGCCGGTGGCATCTTGGAGCTTGGAGTTGTCGCCCCGCTGCACGGGCAGGTCGACGGGGCGGAACAGGCGCTGGTCCTGCTCGATGGTCATCGGGATTCGAGCCAGGCCGAGCAGGGTTTCGGCGATGTCGGACACGGCCATATCGTGGCCGGAGCACACGTTGTATGCCTCACCGGGAACCCCGTCTGTCACCAGCAGGCGGTAGGCCCGCACCACATCGCGCACGTCGGTGAAGTCGCGCCGGGCCGACAGGTTGCCCACCGGGACCGCGGTGTTGCCGGTCTGCTCGTTGTGGACGATCCGGGCGGCCAGTGCGGGGGCCATGAACCGGTCGCTTTGGCCGGGGCCCAGGTGGTTGAAGGACCGGGCCCGGATCACTCCGAGTCCGTGGCCCAAAAAGCCCTGGATGCACACCATCTCGGCTGCGGCTTTGCTGGAGGCGTAGGGGTTCACCGGCCGCAGGGGGGCGTGCTCGGTGATGGGCAGCTCGTCGGGGCCGACCATGCCGTAGATGTCGCTGCTGGTCACCGACAGGAGCCGCTCGACACCGGCGTCGATGCAGGCCCGGACCACGTTCAGCGTGCCGTCGGCGTTGGTCTGGAAGGTGCCGATGGGGTCGTCCCATGAGGCGGCCACGTCGCTTTGGCCGGCCAAGTGGTACACCGCGTCGGGCCTTGCCTCCGCGATCAGCTCGGATATCGCGCCGGCGTCTTCGATGGGGGGGCTGCCGATCACGCGGTCCGCCTCGATCACGTCGTCGGTGCATGCGTTCAGATGGGCGACGAGGTGAGTTCCCACAAAACCCCGCGACCCGGTGACCAGGGCTCGCATCGCCACGAGTGTGCCACTTCAGGTGCGCCGATGCCGTACTCGGTGACCAGTCTTCAAGAGGCTCATACCTTGCCCCTTTTGTCGTTGGGCGGGCCGGTACGGTGGTGAGGTGGGCGACGCGCGGCCGGATCAGGAACCAGGAACCGAGGATGACCCGCTGGCCGAGTGCATTCGGAACGGCATTTACACCGCGGTGGGCCTCGGTCTGCTGGCCGTGAACCGCTTGCAGGCCGCTCGCCGCGACCTGGCCGGGCAGATGCCCGATGACCTGCGGGAGGCCCTTGCCGACGCAGCCGACCAGATTCCCGACGACATCCGATACGCCGTGGCCGACTTGGCCCGGCAGCTTCCCGACTCCGCTCGCGCCGTCTTGTCCGATGCCGTCGATCAGGCGCCCGCCCTTGCGGACGCCCTTCGAGAGTTTCTCAGCCGCCCCGAATCCTGATGCCAGCCAAGCCCGACATCAGAATCCGTGTCGTGATCGTGAGCCACGATCCGGGGTTGTGGTTCGACGAGATGCTGGAGTCGGTTGCCGCCCAAGACCACCGCCTGGTGGACGTGACCGTGGTGGACGCCGGCAGCGAGGCCGACCCCACCGCTCGGATTCAGCGCTTCTTGCCCCAGGCCACCGTCCACCGGCTGGAGTCCAATCCCGGTTTCGGCCCGGCGGCCAACCGCGTGCTGGACGACGATCCTGCCCCGGGATTCATCTTGGTGTGCCACGACGATGTGGTGTTGGCGCCCAATGCGCTGAGGTTGCTGGCCGAGGAGGCGGTCCGCTCCAACGCCGGGATAGTGGGTCCCAAGTATGTGGACTGGGATGACCCGTCTGCCATTCGACAAATAGGCCTTCTGGTGGACAAAACCGGGACTCCGAGCCCCACCGTGGAAGCGGGAGAGCTGGATCAACAGCAGCACGATTCCGTCCAGGACGCATTCGCGGTGCCGGGAGGGTGCGTGCTGGTGCGCGAAGACCTGTTCCGGGCGATCGGCGGCTTCGACCCGAAGATGTCGTTCTGCTACGAGCATGTGGACCTCTGCTGGCGGGCCCGCACCGTGGGAGCGCAAGTGTTGGTGGCGCCCTCAGCGGTGGTCCGCCACCGACAGCGGCTCCACGAGCGCATCCCCCCCGCATTGGCCGGTCGGCTCTACCGCCGCCACCAGGTGAGGACTCTGCTGTCCGTCTACGGAGTGTGGCATTCGCTGCGGGTGGTTCCCCAGGCGATGGTCTTGTCGGCGGTCGGGCTGCTGGCGGCTGTGCTCACCGGGTATCCGGGCCAAGCCCGGCAGATCGCGGCATCGTGGGGGTACAACCTGGTGCGCCTGGGATCGATCAGGCAGCGGCGGCGGGAGGTGAGCAGCGTCCGCCATGTCGGAGACGCCCATGTTCGGCTGTCCCAGGCTCGGGGCTTCGCCCGGATGCTCTCCTCTTTGGCTGATCGCGGGGGGCCGGCGGGCAGTGCTGACGTCGGCCGCAGTTCTTCGGCTCGAAGCGCCCTCTTGTCCCGGTTGAGCCGCTCACGGGCCTCGGTGATGGTGTGGCTTGTGGTGCTGAGCCTGGTGCTGCTCGGCGCCCGCGGCCTCATAACCGGGGACATTCCCGCCGTGGGCGGGTTGGTCAGGCTGGGATCCAGCTCCGACCTCCTGAGCGGCTGGTGGAGCGAATTCCGTCCTGTCGGATTGGGCCAAGAAGGGTTCGCTCCTACCGGGTTGGGGATTTTGACCCTGCTGAGCTGGCTGTTCTTCGGGGAGACCGGTCTTCTGCGCACGGTGCTGATCGTCGGGATGGTTCCTCTGGGGGGGCTCGGGATGTGGCGGCTCATGCGCCCGTTCGATGCCCTTTGGATCCGGGTCGTGGCTCTCGCGGCGTATCTGGCCAATCCGCTGCCGTACAACGCGCTGGCCAACGGGGTTTGGGACGCATTGCTGCTGTACGGCGCGATGCCCTGGTTGGTGCGGGCTGTGCTCGCCGGGTCGAGGCTCACCCCCTTCGGCTCGTCGAAGCAGCGGCCTTTGGCCGTGCGGGAAATCCTGGCCATCGGCCTGCTGCTCGGCTTGGTGGTTGCCATGGTGTCGGAGGCTTTGGCCGTGGTGGCCCTGCTGTTGGCCGGTCTGCTTCTGGGATCGTTGCTGGCCGGGACGGCCGAGGGGTCGGCGCGAATGGTGCTGGCCGCGGCAGCCGGGGCGGCTGTCGCCGCGGTGGTGAACATGCCCTGGCTGCTGGACGGCTTTCCGTCGCTGCTCGGCGACCGGCCGGGTGGCGGCAGCGGCAACTCGTGGGCGGAGCTCCTCCGGTTCGACACCGGCCCATTCGGCCATGACCGCCTTGGCTGGGCCCTTCCGGTGGCCGCGGTGCTCCCCCTGGCCTTGGCCCACGACTCCCGCCTGGCATGGGCGGTGCGAGGGTGGACGCTGTATTTGGGCGCCGCGGCAGTGGCTCTGGCCGGCGAGCAGGATTGGTTGCCGGTGCCCCTGCCCCGTCCCGAGGCTGTCCAGGTGCCCGGCGCTGTGGGCCTGGCGATCGCCGCGGCCATGGGAGTGGCCGCATTTCAGGTGGATGTGCGCCGCTACCGATTTGGCTGGCGGCAGATCGTGCCGCTCACCGCGCTGATTGCCCTGGTGGCCGCCATGCTCCCGCTGCTGGCCGTTGCCTCCGGCGGCCATTGGAACGCAACCGACGACGACTACACCTATGTCGCCCCGTTTTCCGACGATGCCGCGGGAGACGGCGACGGCGGCGAGGGTCGGGTTCTGTGGCTCGGCCATCCCGATGTGCTGCCGCTGGGAAGCTGGGAGCTGGGTGACAGCCTGTCGTTCGCCGTGTCGGACAGCGGCGCCTTCCCCACCGTGGCTCAGCGCTGGGTTGGACGGCTGGACGACCGAACCCGCCAGGTTGGGGAAGCGGTGGTCGGTGCATCCCGGGCGGGCACCCGGCGACTGGGCACCGAGCTGTCCCTGTGGGGGATCGACACGATTCTGGTGGCTGAGCGCCTGGCGCCCCTTCCCTACGGCGATTTGTCGCAGCCCGCGCCCGAGTGGCTGTTCGACATGCTCGACGGCCAGCTTGACTTGGCGCCGGGCAGTTTGACCGCCGGCATCGCCACGTACCACAACACCGCGCCGATACCGCCTGCGGTCGAGGTCTCGGCTGCCCCGCTGCCCGACGACGGCGCCTCTGGGCTGACTCGGATGTTGTTGGCGGTGCAGGTGGCGTTGTGGGCTGCGGCCCTGATCGTGCTGGTTCGTCTCAGCACCGATGAGGATCGCCGCCGAAGAGCGCCTCGGGGTGAGGCCCGGTGAGCGGCGCGGCGGTGGGCGGCGCCGCGGTGGGCGGCAGGGCTGTGCGCTGGCCACTGGTGGTGGTGGCCTTGGTGGCCGTGGTAGGGCTGTCGGTGGCGGACAGGGGGGGCGATGAGCCGGCGACCGGCGTGCTGCTGGCGGGTCTGGGGGTTACCAGCGCGGCGCCTGGCCCGGACGCGGAGGGGGGGGTTTGGTATTGCGGGGAGGGAACGTCGATGCCGGGGGAGTTCGCCGACCACTCGGTGATCGTGGCCAACCCCGGCGCCGTTCCGGTTACCGCCGCGGTGTCGGTGTTCCCGGCTACCCCGGCAGGCTCGACATCGGCCTCGGCGGCGCCCCGTGAGGTATCGCTGGTGGTGCCAGCCCGATCGGAGGCATCACTGCGGCTGGCCGAGGTGGTGGAGTCGCGGTACACCGCAGCGCTGGTCGAGATTGACTCGGGCCAGGCGATCGTCGAGCAGCGGGTGCAGGGCCCCACCGGCATGGACGTCATGGCTTGCGCGACCCGCTCGTCGGCGGTCTGGCATTTTGCCGCCGGATCGACCCGGCGGGATGCCAGGTTGGTGTTCACCCTGTTCAACCCGTTTCCCGACCGCGCCGTGGTGAAGTTCGTCTTCTCCACCGACGAGGGAATCCGCGAGCCGCAGGCGCTCAGAGGGGTTCTGGTGCCGGCTAGGTCGCTCGTGGTGGTTGATGCCACCGACGCGGTGCCCCGGTTCTCGTCGGTCTCCACCACCATCGAGTCGCAGGCCGGGCGGATCGTCGCCGGGAGGCTCCAACTCTTCGACGGCACCGAGGGACTGGAGGGGCTGACCGCGGGCCCGGGGATCCCGGCGCCCCAGCTCCAGTGGGTGTTTCCGGCTGGGCCGGCCGACCCCGACATGGTCGAGCACATCTTCTTGTACAACCCCTCGGAGGTGTCGGCGTCCGCCCACGTCGGCATCCGCTTGGATGCCCTCGGCTCCGGTGGCGAACTGGCGCCGTTCGAGGTGTCGGTGCCGCCCCAACAGCAGATCGCCCTGGTGTTCGGGGATGTCGGGGCACACCCGCTTCCCCCTGAGCATTTTGCCTATGGCGCGGCAGGCTCGTTGCCGGAAGGGGCTGGGTTCTGGACTGCGATACAGGTACACAACGGGGTTCCCATCGTGGCCGAGCGGGTGGCGGCCGCGTCGGCGCTGTCGTCGCCGGCAGGAGTGGCAACAGCCGCGGGGACTCCGGTCACCGCCGTGCGGCACTTGTTCGCGGGGAATCGGGCCGATGGGGCCGAAGTGGCGTTGACCGTGGTCAATCCCTCTCCCGATTCCATCGCACTGGTCACCGTGTCCAAGGTCGCCGCAGGCCAAGTGGCCCCGATCTCCCAGCTCGACCCCCTGGAGGTTGCTCCGCACAGCCGTGTGGTGGTGCCTGTGGACCGGCTGGCCGATGGCGACTCCTATGCCCTGCTGGTGGAGGCAAGCCAGCCGGTGGTTGTGGGCCGCTCGCTGTTGGCTCGGACGGGCACCGGCTCAGCCTCTGGAAGCGCCGTCCCCTTCGATCCCGTCGCCCTCGACCCCTCAGCGTTTTAGCAGGCCGACTCGGCCTGTCTACGATCCTCGTCCGTGGACACTCCAGCCGACGCCCTGCCCACCGTTCGAGATCTGATATTGAGTCGGGCCGAGGATGACGACCGCCCCGCCATGCTGTTCGAGGACGAGCAGCACACCTACCGGGAGTTCACCGCCGGGTGTGTGGCCCGAGCCCACCTGTTGTTGGACCGCCGGGAAGAGGGGCCGTTCCATGTGGGTGCGTTGCTGGACAACGGCCCGGAGTACTCCATGCTGTTGGGCGGCGCAGCCGTGGCCGGGGCGGCGGTGGTTGGCATCAACCCCACTCGGCAGGGCGCGGAACTGGCCCGCGACATCACTCATGCCGCCTGCGGTCTCATCGTCACCGAGAGCCGCCATCGAGGTCTGTTGGAGGATCTGGATCTGGGTGCGGCCAACGGCCGGGTACACGACACCGACTCTCCGGAGTGGGCCGCGGCCCTGGCCCCCCACGCCGGCGCCGAGCCGCCGGAGGCCGACATAGACCCGCTGGCCCCCTACCTGCTGCTGTTCACGTCGGGAACCACCGGCGACCCCAAGGCGGCCATCTGCTCGCAGGCTCGACTGGCCCGGATCGGCCAGGTCATCAACGAGATGCGGAAGCTGACGCCCGACGATGTGTTCTACCAGGCCATGCCCATGTTCCACTCCAACGCGTTGATGGCCGGCTGGGCGCCATGTCTGACTGCGGGGGGCACCGCTGCCTTCCGGCGCCGGTTCTCGGCCTCGGGTTTTTTGCCCGACGTGCGCCGCTTCGGCGTGACCTACTTCAACTACGTGGGCAAGCCGCTCACCTACATTCTGGCCACCCCCGAGCAACCTGACGACGACGAAAACACCTTGAGGATCGTGTTCGGCAACGAGGGCGCGGTTCACGACCTGGAGCGCTTCTCCCGCCGGTTCGGGGTGCCCGTGGAGGACTCCTACGGCTCCACCGAGGGGGGCGTGGCGGTGAGCCGCACTCCCGACACGCCGCCCAATGCCTTGGGGCGGGCCGACGAGACGGTGAAGATCCTCAACCCCGACACCGGGGAGGAGGCGCCGCTGGCCGTCTTCGACGGCACCGGCAAACTCCTCAACCCCGACGAGGCCATCGGCGAGTTGGTGTCGATGGCGTCGGCGCCGGCCTTTGAGGGCTATTGGAACAACCCCGAGGCCGATGAGGAGCGCACCCACGGCGGCATCTACTGGTCGGGCGATCTGGCCTATCGGGATGCCGAGGGGTTCGTGTACTTCGCGGGGCGGAACTTCGACTGGCTGAGGGTGGACGGGGAGAACTTCGCCGCCGCCCCGGTGGAGCGCATCCTGGTGCGCCACCCCGACATCGACTTGGCCGCGGTCTACGCCGTTCCCAGCCCGTCGGTGGGCGACGACGTTATGGCCGCGGTGGTGCGCCGCCCCGGTGCGGCCTTCGATCCAGAGGGATTTGCTGGCTTTCTGGCCGGCCAAGACGATCTGGGCACCAAGTGGGCCCCCCGCTATGTGCGCTGGGCCGACTCCCTGCCCCAAACCGAGACCAACAAGATCCTCAAGCGCACCTTGCGCCGGGAGCGCTGGGAGTCGAACGACGAGACCTGGGTGGGCGACGGGGGCGGGTATCGCCTGTTGACGCCGGTCGAAGCCGACGCGATCAGAGCTGAGTTCGAGGCCCGGAATCGACTGTCGGTGTTGGACGTCTAGCGACGCGAGAGGCCGGGCCCGGCACCCCGGAACCGTTTGTCCGTGTTGGCACCCCAGTGGTGTGTCTTGTCGTGGCTCGCCGGTCAGACGAGGCCGTTGTCTCGGGCTTGGGCGAGCCGCTCGGCATCCCAGCCGAGCAGTTCGGCGTAGACCTCGGCGTTGTGGGCGCCGATGGGTGGGCCGGGGTGGTCGATGGCGCCGGGGGTCTCGCTCAGGATGGGCGCGGGGGTGACCATGGGCACGGTTCCCAGTGAGTCGTGGTCGACCAGGGTGACGCTGTTGCGGGCCCGCACTTGGGCGTCGGCCAAGAGGCCGGGCAGGTCGTGGACCGGGGCCACCGGGATGCGGGCTTCGACGAAGATGGCGACGGCCTCCTCTAGAGAGCGCTGGGCGATCCATTCGGCAACCAACGCGTCGAGTTCGTCGTTGTGGGCCAGGCGGTCGTCCATTCGGGCGAATTTGGCTTGGTCTTCGGGGCCTGCTCGCCCGGTGAGGGCCAGGATTCGCTCCACCTGGCGGTCGGTGGTGCCCGACAGACACAAATAGCGGTTGTCGGCGGTGCGGTAGATGTTGCGGGGCACCCCGGTCTCCAGACGGGAGCCGAACCTCATCGGGGGCGGCTCGTCGCCGTCGGGGTCCCAGGCGGCCAGGGTGCTGCCCATCAGGGTCAAGATGGGCTCGTACATCGACACGTCCACATGCTGGCCACCGAGCCCGTGTACGTCCCGGCCGTAGCAGGCCACCAGCGCGCCGATGAGGCCGAAGACCCCGGTTAGGGTGTCGCCCAACGGGATGGAGGTGAGCATGGGCGGGCCGTCGGGCTCGCCGGTCATGTGGGTGAGGCCGGCGAAGGCCTCGGCCATGGTGCCCGCCCCGGGCCGGTCGGCCAGCGGGCCGGTGTGCCCGTAGGGGCTGACCGACACCATCACCAGGCCGGGATTGAGAGCCTGAAGCCGCTCCCAGGTGCAGTCCCAGCGCTCCAGCACGGCCGGGGAGTAGTTGTGGACCAGCACATCGACCTCTGCTACCAACTGGCGGAGGATGTCGCGGCCCTCGGGCCGGTTCAGATCGCAGGTGACGACCCGCTTGTTGCGGGACACCATGGCCCACACCAGCGACTCCCCGTTTCGGCTGGCCCCGATGCGGCGCAGGGCCTCGCCCGAGGGCGGTTCGATCTTGACGACGTCGGCGCCGAAGTCGCCCAGGAAGGTGGCCACTTGGGGGGCGGCCAAGAACGATGAGATGTCCAGCACCCGGAGACCTGTTAGCGCGCCTGTGGTGTCGGTCATTGCTGACCCAGCGCAAAGGGGAGGCCGGTGGAGGGAAGTTGCATCGAGGCCACCTCGTTGACGAGCGGCTCGCCGGCCAGCAGCCGGCGAAGGTTGTTGCAGAACAGCTCGGCGCCCCTTTCCCACCGGCCGGTTCCTCCGCCGGAGGTGTGGGGGGTGAGCACCACCTTGGGGTGAGTCCAATAGGGATGGTCGGGCTCCAGGGGCTCGGTGTTGAACACATCCAAGACCGCAGCGGCCAGGCGGTCGCCGTCCAAGGCCCGAAGCAGGGCCTCGTCGTCTACCAGCTTGCCTCGGGCGATGTTCACCAGCACCGATCCCTGCTTCATGGCCGACAAGAAGTCGTGGTCCACCAGGTTCTCGGTTTCTGGGGTGGCGGGGGCAGCCAGTACCACAACGTCGGCCTCGGGTAGGGCAGCGGGCACCTCGGCGGGCGAGATCATGGCGTCAACCGGTTCGTTGCCTTGTGGGTGGCGGCGCACGCCGGTTACATGGGCCTCGAACGCTTGGGCTCGGCGGGCGGTCTCGGCGCCGATGGCTCCGAGGCCGATGATCAGCCAGCGGGATCGCCACACCTCTCGGAAGTTGTGATGCTCCCAGCGGCCTTCAGCGCGGGCCGCTCGCCAGCGCTCGGCGTCTTGGAACACATCGAGCACCGCTCGCAGCACATACTCGGCTATGGGGATGGCGGTGAGGTGGGCGTTGCAAATCCGGGCGCCCCGGCCCATCAACCGCCGGTAACCGTCCAGGTCCACCCCGGCGGCGACCGACTGGAGCCAGCGAAAATCGGGGGACCGCTCCGCAATCTCGAAGAACCGCTCGACCAGCCCCCCGAAGAACACATCGCTCGACAGCCATCCCACCTCTGGGTTGGCATCGGGCGGGCCGTCGAGTTGGCCGTCGTCGGCCAGGCGAAGCCACTGGAGGCCGCGGCCCTCTTGGTCGAGGGCGTCGAAATAGGACCGGTGCTGCCTGTAGGCCTTCTTGGTCACCAGCGCGAACACATCGTGGATGCTATGGCATCGGTGTGCAGGCT
Source organism: bacterium (assembly GCA_028819295.1). Taxonomy (GTDB): domain Bacteria; phylum Actinomycetota; class Acidimicrobiia; order Acidimicrobiales; family Bin134; genus Poriferisocius. The sequence continues at coordinate 11,140 of JAPPMA010000018.1, read as the reverse complement.
AGCGGATAAGGGGGAGGATATGCGCCTACTTCAGTAAATTTCATTCACTATGACTTAGGCAAGGCCCACTGGAATACTCCAAGCAGGGCTTGCCCCTGGCTAGGGCAAGCCTTAGGGCGGGGAGCTCCAACCTCCCCGCCCATCAGGGCTAGTCCCGAAAGCTAGCCTGGCACCTGCTTACGGGCAAGCAATTTTTGGTGCAATTGTTGTTTCTTTGGCCAACCGGTGAAATTTCGACGGGACTGCTTGGTTTCTGCCCTATGAGGGTGCTCCTGTAGCCTGAATGGAGTTGTGGAATCTGCTGTCCGGCTCCGGGCCGCTGTGACGTTATTGGGGCGGTTTCCCGCCCTGACCGGAGTTGATCTCGACATCTCGCCGGGGGAGACCGTCCTGCTCAAAGGGCCGAACGGCGCGGGCAAGACCACCCTTCTGCGGCTGTGCGCCGGATTGTGCTCGCTGGCCTCGGGTCAGGGGTGGGTGCTGGGGCACGATCTCAGTGAAGAGCGCCGCATGGTGCGCCGCCGGGTGGCGCTGTTGGGCCATCGCACCGGGCTGTACGACGACCTCACCGTGGCCGAGAACGTGGGTTTCTGGGCTCAAGCAGCCGGGGCCAGCCACCAAGATGTCGACGAGGCATTGGAGCGGCTCTCGCTTGCCGGGCGTCTAGCCGATACTCGGGTGGGACGGCTGTCGGCCGGACAGCGCCGGCGGGCCTCCATCGCCTCGCTGGTGGTGCGGCGGCCGGAGCTGTGGCTGCTGGACGAGCCTCACGCCGGCCTCGACCAGCAATCCCGAGACACGGTGGACTCGCTGGTGCGGGGCGCGGCGGCGGCCGGGGCCACCGTGGTGCTGGCCACCCACGAGTTGGAGCGCATCGCGGTGCTGGAGCCCCGGGTGGTGAGCGTGGTGGGCGGGATGGTGCGCTCCGGCGGAGGTGATTCCGAAGGCGATGCGCCCACCGATGGGGACCGCCGTGTTTCGTGACGCGTGGCTGATCGCGGGCAAAGACCTGCGGGTCGAGATGCGCTCTCGGGTGGGACTCAACCAGATCGTGCCGTTTGCGGTAACGGTGTTGGTGCTATTCGCCTTCGCTCTCGACACCGATCAGGAGGCTCTGCGCACCTATGCCCCTGGGCTGTTCTGGGTGACGGTGCTGCTGGCCGCGCTGCTGGCCATCGGCCGCTCGTTCGCGGTGGATCTGGCCGACGGAGCTTCCGATCGATTGCTCTTGTCGGGTATAGACCCGATAGCGGTGTTCGGGGGCAAGGCCCTGGCTGTCGCCGTGCAGTTGGTGGTGCTGGAGGTGCTGTTGGGAGCGGGGGTGGTGCTGCTGTTCGACGTGACCGTGCATCGGTACGGACTGCTGGTGTGCGCTGGGCTGGCCGCGGCGGCCGGGGTGGCCACCGCCGGTACTCTGTATGGGGCGCTGGTCGCCGGACTCGGTGTGAGCGAAACCCTGCTGCCGGTGCTGTTGCTGCCGGTGGTGGCCCCGGTTCTCATCGGCGCCACCCGGGCATTTCAAGACGCGTTCGGCGTGGCCGGCGCCGAAGGTTGGGCCTGGTTGGGCCTCTTGGCCGGTTTCGCCGCAATCTATGGGGTGTTCGGAGCCTTGAGCTACGGGGCTCTCTTGGAGGAAGCGTGAGCACGGCCACCACGTCGTCATCGGCGACCAGAGTCGGCGTTCCGGCGACAACTTCGTCGCGGGCGACCAAGGTTCTGGGCTGGCTGACGCTGGCCGGGTTCGCGGTGCTGGTGGCGCTGGCCTTCGCCTGGGTGCCCGAGGACACCCGCATCACCGAGCAGGGCGACGTGGTGGGCCAGTTCGACGCGGTGCGGCTGATGTTCGTGCATGTGCCGTCGGCCATCTTGGCCTACACCGGGTTCGGGCTGACCTTCTTGGCCAGCCTGGCCTATCTGCGGTGGCGCACCGACTGGTGGGACATGATGGCCCATTCCTCCGCAGAGATCGGGGTGGTGTTCGGGGTGCTAACCCTGGTGACCGGCTCCATTTGGGGCCGCCCCACCTGGCAAACCTGGTGGGAGTGGGGCGATGTCCGGCAGGTGACCGCCCTGGTGATGGTGCTGGTGTTCATCGGCTATCTGGCCGTGCGGCGAATTCCCGCCGAAGCCGCGGTCAAGGCCCGCCGCTCGGCGGTGATCGCGCTGGTGGGAGCGGTGAACATCGTGATAGTGAACCGGTCGGTGGACTGGTGGGAGAACCGCACCCTGCACCAACAGTCCACGCTCTTCGCCCGCAAGATCCGCGACGAGACGCTGTTCACCCTTTCGTTCTCGTTCGCGGTGGGCATGGTGCTGTTCGCCTGGCTGCTGCTGCACCGCTTCCGCACGGCCTACCTGGAGAGTCAGATCGAAGAGCTAGAAGTGCAGGAAGCCCTGGAGGAGCGCCGGGCCGAGGCCGACGGGGCTGACCACGGGAGGGAGCAGCCATGACCCATGTGGGCTACCTCATAGCCGGCTGGAGCATCTCGGTGGGCGCGGTGCTGGCCTACGCCGGATGGGTGCTGTTGCGAGGCCGGTCGCTGAGCCGGCGGGTTCCTGAGAACCGGCGGCGCTGGATGATGCCCGATGACTGACACCCCCGCTGAGGAAGCGGTCGACCCGGGCGAGCCCATGGACCTCAGCCCCCGGCCGGGCCGACCCGCCCGCCGGGGCATCCGCCGGTGGGGGCCGATTCTGGTGGTGGCCCTGGTGGTACTGGTGATCGGCATCGTGCTGTGGCGGGTGCTGGCCGACGCCACCCTGGTGTTCCGCGAGGTGGACGATGCGGTGGAGCGCCGGGAAGAGCTGGGCGACGACCGGTTCCGGATGATCGGCTCCCCGGTGAGCGGGTCGCCGCAGAACATCACCTTGGACGACGGCCGCCCGGCGGTGGCCTTCTCGGTGACCCTCGACGGGGTGGTGGCCGACGTGGTCCACACCGGCGGGGTGTCAGACCAGTTCCAGCCCGAGGTGCCGGTGGTGATCGATGGTCACTGGGTAGAGAGCAGCGCCTATGCCGGGGTGGCCGACGACGGCTGGTACTTTGCCAGCGACCGGATGCTGGTCAAGCACGACAACGACTACCGGGTGGAGAACCAAGACCGCATCGACGACGCCGAAGAGCGCGGGCAGTACGAGTGAGCAGTGCTGGTTGCCCGCTGGGGGGTGACCTGAGGCGATGAACATAACCCTGGGGGTTCTGGGCATCTCGGTGGCGATGGCCTCGTCGGCTATTGGGGTGGTGATGGTGGCCGCCCGCCGGCTCGACCGGGTTCAGCTCTGCGCCTGGCTGGTGCTGGGAGGGGCCGCCTTGTCAGTGTTCGCCATGGAGCGGGCCCTCATCACCCGGGACTTCTCGGTGTCGTACGTGGCCGAGAACGGCAGCCACGCCACCCCCGCGCTGTTCAACGTGGCCACCCTGTGGGCCGCGCTGGAGGGATCCATCCTGCTGTGGGCGCTCATCCTGGCCGGATACCTGGTGCTGGTGGCGGTGAAGTTCCGCCACCGCGTCGGCGACCCGCTGGTGGGGTGGGCCATGGCGGTGCTGTTCATCGTGTGCCTGTTCTTCTTCGTGCTGATGTTCAACTGGCCCAACCTGGATCTGGCCCAGCCCTTCCGACGGGTGGACGTGCCGCCGGGCTACAACGGCCCCGGCCCCAATCCGCTGTTGCAGAACCACTGGCTGATGGCCGTGCACCCACCGATGCTCTACCTGGGCTATGTGGGGTTCACCGTGCCCTTCGCCTTCGCGGTGGCTGCGCTGGCCACCGGGAGGCTGGGGGAGGGGTGGCTGATCGAGACCCGCCGCTGGACCCTGTTCGCCTGGGCCTTCCTCACCGCGGGGATCATCCTGGGGGCGTGGTGGTCGTGGGACGTTCTGGGCTGGGGCGGCTACTGGGGCTGGGACCCGGTGGAGAACGCCTCGCTGCTGCCGTGGCTCACCGGCACCGCCTATCTGCACTCAGTGATGGTGCAGGAGCGCCGGGGGATGCTCCGGGTGTGGAACCTGTCGCTGGTGTGCGCCACATTCTCTTTGACCATCTTGGGCACGTTCTTGACCCGCTCGGGGCTGGTGGACTCGGTCCACGCCTTCTCAGCCGATGCGGTGGGACCGGCGCTGTTGGTGTTCTTCGCCCTGGTGGTGGTGGCGACCGTGGGGCTGATCGCCTGGCGGGGCGACCGGTTGCGCTCGCCGGGGCAGATCGACTCGGCTCTTTCCCGGGAGGCCTCGTTTCTGGCCAACAACCTGCTGTTCGGAGTGTTCGCCTTCGTGGTGCTGCTGGGCACGGTGTTCCCGCTGATCGTGGAGGCCGTCAACGGCGACCGGATCAGCGTGGGCACCCCGTTCTTCGATCGGATGACCATGCCCATCGGGTTGCTGTTGTTGTTTCTGATGGCGGTGGCCCCGGTGCTGCCGTGGCGCAAGACCACCGTCGAGCGGCTGTCGGAGCGCCTGATGTGGCCGGGATGGGCCGCGGCGGTTGGGTTGTTGATCGCCCTGCTGGTGGGGGCGAGGGGGCTGGCCCCGCTGCTGGCCTTCGGCCTGGCCGGATTCGCAGGGGGAGCCGCGGTGCGCCAGTTGGTGCTGGCCGCCCGTCGCCAGGGGTGGCGAGGGCTGGTGGGCCGGGCCAACGGCGGGATGGTGGTGCACATCGGCGTGGTGGTGGTGGCGGTAGCTCTGGCCGCCAGCAACAGCTACCTGCACCAGAGCGAGCTGACCGTCGCACCGGGGGAAACGGCCTACGTCAGCGGCCATGAGATCGTCTTCGTGGGCACCCAGGAGAAGGTGTTCGACAACAAGACCAAAGTGGAGGCGGTGGTGCTGGTGGACGGTTCGGTGGTGAGGCCGGGGGTGAGCCGGTTTGCCAACGGCGGTGTGGTGCGCACGCCCGGAACCAAGTCTTCGCCAATACGGGACATCCAAGTGGCGGTGCTGGACCTGCCCGACGGCCCCGGAGGCCCCGCCGGGTTGCGGGTGACCGTGCAGCCGCTGACCCTGTGGCTGTGGATCGGCGGGGCAATCATGCTGGTGGGCGCGGCGTTCTCGGCCTTCCCCGGCCGCCGCCGCTCACCCACCCAGCCGGTGTCGGCCCCGGTGCCGGGAGTGCCCCTTCGAGGCGGCTCCCTTCGAGACGGCGGAGTGCCAGTTGGCTGAGCAGACGCCGCCCGTCGACCAGCCGGTTGATCCTGAGCCGCCAAGCCGACCACCGCGGCTGCAAACCGTTCGCGGGGTGGTGCTGGCCGTCGGCGTGCTGGCCGTGGCCCTCGTGGTGGTGTTGGCGGTGTCTGAGCGCGACCGCAGGGGGCCGCCGGTGCCCGACTTCGCCCCCGAGTTCGCCGGTGAGACCCTCGACGGAAGCAGCTTCGACATGGCCGCGCAGCGAGGCCGATGGGTGGTGGTCAACTTCTTCTCCACCTGGTGCGTGCAGTGCGTGGTGGAGCATCCCGAGCTGGTGTCCTTCCACGACCGCTACCGCAACGATCCCAACATTGCGCTGGTAAGCGTGGTCTTCCAAGACGACGTGGATGTCATCGCCCGGTTCTTTGCCGAGCGGGGCGGGGATTGGCCGATCGTGATCTCCAACACTGGCCGCATTTCCATCGATTTCGGGGTGACCGCGGTGCCCGAGACCTACCTGGTGGATCCTTTCGGCCGGGTGGTGGCCAAGTTCACCGGCGGCGTGACCTTGAACGGGCTTGAAAACCAATTGGTTTCGGCTGGAGCGGACCCATGATCTCCCGGCGACGAAAGGTGCTCTTGTCTTGGCTGCTGGTGGGGGTGTCGCTGGCCACCATGCTGGCGTTCGGGGTGGTGGATGGGCGAGACGGCCGTACCAACGCCGAGCGAGCCCACGACATCGGTGCCACCATCGCCTGTCCCCAGTGCGTTGGGCAGTCGGTGGTGGAGTCGGACGTGGCCATCGCCCGGGAGATCAGGGCCGAGATCGGCCGGCTTGTCGTGGCCGGCCACAGCGATGACGACATCCGAACCCGGTTTGCCGAGCGATATGGAGACTGGGTGGTTTTGACGCCGTCGACGTCGGGGGTGAGCGGGCTGGTCTGGGTGATTCCGGTGGTGGGGCTGTTGGTCGGCGTCGGGCTGTTGGCGCTGACGCTGAGCCGATGGCGCCGGGCCAGCACGGCTGGTGAAGAGGTTTCGGAAGAAGACCAGGTGTTAGTAGAAGAGGCGCGCGACCGGGTATTGGGCAAGCGCGCCACTCGCTTTCGACCAAGTGCGGGAGGGGTTGAGTCGGAGCGCATCCGGCAGCTAGCTCAGCGGTCCAAACCTGAGTTGGATGAGATTGATGAGTGATCCCCGTGACGATGAGCAGCGATTCTGGTTGGAGTCGCTGATTGATCTGGATGAGGAGTTGGCCGTCGGCGACCTGGAGCCGGAGGACCATCAGGTTCTGAGCCGCAGCTACACCCGCCAGGCCGCTCAGGCGATTCGGGGTGATCAGGAGCAATCCGAGGAGGAAGACCGCGGGGGGCCGGGGAAGCTGATTGGGGTGGTGGCGGGGTTGGTCGTGGTGGGCGTGCTCGCGGGGGTGTTCCTGGCCCGGGCGGTGGGGTCGCGCCATTCGGGCGACACCATCACCGGCAACGACGCGGTTTCCAGCGTGCCTAGCCTCTTGAGAAACGCCGAGGAGTCGGCCGCGGCCGGAGACCTGGCGGAGGCCATCGCCATCTACGACCGGGTGTTGGAGCGCTCGCCGTCCAATCCCACCGCGCTGGCCTACAAGGGCTGGTTCTTGGCTCTACAAGGCCAGGAGGTCGAGGCAGCCGATGTTCTGGCCGATGCGGTGGTGGCCGCGCCCAATTATCCCGATGCCCGGGCGTTTCGGGCCATCCTGCTCTACCGCACCGGCGACTGCTTTGGCGCGGCCGCCGAACTGTCGGCGTTCGACGCGGCCAATCCCCCTGAATTCATCTCGCAGTTAGTGGAGAACCAGGGCCTTCGCACCAACATCGCCCTTTGCCAGGTTGTATTGCAGGACCAGGAGCAGTTCCGATCTCTGGCCGACCTGGGGCTAGCCGCCGACGACGCGGTGGCTGCGGCCCGTGCCCTGTGGGATCCGACCACGCCGGCTCAGGGTGACCCAGCGCTCGCTTTGCGGGTATATGAGGCAGTGTTGGCCGATGATCCCGACCACGCCGGGGCTCTGACCTTCAGCGGGGTGATGCTCACCCAGACCGGCCTCGACGAACAGTTTGCCGAGGGCGCCCGCCGCATCCACCGGGCAGTGGAGGCCGCCCCCAACCAACCCGAAGCCCGGCTTTGGCGAGCCTGGCTGCTAATCGGCCTGGGCCAAACCGACCAGGCCCGCGCCGACCTCGACCACCTCGACTCCCTCAATCCTTCTCCCGAGATCGCCCGCCTCGCCGCCGACCTCCGGTCGCGGTTGTAGGCGAGCGCACCGCACGACTCACAAATTGCGCACATTGGGCTTGTAGGCCACTAATGCTCCGACAAGCAAAACTGCTACCCTCCGACAGCTTGGTCTGTACCAGGACAACTCAGCAACGGGAGCGGAACTGAATGGAGCAGGAGAAGAAATTCGAGAGCAATGAGAAGCCCCTTTCGGACTTGATCAAGATGGCGGCTTCGGGTCGCCTCCAACTCCCTGACTTTCAGCGCAGCTGGGTATGGGACGACAACCACATCGTGAGCTTGCTGGCGTCAATCTCGCTCTCTTATCCAATCGGCGCGGTTATGACGCTTCGAACTGGCAACCCTGAAGTGAAGTTTCAACCGCGTCTACTGAAGGTGTAGAGCTAGACACTGATGAGGAGCCAGAGTTCATGCTCCTTGACGGGCAGCAGCGCATAACTTCGCTCTTTCTCGCGCTCCATTCATCGAATCCGGTTCCTACTCGAGATGCCCGCGGTCAGGAAATGCTCCGCCACTACTACGCCAACATCGATGCTTGCATCGATCCATTCCTCGAACGTGAGGACGACGGGATAGTCAGTGTGCCAGAGGATCGGCGGATTACCACCGACTTTGGGAGGCAGGTGCAGCTTGACTTGTCGTCACGAGCAGCGGAGATCACAGCCAGCCACTTTCCGTTGGACATTGTCCTTGACGGTAACGCGACCATGGACTGGCAAATGGCGTATCTCAGCGATGGGCCGGGGGATCCCTCTGAGCGGTTGGATAAGTGGAAACGCTTTGCCGAGGAGGTGATCAAGCCCTTCACCTCATACCAGGTACCAGCAATTGAGCTCGCTAAGTTCACACCCAAGGAGGCCGTCTGTCAGGTTTTCGAGAAGGTCAACACCGGAGGCGTGTCCCTCACCGTATTCGAGCTGTTGACAGCAACTTTTGCTGCTAGCGATTTCAATTTGCGCGAAGACTGGGATGCACGCAAAGAGAAATTCGACGAATCCCCAGTTCTCGGTCAATTCTCAGCGACTGATTTCTTGCAGGTGGTCAGTAGTTCACTCTCTGAGACAGCTGCCTAAGAACTGCGGGTGACATTTGCCGTCCTCGAAGAGAAGACAATTGCCCGGGTTGAAGTGGGGCCCGCTGCCAAACCAGTTTTCGCGACACCGACCAAGGGTGGGAAGAAGGAGACGTTCATGGTTCGAGTGAACAACTCGACAAAGGAGTTCCAGGGTCAAGATCTTCTTGACTACCAGGCAAAGAGGTGGCCGGGAGCTCGATGACCCTGTGTGCCTACATTCGTCAAGTGTGAGTAACCGAACCCATTAGCATCCCGGCATGGAAAATGCGGAGCACTTGGATGCCATCGCCGCCTGCGTCTACCGGGAAAAGGGCCGCAGCTTGCGGGATACCTGCTGGCTGCTGAACAAGGCGGGGGTGGAGAACCCGAACGGGCGCAAGGACTGGCTCTCCGAGCATGTGGCCGCGTCCGTGCAGCGCGACGAGCAACGTGAGCGCGACAAGTTGGAGGGTTCGTGACGACTACAGGAACACAGTCTTCTGAGCAATCCGGGATTCGGTCCATATAACCAGCCAGAGGGAGCCATATGGACGCTCCACTAGCGAGCTTGGAACCACTCGTCTCTTGATAAGTCTGCGCTTCTCAGAATTGTTCGAAGGAGTCCGACGCTGATCTCTTCGGACCGATGATTGTTCGGAATGGTGATGGCTACGCCGTCCTTGTACATAGTGTCGTGCTTGGACCCCTTGAACGGCCCTTCCCAACCGAGATTCTTGAATCGCTGAATCAGTTTGACTCGACTAATCGGAGTCAGTCTTTGAGCCATTAGGACTGGGTGAGCTCAATTCCCCCCATTTGGGGTATGTCCTTGTCTGACTTGCTCAATTTGATTGAGACCCAGTCAGACAACGCCGATTCCAAGCTCTGCATGGCTTCTTCATGCGAATATCCGTAGCCCAAAGCGCCCTGAATGCCTTGCACCGTGGCTTCTACCCCTTCGTCGTCCTGGATGTCGCGGATCACTGCGCACGAAATCGCCGCAGCTATCCACTGGCGAACGAGTTCGTCGTTGGCTGTGTGAGTTGTCGGAACACTTGTCGACAGCGCAGGTGCTCGTGTGGGGAAAGCGTGAACAGGGTCAGGCTTCTGGGTCATATGCGCTCATCACCCATCGGTTTGCAGTGTCGCAGTGCCCGCGGCCTGTTCGGCGACCTCTGTTGGCATACCCACGCCGAGAAACCCTTCAATCCTGGCCAGTCGTTGGCCGTTGGCGACGACTTCGTCGCGGAGCCTGTTGTTGGCCTGGGTGAAATCGTCGCGGAGCCTGTTGTTGGCCTGGGTGAAATCGTCGCGGAGCCTGTTGTTGGCCCGGGTGAAATCGTCGCGGAGCTTTTCGCTGGTTCGCTGCTGATGCCAGATGATGGCTAGTACAGCCAATACCAGTGTGACAGCTTGAACAGCCACCTCAACGCTCACACTCCAACCCTATCACCATTCAAGCGCCGTGCAACCCAATAACCGGAAAATTATGGAAATATATGAAAAGATCAACTTTCAGACTAGATGGTTAGTTCCAAGGGGTTAGTGGTCGTAGGCGGTGGGTGAGCGTGCTGGGCCGGGTTGGTGTGTGGTCTGGTTGTGCCAGATGGCTGCGGTGAGGGCGAGGATGCGGGTGAGTACGCGTGCGGCGACGCCTGCTTTGGTGCGGCCTCGGTGGCGTTCGGGGCTGAGCTGGGTTTTGAGGGTGTTGTTGACGGATTCCAAGCACGGGTTCATGCTTCGGTCCTCCAAGATCAAGGTGTGTGTTCACACCCCAAGCTTGGACACCCTCACCCCAAAACTGGCGGACCCCACCCCTTGGAACTAACCATCTAGGAGACCGAACAGAAGTCGGCACGTGCGCCTGCCCGCGGGATCCGGCCGGGGCTTGGCCGCGGCTTGACTGGTCGTGCCCGGTGTGGGCGGTGTCAGCAGTGGCCGACGTCGGTAAATACGAGTTGCCAGCGGCCGTCTGGCATCGGGGTCACGGTCCAGCGAGGGTTGTCGCCCGGGTCGTGCGTCAAGTAGCTAATGGTCTTGATGACGACGGAGCAGGACTGCTCTGTCTCGCCGTCGCGGTTCTCGAACTGTCCGACGACTCGGAAGCCGGCGGTGTAGTTGCCACCAATTTGCCCCTCGGGGTTGATGGAGGCGTTGGCGTCTTCGATGGCTTGCTCGACCGCAGCGTCGTATTGGGCCGTGAAACGATCGTGGTCGGCGCCTTGGGTGACGGTGGCGGGATTGAAGGGGTACTCCGAGGTGATCTCGGCGCCGCGGCTGTTGGTCGTGGTGGCCGAGAAGCGCACGGGCCGGTAGCCGTGGTCGCCGCAGTCCGCGAGGCGGGCCTGGGCTGCGCGGCGCTGGTTGCGCAGCACGGTGTCGTCGGGGTCCTGTTGTATCTGGTGTGTCAGCGTGGTGATCTGCCTGCGCAGCACGGCTCTGTGGGCGTCAGAACACGCCGCAAGCGCGGGGGGCGCGGCGACGGTGAGCACCGACGCGGCGACCGCGACCGCCACCGCGAGCCGTGACAACCGCCTCACCAACCTCATGCCGCCGGGGGGGGGGGGGGGGGGGGAAAAAAAAACCCCCCGGGGGGCCCCCCCGGCGCCCCCCCCCCCCCCCAGAAAAAAAAAAAAAAAAACCACCCCCAACAACAGTGGCCCAGAAGGTATCCCCCCCCCCCCCCCCCCACC
>JAPPMA010000015.1 GCA_028819295.1 bacterium | reverse complement strand
CAACACCCATCCCCCCACAATAACCGCCCCAACCAATTCAACGACGGACCACTAGTGGGTAGGGACGCCTTGCTGACAGAGGTGGGAAACGGGCTTGTAACAGGGCCGAACGACCCGCGGTATACAAGCATCCTGATGGGGGTACGCGGATCGGGCAAAACGGTTGCCCTTAACGAGATTGAAGACAGAGCCGCGGCCGACGGGTGGGTTGTGCTCTCCATGGATGCCGGCACCCCAGGACTGCTTGAGCGAATCGTCCAGACGATCTCCCAGGCTGACCATACGTATGAAGCTCTCAATCTGGCGGAGGATGTGGACAGTCGCTCCGTCGAAAAGAGCATCGGGATAAGGCTGGGGGTGGTCGAGGGGAAAATAGCGGCTACTGAGCACCGCGACCACAGGGCGAACATGGGATTGAGGGAGCACCTAACTCGTTTGGTCCAGGTGGCGCAGCAACACGACACCTCAGTCCTGCTGACAGTGCATGAGTTGCAAGGTATCGACCGGTTGGAAGGGCGCAGATTGTCCAACGATCTCCAGCACATCACCAGGCGCGCCGGATTGCCTTTGGCTTTCCTTGGCGCGGGGTTGCTGGAGTTGAAACACACATTGATGAGAGATCGTAAGATGACCTTCTTTCACAGATGTGAGCACTTCGACATGCCGCCGCTGGCAATCGAGGACGCTGTGGTCGGCCTTTCGGGGACAATACGTAGTGCAAAGGGAACGATCACCGACGAAGCGCTAAGACTTGCCTCGAAAGCCGTGAACGGCTCGCCCTACAGGTTGCAGGTAATCGGTGACATCGCATGGAAGACCGCCGGGGGGCCAGAAGGGGTGATTGACAGCGCGGCTGTGGGGGTGGCCATTGACACGGCGGGGGAGGTTGTGAGTGCCAAGATCGGTATCCCCGCATGGCACGACCTGTCAGAGGGCGATCAGAGCCTCTTGGGAGCGGTTGCAGCCAATGGTGGGATTGCCAATTCAGCCGAAGCAGCGCAGTACTCCAACATCAGCGAGAAGGCAGCCAATAGCGTTCTGCGGCGCCTTGCCGACCTGGGTTATTTGGAACGACACGCCCGCGGGACCTATCGCTTCACAGACCTGGTGACGAAAGAGGTCGCCCTGGCTGAAACAGAGCACCCGGAAGCATCCGGTGACACTTCGGAAAGCCGAAACGCCCCTCGACAACAGTGCCGCAGGTGGATGCCGCGGGCAACAGCATATTGCGTGCTCCAGAAGGGTCATTCTGGGGGCTGTAGATCGAAGTAGCCCTTCACGGCACACCCGCAACCGAGGATCACAGCTGGCGTGACCCCCTAAGGTTGTTCCATCTGTTGTGTCCTCCGCACCAGACGATTGGGTGATTCTCGCCGGCTACACAGCGTCAGGAGTCGAAGGCAGCATCTCCTCCCTCACCATGCTCCCCAAGCGACTGGCGGACGGCTCCTAGTGAAACCCGAGCAGCAGTGTCTACGCCTTGGCCTTGAATTCCTCAAGCGTCAGGTACTCCACAAGGTCGGTATCGGTCTGGGCCTGGTGCAGCGCCTCGACAGTTTCGGCGCTGGGGAGTCTCATCAGGGCACCATACCCTTATCAGGCCTCGCCGGGTGGGCTCCGCATTCCCTGTGCATCCAAACGGGGCCGCCCGACACCGTGGTCAGGATCGCTCGCGCCGAGGTGGAATTGGTCGACCCGTAGGGCCGCTCTATTGTTGCTCATATGGACGGCGAGCCGATCTCGATCGTTGCCGGGGCCGATGCGGATGAGTTGGCGGAAAAATACCGCCGGTGGCGCGAGTCCGGCTACGACCAGAAAACGGCCGAGGAGCTCGTGCTGTTCAAGGTCTCCTGATGCCGTAGGAAAATAGACTTAGTTGCGCACAGAATGGCTTGAAAAATCCATCTGAGTCCCTAAAATGAAGGCGAACCGCCTAGTTCTCTGTCAAGGGGCTAGGCCCAGCAGGAGTCCGCTTCGGCGGGCTTTTGCGCGCTAGGCCTTCCATTCTTTGGGCTTGTGGATCAGTTTGCCTGCCCGGGCAGTCACCGGGTCGGGGAGCTGGCATCGCTCAAGCAGCTTCCGGCTCAATGTCCGCTTATCGCCACTCAACAAGCGTCGCGGCTGCTGGGTCTGCTTGTGGGGGTTGACCGTGATGACAACTATTCCCTCCTCTTCAGCCATCGTGACCGGGGTTTGGAGATCGCTGTCGTTCGACAAGACCAACGCGACTTCCATGCTCTTGTGGCAGGCATCCCGCACTAGATGCGCGCCAAGGGAGACGTCTGATCCCTTCTCCTCCGTATGTACCACGCGAGCCATCTTGATCTTCCCCGCCTGGCCTGTTTTGCAGGGCATGGCGGGGCTATTTTTTCCCGGAATCTTGTGGTTCCACCCAATTTGGGGCGCAAGGCGTCAGTCCTTGAAGACGGGTGGGCGCTTTTCGGAGCGGGCCAGGATGGCTTCTTCGAAGTTGCGGGTGGTCATTCGCACCAGCAGTTGGGCGTTCATCTCCGAGCGCATGTGGGCCGCGTAGCTGGATGCCTCGAGGCCGGCCCAGAGCATCCGCTTGGTGAGCTCGGTGCCGGGACGGCTGAAGGCGGCGATGCCGGTGCCGATCTCGTAGCAACGCTCCAGCAGCTCGGCAGGCGGCACCGTCTCGCTCACGAGGCCGATGCGGGCGGCTTCATCGGCATCGACGTCACGTCCGGTGAGCATGATCTCAAAGGCACGCGACGACCCGATCGCCCGGGGCAGGGTGAAGCTGAGGCCCAACTCGGCCGCGGTGAGGCCGTTGTTGATTCCAGCAGCACGGAAGTAGGCCTCGGTGGACGCGATGCGTATGTCGCAGGCCAGAGCGAGGCACATCCCCCCGCCGATGGCCGCGCCGTTGATGGCCGCGATCACCGGCTGGTGCAGATCGCCAATCAGCTCGATGACCTCGTGAAGGCGGTCGGCGGCCCGGTGGGCGATCGTTGAAGGAGTGAGACCATCGATGTAGGGGACCCGACCAGCGCTGACCAAGTCTGCACCGGAACAGAAGCCGTGGCCGGCGCCGGTGACCACCACCGCCCGAATGTCGTTGTCGTTGTTGACATCCCGCAGGGCCTCAGCGAGAGGCACCATCACATCGAAGGCCATGGCGTTCATGCGCTCGGGCCGGTTCAGCGTGACCAGCGCGATGTCGGGCCGGGGGTGGCCGATCAGCACGAAATCGTCTGCGGAGGACATAGCGGGCGACAGTACCAGCCACCAGTTCCGAGCGATTCCTCAACCGGGCAAGCCGGGCCTACCGGCAGCGCCATTGATGTGCCCTAGAGAGCCCGAGAGGAGAATCGAAATCCTGATCTATTCACTATGAGCTAAAGCGATGTCAAAGCAGTGCAACGGCGGCGAACGCGTAGGTCACGAAACCCCAGACTGCAACGCTATGCACCCAGCGAATTGCTGTCGCTCGAATCGCTCGAATCGCCCGAGCGCGCTCGCTCTGAACGGATCGCGAATAATGGCGGCTGATCCCGTCAAAAGCAGCGGTCGAGCCATACCTGCCGTCGACCTTTACCGCTCAGTGCGGGCGTTGGCCTCGCCCGGCTCGCGCTACCCTCCACTGAACGCGGGGAGGTTGGCGACGACCATTGCCTGTCGGTCGATGGCTTGGAACATCTTCGCAATATCTTCCGACATCTGAGACCCGGGTATTTCCTTGACACCCGCGTCCACGAGCGCCGCCACAAACTCCTGGAAGCCATCGGGTCGGGCGAGACGTTCAGGTATTGAATCGGGGGCGGCGATACCGACGGCCTTAGCAATATGGAAATAGCGGGCATCGTTTCTGGTCCTGGTGACCCGGCCAGCATCGAGCTTTTCGGCCCAGCCACCCCACGAGCGGTTCACCTCTCGACTCACGAGCACGAGGCGGATCACGTGGTCGGAACTCGGAGCCCTCGCAGCCGAAAAGAGATGGTCGACGTCGTAGCCGGCAATCGCTTGTGAGTCCACGACAAACCCCCGCGCAACGAGCCATGCTAGGAATGCCCTGCGGTAGTCGCGGTATCCGGCGCGGACCCAGCACTGCCACTCACCCCAGCGAGCGTCGTAGTAGGACCGCACATTGTCCAGGGAACGACGACCGACCTGTGAGAATTCGGATCCGGTGAGACGTCGGTCAGTGTCCCGAAGCTCGATCTGCCGCTTCATCTCCGACCACGATGAGAACGCGATCGGGCCGACGTCAAAAAAGTCCTGCTGCTCGTTGAAGACGCGCACGATCCCGCTCCGCTGCTCGTGGAGGTAGCGCTCGATCGGGTCCACCGGTAGACAATTCATAGACTGGACGGCCATACGTCGAGCCTGGTGCAGCGCTTCGGTGGTTTCGGCGTTGGGGAGTTTCACGTCGAAAGGCAGTCCTCGCTGCATGGCCACTTGCGTATAGAACATGGTGATCGCCTCTGTCGCAGACATGCCCAGCTCTCCAAGCACCTCCTCAGCCTCTCGTTTTAGCTCCGGCTCCACCCGGGCCCGAATCATCTCGGTCTTAACCACAACTGAACCTCCTGCTGCGAACATATCTGTTCCCCAATTGGGATACAACATCTTTAACGTGGGAAATATGGTCCGATTTGACCGCGTCGCAGACCTGTCGATCTGATTTGACGATGCCCACCCCTACCGCCGCCACAGCGGTCCGCCGGACTGCCGACGTGCTGGACGAGGTCGCCAAGCGATCCCAGCGGCTCGCCAACGCCGCCCGAGCTCTAGCAGACATGGCCGAGATCGCCTACGCCGCACACGACACCGAGACTCTGGACGCCGTGGCCGCCGCAGCGACCCGGCTCCGCATCGCCGCCCGCGCCTTCTTGGCCGGCAAGCTCGAAGGCTGACCGCGGGGGTTACGCGTCGCGCCGCTCGGCGCCCTTTGCCAGCAGATTCGCCTACCAGCCGCTGGCTATGTGTCTCGCGCTTGCCGTTCTTCGAGAATGCCGCGGGTTTGGGCGCACATCTCCGAGAAGTGCCCCAGAGCGTCTGGCTGCTTCAGCCTCTGAATCAAATGCGGTGTGTGCCGCTGCCGCCACCGCTGCCAAAAACGCCTTGTCTGCCGTGTCGGGATCGAGGTCGGCCCTGGCTGCCCCGCCCAGACCGGACAGAGCGGTGTGGAGGGCGCTAAGAGCGTCGGCGACCCTGTCTTTGGTCGGGTGCGGCTGGGTCTAAACTACTCTAAAATATTTAGAGTAGATAAGAGTAGAACCTAAAGCCCAGCGTGCAGGGGGGTTTAGGCCGAAGAGTCTTTGGCTCCTGTTGAGACTTGTTGAGAGTAAACGCCCTCAACGAGCCTGCTCACGCACCCGCCAATAGGCCCACGGGTCGTTGCGCGACCGTCCTCGCCACTCGATAAGCCCCAGTTCGCGAAGCCGCCCGAGGTCTTTGAGCACAACAGGGCGGGACCATCCGCTGGCGTCCACGGTATCGCCAGTGGACAGACCCTCATGAGCACGCAGCAGACTCAGAATCTGTTTCTGCCGCGGCATGAGCTGCTGTTCGAGGGCCACGTCCACCGTGAAGCTCGACAGGGTGAGCTGCACCGATGTCGATGTCTGGATGTAGGCGGGGTCAGCGAGACCGGCGCTGCGCATCTCATCGAACATGCGCCGGATGCCTTCGCCGAGTTCCTGCCCAAAGCGCAATTCGGCGCACACCCGGGCTATGCGAGGGTTGCGCGCGAATCGCATCACCTCACGCGGGTCGGCCGGGTCGGACAGACCGGGGAATCGGCCAGGGCTGTGAACCTCGATCCGATCGTCGAAGAGCTCGACCCGTACGTGATCCCCCGAATAGCTATAGGAGCGATGCACCACGGCATTTACCAAGCCTTCGAGCCAGGCATCTGCGGGGATGATCGGCATGTCCTCGAATCGACCGTGGCGTCCCAACACTCTTCGACTCGGGATCAAGCTCATGATCGTCTCTCGCGCCGCGCTGAGCTGATACGGCAGGGGGCCATCGATGCGCACGTCTGAGTCGATCTGCTGGTGGCGCCCGGAGCGCCGTTCGCGGCCGCGATAGCGCACGATTCGCACATCGGCCTGTGGGAGCCACATCTGCGGCGTCGGGGCGAACAGCAACGCCGCTGCCACGGTGACCTCGTCGCCGGCGGTCACGAGTCCCCGGGCCGCCAGCAGCCGCCTGGGGTCACTGGAGCCGGCCGCCCGTGCATACTCGCTCAGCAGATCGGCATCGAGATCAGCGACGCTCACCTCCGGCAGCGTGGTTGCCTCGTATGCCGCCTGCCCCTTGTCTGTGAGCAGTTCGCGGCGCTGGTCAAAACGTAGCTTGCGCGTCTCGTCGCCAACTCGTAGGTAAGCCGTGTCGTCGGTGGTGGCATGCACGACGCCTGACGCCTCCACCCGCAGCACGAGCAGGCGGTCGGTGTCGCCGCGGTGATTGATGCATTCCACGAGCTGGGTCTCGCACGGCACGGTGGGCATGGTGAAGTCCATGGCGGCTTGTTGCCAGCCCGACAGTGATTCAGCGCCAGCGGCGTTGATTCCCTCCACTCGCCCTTCGCTGAGTCCGATGACAATGATGCCGCCGTCGGCATTGGCGAATCCCACGAGCACCTCCCCGAGCTGCCGCGCCCCCAGCCGTGGACCCTTCCGGTCGAACCATTGATCCTCCGACAGCCCGAGCAGGAGCTTTCCGCGTTCCTGCACTTCGGCGGCCAAGGCAAGGTCCGAGGTCTTGGCTGTCATCGGTGAGCTCCTGACATCGTGTTCTTCATGCCCACTTTACTCTAAAATATTTAGAGTAGTTTAGAGCAGATCCAAAAGCCCAGCGTTAATGGGGGATTTGGCCGACGGGTCTTTGACTCCAGTTGAAACTTGTTGGGAGCAGGCCGGCTGTGCGGAGACGGCGTGGTTTCATGTCCTGTTCGGCTATTGCGAAGCTCCCCGCAGAGCCCGAGAGGAGAATCGAACTCCTGACCTATTCATTACGAATGAATTGCTCTGCCGACTGAGCTACTCGGGCGCGGGGGTCAGGCTACCAGCCCTATTGGCGGGGGAGAGAGAGGAAAAGGGACTGTAGGAGGAGGGGCTCGTTGGGGTTGCGGATCAGGCAGGCGTGGGCATCGCGGATGCGGGTGATGGCGGCTACCGCTTCCTGGGGGCGGCGTTCGTCGGCGATTTGCTGGCGGTAGAAGGCAGACAGGGTGGCCAATCCGAAGCGCAGCTCGTCAACCCGCAGAAGGCGCTGCTCGCGGCGGTGGCGGGCGTCCATCTCCCGGCGGAGACGGCCCTGGGGGCCCACGTCGGATTCCACGCGGGCCAAGTCGTCGGACTCGGCCCGCTGGCGAGCCGTCAGCGGCTCCTGGGCCTCGTCGATGAGCGCCCGCAACTCGTCAACCAGCACCGACACCGTGGTTCCGGTGCCGTCCAGTCGGGCCGGCGCGCCGGCCCACGCTTGACGCCGAGTGCTCAGGCTGGCGTCGGCGGCCAGCAGCCGAGCCCGGCTCACGTCTCCCGCGGCGGCGGCCACGATGTCGTCCAGACCTTCAGAGCTCACCCCTTCGCGCTCGAGAATGCGGCGCACGTCGTCGTCGGGCACCGGGTCGAACTCCACGATGATGCAGCGGGAGGCCACGGTGGTGTGGCCGGGAGGGATCTCCTCGCTCAACAGCACGATGACCGCGGTGGGGGGCGGCTCTTCGATGGTCTTGAGCAAGCTGGCTACTGCCTCAGGCTCAGCGGTGTGAAACCGGTCGCAAACAATCACCTTGAGTCGCCCTTCCACCGGACTTCGGGACGCCTCGAAGATGATCTCATCGGCCTCAGCCACCCGCAGGGTCCGGCCCTCGGGTTCGTGGATGGACAAATCGGGATGGCGACCCGACAGCGCCAGGCGGCAGCTGCGGGAGTCGGCCCCGATCAGCGATGCGGCAAAGGCCATAGCCGCAGTGCGCTTGCCGGTGCCCCGCGGGCCGCAGAACAGATAGGCGTGAACCGGCTGGGTGGCAGCCGCGCTCAGGGTCTCCACTGCCCGGGGCTGGCCCTCCACCTGGGCCCAGACATCATCGACAGCATCGTCAATGCCGGGCAGCGCGTTAGACACCGAGTTTTTCCCGAACCGCGTCGTACACTGCCTCGGCCACCTCTTCAACCGAGCAAGTGCCATCGATAACCACCCACCGATCGGGATGTTGTTCGGCCAGCATTCGATACCCCTGGAGCACTCGTTGGTGGAACTCAAGGTCCTCGGAACCAATCCGGTCATCGGGTAGGGCGAGCTGATACTCGATTTTTTCTGCATTTTCTTCTACTAAGTCTCTCCAGAAGAAACGCTGTCGAAGTCCAAGCCGACTCTGGGCTGCCTTATCGCCTGCCTCAAGCAGAATTACGAGATCTGCATTCAGTCCTCCGGTAGCAAAAAGCGAGATGCCCAACACCTCCTCAACCCCCAGGTCCCGACCAATACCTTGGTAAGCCAACGACGAGCCGATAAAGCGATCGGTCACCACGTGGGTTCCATCCTCCAGGGCAGGGCGAATCACTTCGGCCACATGCTGAGCCCGGTCGGCTGCCATCAACAGGGCCTCAGCTTGGGATGACAGCGACAGCCCAGACGAGTCCAATACTAACGAGCGGATCGCTTCGCCCAACTCAGTGGCACCAGGCTCACGGGTATGCACGGCCCCTAGTCGCTCGGCCAGGATCCGGGCCTGAGTGCTCTTGCCAACGGCCTCGCCACCTTCAAGGGCAATCAAGCGGCCCTTCATGACCTAGCTCCACGCCGGGAGGCCAGGGTCAAGAAGCCGGCGGCCACCATGATGAGAGCGGCCAACCACAGTGTGAGACGAACACCGGGGATGATCACATCAAATCCCAGAATGTTCACCTCCTTGTCGAAGAACTTGTCCGACAGCCCGTTGAGGAACAGGGCCAAGGCGGGGCCGAGCAGCAGAGCGAGCATCACCGACGACCGCACCAGCGTGAAGAGCCCGGCAAACACCCGGGCTCGCAGCTCTTCGGTGGCGCTCTCCTGGAGCAAGGTGATCCCCAACACGTAGACCGTACCCGCGCACACTCCGAGTCCGCCGACGAGCAATGCCGACCCCACCAGGGTCCACATCGAAGTGGCCACGAACAGGCACGCACCGGCCCCGAAGACGGCAGCCAGGAAAACCTGCTCTTTGTGCAGGCGGTTTTGCCGGAGGGTCAGCCCGGCGATGCCGGTCGCCACGCCGACCCCCAGAGCCACCATGAAAGCCCGAAATCCGTCACCGCCGTCGACGTTGAGCACATCCTCGGCAAACACCGGTCCCAACGGCACGATCATCCCCCCGCCGATCAGCCCGACGGCCAGGGCAACATTCACCGTCCGCACGGTGGGGTTCAAGAAGATGTAGCTCCACCCGTCGCGCAGGTCCTGAAACACCTGCTCCGGCGCCCACATCCGGGTGGAGCCCTCGGCCTGCCCACTGGTGGTCTGCGGTCCCCGGGGCAGGGCAAGCCGGGAAATGATCGCCGCTGAGGCAATGAAGGTTGCCGCATCTATGTAGAACGCCATCGACTCGGCGTCGATGCGCAGAAAGTCGACAGCGCTGACCCGCTGGATCACCGTGGCCAGACTGGCCAAACCGATGGACGCCCCCGCGGCTAGTGGGAATGTGCCGTAGGCGGCTACCAATGAGAGTGAGTTGACCCCGGTCAGCTTCTCCCGGGGCACCAGATTGGGCACCGAGGATTCCTTGGCCGGGGCCCACAGCAGGGCAAAGCCCTCCAGGATGAGCGAGGCCAGCACAAGCTGCCAGACGAAGTCCACGAACGGCAGCCAGAGAATGGTGGCGGCCCGCCCGAGATCGCACACCACCATCGTCCGCTTGCGGTCCCAGCGGTCCACCAGCACCCCGGCGGCCGAACCGAAAATAAGCCCGGGAAGGAAGCGGGCGATCATCACGTAGGCCACCGACGCCTCCGGGGTGCCGCCGCCCACGCGATCGGCGGTGATGAGGATGGCGAACAAGGCCAGCCAGTCGCCGCCGGAGGAGAATATCTGGGCGATCCACAGGCGGAAGTACTGGGCGCTGCCGAATATTCGATCGACCCGGGCAGAAGCCGCCACGGAGGACTCATCAAAAGCCATGCCGGGCCGCCTCCACGCCGCTGAGGTTAGCTATCGGCTCACGACTTCGTACGTGGCTGCGGCTTTTTCTTCGTCGAACCTGATTTTGCCGTGGTCTTCTTCTTGGCGGCGGTCTTGCGGCGGGCTGGCGGCTTGCCGCCTCCGGCAGCAATCTTGTCCCGGCGGATCTGAAGCAGCTCCGATGCCCGTTCCGCGGTGAGCGCCTCCACCGAGTCGCCCTTGCCCAGGGAGGCGTTCACCTCGCCATCGGTCACATAGGGGCCATAGCGGCCGTCTTTGACCACCATCGGCTTGTCAGTTGCCAAGTCGGGTCCAAGTTCCCGCAGGGGCGGCTTGGCCGTCTGCCCTCGACGGCGCCGGGGCTGGGACAACAACTCCAGGCACTGTTCCAAGGTGATGGTGAATA
Organism: bacterium; assembly: GCA_028819295.1. GTDB lineage: Bacteria > Actinomycetota > Acidimicrobiia > Acidimicrobiales > Bin134 > Poriferisocius. Next base: position 67,777 of record JAPPMA010000015.1, on the reverse strand, counting down.
GCTGGTCTTCGGAATCGAGGCTCCGGTTCTCCTTGCCCTTGCTGAGGTACGGCCCGTAGCGCCCGTTCTGCACCACCACCTCGATGCCGTCAGCAGGGTCGGTGCCCACCACCCGGGGCAGCGACAAGACTTTGAGCGCATCCTCAAGCGTGACCGTCTCCGGCTGCATGTCGGCCAAAAGCGACGCCCGCTTGGGCTTCTCCCCGCCATTGTCAGACTCCTCGCCCACTTGGACGTAGGGGCCGAACCGCCCGGTGCGCACTACCACCGGCAAGCCGGTCTCGGGATCGTCACCCAGAGTTCGATCCCCAGAAGGAGCAGCGATGAACGAGAGGGCTCGATCCAGGGTCAACTCGTCGGGGGGCAGGTCGTCGGGAATGCTGGCCCGGTCTTCGCCGCACTGCACATAGGGTCCATAGCGCCCGACCCTGACCACAACCTCCTCCCCGCTCTCATCGGCGCCGATGGGAATGGAGTTCACCGCCCGGGCATCGATCTCACCCAAGCGGTCTGACACTGCGGTGCGAAGTCCATACCTGGCCACGCCATGGGCCGACTCATCGTCGGGCACCCCATCGGCAGGGCCGAAATAAAAGCGGCTCAACCAGGGAATGGCCTCCCGGTTGCCCGAGGCAATGCCGTCGAGGTCGTCTTCCATGCGAGCGGTGAAGGCATAGTCCACCAAGTTGGGGAAATGCTGCTCCAGCAGGTTGACCACCGAGAACGCGGTGAACGACGGCACCAGTGCCGAGCCCTTCTTCCACACGTACCCGCGGTCGACGATTGTGTTCATGATGGTGGCATAGGTGGAGGGACGACCGACACCGAGCTCCTCCAGCCTCCGCACCAGCGTTGCCTCGGTATAGCGGGCCGGGGGCTGGGTGGCGTGGCCAGAAGGGGTCAACTCCTCGATGGATAGCGGATCACCGGCCGCCAACGCAGGCATGCGTCGCTCTGCTTCCTCTTGGTCGGCGTCGTCGTCGGTGCCTTCGGTGTACACCCGGCGGAAACCCTCGTGGGTGATCACCGTCCCCGCGGCCGAGAAGGCGGCGTCGCGCCCATCGTCAGCAGTCCCGCCGAGATCGACATGAACGGTCTCGCCCACCGTGTCGGTCATCTGGGAAGCCACCGTGCGCTGCCAGATCAGCTCGTAAACCTGGGCCTCCAACTTGGGCACTTCAGCCCTCACCTCCTCAAGAGAGCGGAATTGGTCGCCTGAAGGGCGGATGGCCTCGTGGGCCTCCTGGGCGTTCTTGACCTTCTTGGCATAGCGGCGGGGCTCCTCGGGCAGAAAGGAAGCGCCGAAGCGCTCCGACACCGCGGCTCGAGCCGCTCGAAGGGCAGTGTCCGACAAGGTGGTGCTGTCGGTGCGCATGTAGGTGATGTAGCCCTTCTCATACAGCGACTGGGCCGTTCGCATGGCCATGGCCGCCGACAGGCGCAGCTTGCGGCCGGCCTCCTGCTGGAAGGTGGAGGTCATGAACGGCGCCGCGGGGCGGCGGCGATAGGGCTTGACCTCAACGGACCGCACGGCGATCTCCGCGTCGGCCAGCCCCCGGGCCAAACCGCGAGCAGCCTCCTCGTCGAGATGGACGGCCTCAGAACCGCGTAGCTGCCCGTCGCGGTCGAAATCCTTGCCTGTGGCCACCTTGGCACCGTCCACCGCGGTGAGCGAAGCGGTAAAGGTAGCCGGATCACCGGGGTCGAGGTCTCCGAGTACTCGGAATTGGGCGCTCAAGCTCCAGTAGTCGGCGGCGGTGAAAGACATGCGCTCCCGCTCCCGCTCGACCACGATGCGAGTGGCCACGCTCTGCACCCGGCCCGCGGAGAGGCGGGGCAGCACCTTCTTCCACAGCACCGGGGACACTTCGTAGCCGTACAGGCGGTCCAGCAGCCGACGGGCCTCCTGGGCGTCGACCAAGCGGCGATCCAGATCTCGAGGGGACTCGATGGCCGCCTGGATGGCCAACGGGGTGATCTCGTGAAACACCATCCGCTTCACGTTCACAGCGGCCTTCGGGGACAGCACTTCGAGCAGGTGCCAGGCGATGGCCTCTCCCTCGCGGTCTTCGTCGGTGGCGAGGTACAGCTCGTCGGACTCTTTGAGAAGCTCCTTCAGCTTGCGAATCTGGGCCTTCTTGTCAGAAGGCACCACATACAGCGGTTTGAAGTCGTTGTCGACGTCGATTCCCAGTCGGGACCACGACTCGTTCCGGTAGGCCGCCGGAACCTCGCTGGCGTTGCTGGGCAGGTCGCGGATGTGTCCGATGGACGACTCCACTGCATAGCCGGTTCCCAAATAGCCCGCGATGGTCTTGGCCTTGGCCGGAGACTCGACGATCACAAGGGCGTTGGGCACGGGGAGAAAGTAGGGGGTAGGAGGGAGTGGATGTCAAACAGACCCTAAACCCAATCGACGGCAAGTCCGGGGATCAAGGCTCGTCGGAGTGCTTTGGGCGGGGCTCAGTGCGGGACAAAATCGCCAGGCCGACCACCGCGGCGATAAGCGATCCCACGAGAATGCCGATCCTGGCCTCGTCGGCGACCGATTCGTCGTCGAATGCCAGGCGGGAGATGAAGAGCGACACGGTGAAGCCGATGCCCGCCACCATGGCCAACCCCACCATGTGGAGCCCGGCCAGTGACTTCGGGATGGTGACCCAGCCCAATCGGTGGGCGATCCACGAGAACAACGAGATGCCCGCGGTCTTGCCCACCACCAATCCGATGGCAACCCCCATTGTCACCGAGGAGGTGGCCGCATCGGACAGCACATCGCCGGAGAGCTCAACCCCGGCGGCGGACAGGGCGAAGATGGGGATGATGATGTAGCCGGCGATGGGGTGGAGCGTCTCCTCAATCCGCAGGCTCACCGGCTGAGACTCTCGAATGTGAAATCCAACCCGGCGCGCATCGTCGAGGTCCACCACATCCTGCATTCGGAGCCAATCGGCCCAGCGGCGGGCCTCGTCTTCTGATTGGAGGGATTTCGCCGGAGTCAAGAGGCCGAGAATCACCCCGGCGATGGTGGCGTGGACACCGGATTCCAGCACGGCGAGCCAGAAGGCCACTCCGATGGCGAGGTAGACGGGCAGATACCAAACCCCGAGCCGGCGGAGCACAATGATCCCGGCCAGCAGAACGGCGGCGGTGAGCAGCCAACCGCCCGAGAGATCGCCGGTGTAGAAGATGGCGATCACCAGAATGGCGCCGATGTCGTCCACTATGGCCAGGGTCAGCAAGAACACCTTCATCTGAGAAGAAATGCGATTGCCGAGCAGCGAAAGGAGGCCGACGGCAAAGGCGATATCAGTGGCCATGGGGATGCCCCAGCCGCTTTCACCGGGCCCCCCGGCGTTGAAAGCGAAGTAGACGAGGGCAGGCACCACCATGCCCCCGAGGGCGGCCACCGCGGGCAGCGCGGCGAATCGGGGGTCCCGAAGCTGGCCGGCAACCAGCTCTCGCTTGATCTCTAGGCCGATCACGAAAAAGAACACCGCCATGAACCCGTCCTGAACGATGTGCTCCAGATCCTCTTCGAATTTGTAGTCTCCGACCGAGAACGACACTTGTGTGTGCCAGAACTCGCCGTAGGAGTCCTGCCATGGGGAGTTGGCCCAAACGAGGGCGGCCACCGTGGCCACCAGCATGAGAACGCCGCCCGCGGCTTCGATGGCTGCGAAATGATGGATGGGACGGCCGACATACCGGGCCAGCCGACTGGGGCCTCCCAGGAATGTCAGATCGCTGAGGATGTTCTTTCCAGCCACCGGCGCTGAACGTAGCCGCTCGGCGGTGGGCTTACTCAGTCACAGCAGGCAGTTGAATGGAAAGACATACCTGAGTGCCATCGGGGCCGCTTTTGATCTCGACGTCGTCAGACAAGACCTGCATGAGATAGATGCCCAAGCCCCGCTCGTAATTCAAGCGGCTGGGATCGTCGGGTTCGGGGAGAACCTGAATCTGGTTGGGATAGAAGCCGAAACCCCGATCGGCGATGTGGAACTCAAGGCGGTCTTCGGTGATCTTGCAGCGGATCCGAATGGACTCGTCGCAGCAGGCCCGGGCGTGGGCCTCTATGGCGTTGGTGGCGGCTTCGGAGACGGCCACCTTGAAATCCTCGACGCGCTCTTGAGTCAGATTCGTGTCTGTTTCCGCGGCCTCAACCACCAGGGAGCGAACCAGCGACAGGTACTCCGGGCGAGCGGGAATCTCGAAATCCATGCTGGCAGAAGCCGACATCACGCCTCGGAGTCCGAGGTGGCGGCAGATACCGAGCCGAACACGTCGAGAACCCGGTCGAGGCGGGTGAGCTCGACGAGATCGCCGAGGCGAGAGCCCGCCATCACCAATCGGATGTCCCCACCGGCGCTCCGAACGCGTTTGGCCGCCCCCATCAGCACGCCCAGACCGGTGGAATCGATGAAATCCACCCCAGAGAGGTCGATCACCACGTTGTGGGCGCCAGCGCTTATCACGGCCAGCAGGCGTTGGCGGAACCGGGGCGCGGTGGCCATGTCGATTTCGCCGGTCACCGTCAACACTTCCCACCGCCCGTGCGAGGCAACGGTGACACTGAATTCCACGAATTGCAGACTACTTGTGCGCCGACCCCGTTTCCGGGCACAGCGCCTATTCCACCCTGGTGGTCAAGGTCTCCTCGAGTGCTGTTGAGGGAAAGAACCGGCCCACCAGGGGCACCGCGGCTGTTGGGCGGTAGCGCACCGTCACCCGGAGAAGGCCGCCGGTCGCCCGACTCCCCGACGTCTGCACCTGCAATCTGGCCGGGTCCAGACCGGAGGCAGCCAACGCAGCAGCAGAAGCAGCCTCAGTGGTCGGCTCGACGGCGGCCGCTCTGGCCGCCTCGCGGGCCGCATGGACGATCAGGATGTGGTCGCGTACCAGCAGTCCCACCTGCACCAGCACCAGCACCACAGCCATCACCAGCGGCAGAACCAGCGCCGTCTCGACCGCAGCTTGGCCTCGGTCGCCCGGTGTCGATCCCGCCACCGGCCAAGCCACTAGCCCACCAGACCGGTGATGTGGCGAAAGACGGCGTCGAGCAGATTGGAGATGCGGTTGGTCTTGGTAACCCAGGACAACAGCAGCATGGCCACCGCGGCGGCGCCCAGCAAAACGAGGGCGTACTCGGCAGTGGCCTGGCCTCGCTCAGAGCGCAAGCGACCCAGCCGTGAGTGCAGAACCATCAGCAGCCGAGCCAGCCATGAGTGCAGAGCGATGAGGAATCGAAGCAGGATCATACGAACTCCTGTACGGAAAAACGCGACGGGGGAAGAAGACAACTTGGTCATTGGCGAAGAGCCACCAATGTCTCGGCCAGCACCGGGGCCAGAGTGAGGAGGATGAATGCGGGCAGAATGCAGATAACCAGGGGGAACAGAAGCCGCAGGGGCAGGCGGCGAGCGCTCTCCTCAGCGCGGCGGCGGCGCAGCAGCCGACTGTCGGCGGCAAGCTGCTCCAAAGCGGGTTCCAAGTCGGTGCCGTAGCGGTCGCCGTCCACCAGCACCCTCACCAGGGGGCGAACCGGCTCGCCGACGGCGTCGGGCAGCGTTTCCAGCGCATTGGCTAGGCGCATCCCGGCGCGCACCCGCCCGCTGGCACCCACCAGTCCGAGCCCCACCGGACCGCAGAGGCGCTCCCCCACCTCGGCCACCGCCAGATGAACATTGAGCCCCGAAGAAATCGCCAGCCGGAGCAGATCGATCACTTCGGGCAGTTCTTCGAGCACCTCAGCGTGTTTTTGCCGTTGTTCTCGGGCTCGCCGTCGGTGGGGGGCGACCCACACCATCAGGCCGGCGCCCACCCCGAGCACCGGATCAACGCCCACTGCGATCACGATGGCCGCGACAAGTCCGAGGGCGATCGACGTTGGCGAGGAACGCGCCCGCTTCGGGACCGGAAACGGGGATCGAGTCTGTCGGGGTCGCCTCCTCCATCCCCACAGCACCACCACCGCGGCCCACAGCAGCCCCAGCGCCAAAGGAAGGGTCATATCAGCAGCCTCCCGCTGCGGCACCGGCGACAGCCGGATAAGCGGATCGCAGAAAAGGGGCCATATCAACTCCGGGAATTGAGGATTCGATGCATCCACAGCCCACCGAGCACATCGAGGCCCAGACCGAGGGCCAGGATGGACAAGCCGAGGGGGGCAGTGAACAAAAAGCCGGTCCCGTCGTCGCCCACGCCAACCGACAAGAGCATGAATCCCACAGGCAGAACTGCGATCATCATCGCCGAAGCCCGGGCCTGCGACGTGAGCGAGCGCACCTCGAGCTCGAGCGCGGCCCGATCGCGCAAGGTGGCGGCCACCCCGTCGATGGCTCGAGCGCGGGCCCCGCCAGCGGTAGCGGCAAAAGCAATGGCAGCGGCGGCCAAGCCGGTGCCGCTGTGGGGGCGGCGACTGGCCCAACGCTCGAACACGTCTGCACTGCGAATCCCCCGTTGGAGCTCGGCGGCCAGCGGCGCCACCTCGTGGCACAGCGGCGCAGGTGCGCTGGATGCGGCCTCGACCGCGGCAGGACCGAGTTGCAAGCCGCTGCGCAAGCCCCGGGCGATGGCCTCCAGGAACCCGGGAAGCTGTCCCTCGATCACCCGATCGCGGCGGTGGCGATTGAATCTGAGCGCAGCAACGGCCCCGGCCACGAATCCAGTCCCCCCGATCAGCGCCCCGACCGCACCGGCCTGAAGTGCGCCGAATCCAGCCCCGAGCAGGGCGACGGCAGCCAGCCCGCGCCACACCTGGGCCACAGTCAAAGACACATCGGCCGAAGCGGCCATGGCTTGAATCCGACCGGCGGCCGCGGCGAGAAACCTCTTGGCCGCGATCATTGCCTCAGCCACTGGGGATCGCCCGGCGCCGCGTCGGGAGCCCGGGGCTCCACCGCAGGCAGGCGGTGCAATCGGCGTTCGTCGGCGATGTGGCACAGTCGAGGGCGGCTGCCGTCGTCGCGCGCTTCGGAACGGTCGATGACGGCCAGCGAAGTAATGCGCCGCCGACCATGGGGGCGGCGGGCCACATGGACCACCATGTCGACCGCGGCGGAGATCTGCTGTCGCACAGCGGCCAGAGGCACAGCACCGCCGTCAAGGAGCACCATGGTCTCCAGCCGACTCATGGCGTCGGCCGGGCTGTTGGCATGGCAGGTGGAGAGCGAACCCTCATGCCCGGTGTTCATGGCTTGGAGCATGTCCAGGGTCTCTGCTCCCCGAACCTCGCCGACGATGATGCGGTCGGGCCGCATCCTCAGGGCGTTGCGCACAAGCTGTCGGATGGTGACCGGGGCAACGCCGTCGGAGTCGGCCGGCCGGGCCTCTAAGCGCACAACGTGATCGCTGGCCAAGGCCAACTCAGCCGCATCCTCGACGGTCACCACCCGCTCGCCAGGAGCGATAGAGGCAGCGAGCGCGTTCAACAAGGTGGTCTTGCCCGCCCCGGCGCCGCCCGACACCACCAGATTGCAGCGGGCGGCCACCGCCCACCGCAGCGCCGACACCACCCCCGGCGAAGCGAAGTCCTCCAGGGGAACCGGGCGGACAGAGAAGCGCCGGATGGTCACGTAAGGGCCGTCCACCGCCACCGGAGGCACCACGGCATTGAGCCGGGCGCCGTCGGGAAGGCGAGCATCCACCATGGGAGAGCTGCGGTCGATGCGCCGGCCCAACGGTGCCACCGACTGTTCGATGAGCAGCTCGATGGTCTCGACGTCCAGGACAATTCCAGTCGCCTCCAAGCGGCCGCGGCGCTCCACCCACACCGGTCCGGGTCCGTTCACCATGATCTCCGACACTGTTGGATCGCGCAGAAACGGCTCAATGGCCTTTGCCGCACCCTCCCAAGCAACAGAGCCTCCACAAAACCCGGGGCGAATCTCCCGCCCTCCCCCACTGCGACTCCACGCCAAGGCTCAGAGTTCCCCGAATAACCGGCCAAGGGCCTTGATCGCCCCTTTGGGCACCCGCGTCCTCAACATCCCGGCATCCACCGCTCGAGCAATGTCGGGGTCGATGGCCACTGTGGCCAGTACGGGAGCGCCGATAGCCCGCTCGCAATCGGACCGAGTCAGAGCCCGACCGGCCTCGGCCACCAGCACGACCCCGCTGGGCCGGACCGGAAGCGAGACGGCGCGGCGCAGAGCCAGATAGCAGGCCCGAGTCACCAGTATCGACCGGTCTGCCTCGGCCGCCAGCCGCCAACGCAGCTCTTCGTCGCCCGAGACACTGTCTGCGCCGGCCCCCAGTGGCCGACTCGACTTCGAGACACCGTCTGGCTGCTGAGCCTGAGCCGGCAATACTCCGGCGTCCACCACCACAACAGCATCAGAGTCCAGCCATTCCACGAGCTCGTCAGCCCTCCTTGCCGTCAAGGGCCCCTGCCCGCGGGCCAGCAGCGCCAGGTTCGGCGCCAGCTCCTCAAGCACCCGTTCCAACGAGCAGGGGGCAAGATCGCTGCGTAGCCACCCGGCCAACCCCGATGTCGTCTCAGCACTGCCGAACACCGCGGGCAAATCGCCGCAGAGATCGACAAGCAGAACAGGTCGGCCCCTATCTCGTGCAGCATGTAGGCTGAAGAGAGCGGCGGTCACCGATGTGCCAGAACCTCCCTTGGTTGACCAACAGGTCACCAACATGAAAACCTCCGCGAGTTGATCGCCGCGGCAAGCAGAGGGGAAGTCAGAACAATCTATGTTGAAAATGGCAGATAGTCAACAAGAATCTTCTGGCAGACACGACATAGGTCGATATTTCCGACCGTTTGCCGGTTTGGTCGTGCCCGCGGCTGCGGTGATCGCAGCCCTGGCAGTGGGCGCCATCCTTCTGGGAGTATTCGGCGCCAACCCGCTCACCGGCTACCGGGAGTTGTTCACCGGGGCTTTCGGAGGGCCTGACGAGCTGGCCGCCACCGCGCTGAAGTCCATCCCCCTCATGCTGGTTGGTGTCGGCATCTGCATCGCCTTCCGCACCGGCGTCATCAACATCGGTGGCGAAGGCCAGATCATCATGGGCGCCATCCTGGCCACGCTGGTGGCCCTGGCCCTGCCCGATGTCCCCCGTCCGATTCTGGTGCCGCTGGTGATGATCGCTGGAGGCGTCGGCGGGGGGATCTGGGGGGCGATCCCCGGAGCGCTCAAGGCCTATAGCGGGGTCAACGAGATCCTCAGCACCATCATGATGAACATCATCGCCGGGTTCTTCATGAGCTTCCTGCTGGAGGACTGGCTCATCGAGCCCGGCGCCATCAGGATCCAGCAAACCAAGCGCTTGACCCAGAATGCCGACCTGCCCATTCTGCCGGGGGGGACGCGACTGCACTTGGGCATCGTGGTGGCCCTGATCGTGGCCGTCTTGGGGTATCTGCTGCTGTTCCGCAGCAGCCTGGGCATGCGGCTGCGGGCGGTGGGCCACAACCCCCACGCCTCTCGGGCCGCGGGCATGAAAGTCGAGATGAGCATCACCCAGGCATTGGCTTTCAGCGGCGCCTGCGCCGGCATCGCCGGTGCGGTACTGGTGTTCGGCAGCGAGTCGCACCGGCTGATCGGCGAGGGAGGCCCGCTGGCATTCACTCAGAGTGCGGGGTTCAACGGCATCGTGACCGCGCTGTTCGGAGGGCTGCACCCGCTGTTCACCGTGCTGTCGTCCTATCTGTTCGGCGGGATGCTGGCCGGTGGCATCTCCCTGCAACGAGCGGTGCAGGTGCCCCAGGCTCTGGTGATCGCCCTCAATGGCGTGGTGGTGGTGTTCGTGGTGGGGAGCCTCAAACTGCGAACCCGAGTGCAGCGATGGGCTGAGGGCGACATCCAGATGGAGGACCGGGCATGAACGACTTCTTCACCGTCGCCATCATCACCGCCACCCTGGCGTCGGGCATCCGGCTGGCGGTGCCCTTCCTGCTCGCCGCCCTGGGCGAGGCCGTCGGCCAACGGGCCGGGGTGCTCAATCTGGGCGTGGAAGGCGTGATGCTCATCGGCGCGTTCGCCGCCTACTACACCGCACTGGAGACGGGCAACGCCGCCCTCGGGCTGCTGATGGGGCTGGTGACGGGCATGGCGATGGGCCTCATCTACGCCTTCATCACCGTGGTGATGCACGCCGAACAGGGCATCAGCGGAATCGGGATCTACCTTTTCGGCCTGGGCTTCACCGACCTGCTGTTCCAAAAGCAGGTGGGCACCCCCCGGCCGATCAGCGGTTTGCAGACCAAGCCCTTCAACTGGCTGGCCGACGACACCGGCCGAGCGGGCGAACTGCTGTTCAGCCACACCATCCTCACTTATGTGGCCTTCTTGCTGGTGCCGGTGATCTATTGGCTCATCACCAAGACCACCTTCGGCCTCAACGTGCGAGCTGTGGGGGAAAACCCGCAAGCGGCCGACACCTTGGGCGTGAGCGTGAACGGCATTCGCACCGCGGCGATCGTCATCGGCAACACCATGGCCGGGCTGGCCGGGGCGGCTTTGGCCTTGGAGATCGGGATATTCCAGCAGAACCTCACTGCGGGTCGCGGGTTCATCGCCATCGCCCTGGTGTACTTCGGGGCGTGGCGGCCAGTCGGGGTGATGACCGGTTCCCTGCTGTTCGGCATCGTGTCCTCCACCGTGCTGCAACTCCAGGTCCAAGACGTCATCTCAGGATCGGTGGCATCCATCGCCAACATGGCCCCCGCGGTTTTGACGGTGATCGTGCTGGTGGTGGTGAGCCGGCGCATCGGCCAACCCGCAGCCCTCACCCGCCCATTCACCCGGGATGGCTAACCCAGTGCTTCGTCTGGGGCCCTTCTCACCGACAAGTTCCCCCCGCTCGGCCTGAGCTGATCCCTTAGAGCGCCCTTGGCGGGGCGAGTACGGTGTCGGCGTGATGGAGTACCAGTTGGCGTCGGCCGACTCCCAGGTGAACAGAAAGTGAGCCCATGAGGGTCGGCGACGTCACCGCCCCCGAGCATGCGGCCAACGGCAAGCCGCTCGACGGCATTCGCATCCTGGCCATCGAGCAGATGCAATCGCTCCCCTACGCCACCCAGCTCATGGCCCGGATGGGCGCTGAAGTGGTCAAGATCGAGCACCCGGTGAGAGGCGACCTGGGTCGGGGCTCGACCCCGGGCATCGCCGCTCCCGACGGCCGGCCGGTGGGCGGCACCTACCTGCGCAACAACCTCAACAAGCGATCGGTGGGCATGGATTTGAAGAACTCCAAGGCCATCGACCTCATCCGCCAGATGATCCCAAAGTTCGACGTGCTCGCCGAGAACCTCAAGCCCGGAACCCTGGACAGGAGCGGCTTGGGCTACCAGGACCTGTCCCAGCTGCATCCCGGCCTCATCTACCTGTCGGTGTCGGGCTTCGGAAACCTGGGCGAGTCCCCCTACGGCCATTGGCCCGCCTACGCCCCCATCGCCGAGTCCATGGGCGGCCTCTACTCCATCAACCGGGCCGAAGGAGAGAACGTGAAGGTGTCGCCGGTGGGGGCACTGGGCGACACCGGCTCGGGCCTTTACGCCGTGATCGGAGTGCTGATGGCTCTGCGGCAGCGGGAGCGCCACGGCCACGGCCAACAAGTGGACATCGCCATGTTCGACGCCATGGTGGCCTTCGGCGACATGGTGCCCAACTACTGGTCGCTGGGGGCCGATCCCCGGGTTCCCACTCCAATCATCAACGACGGATTTCCCATCGACTCCGGCGAGTTGGTGATGCAGGTCGGCCGAGAGCACCAGTTCGAGCGCCTGTGCCATCTCATCGGCCGACCCGAATGGCTGGCAGACGAGCGGTTCTCCACCCGCGACGGATGGCGGGAGAATCTGGACGCTATCCGGGCTGCGGTCCGGGCCTGGGCCGGTGACCGCACCACCGTCGAGGCGGCCAACGACCTGGCGGCGGCCGGACTGGCCGCCGCTCCGGTGTTCGAGGCGCCCGACGTGATCGACGATCCCCATGTCGAGGCCCGCCACATGATGGTGGAGATTCCCCGCCCGGATGCCGACACCCCGGTGCTCACACCGGGGAATCCGGTCAAGATGTCGGCGGTCAGCGAGGGCCCCGACATCCGCCCGCCGTGGTTGGGCGAGCACACCGACGAGGTGCTGGCCGCCGAGCTCGGCTTGGGCGCCGAGGCGCTGGCTGAACTCAGAGCCGACGGCGTCATCGGTTGATGACAGCCTCACCGCTTCGCTTCGACGGTCGCACCGCGGTGGTCACCGGCGCGGGGCAGGGATTGGGCCGGGCCTACGCCAAATTGCTGGCCGAGCGGGGAGCGCAGGTGGTGGTAAACGACATCGTCTCTGAAGCTGCTGACCAGGTGGTCGACGAGATCAGTGCGGCCGGGGGCACTGCTATTGCCGACCATCACAGCGTGACCAATCCTGCGGGCGGTGTTGGCCTCGCCGAACAGGCTCGAGATGCGTTCGGCTCGGTACACATCGTGATCAACAACGCCGGGGTGAATCGAGCAGCCGAATTCGCCGACATGACCCCGGAGACCGGCCCAGAGTTGTTCGACGAAATGATCGCCATCCACCTGCTCGGGCCCTGCCATGTGCTGTGGCCGCTGTGGCCCGCAATGGTGGAACAGCGCTACGGCCGCGTCGTAAACGTTGCTTCCGGGGCGGTGTGGGGCCTTCGGGGCCAGTCCGCTTATGCCGCCTGCAAAGCCGGAATCATGGGGTTGACCCGCACGCTAGGCCGGGAAGGCGGATACCACGGTTTGCAGGTCAATTGCGTGCTTCCCTGGGCCGTCACCGCCCCCAGCCCTGATCGCTCCGGCGACGAGTTCGGCGCTGTCATCGAAGCCCACATGCGCCCCGAGAACGTCGCCCCCGCCGTGATCTGGCTGGCCCACGAGGACTGCCCCGCCAACGGCGAGTTCTTCACCGTGGACGGCCCCCGAATGGCCCGTCTCGCCTGTGTCGCCACCCAAGGCCACACCGATCTCGACCCCACCCCCGAGTCCTACCGCGACCAATGGGACGAAATCATGGACCTCACCAACTTCACCGTCCCCACATCAACCAACCATCACATGCGCGAAACGGTGATGCCGCCTTTGCTGGCGAAAATTGGTCGGGCAGGCGGGATTTGAACCCACGACCTCTTCGTCCCGAACGAAGCGCGCTACCAAGCTGCGCCACTGCCCGTAGGTTCAAATATACCGGCTCAGTTCAAAACCGCGGCAACCGCTCGCTGCACGCTCACCGCATCCAACGGCTTAACGATCCACCCATCCGACCGCGCCTGTTTCGCCAAATACACGTCAGCCTCCCGATCCAGCAACATCAACACCCGGGTCTGCGGCGCCCGCCCCATTTCCGCCTCCAGCCGCAAATCCAAGCACGTCGCCATGCCCCCCATGTTGCCGATCTGAAGGTCGCAGATCACCACGTCTGGTTGCTGCTCCCGCACCGCGGCCAGCACCTCCGCTCCTGCTCTCACCCTGCTGAGTGCAGATGTGTCGCCCCCCAACGCGGCATCAACGGCGTTGTATACGGAGTCGCTGTCGGTGGCCAAAAGCACATGGGTCACACTCCGATGGTATCCAAAATCGATGTCACCACAACATGCTGGGGAAATGTGGCTGGAACCAGCAATTCTTGGGTGGCCTTTCAGCCTGGCGCTGGCATTGGCGCTGTGGCGCGTTAGCATCAGGCCGGTCAAGGGGAGGCCCATTGCTCGAGATCGATGTCGAAAATCTGGACACCCACACGGTGCTTCACCCCAGCGGTGAGATCGATGCCTACACCGTGGCCCAGTTCCGAGAGCGGATCGGCGACTTGGCCCTTGAACCCCGCCTGCTCATCGACTTGAGATCGGTTCCGTTCATGGACTCCGCCGGTTTGGGGGCGCTGATCGGCGGTATCCGTCGGATCCGGGATTCCGACGGTGAGGTGGTTGTGGCCTGTGGTGAGGGGGCGCTGGCCCGTCTGCTGCACACCACCGGCTTCGACCGGATCGTCCCGGTGGCTGAGACTCCCGAAGAAGCGCTGGCCTCGTTGCTCAGCGACGAATCACCCGAGGCGTTGTAAACCCAACGGTGCGAGCATCGCGGTTGAAGCTGGCTGCTGCCTGCCTCGTGGGGGGTGGAATCCTGGCTGTGCTCGGCTCGACCGGAGCGGGCGCCCAGACCGAAACAAGAGCTGATGCCGGGGTGGCCGTGGTGGTTGAAGTCACCGGCTTGCTCGACCCGGTCATGGCCGACCTCATCGAAGCCTCAGTGGATGAGGCAGCCGATGCTGGTGCCCGGCTGCTGGTTTTTCGGGTTGACAGCAGCCGCTCGGTTGTCTCCGACGATCGCCTTGTCGAGTTGGCTGATGACATTTCCGGGTCGCCGGTGCCGATCGCGGTATGGGTGGGCCCGAACGGGGCCTCTTTGGAGCGCAAGGTGGCCCAGCTCTTCGCGACTGCCCATGATGTGGGCATCGCTCCCGGCACTCGAGTGGGGGACCTCGGTCCGCCGCTTCCGCAGTTGGCTCCCCATCCGGTGGCCTGGAGCAACCAGGAGCTGATCAGAAACGACAAGCTTGGATGGAGGCAGCTTGTTACCGAGGGGGTGATTGCTTGTGAACCGCTCACCGCTGATGACCTTGGCGATCGCTACGCCGAGGCAGGCATCCCGTTCGACCCTGAAACCGATCGGGTCGCTCCCCTGGAGGAGCAGTGCGTCGCCCCGCTGATCGGCGATTATTTGGTGGACTTGGACCATCTTGGCTTTGAGTCCAAACTCGTGGAGGTAGACGGGCAACCTCGATTGGAGCCCTTGACCCAAGTCCAATTCCGAGGCCTGTCGCTCGCCGATCAGCTTTTCCACACCGTGGCCAGTCCGCCGGTGGCCTACCTGCTGTTGGCCATCGGCATGGGCCTGATGCTGTTCGAGTTCTTCACCGCGGGCATCGGCGTGGCCGGCGTGGTGGGCGCCGTGCTGTTTGTCTTGGCCGGCTACGGGCTCTCGGTGCTGCCCCACAACACTTGGGCGCTGGTGCTGCTGGTGGCCTCAATGGTGGCGTTCGGCATTGACATCCAAACCTCGGTTCCCCGGTTTTGGACCGGTGCCGGGCTGGTAATGTTCGCCGCGGGCACCTGGTGGCTCTACGAAGGGGTCTCCATGTCGTGGATTCCCATGGTGGTGATGATCGGGTCGATGGCGGTGGCCATGTTCTCGGGGATGCCGTCGATGGTTCGCACCCGCTTTTCCACACCGACAATCGGCCGGCGCTGGATGATCGGGGAGATCGGCGAGGTGGTCGAAGGTGTGTCACCCGATGGCGTCGTTCGCATCCGCGATGCCCTGTGGCGGGCGCGGGTCAACCGGGCAACGCCGGTGGCCGTCGGCGAACAGGTCCGCGTGGTGGAGATCGACGGATTGTGGTTGGAGGTTGAACCCATCGAGGGGGCGGCCCGCGACTACCGAGAACCCCGCCGATAGGGCCATGTTGGGGCCAGGATCCAGGATTGGGAGCGGGAGCAGGCTGGGGATGCTCGATTCTCGCCTTGTGTTCGGACATCTTCGCCTATAAGGTCCGATGCAAGGGGGTAACAAGTGAGCGCTGTCACCAGTGAGAGAGCTTGGCAAATACGGGCTGCGTGTCGAGGACCGCAGGCCGCGGTCTTCTTCCCGCCTCCGGCTTTTGAGCGCAAAGAAGAGAAGTTGGAGCGGGAAAGCCGGGCCAAGGCGATTTGCGAAGCATGCAGCGTCATCGACGAGTGCCGCGAATACGCGTTGGAGATTCGCGAGCAGCATGGCATCTGGGGTGGACTCAACGAGGTGGAGCGTCGAGAGATCCTCAATCGGCGGCGCAATTAACCTCGGAACGGTCAAACGCCGGGCAGGCGGGGTCCGGCGATGCGCACATCTCCGCGACGACGGGTGACGCCGTTGCTGTCAAGCCAGGCCAGCAGCGGCAGGGTGTACTTGCGTGTTGTTCCCAATCGCTCGCGCACCTCGGCCACGGTTACACCGTCGGGTTGAACGGCCAACATCTCAGCCAGCACCAAACCGGCCGCCGCCAGTGCCGACGCCGCGAAGAACACCCCGTCTTGGTCCACAACGAGACCCCGCTTCACCAACTCCCGCACCTCGCTGCGGTCCACGCCCGCGGCCTCGGGATCGGGTGGGGTGAACAGCGCCGCCTCCAGTGCGGCCGTGTACCGGTGATTCTGGAAGGGATCCGAAAGGCCGACTGGCCGGGCTCGGCCGCCCTCGACGGCCACATCTTCCAACCGGCCGAGCACCGCCCGGTCCCATTCGCTCAGCCCGGCCACATTGAGCCCCAGAGGCCCAGCATCGTCCACTGCCTCCCGCAGCCGAGCCCGAGTGTCGTTGAGCACGGCCGAGCTCACCACCCACCGGCCGACATCAGGTTCCCGCCGCTGGCCGGTCAGCAGCGCCAGGTGGTCGGCCTCCACCCATCCTCGCTCGGCGACCACTCGATCCACCGACCGATCGGGCTTGGCCCTGGAAGCGGGCAGCACCGGATCAACGTCGAGAACGGTGCCGCCCCCAATGGTCTCCGCTCGACCGCTCTCCCTCAAGACGAAACGGTCTCCGGGCAACAGCGGCAGTTTGCGGGGAAGGTGGAGCCGCACCAGCCCAGTCTCACCCGGAGACAGCGTTTCGGGGCCGAGAATCCGCATCCTGGCCGGCAGTTCACACGCCCCCACATAGATGGCATGGGCGCCTCGGCGGGACACCTCGTGGTCCAACGCGCCCAGCACGGTCAAGGACGCGTCGAGTCGGCTGGTCAAGTGCCACTGCCCAGCTCGCACCAGCACATCGCCTCGAGCCACCTCTTGGTGGCCGACTCCTGAGAGGTTGACTGCCACCCGGTTGCCTGGTCCGATCTTGGTGCGTTGGCTGTGATGGCTCTGCAAGGCCCTCACCCGGACCGCGACACCCTTGGGTCGCAGCTCCAACTCGTCGTCCACCCGGACCTGCCCGCCACCCAAGGTGCCGGTGACTATTGTTCCCGCGCCTCGGGCGGCGAAAGCCCGGTCAACCCAAAGCCTCGGTCGGCGGTAGTCGGCAGCCGCCGGCGTCCGGTCCACCAACTCGTCCAGCCCCGCTCGCAGGTCATCGACGCCAACCCCATCCACCATGTCAGTTTCCACCACCGGAGCTCCGGCCAAAAATGTGCCTTCCGCTCGCTCTTCCACCTCCAAGCGAGCCAGTTCAACGATTTCGGCGTCGCACAGTCCCACCTTGGTCAGCACGATCAGCCCGTGCGACACCCCCAGAAGCTCAAGTATTCGCAGATGCTCTTCCGATTGCGGCATCCACCCTTCGTTGGCAGCCACCACGAACAAACAGGCATCCACCGCACCCACCCCGGCCAGCATGTTGCGGATGAACCGCTCGTGTCCGGGCACGTCGATGATCGACACCGACCGTCCCGTGGGCAGTTGCGCCAACCCGAAGCCCAGGTCGATGGTCAAGCCTCGGGCCTTCTCCTCGGCAAATCTGTCGGGGTCGACCCCGGTGAGCGCCTCCACCAGCGTGGACTTCCCGTGATCCACATGGCCGGCGGTGGAGATGGTGATGCTCATCGGCAAGCATCTCGAACGGCGTTCACCAGCCGGTTGTGGCGTTCCACTGTGATGCTCACCCAAGGGCCTTCAGGGCGGCAATCACATGTTGATCGTCGGCGGGGGCCACCGTTCTCAGGTCCAGCCAGGTGCGATCTTCGCTCACTCGGGCGATGATTGGCGGGGTCCGGGCTCTGAGCGCGGTGGTGTGATCCCCGTTCAGCACCACGCCACACGAGTTGATCTCTGTTCCTGGAAGCGTGCCGCCGCCTGGCACCGACGCCATCTCCGCCACCACGCCTGTTCCCGACCCTTCCACCACCCCGTGTGCCCGTTGTTCCAGATCTGTCGCGGCCAGCGAGGCCATCCGCCAGAACTCGATGGCTTGGCCGTCTCGCCGCAAATAGGCCAGCACCACCTGCTGGAGTGCGTTCAGCACCAAGCTGCCCGGTCGAAGCGCTCGGGCCAAGGGGTGGCGGGCGCACTGGCCGACCAGGTCGGCCCGGCCCGCGATGATGCCCGCCTGGGGGCCCCCGAACAGCTTGTCGCCTGAGAACGTCACCAGCGCAGCCCCGTCGGCCAGGCTCTGCCGGGCGGCGGGTTCGCCGGCCAGCCACGGCGGGGGACCGTTGTCCAGCCACGGACAGGCGGCATCAACCAGGCCGGATCCGATGTCTGCCACCACGGGAACGTCGAGTGAGGCCATCTCGGCCACCGTCACCTGCTCGGTGAACCCCACGATGCGGTAGTTCGACTGGTGGACCTTCAGAGCGAGGGCGGCGCCGTTGGCCGGATTGGCCACCGCCGACTCAAAGTCGGCCAGTCGGGTGCGGTTGGTGGTGCCCACCTCCACAAGCTGGGCACCGGACTGGGCCATGACTTCCGGCACCCGGAACCCGCCGCCGATCTCCACCAGCTCGCCTCGAGACACGGCCGCCCCCCGCCCGCCGGCCAGGGCGGCGAGGACAAGCAGCACAGCCGACGCCCCGTTGTTCACCACGATGGCGTCTTCGGTGTCGCACAGGCGGGCCAGCAGCGCCGCGGCATGGTCGTGGCGGGACCCGCGTCGGCCCGAGGACAGATCCAACTCCAGGTTTGTGTAGGCCGCGTCGGCAGCCACGGCCAATGGCGCCCTGCCGAGGTTGGTGTGCAACAGCACCCCGGTGGCGTTCACCACTGGTTGAAGCAGCGCTCGGGCCGCGGCATGGGCGTGGCGGCGGGCTCGCTCTTCGATGCCGGCAGCGCCGCCGTCGGCGATTGCCGCTCGGGCGGCATCCACCAGCAGCGGATGGGGCAGCCCGGTGTCAGCCAGCGACCGGGCCAGGGCATCCACCGAGGGGGGTCTCACAGCCATCAGCGTATGGATCTAGTGGTGAGCAATCACTCGCCGTCGGCGAGGTCGGTGTCGTGAACCGTTCCCGGACTGGCATCTCCCAGGTTGGCATCTCCGGGGCCGAGATAGGTAACCCGATGGCGGAACCGGCGGATGAGAAGCGGGCGGATCGCCATGCGGGCGGGCGGAAACAGCAGCAGCAGACCCACGGCGTCGGTCACGAAGCCGGGCGTGAGCATGAGCGCGCCGGCCAGCAGCACCAAGCCGCCGTCCACCAGCTCCCGTCCGGGCATTTGGCCCTCCTGAAGCCTGCTGCGAATCCGCCACAGCACCGCCAGCCCTTGGGCCTTCACCATCCACGCGCCGACCACGCTCACCACGATCAACAGGCCGATGGTCTCCAGCGTGCCGATGCTCCTGGCCGTTTCCACGATCACGTACAGCTCAACCAGGGGAACCGCAATGAACAACAGCACCAGCCAGACCAGCACGCGTCGCCCCTCCGCTGATTCCTATATGTCGAGGCTGGCCAGGGCCTGCTCGGCCGCCTCGAATATCCGAGCGGTGCAGCTTGTCATGTCCACCGGGGGGATCTCCTCCAGCAGCCGATCGGCAACGACCCGGAATGCATCAGCCGCGGGGCCGGCGGCATCCCCCAGCACCACCGGCGCCCCTTCGTCGCCGCCGGCGGCCACCGAACCGTCGATGGGCACATGGCCCAAAAGGGGCACGCCCAGCTCGTCAGCCAGCTCCTGTCCGCCCCCCTGGCCGAAGATGGCGTACGACTCCCCGTCAGGGGTTGTGAACGCGCTCATGTTCTCGATCACCCCGGCGATCCGCAGATAGTTCGACCGCCCCATCGAAGCCACCCTGGTGGCCACTTTCTGGGCGCTGCGGGCCGGGGTGGTCACCACCACCATCTCCGCTTGGGGAAGCATCTTGGCGATGCCCATCTGAACGTCTCCGGTTCCGGGCGGCATGTCGATCAGCAGATAGTCCATCGGGCCCCAGCGCACGTCCTCCAAGAAATGCTGGACGGCGCGGTTCAACATGAGCCCCCGCCACATAAGCGCGGCCTCCTCCCGGTCAACCAGGAATCCCATCGACACCACTTCCAGGATGCCGTCGCCCACCTGTTTCTCGTTGGGAACGATCTTCTTCTCGCTCTCCGCCCCGGCCAGACGCCCCTCAACCCCCAGCATCCGGGGAACCGAGTAGCCCCAGATATCGGCGTCCATGACTCCAACCCGCATCCCCCGTCGGGCCAGTTCCGCGGCCAAGTTCACCGTTACCGACGACTTTCCCACCCCGCCCTTGCCCGATGCCACCATCACCACCTTGGTGGTGGGGGGAACTGCGGTGTCCGGGGCATTTTGGGCCACATTGAAGCGGGCCTTGGCCATTGCCGCGGCCTTCTCCTCCTGGGTCAGCTCGCTCCAGTGGATCTTGACCTTCTCAACGCCCGGGAGGCCACCGACCCGGCTGCGCACCTCACGCTGGATCTGGGCCCTCAGCGGACACCCCGCGGTGGTGAGCGCCACCGTCACCTCAACCAGGCCGTCGGGGTTGACTGCGGCGTCGCGGGCCATGCCCAACTCAACGATGTCGGTGCCCAGCTCGGGGTCGATCACCCCGCGGAGCACGGCCATCACATCGTCAACCGTCGGCCGCGCCTCGGCCGGACTATCGCTCACAGTCATCGATGCTAACGGTTAGAAGAGCGAGCCACTGTGGGCGGGCTTCGCACCGTCTGGCCTTGGGTGTGTTGGGAAGCGGAATTGGCGGATACAATGGCAGTGTTCGCAGCACCGAACGGGAGAGTTCTGTGATCACACTTACTGATTCAGCAACCAGCAAAGTCGGAGATCTGGTGCGCCAGGAGCAGGCTGACGACGAAGACCTGGCTCTGCGGGTAGCCGTGCGTCCGGGCGGCTGTTCCGGTTTCAGCTATGAGATGTACTTCGATGCCGACTTCGGCGCCGAAGACCAGGAGGTTCTCTTCGGCGATGTCAAGGTGGTGGTCGACTCTTCCAGCGCTGCTCTGCTGGAGGGGGCGGTGCTCGACTACAAAGACGGTCTGACCGACGCCGGGTTCTCCATCACCAACCCCAATGCCCAGCGCACCTGCGGCTGCGGCCAGAGCTTCAGCTAACCCCCTCCGCCGCGCGTGGCGGCCCCATTGAAACTCACTGTAGACGGTCGCCCGATTGAGGTTGCCGACGACGGCGCCTCGCTCATGGAAGTGCTCCGCGACCGGCTGGGCATCCACACGGTGAAGGACGGGTGCAGTCCGCAAGGCCAATGCGGGTGCTGCACCGTGTGGGTGGATGGGAAGCCGCGGGTGTCGTGTGTGACCCCGGCTCGCCGGGTCGCGGGCCGGGAGATCACAACGCTGGCCGGACTGCCGCCTGAGACCCGGGCCGGGTGGGGTGAGGCGTTCTGTGCTGCTGGTGCCAGTCAGTGCGGGTTCTGCACCCCTGGCATCATCATGCGACTCGCGGGCCTCGAAGCCCGCTCTGGCGGAGATCGGTCTCGGTCGGCCGCAGCCACCGCACTGGCTGCTCATCTGTGCCGGTGCACGGGGTGGCAGACCATCTTGGATGCGTGGGAGAACTATGGCGCGCCCGCCCCCCATCGGAATTGGGCCGCCGCGATCGAACGGGCTGAGCTTGAGGGCGGTATTCCCCAAGCCGTGGGGCCGGATGTGGCCCTAGGAGAGGGGGGGTTCGCTGACGACACTGTGCCAACAGGAGCCCTCGTCGCCTTGTCCGATGGGCGCGGAGGATGGGCTTTGGGGGAGACGGTGGCTGAGGCCCGGGCCGCAGCCGGGAAAGTGCAGGGCCGGCGAACTCCAGACGAGCTTCCCATGCCCCTGGAGTTTCCCGAGGGAGACTGGGCGGTGCGGCTCCGAACCTCATGGGTGGAGCCGGCTTATCTGGAGACTGATGCCTCGTGGTGCGTACCCGGCGGTGAACCGGCCAGCCCGCTGGCCAATGGCGGGGCATTCGGGGCCAAGCTGACGTCTCCGCTGCCCGAAATAGCCCGGCGACTGGCCGACGAGCACGGTCGCCCAGTGCGAGTGCTCTGGTCTCGCGAGGACACCGTTCGCCACGGTCCCAAGCGGCCCCCGGTGGCCATCGGCATCGCCCATGACGGCCGAGGAACGGCTCGGGTGGCCCGCACCCCCGGGGTGTCCGACGCCATTGCCTCGGTTGCGCCCGGCCTCGAAGTGGAGGAGGTGGACATCGGCGGACCGCCGACCTCGATCGCCATTCGGGGCGCGGGTTGGGTTGAGGCCGCCGTGGCCTTGAGCGCGGTGGGTGACGGGACCGGCGAGATCGCTGCCCCCGGCTGCGGATCGGCTCGGGCCGAATGGCACCAGGGCAGGTTGCGGGTACAGGTGCGGTGCGGCGACCCGCTGGATGAGATCGTGCTGCGCTCCTACTGCATCGGTGCCGCTCACATGGCCTATAGCTGGGTCATCTCCGAGGCATTGACGGTGGATCCCGACGGCGAGGCACACGATCTCACCATCCGCTCCTTTGGGGTGGTGCCCGCGTCTCGGATGCCGCCGGTGGAGGTGAAGATCGAACCGTCCGACGATCCGCCCGTCAACGGCGCCGACGCCGTGTTCGCCGCAGTCGCCGCAGCAACGTGGCGGGCAGCCGGCCATCCTCCCGACTGGCCGACCGGGGTGCTGAACGCCTAGCCGTTCTCGCCGTAGAGCAGCCGGTCGGCCACCTCTCGGACGGCCTCGGTGATCTCCTGGTAGTCGGCTTCCAAATCCTTGGCGCCGGGATAGCCGAGCCGCCGGGCCAGCAGGAGCTTTTCGTGGTCGTCGTCGGGGAACACGTCTGATGAGAGCCCGGAGAGGTGGTAGCGGGCATTGCGGAACCGCTGGCAGAAGCGATAGCCCACGTCCAGGGTGGCCCGGTCGCCGATGTCCAGCAGGTTGTGCTCCGACAGACCGGCCAGCGCCGGAAGCGTGCGGCTGTCCCTGATCGAGGCTCGACCGAATCCATGCTGGAGCTGCATGAGCTGCACGGTGAACTCGATGTCGCTGAGCCCGCCCGCGCCGAGCTTCACATCCCGCGCCTTGTTGCCGGCGCCCAGCCGCTCGGCCTCGATTCGACGCTTCATGG
Source organism: bacterium (assembly GCA_028819295.1). Classification (GTDB taxonomy): domain Bacteria; phylum Actinomycetota; class Acidimicrobiia; order Acidimicrobiales; family Bin134; genus Poriferisocius. The sequence goes on along the minus strand of JAPPMA010000015.1, from coordinate 44,780 downwards.
TGCGGATCTCGTCAACCTCGGCTGCGCTGAAGTCGGGTTGGTAGCACCAGTTGTCAGCCAATTGGAGGAATCGCTGCCCGACCTCGGGATCGCCGGCCACAAAGCGGCGTTTCAGCAGGGTTTGGCGCTCCCAGAGCTGGCCCCGCTCGGCGTAGTACCGCTGGTACCCCTCTAGCGATCGGGCAAGCTGCCCGTTCTCGCCCTCAGGGCGCAGTCGGGCGTCGATCTCCCAGGCCCGTCCCTCTGCGGTTTGGGCCCCGATCTCTTGGAGCAGGCCCCGGGCGGTGCGATTGGCGGCTCGAGCGTCTTCGGAACCGGTGCCCTCGTACACGAAGATCACATCCAGATCAGAGGCATAGGAGAGATCCAGGCCGCCATAGCGCCCCAACCCGATTACGGCAAAGGGCATCTCCGGGGCCAGCGAGCCGACGGCCGAGGCCACCGCGGCGTCGGCGATGATGCTCAGCTCTTGAGGAATCTCAATGATCGAGGCCAGACCCAGGATGTCCCGGGCCGCCACCCGCAGTTGTTCGCGCTGGACGAACCGGCGCAGCTCAGCCATCTGAAGATCGTGGTCGCCCGCGGCTGATAGCACCGCCTCGGCGGCCTCCGCCGCCAAGGCTTCGGCAGTTCGGGGAATGGCCAGCTCTTCGGGGTTCATCAGTGAGCGGGCGAACTCGGGGTGGTTGCGCATCCAGCCTGCGGCCACCCGGCTGGATCCCAGCAGCCGGGCGATGTCGCTGATGGCGATGGGGGAGTCGCGCAGCACGGGGAGGATGGTCCCAACCCGGTAAGCGCCGTCCAGCAGCCAGGCCAGGCGGACAAGCCCCAAATCGGGGTCAGGGGTCGTGGCCAGGGCCTCCACCATGATCACCAGCACCTGCTGCATCATGTTGGCCCGGCGTCCCAGGTTCTCGGTGAGGCGCTCGATGGTGGCGGCGGCCCGGTCGGGGTCGGCGAAACCCAGTTGCCCGAGATGATCGGGCAGCAGCTCGCTGACCTGTCCGGTCGAGTGCATCCGGTCGAGGGTTTGGCGGTAGAAGATCCTCTGGTGGATCTCCCGAACCGAGGTCTGATGGCGGTTGTGGGATTCCCGGAACGCTTCCAAGCTCTCGAACCCCGATGCCAACGCCGCCCACTCCTGGTCGGCCTCGGCGGTGGGCAGTTCGTGGGTCTGGCGCTCATCGCGGAGCTGCAAACGATGCTCCACGGTTCGGAGGTGGATATATGCCGTGGTGAAGTGGACGGCATCGGCTTGGTCGATGTACTCCCCCCAGCTGAGCTGGCGCAGCGCGGTGAGGGTATTGGGGGAGCGAATGGTGGGGTCGGTGCGGCCGTGTACGAGCTGGAGTAGCTGCACGGTGAACTCGATGTCGCGCAGACCGCCAGGCCCCTTCTTGAGCTCCCGGCTGCCCTTGAGCTTGGCCGACTCCTCCACCCGCAGCTTCAGGGCTCGCAGGTGGGGCACAGTGTCGGCTTCGAGGTTCTCGCCCCACACCCCCGGTTTGATGGCGTCGAAAAAGGCATTGCCCAATTCGGGATCACCCGCGGTCAGTCGGGTCTTTATGTAGGCCTGGCGCTCCCAGGGCACCGCCCACCGGTCGAAGTAGGTTCCGAATGCCTCCGGGGTGCGGCTCAGCGCTCCGGCCCCTCCCTCGGGCCGCAACTCGATGTCCACCCGATACACCTGCCCCTCGGGGGTGAACGCGGTCAGGATCTCCAGCACCCTACGGGCTCGGCGGGCTGCCGCAGCGGGGTCCCCTTCGTGGACGAACACGATGTCCACGTCGCTGGCGTAGTTCAGCTCGTTGCCTCCCAGCTTGCCCATCCCGATGATGGCCAGAGGCGGGCCCTCGTCGGCGATCTCCAGGGCCCGGGCGAAGCAGGCGTCGGCCAGCAGCGACAGCTCCCGGCCCACCGTGGCCAGGTCGGCCTCGCCCAGCAGGTCGCGCAACGCGATGCGCAGGAGCTGGCGCCGCTTCCACCGCCGCAGCCCGTCCAATGGGTCAGCATCATCGGGAGCGGTCAGGGTCATCTTCTCGGTGGCGAACTCCGAGGGGGGGTCGAGCACGCCGAGCAGGCTGGGGTCGCGGCGCACCGCTTTGCTCATACTGCGGGAAGCCCCGGCCAGCATGGCCGCGGCTCGGGCTCGGCGTTCGTCGGCGATGCCGAGGTCTTCAATGAGCGATCGCGCTTCCTTTGGCCACGGACAGGAGGCGATCAGGTGTTCGACGTTCTGATCTCGGCCTTCAGCTTCCATACGACCCCATGCTACGAGCACTGTGACAGTCCCGTATTCTTCTCAGACATGAGCACTCCGGTTGGCCCGTACTCTCCCATTGTCCGCGCCGGCGATTTCCTCATCTGCTCCGGTCAGATCGGTATCGTCGATGGCGCCCTGGTGCCCGGCGGGCTCATCGCCCAGTTCCGCCAAGCGGTGGCCAACGCCGAGGCAGTGCTGGCCACCGAGGGAGCGACCCTGACCGATGTGGTCAAGGCAACCGTGTTCCTGCTGCACATGGACGATTTCGGCGCCATGAACAATGCCTATATCGAGTGCTTCGGCGACAACCGCCCCGCCCGGTCCGCGGTCGGCGTCGCCGCCCTCCCCCTCGGCGCCCTCGTGGAAATCGAACTCTGGGCCTATGTGGGTTGATCTAGCGCCTCGGCAACCAAGCGACATCTGAATCGGCAGTCCGGCAGGGGCGACGGCAAATCTGTGGAGTTTGATGCGCTGGGCCTGTGCCCCTTGTGAGAAAATCAAGGGCCAAAAAAGGAGGCTCCCACTGTGTCAACCCCCCAAGAAATCATCGCATTGGCCGCGTCTGAGGGTGCGGAATTCGTGGACATGCGCTTCACCGACGTCCCCGGTGTGCAGCACCACTTCTCGCTTCCCATACACGAGATGACCGAATCGGTGTTCGAAGAAGGCCTCGGATTCGACGGCTCGTCGGTGAGCGGATTCCAGACCATCGACGCCTCCGACATGCTCCTCATCCCCGATCCCGACACCGCGATCTTCGACCCGTTCACCAAGCGCAAGACCCTGGTGCTGCTGTGCGACGTGAAGGATCCCGTCACCGGCGAGATGTACGGCAAGGATCCCCGCGGCGTGGTGCGCCGCTCGCTGTCGTACCTGGCCAGCACCGGCATCGCCGACGCCGCCTACTTCGGACCCGAGGCCGAGTTCTTCATCTTCGACAGCGTGGTATTCCAGAACCAGCCTGATGTGGCCGGCTATCAGGTCCGCTCAGCCGAGGGCATCTTCGAGAGCGGCCGCCCATCGGTGAGCGGCGCCCCCAGCCCCGGCCACCGCATCCCCTACAAGGGGGGGTACTTCCCCCTGTCTCCGATGGACACCTTCCAGGACCTCCGCTCGGAGATGGTTGTGGCCCTCGAATCGGTGGGCATTCCCATCGAGGTCCAGCACCACGAGGTGGGCACCGCGGGCCAGGCCGAGATCGACATGGTGTTCGACGAGATGCTGCCGATGGCCGACAAGGTACAGCTCTACAAGTACGTGGTGAAGAACGTGGCCCGCGAGCACGGTCGCACCGTCACGTTCATGCCCAAGCCCATCTACGGCGACAACGGGTCGGGGATGCACACCCACCAGTCGCTGTGGCGCGACGGCAACACCCTCATGTACGACGAGCGGGGCTACGCCGGCTTGTCCGACCTCTCCCGCTGGTACATCGGTGGCCTGCTGGCCCACGCCTCGGCCATCTTGGCCTTCGCCGCTCCCACCACCAACTCCTACAAGCGGCTGGTGCCCGGCTACGAGGCCCCGGTGAACCTGGCCTACTCCCAGCGCAACCGCTCGGCGGCCATCCGCATCCCACTGCTCTCCGACAATCCAAAGGCCAAGCGCCTGGAGTTCCGCTGCCCCGATCCCAGCGCCAACCCCTATTTGGCCTTCGCCGCCATGCTGATGGCGGGCATCGACGGGATCCAGAACCAGATGGACCCGGGCGAGCCGCTGGACAAGAACATCTACGACCTGCCGCCTGAGGAGGCCGCGGGCATCGAGACCGTGCCCGGTTCACTGGGCGAGGCGCTCAAAGCCCTCGAAGCCGACCACGACTTCCTGCTGGCCGGCGATGTGTTCAACACCGCGCTGATCGAGTCGTACCTGGAGGTCAAGCAAGAGGAGGTGGACGCCGTCAATCTTCGTCCTCATCCCCTTGAGTACGAGATGTACTACTCGATTTAGCCAATCTGCACACCCGAAACGGGCTTCGGCCCCCTTAGCCTAGAAGCGTGGCCAAGCTGAGGGTGGCCTTGGGCCAGATCAACTCGGTGGTGGGCGACATCGCCGCCAACACCGATCGGGTTCTCGAAGCGCTGGCCGTGGCCGAGAAGTCCGGATGCCATGCCGCGGTCTTTCCCGAACTGGCCGTTACCGGGTATCCGCCCGAAGATCTGGTGCTGAAGCAGAGATTCGTGCGCAACAGCCGCGCCGCGATGGAGCACATCGCCGCTCGCTCCGGTTCGTGTACGGCCGTGGTGGGCTTCGCGGACAACGCCGACGGGTGTCGGAATGCCGCCGGAATCGCCGCCAACGGCCGCTTGGGCGGGGTCTACCACAAGCGGGAACTGCCCAACTACGGGGTGTTCGACGAGCGTCGCTACTTTGAGCCCGGCACCGGCGAGCCCGGCCTGTTCCAGATTGCCGGGGTGTCGGTGGGCGTCTCGATCTGCGAGGACGCATGGGTCGCAGGCGGGCCTATGCGGGAGCTGGCCGCAGCCGGGGCCGAGGCCATCTTCAACCTGAACGCCTCGCCCTATCACGTCGGCAAGCCAGACCAGCGCCTGGCCGTCCTGCGCCAGCGGACCGAGGAAACCGGGTGCCCCATCGTCTACGCCAACTTGGTGGGAGGCCAAGACGAACTGGTCTTCGACGGCGCATCGCTGGTGCTGGCGGCCGACGGAGGCGTTGTGGCCCAAGCTCCGCCGTTTCGAGAGCACCTGCTGATTGCCGAGCTGGAGACGGCCGACCGGGCCGAACTGTGGGCTGCTCCTGACACCGGCGAGAACATCAACGAGGCCCACCCCGGTTTGGACGGGATCGAGGAGCAGTACGAGGCGCTGGTGCTGGCGACCCGGGACTATGTGCGAAAGAACGGCTTCACCGACGTGGGCATCGGGATGTCGGGGGGCATCGACTCCTCGCTGGTGGCGGCGATCGCGGTGGACGCCCTGGGCGCCGGCCATGTCCACGGTGTGCTCATGCCCTCCCGATACTCCAGCGACCACTCGCTCAGCGACGCCGAAGCCCTGTGCCAGAACCTGGGCATCGACCACCGGGTGATCCCGGTGGAGCCCGGGCACCAGGCGTTCTTGGACATGCTGGCCCCGTCGTTCGACGGCTTGGATCCCGACTTGGCCGAGGAGAATGTGCAGTCGCGCATCCGGGGCACGCTGCTGATGGCCCTGTCCAACAAGTTCGGCTGGCTGATCTTGACCACCGGCAACAAGAGCGAGAGCGCTGTGGGCTACTCCACCCTCTACGGCGACACCGCCGGCGCCTACGCCGTGATCAAAGACCTCTGGAAGCTCCAGGTGTACGCCTTTGCCCGCCACCGCAATCAGCGAGCCGGGCGCGAGTTGATCCCCGAGCATGTGCTGGTGAAACCGCCGTCGGCCGAACTGCGCCCCGATCAGACAGACGACCAAAGCCTGCCTCCCTACGACGTGCTCGATCCCCTGCTGGAGGCCTATGTGGAGAACGACCTCACCCCCGCTGATCTGTGCCGCCGGGGCCACGACCCGGACTTGGTCCACCGGGTTACCGGTTTGGTGGACCGAGCCGAGTACAAGCGCCGCCAAAACCCCCCTGGGGTCCGCATCACCGCCAAAGCGTTCGGCCGAGACCGCCGGTTGCCCATCACCAACCGCTACCGGGGAGAGATCTGACCATGGACATTCAACACCAAGCCGACGCCGGCCTGACCCCTCCCCGATGACCATGGACATTCAACACCAAGCCGACGCCAGCGGCGGCTTGGCCTGGATCTCTGAGCAGTTGTTCGGGCTGCAAGGCCGCCTGGCCGCTGAAGGGGAGGCGTTGGATGCCCAAACCAGGGCCCTGCTTGCCCGTTCCAGCCGCCGCTGCGGACAGCACGCCCAGTGGTGGAGAGACCTGCTGCCCGACTCCCCGGCCCTCGATGGCACCGGCCGGGTCCGCCCGCCCACCGAGGCATGGGCCGGTGCGGTGGGCTATATCGAAGAGGCGCCGCTTGCCGATGCGGTTGCCGCCCTCTACGAGGTGGCCTTGGCGCAGCTCCTAGTCGTGCTCCGGGAATTGCAAAACGAGCTGTCGCCGATCGGCGACGGCGCCTTTATCCGCACCGCGAGAATCGTGCTGGCCGACTTGGAGGAGGAGGAAGCCGATGCCAAACGGGTTTGGCCACTCCCCACAATCCCCTCCACCAGCGACACAGAAAAGCTGTGGCGAGCGTTCTCACGGGACGACTTAGAAAAAAGATGGCCTCCGCTGGTGACGCGTCGGCCACAGAACGGGTATCATTAATGAACAGTTTTTGTCCGTGTCTCTGGCCCGGTCAGCGTCGACCGTACGGCAGCGGCTGTGGTAACCCACGTTTCATCGGGAGTGAGTGACTGTGCCGAAAGAACGTGTTGAGCGCGATGACGAGGATCTCGTCCGGCTCTACCTGACCGATATCGGCCAATACCCGCTGCTCACCAAAGACGATGAGGTTGAGCTGGCACAGAAGATCGAGGAAGGCAACGAAGCGCAGGCCCTCCTCGACCAGGACAAGCAGGCCGACCCGGCGAGCCCCGAGCGCTTGTCGCCCGCCCGGCGGCGAATTCTGCGCCGTCAGGTGAAGGTCGGCGAACAGGCTGAGCGCCGTTTCGTGCAGTCGAACTTGCGCCTCGTGGTGTCCATCGCCAAGAAGTACCAGGCATCCGGGCTTCCCCTGCTGGATCTGATCCAGGAGGGCAACCTCGGGCTGATGCATGCGGTGGAGAAGTTCGACTGGCGCAAGGGCTTCAAGTTCTCCACCTATGCCACCTGGTGGATCCGCCAGGCCATCACCCGGGGCATCGCCAACACCGGTCGCACCATCCGGCTGCCGGTTCACGCCGGCGACACCCTGGCCCGGCTTCAGAAGGCCCGGGCCAATCTGGAGAAGAAACTGGGTCGCCCGGCCACCCTGGCCGAGCTGGCCGTAGAGGTGGACCTTTCCGAGGATAAGGTCACCGAGGCCCTGCGCTTTGCCGCCGAGCCGCTGTCGCTGAGCGAGCCCCTGCGCGAGGACGGCGACGCCGAGTTGGGCGATGTGGTGGAGGACCGCTCCGCCGAGTCTCCCTTCGAGGTGGCCGCCACTGCGCTGTTGCCCGAGGAGATCACCCGACTGCTCGGTCCCCTCGACGAGCGCGAGCGGGAGATCCTCAAGCTTCGCTTCGGCCTCGACCGCGGCGAGCCCCGCACGCTCGAAGAAGTCGGCGAGCACTTCAACCTCACCCGCGAGCGCATCCGCCAAATCGAGGCCCGGGCCATGTCCAAGCTCCGCCACCCCAGCAGCGACACCGGCGCCCGCGACCTGTTGGCTGTCTGAGCCTCTGCCAGCAGCCCTCCTTTCGGCGGCGACGGAGTGTTGGCGGGTCAGTCTATGGCGGTGAGCTCTCTTTGGAATGGCGTGGCGTCGGCGTCATCGGTGGGGGCTTCGATTTCCTCTGCATAGCGGCGACCGGCCCAAACCGCGGCGGCAATCGTCCCCGGCGCCCAGGCGTCGCCGATGGCGGTGACGCTCTTCACGCCTGCATCAGCCCATTCTTGCCGACGGGCCAACAGCTCCTGGGCCAGCGAGTCCTCTGGCAGGCGGGCGGTTACGAAGACGGCGGCATCGCAAGCGATCACCCCTTGCCTTCCGGTGTAGGCGCAGGCTGTTCTTATGCCTTCGTCGTGGGCGCCGACCAGAGCAGTCGAGCAGTGGAGCGCCACCCCGACGTCGAGCAGGCGGGCGGCGATGCGGCGCTGTTCCATTGTGTTGACCGTCCATGAGGACACCATCGCCCCCGGCGTCACGAGTTCCACCTCGAAACCCTCGGCCCGCAGCATTTCGGCCAGCACTCCGCCCATGTAGTAGTGGTCGTCGTCGAAGACGACCACCCTTTTGTCCGCGCTGCTCGCTTGTCCGCCTGGGCGTTGGCCGGCCATGAGGTCGTCGGGGGTGAGCACTGGGAGGTTCCCGAGCGGGGGTGGCTGGGTGTGCCATCGTCCCACTCCGTCGCGGCGCCAGGTCGATCCCGTTGCCACCGCGATGTGGGCGAAGCCGTATTCCGATGCCGCGGTGAGCGCCTCGCCGGCGGTCATGGGGCTTTCGAGGTAGAAGTCCACTTGCTCTAGGCGTTCCAGTTGGGCGTGGCGGTAGTCGAGCACCCGGATCCATGCCGAGAGACCGGGCAGGCGGGCTTCGCCGGCCACTCGCCCTCCGAGCCGGCGTGACTTCTCCACCAGCACAACCGGGTATCCCCGCTTGCCCAGCGACATCGCCGCCTCTAATCCCGATGGCCCGCCGCCCACCACGAGCACCGACTCCTCCGCGTGGCGGGGTCGGTACACCTCCGGATGCCATCCCCGCCGCCATTCCTCTCCCATCGACGGGTTCTGGGTGCAGCGGATGGGCGACATCGTGAAGTCGCCTGAGACGCAGATGTTGCAGCCGATGCACTCTCTGATCTCCTCGGCCCGTCCCTCGGCCACTTTGGCGGGCAGAAACGGGTCGGCGATGGAGGGGCGGGCTGCCCCGATGAAGTCGATCACTCCTTGGCGCACCATCCGGGCCATGGTGTCGGGAGAGGTGAACCGCCCCACGCCCACCACGGGTTTGGAGGTGAGGGCTTTGAGGCCGGCCACATACTGCTCTTGGCCTCCCTCCTCCCCGAAGCGAGAGGTGACGCTGTCGTCCTCCCAACTGCCCATCACGAAGTCCCACAGGTCGGGTATCTCGCCCAACTCGCCGAGCACGGCCTCGATGTCGTCTCGGCTGATGCCGGAGTCGCCGATGAGCTCTTCGACGGTGATTCGACAGCCCACTGCGGCCGCGCCATCGGCTTCCTCCACCGTGTCGATCAGAAGCTCGCGCAAAAGGCGCATCCGGTTCTGCACGCTGCCCCCGTAGGCGTCGGTGCGCTGGTTGTAGCGGGGCGAGAGAAAGTGGTGGACGGCGCCGAGGGCGTGGCCGCCGTACACATAGACCAGGTCGAAGCCGGCATTCAGCGATCGCCGTACCGCTTGTCGGTGCCAGCGCCGCAAGTTGGCGATGTCCCGCAAGGTCATGGCCCGAGCTTGAACCGGGTCGTCGGTGAAGCCGGCAATGGGCAGATGGGCGGGCCCCATCGGCGCGGTGCGCGATGTGAGGTTGGGGCCGTTCATGCCGTTGTAGGCCAGTTCGATCCCGGCCAGCGCCCCGTGGTCGTGGACGCGCTCGGTTATCAGCGCCAGCGCGGGGATGTCTTCGTCGTCCCAGAGGCGGACCTCGATGAACGGCGAGATCTCCGACGTGTAGTGGACTTCTGCCTGCTCGGTGCAGACGACCGCCCATCCGCCTTCGGCTTTCACTGCCCGCATCTCCGCGTGGGCGCGCACATCGCGATAGCCCATTCCATTGCAGTGGGGAACCTGGAAGAAGCGGTTTCGGGCCACAACCGGGCCGAAGGGCACTTCTTCCAACAAGATCTCGTACGGATTGTCATTCATTGCCGGGTGCCCCCTCGCCTCCGCCTCCGGTACTCGTACTCCAGACCACTGAGCCTTGGATTACCACTGTGTCTAGCAGCGGAGCGCCCGGTGCGAGGAAGATCTCGTTGGGATGGGGGCAGTCGACCACGATGAGGTCGCCTCGCTTGCCGACGTCGATGGAACCGCAGTCGCGGTTGAGGCCAATGCTGTAAGCGGCATTCAGTGTGGTCCCCACCACGACTTCGGCGGGGGTCAGCCTGAACCAGGGGGCGGCGGTGGCCATGGTTGTCAACAGCGATGTGGCGTGGATCGAGGAGCAGTAGTCGGTGGACACGGCCAACGGCACCTCGCCGTCGATGAAGGCCCTGGCGTTGGCCCGCCGGTCGGTCATGTAGATCAGCTCGGCCACCGGCAGGACGACCGCGATGGTGTCTGATCGGCCCACATCGCGGATCTCGTCGTCGGGCGTGTAGGTGAGGTGCTCGGCGCTGACGGCATTGGCACCCGCGGCGGTGGCCCAGCCCTCCGAAGGCTTCCAGGCATCGGCGTGGACTCTGGGCTCGAGTCCCACAGCCCGCCCGGCCTCGATGAGCCTCAGCGCCTGCGAGGGAGTGAAATGGCCGTCTTCCACGGTGACATCGTGGTATTGCGCGATCTGCTGTTCGGCCACAGCCGGGAGCATCTCGTCGATAATGAGATCCGTGTAGGCATCTGACGGGCTCTCGCCGCCGATGTCGCGGGGCACCACATGGGCGCCCAGAAAGGTCACCACAAGCTGAAGCGGCGTTCGGGATCGCGACTCTTCGAGCAGGCGCAGCTCCCGCAGCTCTTCGTCCACGGTCAATCCGTAGCCGGACTTCACCTCCAGGGTGGTTGCTCCCCCGGCCAGCACGCGCCGATATCCCTGAGCCAAGCGAGAGCGCAGATCATCGTCGCCCGACTGGCGGCTCGCCAGCACGCTGGCCCAGATGCCCCCGCCCCGAGCGGCCACCTCGGCCAAGCTTGCTCCGCCGAGGCGCTCGGCGTATTCGCGGTGGCGCTCCCCGCCGAACAGGGCATGGGAGTGGCATTCGACGAGCCCCGGCAGCACCGTCTTTCCGGTGGCGTCTAGTGCCGGGACCGACGGGTCGCCCCATTCCGACATGACATCGTCAGCGGGGCCGACGGCAGCAATACGACCGTCGCGGATCGCCACGGCCCCACCGGCGATCAGATCCATCTCGTTCTGCTCGGGGCCCCGCCGCGGCCCGCCGCGGTCACGCACGGTGGCGATTTGCGCCGCGCCCACGATGTTGAGGTTGGTCATGGCTGCGGTTCGCCTTGGGGGATCACCGCGATGACGTCGATCTCCATGAGCCACTCCGGTCGGGCCAGCCCCGACACCACCAACCCAGTGGAAACCGGGTAAACGCCTTTGAGCCAGCGCCCTATCACCCTGTAGACGGGTGTGCGGTGGCGGCGGTCGGTGATGTAGACCGTGATCTTGGCGATGTGGCCGGGCTCGCTACCGGCCTCTTCGAGGAGTCGGAACACATTGGCCATGGCCTGTTCGGCTTGGGCGGCCGGGTCGCCCAGGCCCACCAGGTTGCCATCGGAGTCGGTGCCAACCTGGCCTCGCAGGTACACCGTGTCGTTGGCCACGACCACCTGACACAAGTCGTTGTCGAGGCTCTGGTCGGGGTAGGTGTCGCGGGTGTTGAACTTCCGCAGGCGGCGGTGCGAGGTCACCGGCCCACCCCCGGCCGCCTTCCCCGCTCATGCGCCGGCATGAGCCTGTCTCGAGAGCGCGCCCGCTCATGCGCCGGCATGAGCCTGTCTCGAGTGCGCGCCCGCTCATGCGCCGGCATGAGCCTGTCCCAATTGAGCGGTGGTGCCTTCGAAGGGGGTCGATCCGCCGCGACCGCCTTTGGCGGAGAAGCCTCGGCCCAGCGCGATCTCGGCCAGCCGCTCAACATAGAGGTCGTCGCGGAAATGCAGCGTGAACGTGCGGGCGTCGCGCATCATCTGGCCCAGCGGGTAGCGCTCGTGGCATGCCCGGGCCCCGAGCAGGTCGAAGCCCTCGTAGGGAATGGACAGCACGGCGTCTTTGGCCAGGTGCATGGTTCGCACTGCATCGGCTTCCACGCTGTCGGGGTCTTCGCCCCTGTCCAAGCGGGCCGCGGTGGCCCGCAAACACGCTCGGGCCGCGAACAGCTTGGCGTCCATGCGCCCAAGGCGCACCCGCACGACTTCGGAGCCGCTGAGGTCGTCGCGGTCTTTTACGTAGCCGGCGATGAAATCGAAGGCGGCCTGCGCCGACCCGATGTGATTGGCCGCGTAAGCGCACGAGAACGTGCGGGGATCGCCGGTGACCCATCCGCCCGGCTCGCCCACCACATGGTCATCGGGAATGAACACATCGTTGAACTTCACTCCACACGAGATGGTGGAGCGCATGCCCAGCATCTGCCAGTCGTCCAGCAGCTCCACCCCGTCGGATTCCTTGTCGACCACCGCGAACACCATTCGCATGGCGTATGGCCCGTCTCCCTCAACCGCTGCCCACACCATCAGGTACGTGGCGACAGCGGCAACTGAGGCGAATCCCTTTCGCGCTGTGAGCCGGTAGCCGCCGTCTGTTCTGGTCAGTTCCGACTCCAGCCGCTCGGCGCCGTTCTCATACAGGTGGGCTTCTGATCCCAATGAGGCGCAGAATGCGCCGTCGACGATGCGGGGCATGAAGTAGTCGCGTTGGACGTCGGTTCCGTGCCAGGCGATGATACCGGCCGCATGGTTGTGAACTTGCAGAAGCTGGGCGGTGTTGGTGTCCCAATAAGCGAGGCGTTCAAGCAAACGGTACCAGCCGCTGTAGTTGCCCGGCTGCCAAAGGCCCACTCCGCCGAACTCCGTCGGCACGCACAGCTTGTGCAAACCGGCCTCGAGGGCTTCGGCGAAGTTCTCGACGGGAAAGGCCGGCTCAGCGTCGAAGGCCCGCATCCTGCTGCGGAAGCGCGGGCCGAGCTCCTCGACTCGGGCCATCAGCTCGTCGATCGAGGGCGGGTGGGCGGCGGGCTGGAATGTGGTGGTCATGGTTGGTGCTGTGGTCATTGACGGCCTCCTTCGGCGGTCGGAATCAGATGAAGCCTGGGGTGAACGGCATCTACGTCGCCATGCAGAAGGCGGCGACCGCCTTGTGCAGGACTTCTGAGCAGCGCACGAGCTGCGTAGGGTCGATGTGCTCGTCGGGTTGGTGGGCGTCGGCAATGTCACCGGGTCCGGCGATCACCGTTGGCACACCGAGCTGCTGGGCATACAGCCCCGCTTCGCAGCCGAAATCGACGGCGATCGCTTGACCGGCGCCGATTGCCGATCCCAGTTTTCGCACCGCCGGCAGCGCCGGGTCGGTGTGCAGCGCGGGGTAGGCAGCCACCTCGATCGACCGGGCGCCGCCGCCCACCGAGGCCAGTTCGGCGTCAATGCGCTGCACTTCCGCCCAGATCGGTGCAGCCAAGCAGTCGAGGTCAACCGAGGCACCGAAGCGGATCTCGAAAGCCAGCTCGCATTCAGGAGCCAAGACATTGAGCCCCACCCCACCGCTGATGGTGCCGATGTTCGCCGAGACAAACGCCTCGTTGCCAGCGCTGGGATCAGCGCCACCGGGATTCTCGGCGGCGTTCAACACTGTGATGGCGGCACACAGCTTGATCGCCTCGGAGATCGCGCTGGGCTGGTTCCGGGCTCGGCTGGAATGGCCGGACGGGGTTTGAATCATCACCCGGTGGGCGGTTTTGCCGGTGTGGGCGTTGGCCAAGCGCATCGATGTCGGCTCTCCGACGAGCACTGCGGCGGGAAGGCAGCTCGGCTGCGAGGCGAGGTGGTCGATCAGACCTCGAACGCCGATGCAGCCGACCTCTTCGTCGTAGCTGAGAGCCAGATGCAGCGGCGCCCGCAATTGGCGGTGGTCGGCGGCGGCGGCAACCGCCAGCGCGGTGGCGATAAAGCCCTTCATGTCGGCTGTTCCCCGGCCCTGGAGCTTTCCACCCGTCTCAGTGAGTTGATACGGGTCGGTCGACCACCCCGAGCCGGCCGGCACCACATCGGTGTGACCCGACAGCAGCAAACCCCCCGGCTCGTCTGGGCCATAGCGCACATGCAGATTGGATCGCCCGCTCGGACCCTCCACCGAGCGCACTTGGGCGCCGGCGCGCGCCGCGTGCTCAGCGCAGAAATCGACCAGCGCCTCGTTGGGCGCGCCGCTCTCTGTCTCAAAGGCCACGAGCCGGGCGAGGAGATCGATGATCTCCCCGCCCGACTGTGGTTGGCGGGAAACCAATCCTGGCTCCAGACCGTCAGCTCGGCGGTTCGGTGGGCAACCGGTCAGCCAGCCGCGATGACCTGCGACCAGGTGTCGGCGAAGATGGAGTGTTCCTCGCTCCGCACCTGCCACACCAGCCTGTCGCGGATCTCGTCGGTCAGCTCCAGCCCGGTGCCGGAGACCACCTCGTAGTAGCCGTCGGACAGCAGCGGTGGAACCAACAAGTTCGGGGTGTAGCCGATGGTGAACTCGGTGATCAGCGCGCCGATGTCCGGCTCGAGCATGTAGTTGATCAGCACATGGGCGGTGTAGGGGTCAGGAGCGTCGGCGGGAATCAGGAAATTGTCCTGCCAGATGGTGCCCCCTTCGTCGGGGATGATGTAGCGGATGTTCGGGTTGTCGAGGTAGGCGATGCCCGCCGCGAATCCCCAGGACTGGGCGGCCAGAACCTCACCGCTGGCGAGATTGCCGATGTAGTTGGCCGAGTCGAATCCCGTCACGCAGTCGCGGGCATCGAGCACCAGCTCAAGGGCCTCGTCATGGGCGGCCTGGGAAGTCTCGTTCCAGTCGTAGCCCAGGTAGACGAGCGCGGCGCCCAGCACCTCGCGCTGGTCTTCCAGCAGCGACGACTGGCCGCACAGCGGGTTCTCGTCGAAGATGGCGCTGTAGCTCGTCGGTGGCGTGTCGAAGGCGGTCACGTCGAACGCGAAGCCGGTTGTCGAGTACTGGTACGGCAGCGAGTAGACGTTGCCCGGGTCGTAGTACGGGTCCATCTGGTTCGGGTCGATGTTGGCGACGTTGGGAATCTCACCCATGTCGAGCGGTTGGAGCAGGTCCTGCGAAGACATGATCTCCACCGCGTAGTCGGTGACGATCACCAGGCTGTAGCCGGAGTTGCCCGCGTCCACCTTGGCGACGGCCTCCTCGTTGGCCACATGGGTGTCCATGGTGACGCTCACTCCGCACTCCTCCTCGAACATGTCGAGAACGGCCACGTCGATGTAGTCGGCCCAGTTCAAGAAGTTGATCGAGTCGCCAAGTCGTGCCGGATCGCCGCACCGACCGGAAACCGGCTCATCGGCGGCCGGGGGCTCGGTCGGCGCCGGGGCCTCGGTCGGCGCCGGGGCCTCAGGGGCTGGAGGCTCGGTTGGCGCCGGGGCCTGAGTTGCCGGAGCATCCGCGGTTGTGTCGTCGTCGTCGTTGCCGCATGCCGCGGACACAACCGCGAAGACGGCCAACACCGCAAGCAGTCGCAGCAAAAGCCCTCGTGTACCTGAAATTCTGGTTGATTTGGTCATGGTTTTCCCCCTCCAATGAGTTGTGGGTTGCTTGGGTAGCTCTTGTGGCTCGCTCCGGCATCCGGGTTGCGAAGCCCGGCGTCGGGTCGGGCGACAGCAGCGCCGTCGGGGCCGCTATCTCCATCCGGTCGGCTTCGCCGCCTCGAGACGGCCGACTGGATGCCCAGCGCGCCAGTGAGAAGCAGCGTCGAGGCGCCGAATATCAGCGTGGATATCGCGTTCACCTCAGGGCTGATGGTGCGTCGGAGTTGTCCGAAGACCTCTATGGGCAGGGTGGTTGCGCCCGGTCCGCTCACGAAGAACGTGATGACGAAGTTGTCGAGCGAAAGGGTGAACGCCAACAGCGCCCCTCCGAGGACGCCGGGCATGATGGCGGGCAGCGTCACCCTCCAGAAAGTCGTCCAGCCGTTGGCGCCCAGGTCTTGGGCAGCCTCCTCCAAGGAGGGGTCGAGCGTGCGCAGGCTGGCTCGGACAACCAGGGCGACAAAGGCGGTGCAAAAGGCCACATGGGCGATGATGATCGTCGGTCGCCCCATTCGAATGGCGTCTTGCGCGCTGCGCCCCAGCATGTCGTTGAGGCGCCCCAGGGTGAGCGAGAAGAAGGCGAGCAGGGCCACCCCGGTCACGATCTCCGGCGCGATGACCGGCAGGTAAACCACCTGCTGGGCCGCGGTGCGGCCTCTGAACACCCGCCGGTCAAGGGCCAGCGACAGCATGGTTCCCAGCACCACCGCTATCGCAGTGGAGATGATCGCGATGAAAAGCGAGTTCCAAGTGGCGGTTAGGAGCCGGTCGTTGTCGGCCAGCGCCGAATACCAGTCGGTGGTGAACCCGGCCCAGCGCCCCCCGGTGCGGGCCTGGTTGAACGAGAACAGCACCAGCACCGCCACCGGCACGTAGAAGAACACGTACACCAGCGCCGAGGCCGACCCGATGGCCAGCTTTGGCATGCGTGTGCCGGGATGCCGACGGCTCACAGGAACTGCTCCTGGTCGCGGCGGCCCACTGTGACATAGAGGCTCGCCAGGGTGACCACGCTGAACAGCGCGGCGATGGCCGCGCCGAGAGGCCAGTTGAACGCCTCTCCGAACTGGAGCTCCAAAAGGTTGGCGATCATGTTCGTCTTGCCCCCGCCCAGCAGCGTGGGCACGAGGTACTGGGAAACCGACAGCACGAAGACCATCACCCCGCCCACAATGAGGCCGGGCTTGACCATGGGCAGGAACACGTCGGCGAACACTTGGGGTGGTCGTGCCCCGAGGTCGCGGGCCGCCTCCATCTGCGCTCGGTCAACCCGCTCTGTGGCTGCGTACAGCGGCAGTATCATGAACGGCAACGCGGTGTACACAAGCCCGAGGATCACCGCGAAACGAGTGTTGAGGAACACAATCCGGTCCAGCCCAAGCGATTCCAACAGGTTGTTGAGCGGTCCGGTGTTGGCGAACAGGAACCGGATGGCGTAGGTGCGCACGAGCATCGACGTCCAAAACGGGATCATCACCGCGATCAACAGGGCGTTCTTGGTCACCGGGCTGCGGCGCGAGGAGATGAACACCGCCAGCGGCAGGGCGAGGCCGATGCAGATGACCGTCGCCAGCACCGACCACACCACCGAACGGGCGAACACCGCGGTGTAGTTGTTGTACTCGGACGCAAGGTGATTCACCGCGACCAGCCCTCCGAAGAGTGCCGCCAAGGCCAGGCTTGCGGAGATGCGGCGGCCGAGATATCGGGCGGCCGCGACGGCTGGGACCGAAGCCACCGCCACAGCAGCCGCGCCCCGCAGCACGGCGGCGCCCACGGTGCCCCAACCGGCGGTGGACCTGCGGCCCTTGGCCACAATCTGGTCCCAAGAGTCGAGGGTGGCCTCCCAAACCACGCCGCCGCCGAGCTTGGGGGTGAGGAACGAATAGACGACCACCAGCAGGCCGGGAACCACATAGGCCACTGCGATCCACAGCAGGCCGGGGGCAAGCAGCGGGGCGACCCGGCGGCGGGCGGGGGGACGGGTGGAGGAAGGGTCAGCCGCAGTCGTTGGGGCGGTGGGCTCGGCCATCATTCCACCAGGCACGCGGCACCGTGCCTCCAGCCGGCGTCGACTCTGTCTCCGGGGCGCAGGAGTCCGAACGGGTGGGTGCCGGCCTCGTTGTAGCGGGTGGCCACCAATTCCGAGCCGTCGGCGAGGCGGACGGTGCCCCGGGTCGAATCGCCCAAGAACAGCAGCTCGCGCAGCTCGCCGGTCACCACTGCGTGCCCGCCGGGGTCGATTTCGCCCTCCGGGGCGAGCAGAACCCGTTGCGGCCGCACCGCGATAACCACCGGCGCGCCCGGGCTCAGGCCGTCGGCGCCGACTGGCGCACACGTCAGCCGGTGCCCCGACGGCAGCAGCACTTCGGTTCGGGCACCGTCGCCCCCGACCACCGCGGCCTCCAACATGTTGACCTCTCCGATGAACTCGGCCACAAACCTCGACGCGGGCCGCTCGTAGATATCGACGGGGGTTCCGAGTTGATGGATGCGCCCCTGATCCATCACCGCGATGCGATCGCTCATCGTGATCGCCTCGGTCTGATCGTGAGTGACGAACACGAAGGTCATTCCCAGGTCGCCGTGCAGGCGGGTCAGCTCGAATCGCATGGCCTGGCGGAGCTTGAGGTCGAGTGCGCTGAGGGGCTCGTCCAAGAGCAGCACTTCAGGCTCGTTGACCACAGCCCGTGCCAGCGCCACCCGCTGCTGCTGTCCGCCGGAGAGCTGGCCGGGGTACCGGGATTGGAAGCCCAAGAGCTGAACAAGATCGAGAGCCTCATGCACTTTGGCCTCGATCGTCTTCTTGTCGCGCCGTTTGACCCGCAGCCCGAAGGCGACGTTGTCGGCAACCGTCATGTGGCCGAAGAGCGCGTAGCTCTGAAAAACGGAGTTGACCGTCCGGCGGTGAGCAGGCGTGTCGGTGACGTCTCGGCCGCTGATGAACACCCGACCCTCCGAGGGGTGCTCGAAGCCCGAGATCATCCGAAGTGTGGTGGTCTTCCCGCAGCCCGAGGGGCCGAGCAGGGAGATGAACTCGCCCGCCTTCACCTCAAGGTCGACGGCGGCAACGGCCAAGGTGTCGCCGAAGCGCTTGGTCACCTCGCGCAATGAGACCGTTCCCCGCTCGTGGTTCGGTTCCACGCCGTGAATCTCCCCTTCCGCGTCCTCCCGGCAGCACGAAGCGACCAGGGGTTGGGTTCACCACCCGCAGGGTTTTGAACCCGAGCATTTCCGGCACCGTAGGCTCAGTCTGCGGATAAATCAAAGAGATATTTTATATGTAAGTCATCACATTTGTTTATTCAAGATGCCGACGAAAGCTGGAGTGGGCGGAGTTCGGCGGTCTATTGCCGGGGAAGCACCAGCGCTGACCGCGCGAAGTCCACGAAGGTCTCGAGGGCTCGGGGGGGCTTGTCGTCGGATCGGCGCGCGAGGCCCAGCCCCAGCGACGGGAGCTCGCTGCGCAGGGGGACGTAGACGACGCGGCTGCCGTCTTGGGCGATGTCGGTGGCAGGCAGCAGGTTGACCAGCGAATACCCGAACCCGTTGCCCACAAGTGTGCGAACCAGGGAGATGTCGGCGTGACGGGCTGCGGGGTGATAGGCGATGCCGGTGGCCAAAAACAGCGACATGAAGTACTCACGGCTCAAGGGGAGGTCGAGGAGAATGTAGGGATCCCCCGCAAGGGCTTCGAGGTCGATCACCGCGTGGTCGGCGAGGCGGTGTGAGGCGTTGATCACCGCGTGGGCCTCGATGTCGAGAACGCGCTCGAAGTCCACCTCCCGTCCCAGCTCGATGTCGTAGGTGATGGCCGCGTGTACGGCGCCGGTGCGAAGCCAGGCCAGCAGCTCGTCTTGAGTGCCGGTGCGGATCTCCACGGCAATGCCGGGATGCTGCTCGCGAAACCGGCGGACCAGCGATGGTGTGACGATGGGCGCCACGGTGACCAGTGACCCGACCAGAACTCGCCCCGAGTCGTCAGAAATCGCCGCCGACATGCGGGCTTCCAGCTCGCCGGCGCGCGACAGGGTGGCCCGAGCCTCGGCCATCAGCAGATCCCCCTCCGGGGTCAACGACACTCCCCGACCGCGGTGGCGCACCAGCAGGCGAACCCCCAGCACCCGCTCCAAGTTGCGGATCGAAGCAGACAGCCCCGGCTGCGAGATGCCCACCACCGCGGCAGCCTCAGTCACCGATCCGCACTCCGCGACAGCCACGAAGTTCTCAAGCTCCCTCAAAGCAACGCGTGTCTTCATTTCACTTCAGAGGAGGTGGAATCCCGGCACCCATGAGTCTGCTCTGATTCGCCCATGTGCCCCCTGCCGAGACCGAGACGGTCACAACCTGAGCCTACCGGCGATATCCACTGCGAACGCCCATGCTGACAACCGCAGGTGAGTCAAGCCTGGTGTCACATAGCAGCGTTAGGGTGGAGTGATGCCAAGCTCACTCGACCTCAATGGCTTGAAGGCCGCGGCTGCTGAGTTCGCGGAGTCGCTTGGCGACGCGCCGGTCACCGAATTATTCGGCACAACAGATGGCAAGGCGCTGGGCACCTGGGTGGAGGCGAGATTCAACGAGTTCCTCATAGGGCGGTACGCGTATGAGCCTGGAATCGCAGCTCGTGGGATTGACTTCCCGGAGCTTGGGGTTGATCTCAAAGCGACTTTCGTCAAACAACCGCAGTCATCGTGTCCGTTCCGCGACGCGTCGCAGAAGATCTTCGGTTTGGGCTACGGCCTGCTCGTGTTCGTTTACGAGAAGACCGACGCTCACGAGACCCAGTCTGCGGCAATCGATGTTCGCCACGCGGTTTTCATCGACCGGTCGAGGACCGGCGACTACCAGACGACGAGGGGAATCACCGAGATACTCGACCGCGGCGGGAATGCCGAAGATCTCGTTGGTTTCATGGAGGACCGAACTCTGCCGCTAGACGAAATCGGTCGCATGGCCTTGGCGGAGCGAGTTCTCAGCGACCCCCCGACACAGGGCTTCATCACAATCAGCAATGCCCTTCAGTGGCGGCTTCAGTATGGCCACGCAATCGCGAGCGCAGGAAGGGTCGACGGTGTCCAAGACCTCTTCTCGTAAGGAACTCGGCGATTTCCAGACGCCTCGGGAACTCGCAGTCGAGTGCGCTCAAGTACTAGCAACGATTCAGCGTGGAACGCGCCGGGTACTGGAACCGACATGTGGTGAGGGGAGTTTCATGCTCGCCGCGGCCTCGGTCCTCGAGCCGCGCATCGAAATGCTAGGAGTCGAGATACAGCCAACCCATGCTGCCGTCGCGCGTCGTCTCCTCGACCACTCTGCCGCCAAGGACGTTTCGTGGCGAGTTGAGGTGGGCGATATGTTCCGGCACGATTTGGGCAAGCTCCAGTGGGAGATGGATGGGCCACTGCTTGTCCTCGGGAATCCGCCATGGGTCACGTTGTCCGACCTCGGCGCCATGGGCTCAAAACAAGTCCCCGACCGTGCGAACCTGCGTTCTGTGCGGGGGATCGACGCGCTGACGGGCGAGTCGAACTTCGACGTTGCCGAGTACATCTGGATGCGGCTGCTCACGGAACTGCGTCGAGAGGAGCCGACCGTCGCCCTCCTTTGCAAGACTTCCGTCGCGCGCCGGGTTCTCACGCTGGCAGCCCACCTGGACCTGCATGTGGCTGATTCGTTCCTGTGGCGAATCGACGCGAAGAAGTCGTTCGGGGCAGCAGTCGACGCCTGCCTCTTCGCTGTCCGGCTCGATGGGACTAGCCACAACTACCGATGCCAAGTCTTCGAGTCGCTTGATGCAGGCTGTCCCGCGAGCACTATGGGATTGGTAGATGGTGCTCTCGTTGCCGATGTGGATGCTCACGCGGCATCTCGGCCATATGACGGCTCGTCGCCGGTGGAGTGGCGACAGGGCGTCAAGCACGATATGGCTGCCGTCATGGAGCTTCGCCCCAATGAGGACGGCAAACTCCAAAATGCGTTAGGTGAGGCCGTCGAGGTTGAAGGCGACTGGGTGTATCCCCTCCTAAAGGGCTCAGATGTCAACGCAGGCCGGGCCCCGGAGCGCTACGTCGTCGTGACTCAGCGGTCGCTGGCCGATGAGACGAGGAGCCTCCGGTACACAGCACCCAAGCTCTGGAACTACTTGCAGGTCCATGCGGAACGGTTCGCTGCCCGCAAGTCGTCGATATACCGAAGCCGAGCAGCCTTCTCAATGTTCGGCATCGGGCCCTACACATTCGCGCCATGGAAGGTTGCAGCCTCGGGCCTCCACAAGGCCCCTAGGTTCCAACTCGTGGGTCCGAGCGAGGACCGGCCCGTCTTGTTTGACGACACGTCATACTTCCTGCCGTGCGAATCAGCAGCCGAGGCAGCCCTCATCCTCAGTGCGCTGACCAGTGAAGCCGCAGCCCTCCTCCTCAAGTCGTTGCTCTTCGCCGACGCCAAGCGGCCGGTGACGAAGAAGCTGCTCCAGCGCATTGACCTCGCTGCCATTCTTCATCACCACCGCGCCGGAGTCGAGAGGGACGCGCGGGACGCTCTCGCAAAAGCCGGGCAGCACCTGGATGCCACTGCGATCGCCCGGGCAGCCGATCAACTCCTTCAACAGTGGGGAAGGGCTCAGGATGCGCCGTCGCTCTTCAATGCCATCGCCATGCCTGCACGCAAGGCCGCCGGATAGCGGAGGTGGACGGGAATCGAACCCGCCGGACGGGGATCGCCCGTCCCACCCGCTTTGAAGGCGGGGGAGCCCACCAGGTACTCAGACACCTCCCGGGAGGGAGTCAGCCTACTGTCGATTCTTGCGATTCGACCAGGCCGGCTTGTCCCGCTGCTGTTGCAGCCTCGGTTTGGATGTTGCTCCCCGCCGCCGTCAGGCGAGGAGGGGGTTGAACCAGGACAGGCCCTTGAATCGGGCGAATCCAGCATCGGCGGTGGCGAGCCGGGCGCCGTTGGACATGGCAAGAGCCGCGAGCCAGGCGTCGGGGACATGGTTGCCGACAATGTATGGGTCGTTTGAGGCGAACACCGAGAATTGCTCCCAGGTTGCGTTGGAAGGCACCAGGTTCCGGCAATTGGGCGTCTCCCGCAGCGCTGACGTGAACGAGAGGGCATCGGAGATCGTCGCAGCGTCGGCAAAGACCCTTCGATTCGTCACCAGCCGCAGAAAGCTGGTGAGAACCGCATCGGCAAGCCCTAGCGGCTCAGGTCCGGAGCGAACACTCTCAAGCCATGCCCGGCTGCTCGGATGTTGAGGCAAGTCGCTCCGAAACCCATAGACAAGGATGTTGACATCAGGAAGGATCATCGCCAGCCGTCGGCGTCGAGCGTTTCCCAGAGGGCTTCTCTGTCGGTTATGTCAACAAGCATCTGCCCGTCGCCGAGGTAGATGGGCAGAGGCGGCGGCGAATCGCCAGACGTGCTCTGCAACATTAGTTGGAGGCCGTCTATCACCAGCGAGGTAAAAGTGCATCCTCGCTCGGCAGCGTGCCTTTTGGCCCGTTCGGCCAACCCATCGGGCAAAATAATCGTAGTTCGCATATGGAAAAGCATATCTACATATGCGCTCCTATGGCACCTGCACCAATTCTTCTGATTCGACCAGGTCCGCTTATCCTGCTGTTGCTGCGCTCTCGGGCTCGCCCACGCCGCTCATGAGCAGGCCCACCTGCTCGACGGTGGCATCGGCCCGGTCTAATCGGCCCATCACCGATCCCTCGTACATCACCACCAGCCGGTCGGACAGCGCCATCACCTCGTCCAAATCCTCGCTGATCAGCAAAATGGCCCGGCCTTGAGACCGCTGGGTGAGCAGCTGCTCGTGAATGTACTCGGCCGCCCCGATGTCGACTCCCCTGGTCGGCTGGGCCACCAGCAGCACATCGGCCTCGCCGCTGAACTCCCGGGCAATCACCACCTTTTGAATGTTGCCTCCCGACAGTTTGCGGGTAAGGGTCTCAGTGCTCGGCGTGCGTATGGAGTAGTCGCTGACCAACTGTTCGCTGCGGGACTCGATAGTGCGAAGGCTCAGCAGCCCGCTCCGCGCGTAGGGCGGCTGGTCGTAGTCGGCCAAAATCAGGTTCTCGGCCACGGTGAAGTCGCCGATGCTGCCGTACTTCATGCGCTCTTCGGGCACATAGGCCAAGCCCATCGACCGCACCTGCTTGGGGGTGGGGGTTTTCACCAGATTGCCGTCGATAGAGATTTCGCCCGACTCGGTCTCCCGCAAACCGACAATGGCCTCGGCCAATTCCCGCTGCCCATTGCCCGACACTCCCACGATGCCCACGATCTCACCGGCCCGCACGTCGATGTTCACATCGCGCACCGCCAGTTCCTCGCGGTCGCCCCGAACCTGGAGGCTTTTCACCTCCAGCTTGGGATCGCCCGGCTCCTGCTCGGCGAGGGTGCGGGTGAACTCCACCGGGCGCCCCACCATCATCATGGCCAGCGACTCCCTGCTGGATTCTTCCGGGGTGGTGCGCCCCGAGACCTTGCCGTCACGCAGCACCGTGATCTCGTCGGAGATCTCCATCACCTCGTTCAGCTTGTGAGAGATGAACACCAGCCCTCTTCCATCGGAGCTGAGCTGTCGGAGGGTGACGAACAAATCGGAAACCTCGGGCGGGGTCAGCACCGCGGTGGGCTCGTCCAGCACCAGCAGTCTCACGTTTCGGTACAGCGCCTTGACGATCTCGGCCCGCTGTCGCTCTCCCACCGCCATCTGCCAGATATAGGCATCGGGATCGACGTGCAGGCCGAACTCCTCAGATACTTCTCGAATACGCCGGCGAATCGGCTGGAGGTTGGTCAGGCTGAGCGGTGTGCCCAGTCCCAGGGCCACGTTCTCGGCCACGGTCAGGGTGTCCACCAGCATGAAGTGCTGGTGGATCATGCCGATGCCAGTATGAATCGCCACTGAGGGCGAATCGATGTTCACTGGGGAGCCATCGAAGGTAATCGACCCCTCGTCGGGCTGGTAGAGCCCGTAGAGGATCTTCACCAGCGTGCTCTTGCCTGCTCCATTCTCTCCCAGAAGGGTATGAACCTGACCCGGCAGTACCGTGAAGTCAACGTCCTCGTTGGCCACCACACCGGGGAAGCGCTTGGTAATACCGCGCATCTCCAGCATCGGTGCCGGCCTCGGCGCTGCCGAGTCAGTATTCATACTCGGTTATTCGGTCAGGAGCTACACGGCTGACCAGTTGAGATCGATCCGTCGGACAGGCCAGCGATGGTCGCCTCGGCTGAGGTTATTACGTCAGCGGGGATGTCCATGGCCGGGTTGAACTGAATGTCTAGTCCTCCGCCTTCGAAGGTCATGATGTATTCAGTCCCGCCCAAAGTGCCACTCTTGACCTGATCGACCACCTCAGAGAGGATGACCTCCCAGCGGTACACCTGCGAAGCCACCACGATGTCCTCGCCCAGGGCAGTCTGGTTGGCCTGGGTGCCGAACCACAGCACATCGTTCTGCTGGGCCACTCCGGTGGCGCCCACCACCATCTGAGCCGAGCCGGTCAGCACGTCGGCCCCGGCGGAGATGTGCGATTCGGCGGCTTCTGCGGCCAGCGCCACATCACCGAACGAGCCGGTGTAGACGATTTTGACCTCGACGTCGGGATTCTGAGCTTCGGCTCCAGCTTTGAACCCGTCGACATAGAGCTTGGCGTCGCCCACTTCGAGTGGGCCGACCACGCCGATCACGTTGCTCTCTGTGAGCTGTGCGGCGACCACACCGTTGACATATCCGCCCAAATCGGAGCAAACCGAGTAGGAGTTCACATTGGGAATGCCGAAGGTGTCAACGGCGGTGCCCCAGATGAACGATACGTCGGGGAAGTCCGGTGCGATCTCCTGGAGCGGGCCGCCGTACTGGGAACCGTGGGCGATGACCAGGTCGTAGCCATCTTCGGCATAGCCCCGAAGGGCGGCGCCTGCGTCCTCCACGATCAAGGTGCCGTCGGTGATGGCAAATTCACTGATGTGTCCGGCATTCTCGAGGGCGGTCACCGCGTCGAAAATACTCTGAGTGAACGCCAAGTCGTTGCTCGCGCTCGGCGCCACTACCGCCACACGGAAAGGCGTTGGTGCCGGCGGAGGCGCGAGCGTGTATTCGGTAGCGGCTCGGGCTTCTGCTAGCCAGGCGTCGACTGTGTCGCGGTTGTCGGCGATCCACTCGGCGGCGTGGCGGTTGACGTCAGCGGTGGTGTTCTCACCGCCGGTGTCGTAGCGCGCGTTCTGCAGTGCGATGTCGACCACGCTGATCTCCACCAGCTCCAGCAGCCTCGCCGCGGCCGGGTTCTCGACAAGGAAGTCGTTGTTGGCCGTCACCTGGATGTCAGCGGTAATGAGGAGGTTGCACGGATCATCGGTGCAGACATCGGTGCCGAGCAGGGTGGGCGCACCCCCGTCTATCGACAGCCACATGGCCTGGTCACCAGGCCCGATGTGGTTCGTATAGAAGCTCGGGCTCCACGTGTACGCGATGAACGGGGTGCCGCTGCCAGCGCGGTCGACTGCGTCGGCGAAGGTGGCGTCGTAGCCGCCCACCTCAACCTGCTGGACCCTGCCGGTCCAACCCTTGTCCTCAATCAGGCCGGCAATGAACAGGTTGCACCCCCAGCCCTCGGGGCACCCATAAATCTGGAGCACCCCATCGCCGGGCTCTTTGTCGGCCGCCTCGTACAGCTGGAACAGATCCTCGTCTCCCACGAGCTGATCAAGAGTTCTGATGCCGTGCTCTTCCACCAGCGACTTGTTGGTCAACAAGCCCTCGATGCCGCCGCGCCCGGCCTCAAGGCCCACCTTCGACACGTGATCGCTCACCAAAGAGCCATCGGGCATCTCGCCCGCGACGAACGGGTCGTGGTTCGGATACCACGAGTTGGCCCAGAAATCGAACTCGCGCTCAGCCATAGCCACGTACGCGTTCGAAGGCGCAAGCTCAATATCGGCAGGCTCGCTCACGTCATAGCCAAGTTCTTCCAGCAGGTGGTGGTAGATAGCCGCCTGCATATAACCAGTGGCCCAGTCGGCCCGAGCCATGGTCACGCTGACACCCTCACCAGGCATCGCGTCGGCCGGAGCCTCCTCCGCAGGCGCGGCCGGAGCCTCGTCATCAGGCGCGGCCGGAGCCTCCTCCGCAGGCGCGGCCGGAGCCTCGTCATCATCATCATTGCCACAAGCCGCCACAACCAGCCCGAAGGCCAGAAGAATGGCCAGCAAAACTCGCCAATAGCTGCGCTCTCTCATTGGTAACCCTCCAATTGAAGTCAAGCTTGGCCCGCCTCAGAGCGCACCAACCCGCCTAGAGGCCACACCCTACACCAAACCAGGCATGAATGCTAGAAGCGCCGGGAAGAACGCTCATGACTGATTCGGGGCCCGCCCTTAACGGTGTGCCCCGAAGATTCCTTTGATCCCGCTCAGTTCAATTTACGCACCATCTAGCCACGACAGCAGGTCCTCGGGGGCCGCATGGGCAGGGCCCTGGCCGGTCAGGCCCTTCTTCTTTTTGGGGCGGATGCACAGACCCTGGCGGGCCAACGACGCCTCCACCGTCTTCTTCGACACCGACATCCCGTCGCGGCGCAGCTGGGGGCGCACTCTGGGAGACCCGTAGGTCCCCTGGAAGCGGTCGAACGCCCGCTTCACCTCGGCGTCCGTGGCCTGGCGGCAGACCTGCTGATCGGTCAGAGACCGGTCGAGGTGCTTATAGAAAGTCGAGGGCGCCACACCCAACGCCCGACACGCCACCGCATGAGGCACACCGTGATCGGTCCTCTGGGCCGCGATGAACTCTGCGGTCACCGCGTTGCCTAGTTCACCCAAAGAACCACCGATTGTTTGAGAACATCACGCTCCATGCGCAAAGCCGCGTTCGCCCTGCGCAACCGCTCCAACTCGGCCCGCTCATCGGAATTCAGCCCGCCGGCCCGCTCAGCGCGATCCCGGCGCACCCAGTTCCCCAGCGTGCCGCCACCAGCACCAGGCAACGACGCCCCGCCAGCCATCATCTGCACAATGGGGCTGAGGAGCGAGTGACGCCATGACCCACCTCCTGGATTGAGTATGGGAACCTCACAGTTCTCGCGCCGACCAGCCTGAGCAGCGAATGCTGGGCGGCATCATCACATAAGCCCTGAGCCGAGAAGCCGCTTACCATCGAAGCGAAAAGCCCCGCTGCCCATATGGCCAACGCATGGCACTCTCGTATATAAGTCCCCTCCTAAAGACCCGTTATGACCCAGTTCTCACCCTGCCTCTCGGCGGTGATATTGCCATAGTCCACGCTTGTGCGCGATTGGAAAACAATCCCAGAAATCCAGCCGAATTCCACGTTTGTGCCGATGAGTGTGATCGTGCCGGATGATCGGTCAACTACCCATGCCTCTCCCATTACCAAGCCAGAGCCGTCAGATAGGTGGGCCACCAAGAACCGAACTCTGTTCGACGGGTCTATCGAATCTGCATCGGGATCAATGCAGAAACCGTCTCGCGGCAGAACTAGGCCCACTCGACACTTCGCAATCCTCCCCGCCTCAAACATGGAAAACCTAGTTGAGAGGCTGGCTCCGTTGAATTCGGTTATCGATACTTGATCTGCCGAGGAAGTCGCCGTCGGCGTTGGCGTGGGAGAACTGGTCGGCACCGGCGTGGGCGTTGCCGACGTGGGTGCCGGGAACGTTGTTTCCCAAGTGGATGCTGGTCCCGAAGCGGGGAGGCTGCTAATGCTAACAGAGCCATCGGCGTTTCTCTCGCTGCGAAGTGGTCCCTCGGGAACAACCAGATTGATACCTCCTCCGCACATGCTACTGCCGCCGACAAATATACGTCCTCCGATGTTGCTGTCCTCTCCGAAAATGATGCATCCGTTGTCGATTTTCATTGCAATCCTGGTGCTGCCGCTGGAATAACTGCAGTGGTCGCCGTTTCTCAGCGTCATTCCCTCTTGGCAAAGACCACGATCTGATGAAGGTGTGTCGGTCGGCACCGGCTCTGGTGCGGGTGCGGGGGTGAAGCTGCTGGCGTTGCGGGCTTCTGCTAGCCAGGCGTCGACTGTGTCGCGGTTGTCGGCGATCCACTCGGCGGCGTGGCGGTTGACGTCAGCGGTGGTGTTCTCACCGCCGGTGTCGTAGCGCGCGTTCTGCAGTGCGATGTCGACCACGCTGATCTCCACCAGCTCCAGCAGCCTCGCCGCGGCCGGGTTCTCGACAAGGAAGTCGTTGTTGGCCGTCACCTGGATGTCAGCGGTAATGAGGAGGTTGCACGGATCATCGGTGCAGACATCGGTGCCGAGCAGGGTGGGCGCACCCCCGTCTATCGACAGCCACATGGCCTGGTCACCAGGCCCGATGTGGTTCGTATAGAAGCTCGGGCTCCACGTGTACGCGATGAACGGGGTGCCGCTGCCAGCGCGGTCGACTGCGTCGGCGAAGGTGGCGTCGTAGCCGCCCACCTCAACCTGCTGGACCCTGCCGGTCCAACCCTTGTCCTCAATCAGGCCGGCAATGAACAGGTTGCACCCCCAGCCCTCGGGGCACCCATAAATCTGGAGCACCCCATCGCCGGGCTCTTTGTCGGCCGCCTCGTACAGCTGGAACAGATCCTCGTCTCCCACGAGCTGATCAAGAGTTCTGATGCCGTGCTCTTCCACCAGCGACTTGTTGGTCAACAAGCCCTCGATGCCGCCGCGCCCGGCCTCAAGGCCCACCTTCGACACGTGATCGCTCACCAAAGAGCCATCGGGCATCTCGCCCGCGACGAACGGGTCGTGGTTCGGATACCACGAGTTGGCCCAGAAATCGAACTCGCGCTCAGCCATAGCCACGTACGCGTTCGAAGGCGCAAGCTCAATATCGGCAGGCTCGCTCACGTCATAGCCAAGTTCTTCCAGCAGGTGGTGGTAGATAGCCGCCTGCATATAACCAGTGGCCCAGTCGGCCCGAGCCATGGTCACGCTGACACCCTCACCAGGCATCGCGTCGGCCGGAGCCTCCTCCGCAGGCGCGGCCGGAGCCTCGTCATCAGGCGCGGCCGGAGCCTCCTCCGCAGGCGCGGCCGGAGCCTCGTCATCATCATCATTGCCACAAGCCGCCACAACCAGCCCGAAGGCCAGAAGAATGGCCAGCAAAACTCGCCAATAGCTGCGCTCTCTCATTGGTAACCCTCCAATTGAAGTCAAGCTTGGCCCGCCTCAGAGCGCACCAACCCGCCTAGAGGCCACACCCTACACCAAATAGCCGCCCCGGTTTACCCGATGTCGGCCGTTGCTCCTTCCGGCGCCACTTCTGGCTCATCGACAGAGACATACACCTGTGATCGGCCGAACTTCATCAGCACACCGGCCGTACTCGCCATGAGGAGGAATCCCGCGACCAGACACAAAAAGGCGCCTGCGCCGCTGGAGAATTTGATATCGGCCACCCTGAGCAGAGAAGCGATCCACGCCGACGCTACAACCATCAGACTGACGCCGACGCCGGCGACCACCGCGTTCCAGCGCCGTCGCTTTCTCTCATTGCTACCGAAAACCCCGGCCGCGGGCAGCACACAAACGACGCCAATGGTGCCGAAGGCGATGGCGAGATAGCCGTACTTGCTGCCGTCGCCAGAAAAGCCGTCTGTGACAATCTTTTCGGTTCGCTGAGCCGCGCTGTAAAGCGCAATGATCTCTTGAGCTATGCGAGCTTCGACAGCAGGATCGTCGCTGTTTTCTGCTTGCTGCTCCAAAGCCGAGACTTCTGCCTGGAGTTCTGGTGAAACAACGGACTCGACGCGTTGATCGATGGACCATCCCGAGAACCCAGCTATGACAATCAGCGCAGCAACAACGGCGACCACACCGATTTGGCTGTACGAGACGCCAGCTCTCAGGGGGGTGCGGGCTGCGTAGGGTGCCTCCCGAAGCCAGGCAAGTGCGCCCAGGGTCGCTACCACCCCGCCCACAATGGCGACCCAAGGACCGACTCCCATGTTATGTGTGACGTTGGCCGATGCTGCCGGCGCCCAGACATAGGCGATCGCCGCAGCCAGGGACCCAACGGCAAGCACCACGACGCCATTTGACCCAAACAGGCGAATATCTCCACCTAGTCGTCTCAGATTGGTCACAACCGCAGCAAGAATCAACACAGCGAAACCGAGCACCATGATGCCGTAGAAGGACCCACCGGTTGCATCCAAACCGCGATAGCTGCGACCTGCCAGAGGATTGGAAAGCAACGCAATGTCATTCTCAATATCGGCAATGACCGCTAGCGTCTCTTCGTCTGTTACCCCCTCAGCCCCTGCTGCTACAACCACCGCATTGATCTGGGCATCGAGCACGGCAATCTCTTGGGCACGTTCGGCGGGCGGATCGACACTCGCTTCCTGAAGCTCGACCATCCCAGGGGACCTCACGGGGTCAACTTCGACGTATTCGTATCGCCCGGTGTCAATCAACCTGGCATATCCGGAAATCCTTCCCGAGTCACTCCCCCATGGCAAGAACACCGCAACAACAGCAATGAGGGCGCCGGCTGCAACGATTGTCAAGAAGCGGCGCTCGGCTGCCGACAGTGGTGCCGGGTGGCTTCTCGTCTTGGCCACGACGCCGATCGACGATGCCTGGGGAAGCAGTGCTTCGGGATCGCGACGATGGGCCCAAGCCCGGCGGATGCGTGTAAAGAGGTTCTGACCATCACTCTCCTCAGTCTGAGAGATGCGGTCTAGCACCACTGCGACCATGAACAGAGCCAGACCGCTCGAAGCGGCTAGAGCAACGTCTAGTGACTGCACCGCCCGAAAAACCTGCAAGCCCAATCCGCCCGCACCCATGATGGCAGCGATACCCAGCATGGAGATAGACAACAGCAACGTCTGGTTGAGTCCGGTCATGATTGCAGGACGCGCCAATGGAAGCTGGACATCTAGCAGCACGCGCCACTCGGGGGCCCCGTAGGCCCGACTGGCCTCCACTACATCCGCGGGCACCTGTCTGACTCCAAGGTTGGTGAGACGAATTAGCGGCGGCAGGGCAAACACCATGGTGACCATCGTGGCTGGTTCGGTACCGATACCGAAGAAGAAGATGACCGGCAGCATGTACACAAACGCATGCACAACCTGCATAGCGTCGAGCACAGGACGCACGGCATTCCACACCCCATCGAATCGGCCACAAAGGACACCGAGGGGAATGCCGATAAGGGCGCAGAGTGCGACGGCGACAATGATCATGCCCACTGTCAACGCTGTGTCATCCCAGTATTCAATGCCGAGTAGTCCGCAGCCGGCCAACGCCAACGCGACGAAGCCGCCGACTTTCACGTTGCGGGCCAGCGTGCCGATCACGAAAAAGATGAGGCAAACCGCGATCCACGGCATGTCGGTGATTTCCCACCAGGGATGGTGGTTGGGACCATCAACAAAGTTGCGGAAGAGGAAAGTAAATGGCCACTCGATGATGCCGAGCAGCCAGCCGAGGTTGAGGTCGATCCAGTTGACCATCTGCTTGACCCATTCGCCGAACGGAATCGTCCACTGGTCGAGGACCTCGTTGTCGGCAATACCGGGGGACTCCGACTGGGCCAGCAGGCTCACAGGAATACCTCTCTCTCGAAACCATCGATCAGGTTCTCGACCCGGCCCATTTCTTCCATGATGTGACGGGGGTCGAGATTCCCGACCAGCACACCCGACTCGTCGCACACCGCGATTGAAAGGCCGCGGCCAGCGGCGGCGTATACCTCGTTGAGGCGGTCGTCGGGGCCGCAGCGCTCAAAGTCGGTGCGAAGCGCACGAGCCAGATCAGTGGTACCCATGCTGGCAGCCCGGGCCGCGTCTTCGACGGTCAGCAGATGGGTGGGCGCACCTGCGGCATCCAACACGAACGCGCCGATGCGGTCACCCATAGCACTGAGGGCTTCGGCGATGGTGGCGCTGGCGGCAACGGGTGCCGGCACTTGCATGACCTCGTGTACCTGGATGACGCGGCCTTGGTCGACATCCTGCACAAACTCAGCCACATACCCGGTGGCCGGCTCGGTGAGAATCTCCTCAGGCGTGCCGATCTGCACGACAGCGCCATCCTTCATAATGCACACCCGGTCTCCGATGCGGAGCGCCTCGTTGAGGTCGTGGGTGATGAACAGGATGGTCTTTTGGAGCTCGCTCTGGATTTCCAGCAGCTCGTCTTGCATCTGGCGGCGGATCAGCGGGTCTAGGGCGCTGAAGGCCTCGTCCATCAGCAGTATTTCGGGGTCCGCCGCCAGCGCTCGGGCCAAGCCCACCCGCTGCTGCATACCGCCGGAAAGCTCCGACGGCATGTTCTGCGAATAGGCGTCGAGTCCGACCAACGCCAAGGCCCGCATGGCCGCTTCGCTGCGGGCGTCCTTGTCGACGCCCTGGACCTTGAGGCCGTAGCTCACGTTGTCGATCACGTTGCGATGGGGGAACAGTGCGAAGTGCTGGAAGACCATCCCCATCTGGCTCCTGCGGAATGCCTGAAGCTCTGAGCCCTCAAGGGTCTGAACGTCGGTGCCCTCGACGGTGACGGTGCCCGCAGTGATGTCGTGGAGCTTGTTGACGGTGCGGATGGCGGTGGACTTGCCCGACCCCGACAGGCCCATCACCACGAATATCTCTCCCCTGGGCACCGAGAACGACACGTTGTGGAGGCCCACCACATGCCCGGTCTCGGCCTGCACCTCGTCTTTGCCCATCCCGGAGCTGGCGAGCTCGAACGCCCTTCCGCGGGGTTGGGGTCCGAAGATCTTGTAGACACTGTCCAGCACGATGATGTCATCGCCCACTTGTGCCATAGGACTCCTTCCGCCAGTTGACGCTTTGTAACCGTAGTACGTCCAGCCAGGCAGTGCCGTCGGCCTCAGACTTCCCTATCGGATCACCGGCGGCGGCGCAGGCGGCGGGCGTGGGCTTCGAGTTGCTTGCGCTGTTTGCGGCTCAAGCTGTCCAGACCTTGGCTGGCCACTTGGTCGAGCAAAGCGTCGGTCTCGGGGGTGACCGACTCGTCGCGGGGCCGGACTGCCCGCAGATGATCCCGGCCTCGACCCCGGCGACGAGACCTCGAAGGGCGAGTGCTGGCCGAAGACTGACCGGAACTCGACGCCAGGGACAGCTTCGGAATCCACGTGAGATTGGTTGCGTAGCCGAATGCTCGAATGCCGAGCAGCGCCACGGCCACCGTGCAGGCCAAAACGATCAGGGCAAACCAGTTGCGGTTGCCCAAGGCTTGGATGGCATCGAGCCCGACGATGACGACGGCGATCACCCACCCGGGAATGCCGGGCCAGAATCTGGCCTGGGCGTACTGAGCGGCAAAGGCCACCAACACTCCGACTTCCACCATTCGCAGGCCAGCCACGTAGCCGTTGACACCGGCCACCGCCTCCACCGCAGTCACAATGACGGCAGGAATAAGCGTGAGGGCAGCGAGAAAGAATGCGAACCGCCAGCGTCCAAGGAGGGATTCAATCTGGGAGCCCAGCATGTAGAAGATGGCGAACAGGACGATCGTCCAGAAGTGGGGTTCGTTGGGGATCGGCCAGGTGACCAGCCGCCAGATGTCGCCTTCCACCACGCTTCCGAGTTGGTAGTTCTCTGAAACCAGTACCAACTCGCGGAACAAGGGACCAAAACGGCCTTCAATCCCCCAGATGAACATCGAGACCACGCCGAGGCCGACCACAAACACGGTGGTGGAGACCGGGAACGTTCCGATGCGGAACCAGGGGTCGTCGCTGTAGCCGAAGCGCCGGGACGGATACATGGCTATTGGTGGCGCATGGCGTGGGCCATCTCGGCGTCGAAGTCGAATGGTGGGGGCCGACCAGTGTCGATGGTCAAGGTGGCCATGCCACCAGGTGCAGGGGCGGGAGGGCTGTAGTCGTCACACACAGGGAACAAACGGCCGTACCCCACAGTCAAGAACGCGCCGTCGGGGGCCCAGTTCATCGACAGGGGCACTGGGTTTTCACTCCGGCCAATCTCGGCATCGCCAGCAGTAAGCGTGACCGTGAACAAGCCGCCGTCGGTCGGCGCTACCACTGCACCCACAAAGCAGGCTCCCATCGGGACGGTGGCGGCCGCCCGGTATTCCCGACCGTTCACCACTGCCACCCAGCGGATCTCGCCGTCGGCCAAGAACAGGGCCCAGCCCGAGATCCAGTCGCCCTGTTCGCAAATGACTCCCGATGCTCCGGCGGGAAGGCCATCGGGGAAAGCGGCCACCGCCCGGTAGCCGCCGAACTGCAATGGCCCGGAGGCCTCGTGAACCTTGTCGCCGGGGACCAAGTCGTACCGGTCCCGCAGCGACATCCAGGGGGCCAGCATGTGGGCAATACGGTTCACCGAGGTGTCGTCTAAGGGCAAAACCCCATTGCGCTCGGCCTCGGCGTCCCACAGCGCAATCATCTCAGCCAGCTTCTCGGGATGGGTATCAGCCAAGTTGTGCGACTCGGTGGGATCGGCCACAGTGTCGAACAGCTCCCACTCGTCCTCGGCGAAGTCGTGGCTGCCGATGATGGCTTCCCGCTCGGCAGCAGTGAGCTGGTTGACGTGATTGGTTACCGCCTTCCACCCCTCGTGGTACATGGCCCGACTCCCCCAGCACTCGTAGTACTGGCTGGTGCGGGCGGCATCGGGATCGTTGCCATCTACGATCGGCTTCATGCTGACGCCGTCGAACGACATCTGCTCCACCCCGCCGAATTCGGCCGGGGGCTGCACCCCGGCCAGGTCCAAAATGGTGGGCATCACATCGGTGACGTGGGAGTACTGATGGCGCAGCTCGCCCCGAGCCGCTAGGCCCGCTGGCCACGAAAGGATGAAAGGGTCGCGCACCCCGCCCTCTAAGGTGTACCGCTTCCACCGCCGGAAGGGGGTGTTGCCGGCCAGCGCCCACCCCCAGGGGTAGTGCCCGGAAGAGCGGAACCCGCCGAGGTCGTCGTAGTGGGACATCTCCAGCTCAAGGTCGTCGGGCTCGTCACTGATGTAGTGCCGGATCTGGTTCCAGCTGCCGTTGGGCCCGCCTTCGGCCGAAGTGCCGTTGTCGGAGATCAACGCCACCACGGTGTTGTCGGCCTCGCCGGATGACTCCAGGTGGTCGATCACTCGGCCGATGTGGTGGTCGGCGTGGCTCAAGAATCCGGCGTACACCTCCATCATTCGGGCATACAATCGCCGGCGGTCGGGGTCGATCTCAGCCCAGGGCTCAACCCACTCGGGTCGAGCCGACAACTCAACATCAGCAGCAATGACCCCCATCTCCTTCTGGCGGACCAGCACTTCTTCTCGCCACACGTCCCAGCCCCGGTCGAACTGCCCGGCGTAGCGGTCGATCCACTCCGGGGGCGCTTGATGGGGGGCATGCGGGGTGCCGGTGGCATACCACATCATGAAGGGCCGTTCGGGATCGGCCAGCCGCAGTCCCCGCAGATAGTCGATGGCCTGGTCGGCCAGATCGGCATCGAGGTGGTACCCCTCCTCGGGGGTGGCGGGCGGCTCGATATAGGTCTGGTCGCGGATGAGCTGAGGGGTCCACTGGTTGGTCTCCCCGTTGAGGAACCCGTAATAGTGGTCGAACCCGACCCCCGTGGGCCAGGTGTGGTACGGCCCGGCGGCTCGTTGGTCGCGGGGGGTGAGGTGCCACTTCCCCACCGCGTAGGTGGCCCAGCCCTCAGCCCCCAGGTATTGGGCCAACGTCCCAGCGGAATCGGGGATCTGGCAGTTGTAGCCGGGGAAGTTGATGGGCATGTCGGTGAGCATCCCCACCCCCACCCGGTGGTGATTCCGACCGGTGAGCAGGCAGGCCCGGGTGGGAGAGCAGACCGCGGTGGTGTGGAAGTTGGTGAACCGCAACCCCCGACCGGCCAGGCGATCCAGGTTGGGGGTGTCGATGTCGGCGCCGTAGCACCCCAATTGGGCGAAGCCGAGATCGTCCAGCACGATCACCAGCACATTGGGGGCATCAGGGTCGTAGGGCCGCGGCACCGGCGGGGAGGTTGACTCGGCCAGGGTGAGCCCGATGCGGTGTTCGGTCATCAAACGGTGAGGATAGCCAGTACGCCACTTGGTGCCGCAACAAGGCGCGATATAGTGAATACAAGTAGTCCTAAATGAGAGAAGGGGCCCAATGCCGACGTCGATTCGGTTGGAATCCAAGACAGAGGAGCGGCTCAGCCAGCTTGCCTTGCTGACGGGGCGGACAAAGGCCTTCTATCTGCGCGAGATCATCGAGCGCGGACTCGAAGATGTCGAGGACTATTACTTGGCCGCGGACGTCCTCGAACGCATCCGGAAGAACCAAGAACAGGCTCATGCTGCGGCTGATGTGAGGAAAGAGCTTGGCTTGGACGATTGACTACACCGACACAGCCAAAACTCAACTGAGGAAGCTCGACAAGAACTCGGCGCGCCGCATCATGGATTACATGGATGAGCGAATTGCTGGTGCGGACCCACGCCGGGTCGGTCAGGCTCTGGCCGGGCCGCTGGGAAAACTGTGGCGCTATCGGGTAGGCGATTTCCGTGTTGTCTGCGACATCCAAGACGATGCAGTACGCGTGCTCGTGGTGCGAGTGGGAAAGCGCGACAGGGTATACCGACGAGCGGACGCCGATGATGCCGCTGTATTCCTCCAGAGCGGACGCCGATGATGCCGCTGTATTCCTCCAGAGCGGACACCGCTAACTGGTGAGTTCGAACCCCTCGTAGCCGGCGGCGGCTACTTGATCGCACTTCGCGGCGTAGTCGGGGAACCCGGGCAGGGGCATGAACACTCGGGTCTTGCCGGGGATGTTGGCCCCCAGGTACCAGGAGTTGCAGGTGGGGTACAGCGTGTAGCTGGCCACCAGGTTCACATGGTCCACCCAGGCTTCGGCAGCCTTCTCGGAGGCCTCGATGTGGCGGTGCCCGTTGGCCCGCAAGTAGGCGATGCAGTCGCCGATCCAGTCCACGTGCTGCTCGATGCACACGATCATGTTGGCCAGCACCGACGGGCTGCCCGGGCCGGTGATGGTGAACATGTTGGGGAAGCCGGGCACGCCCAGGCCCAGATAGGTGCGGGGCCCGGCGTGCCACTGCTCGGCCAGGGGGCGCCCATCGCGGCCCCGGATGTCGATGCGGAGCAGCGAGCCGGTCATGGCGTCGTAACCGGTGGCGAACACGATCACATCCAGGTCGTGTTCGGCGCCGTCGGCGGTGCGCAGGCCACCGGGGGTGATCTCTGCGATGGTGTTCTCGCTGATGTCCACCAGGGTGACGTTGTCGCGGTTGAACGTGGCGAAGTAGTCGGTGTCGAGCACCAGCCGCTTGCAGCCGATGTAGGTGGTGGGGATGAGCCGCTCCGCTGTCTCGGGATCGTTCACCGTCTCGCGGATCTTGGCCTTGACGAAATCGGCGGCCACGTGGTTGGCCTCGGGGGTGCGGGCAATATCGCCGTAGGCGCCGAGGAAGGCGAAGCCGCCCATCTCCCAGCGGGTGTCGAACTCCTTGAACGCCTCCTCCACCTCGACATCGAGAACCGAGCCCTCGTTCCAGTCGAAGCGGGCCCCCAGCGCTCCCTGCTGGGTCTTGTTCTGCTCTCGGAGCCTGCGGTAGTCGGCCTTGACCTCGGCCTGCTCGATCGGGTCGAGGGGGTGGTTGCGGGCTGGTATGGCGTATTGCGGGGTGCGCTGGAACACGGTGAGGTGCTCGGCGGTCTCGGCTATCACCGGAATGGCCTGAATCCCCGAGGAGCCGGTGCCGATCACGCCGACCCGCTTGCCGGTGAAGTCGATGCCCTCTTTGGGATAGCGGCCGGTGTGGCACAGCTCGCCCTCAAAAGTGTCGACGCCCTCGATGTCGGGGACATTGGAGGACGACAGGCAGCCCACCGCGGTGATGAGGTACTCGGCGGTCACCAGATCGGTGTCGGGACCGGCAGGGGCATGATTGTGGTCGATGTGGTCCACCGCGGGGGCGCTGCCGATGAGCCAGCGCCCGGATTCGTCGTCGAAGGCCGCCCTGGTGACCTTGGTGTTGAACTGGATGTCCCGATACAGGTCGTAGCGCTCGGCCACATGCTGTGCGTAGCGGAGGATCTCGGGCTGGCCCGGATAGCGCTCGGTCCACTCCCACTCCTGCTCCAGTTCAGAATCGAAGCTGTAGCAGTACTCCAGGCTCTCCACGTCGCAGCGAGCACCGGGATAGCGGTTCCAGTACCAGGTGCCGCCAACGTCGTCGCCGGTCTCATAAGCCTTGGCGGTGAGCCCCATTTGGCGAAGCTTGTGGAGCATGTAGATGCCGGCGAATCCGGCGCCGATGACCACGGCGTCGTGGTGGACAGGATTTCGGTCGTTGGTGTTCATTGTCGTTTGGGAGTGGTTCGGATCGGGTACAGGAGTCAGGCCGCGGGGCGGAGCTTGTAGCGAACCGGAAGCTGCTTGGTACCCACAATGAGGTTGGATTCGGTGCGAACGGCTGGCCCGGCCGGCTCGATCTCGACAACCCGCTCCGCCATCTGCGTGATGAGGGCCTCGGTGCTGGCCCGGGCCAGGTGCGCCCCCAGGCAGTAGTGCTCGGCCCAGCCGAATCCCAGATGGCGGTTGGGATGGCGACCGATGTCGAAGTCGTGGGGCCGGTCGAACACCGCCTCGTCCCGATTGCCCGAGGCGTAGAGCAGCATCAAAAAATCGCCTTCACTCACCGGCTGGCCCGCCACCTCGGCATCGGCCATCACGGTGCGCTTCATGTAGTTGACCGGGGTGGACCACCGGATCACCTCCTCCACCGCGTCCTTGGCCAACTCTGGGTGCTCCCGCAGCCGCTGAAGCTGGTCGGGATGGGCCAAAAATGCCTCCATCGCCCCCGATAACGCATTGCGGGTGGTGTCGTGGCCAGCGACGAACACAATCAGGTAGTAGCCGAAGGTCTCAATCTCGCCCAAGGGCTGGCCGGTCGGGAGGTGGGCATGGGCCAGCATGGAGGCCAGGTCTTGGGTGGGATTCGTCCGGCGGTCCTTGATGATGCGGTCGAACATGGCATAGAACTCCATGCCCACTTCCTGGCTGGCCTCGTATCGGCTCTCCGCCTCCCGCCGGTAGTCGGGGTCGTCGCCGGCCAGAAGCTGCTGGGTCAGCACCAAGAGGCGCTCCTCGTCGTCGCGGTCGATGCCCAAGATGGTGGCCAACACCCGCAGCGGGTGGCGCTGGGCGATGATGTCCACAAAATCGCACTCGCCATCGTCGCCGAGGCTGTCGAGCAGGCCCTTGGCGCTCTCGTTGACGATCTGGTCGAGGCGGCTGATCCCCCGGGGAGTGAAGAAACCGCTGGCCACCTTGCGATAGAGCCGGTGATCGGGCGGATCCATGCTGATGATCGTGCGCATGTTGCCGATGATGGTTCCGCCTTCGGACTGGTCGGCCACCTGTTGGTCGCTGAGCACCACGATGCCGTCGGCCTCATTGCTGAAGATCTCGGGCTGGGTGGAGACCTCGATGATGTCGGTGTGGCGGGTTATGGCCCAGAAGTCTTGGAATCCGTCTGGCTCGCACCTGTGTACAGGGGAGTTCTGGCGCATCCAGGCCAGCAGGTCGTGAGGCTGGCCGTTCTCGCCATAGCGCTTGGGAGAGATGAGATCGAGGGGGTCGACGTCCACGGGTGGAACGTTAGTGCAACCCTTTACTGGCTGAGGATTCCGCTGCTTTGGATGATTTCCTCGGTGGTCTCGAAGCCGCCGCCGAGGGCGTCGAAATCAACGGAGCCGATCGACAGAGCAGCCAGAGGCGGGAGTGCGGGGTTGGACTCGACGCCGCCAGCAAGCGGGTACTCGTAGGTGTTTGTTGTGAAGTAGCGCTGGGCCGATGGCGAAAGCAGGTAGGAGATCAGGTTTTGGGATGCTACCCGGTCGTTCACGTTGGAGGTCATGGTAGCGGCAGTGATGATGAGCAGGGCACCGATGTCTTCATTCGACAAGTCGTGGTTGGCCGCCTGATGCGGCGTGCCAGCTGCTTCCGCGTCGGCTGCCAACCGGTAGTTGTAGTAGTGATTCACGAGGCCCATGTCGACCTCGCCCCGAGCGGCCGCCTCCACGATGGCCACGTTGTTGGGGTAGTAGCGGGCGTCGTTGTCCACCATGTCGCTCAGCCACTGGGTGGCTGCATCATTGCCGTATTGGTCGCGGAACACAGTGAACCAGTCGACGAACGATCCGTTGGTGGCTGGTATGGCCACTCGACCCCGCCACTGCGGCTCGGTGAGGTCGAACACCGAGCTCGGCAGCTCGGCCGCAGGCACGCTGTCCAGATTGTGTACCAGCACCCGCTTGCGTCCGGAGAACCCGATCCAGGTGCCGTTGGCCCCCCGATGCTCTGGGGCCACCAAGTCGAGCACGTTGAAGTCCATCGAGTTGAGCAAGCCCTTGGACTCAAGGAACCCCACCGGACCTGGTGATCGGGAGATGAACACATCAGCTTCGGTGCGGTCGCCCTCTTCGGCGATCAGCAGAGCCAGGTCGGTAGAAGAAGCCCAGCGAACCCGCACAGAGGTGCCGGATTCGCAGGCGAACGCGTCGAGAACCGGCTTGATCAGGTTCTCGCTGCGACCGGAGTACACGGTTACCGAAAAGCCGTTGGCATCGACGCATGGGCCGTCGTAGATGGTGGCGGCCACACCGTCGAGTCTCGTGCCGCCGCCGCCGCAGGACGAGGCCAGCAGGGCCACCGCAAGAATCGCCCCCACCAGCCCAAGACGAAAAATGTTGGTCATGGGCATCGGACCTTAGGGCAGCCAGCTCAGTGTATCAAGTTAGCCTAACATAATATGTATGGGAATCGGCATAGCCTCTAAGCAGCGGGTTTGACCGACTTCCAGCGCAGAGGCATCTCGGCATAGCCGTCGATCAGGGTGGAGTGCAGACGGGGCAGGGCGCTGGGGTCGTCCACGGCCAACTCCAAGCCCTCGAAACGGTCGACGATGGCCTCGAACATTATCTTGGCCTCCAAGCGGGCCAGCGACGCTCCCAAACAGAAGTGGGGTCCACCGGCGCCAAAGGCCACGTGCTGGCTGGCGTCTCGGGTCACGTCCAGAGTGTCGGGGTTCTCGAAGGCCCGCTCGTCCCGATTGGCCGAGGAATACCAGATCACCACCGGCTCGCCCGCCTTCACCTCCTGGCCGCCCACCACGGTGTCGCGGCTGGGCCGGCGAACGAACTGGGTCACCGGTGTGGTGTAGCGCAAC
Organism: bacterium; assembly: GCA_028819295.1. Classification (GTDB taxonomy): domain Bacteria; phylum Actinomycetota; class Acidimicrobiia; order Acidimicrobiales; family Bin134; genus Poriferisocius. The sequence goes on along the minus strand of JAPPMA010000015.1, from coordinate 3,229 downwards.
AGCTCTTCCACGGCGTTGGGAATGAGCGACCGGTCGTCTTTGAGCATCTGCATCTGGCGGGGATTGCGAATGAGCTCCAGCGTGCCGGTGGTGATCAGGTTGCGGGTGGTCTCAGAGCCGGCATTTTGAAGGAGCATGAAGAACACATCGATCTGCATCTGATCCAGCGACTCCCCGTCGATTTCGGCTTCCATCAGCACGCTTATGAGGTCGTCGTGGGGCTCGGCTTTGCGGATCTCGCACATCTGGTCGGCATAGGCGAACATCTGCGCTCCGGCTTCGGCCTGCTGGTCGGGGGTGTGTTTCTCGTCGAAGCCGAAGGTGATCTCGGTCCAGTGGAAGATCTGATGGCGATCCTGCTCGGGAACGCCCACCAGATCGGCAATAACCTGCAAGGGCAGCTCCACCGCGACCTCGCTCACCATCTCACAGCCGTTCTTGTCTGCCACCTGATCGATAAGCCGGTCGACCTGGGCCTGGATCCTCTCCTCCAAGTCGCGCACCCGTCGGGGCGTGAACCCCCGGTTGACGAGCTTGCGCATCTTGGTGTGATCGGGTGGGTCCAGGCTGATGAGAAACAGCGAGTTGGAGCCGTCGTCCACCGCAGGGGCCCGGTCGTCGGCCAAAAACGGGTTGGGCTGGCTCTTGAAGCAGTCTGAGTCGCGGGACACCCGCTGCACGTCGGCGTGGCGGGTGACGTTCCAAAAGCCCCCCCACACCGGGTGCTCGCACCAGAACACCGGGTCGGTGTCGCGCCTGTGACGGAAGTAGTCGTGGGGGAATCCGTTCTTGAAGGTTGCGGGGTTCCATAGTTCAAGTGGTTCCATCTCTGCCTCCTTGGCTCACTACTGCGTTGGCTTTCGGCCGACCACGGCGATCGAGACCGTGCTCATCATGACAAATCCAGGCTCGCGAACCTGTGCCAGGGCGGTCTCGCCGTCCTCGGCGGTCACCAGACCGGCCTCCACCAGCCGGGGAATGGCGCGCTCCAAGGCCATAAACCACCACTCCCCGCCCGGCTCTCCGGGCCGCATGGCCCAAACATCGCCGATGACGTCGATGTCGGCCGCGCCCAGGTCGCGGAAGCGGCCGGGCAGCCGCACTCCGTAGTCGGCGTCGCGCCACTCGGTGGTGACCCCCGCCGACACGTAGCGGTGAACGGTGCCGTAGGGCTCGGGCAGGGTCTGCTCGGCGAACGATCCGAAAGCGCCGTCCTCCACTGCCAGCCAGCCGCCGGGCACCAGAGCCGCCCACAGCTTCTCCATAACCTGATCGCGCTCGGGCAGATGCTGGAGCACGGCCCTGGCGTGGATGAGGTCGAACGCCGAATCAGGAACGGGGTCGCGGGTCACGTCGTGTTGTTCCACCACCGCGTTGGGCAGCACCGACCGGTGGAACTGGAGGTCGACGTCGGTGGACCACACCGACCCCTCGGGACCGACCCGTCTGCCGAGCCATGCCGCCACCGTGCCCCCTCCCGCGCCCACCTCCCAGCACCGCCACCCGGGGCCCAGCCCCGTGCTGTCCAGAATTCGCCGCGTTCGGGGATCGCGGGCCTCGGCCAGCATCTCAAGGCGGTGGCGCTCAATCTCCACCTCTTCGTCGCGAACCCCGTATCGATCATCGGCCATAGACTCTTCTCCTCTGCAACTGGCATTGGGCTCCAAGACGGCTGGGCCTGCGCCAGCCATAGGCGCTTCTCCTCTGTGTCCGGTGACGCCATACCGTATCTTCGTAGTGTGGGCCAGCACTCAGAGGACACTTTGCCGCAGGCCGCGTTCCGCGCCGAGGTGCGGGGCTGGCTCGAGGCCAGAGCCCCGCGGCGTGAGGAGGGCGATGGATGGTCAACCCGAACCACCCACCCCGATGCCGCCGCCGAGAGAGCCCATATGGACCGCTGTCGAGCCTGGCAGCGGGAGCTGTACGAGGGCGGTTGGGCGGCCATCGACTGGCCGGTTGACCACGGCGGGCGGGGCGGCGAGCGGTGGCAGCGGCAGATCTTCCAGCAGGAGGTGGCCCAATTCGATGTGACCAGCGGATTTCTGGCCGCCGGCATCGCACTGGCCGGGCCGGCCATCGGCCGCTTCGGCACCGACGAGCAGCGGGCGCGCCACCTCAAGCCCATGCTGCGGGGCGATATGGTGTGGTGCCAGCTTTTCAGCGAGCCCGGCGCCGGGTCGGATCTGGCCAACCTCGCCACCCGGGCCGAGCGCGACGGCGATGAGTTCGCAGTGAACGGACAGAAGGTGTGGAACACGTCGGCCCACCTGTCGGACTGGGGAATCCTGCTGGCCCGCACCGACCCCGACGCCCCCAAGCACAAGGGCATCACCTTCTTTTTGGTCGACATGTCCACCCCCGGAGTGGACCCCCGGCCCATCCGCACCATCAACGGCTCGGCCCACTTCAATGAGGTGTTCTTGAGCGACGTGCGGATTCCGGCCGACAATGTGTTAGGCGAGGTGAACGGCGGATGGGCGGTGGCCCGGCTGGTGCTGGCCAACGAGTCCGCCATGATCGGCGGGGGCATGGACCGGGCCGACAGCGCGGCCAACCTGATCGGGCTGGCTCGGCGATGGGGCGCGTCCCGAAACCTGGTGGTCCGCCAAGAGCTGGCTGAGGCCTACACCAGAGAGAAGCTGCTCGAATGGATGGGCCGGAGGCTTCAGGAGGATGCGCGGAGGGGGCGTCGGCCCGCCTTCGACGGCTCGGTGCTGAAGGTGTACTGGTCGGAGAGTCGTCGTGATCGAGGCGACCTCGGCGTGGGGATCCTCGGGGGTTTCGGGGTGGCCGGCGACCACGCCGACACGGGAGTTTGGGCCAACGAGGTGCTGAACCGATTCTGGGGCTCCATCGGGGGAGGCACCGATGAGGTACACCGCAACAACATGGCCGAGCGAGTGCTCGGACTGCCGCCCGAGCCCCGGGTGGACAGACACATTCCGTGGCGGGAGCAGGTGGGCGGTGTCGGAAGATGACTCGCACCGGCTGCGGGCATTTCCCTCGATCGCGGCAATATCATGGCTGACCAAGCCACTTTTGCCGACCAGGCCATGGTCTACATGGACCAACTCTACTCGGCGGCCCGGCGTATGACCCGCAATGCAGCAGATGCCGAAGACCTGGTGCAGGAAACCTACCTGCGGGCCTACCGCGGCTTCGGCAGCTTCCAGCAGGGCACCAACCTGCGGGCCTGGCTGTTCCGCATTCTCACCAATGCGTTCATCAA
>JAPPMA010000031.1 GCA_028819295.1 bacterium | reverse complement strand
TTTAAACTACACATAAAAAAAAAAAAACCCCCCCCCACCCCCCCCCTCCGCCCCCCCCCCCCCCCCCGCGCCCCCACCCCCCCCCCCCCCCGGCCCCCCCCCGCTCCTCTTGGTGCGAAGCATTGGTTGATACGAAGCATTGGGGCAGCAACATGAGAAGCGACGGTCGGGCGGTGGGCGAACTGCGGCCCATTGGTTTTGAGCGGGATTTCACTACGATGGCCGACGGCTCGGTGCTGATCTCCTTCGGTCGCACCAGGGTGCTGTGTACCGCGTCGGTGAACCCGGACGTGCCCCGGTGGATGAGGGGTCGGGGGCGGGGATGGGTCACTGCTGAGTACTCCATGCTGCCGGGATCATCGCCCGAGCGGGTCAACCGGGAGGCGGCTCGGGGGCGCCAGTCGGGGCGGACACAGGAGATCCAGCGGCTCATCGGCCGCTCGCTTCGCGCGGTGACCGATGCCGCCAAGCTCGGCGAGCGCCAGGTGGTCTGCGACTGCGACGTGCTCCAGGCCGACGGCGGCACCCGAACCGCGGCCATCACCGGTGCCTACATCGCCCTTCACGACGCCCTCAGCCGCCTGCTGGCTGCGGGAAAGATCGAAACCCATCCGATCATTGAGGCGTGTGCCGCGGTGTCGGTGGGGGTGATCGACGGAGTGCCGCTGCTCGACCTCCCCTATGAGGAAGATGTGGCTGCCGAAGTGGACATGAACGTGGTCATGACCGAATCAGGTCGATTTGTAGAAGTTCAGGGCACCGCCGAGGGTCAGCCGTTCCACCGGGATCACTTGGACGCCTTGCTGGACTTGGCCAGCTCGGGCATAGAGCAGATAATCAGCCTTCAAAACCGGCTGCTAGCCGACCCGCCCTCGTCGCGTTGAGCTTCGCCTCGCGAGCCCGGAGGCAGTTGGTTGCCGCTACCGCCAACCCTCACAAACTGAGCGAGATTGCGGCTATCTTGGGTTCCGCGGTTGAACTGTTGCCCCGGCCCTCGGATCTTGGCGAGGTGATCGAAGACGGCCCCACGCTGGAGGCCAACGCCCAGCTGAAGGCGAGGGCAGTTTGCGCCCACACCGGGCGGGCCGCAGTAGCCGACGACACTGGCCTGGAGGTGGCCGCGCTGGGCGGATTGCCCGGAGTGCGGTCGGCCCGCTATGCCGGGGAGCGCGCCGAAGATGCCGACAACCGGGCCCGGCTGCTGGTGGAATTGCAGGGAGAGGCCGACCGGTCGGCCCGCTTTCGCACGGTGGCTATAGTGGCGTTTCCCGACGGCAGCGAGCTCGCGGCCGAAGGCGCGATCTCCGGAGTGATCGCCGAAGCTTCCCGGGGAGATCAGGGATTCGGCTACGACCCGGTGTTCGTTCCCGGAGAGGGAGACGGCCGGACGTTCGCCGAGATGTCGCCCGAGGAGAAGAACGCCGTCTCCCACCGGGGCCGGGCATTTCAGGCCTTGGCCGCCCAGTTGGGCTTGTAGCCTGTAAGCGCCTCGCGCCAGTGGCGGAATTTGGCAGACGCGCAGGGTTTAGGTCCCTGTGGGCGCAAGCCCGTGTGGGTTCAAATCCCACCTGGCGCACTTTTCTTGAGGCATATCAGATAGGGTGGAAATAGGCACCACACAGGAGGGTCAGGGATGTCAATGGCATTTCGCCTAATGCGGAATGTTTGAGCCTTCGCGGAAACGTGGGGTGGGGTGGTCTGAGGGTCGGTGAGCTCCATCGGTCGGTCGCCGACATTCCAGACCGGCCATTCTGGCCGATCCGTCGCGACCACCGATGGAGTTCACCGACCCTCTCATGGGGTGCAGAGCAGCTACCCGGCAAACGCCACGTCGTCTGGCTAGACATCGGCGGTCACAACGTCCTCCCTTGATCCACACCCCCCACATCCCATGCCTCCCCAACTGGCTGGACACCTGCGGTGAGCCTCGGGCCGCGGTGTTCTGGCGGCTTATGCTTCCCGACGAACGTCCCGATGCGCCCGCCAGTACGCACGGTGATACCGGTGGATCAGGTGGCCGACACGCCGTCTGACCATTCCGTGGGACACGAAGGTGGTTGTAGCTTTCTGTTCATGGGCAGAGCGTTGCGAACCGTCGCTTTTGTGACTATTTCTGCGCTGTTCTCTGCGGCTTGTGGCACAAACGACGACATTGCCTCTCCCGATCCAACTATCACGCCTGTCACGGCTACCTCAGCCCAGTTGACTGCCGAGCCCTTGCCTGCACCAACGCCGACCCCTGAACCGACTCTCTACGTCCATGGTTCCGGGTTGGCCTGCTAGGGGGATCGTTCTACGGGGTGGACCTACAATTTCGATCCCGATTTTGTAGTCGGGGTTCCCTCTGTAGACGAAGCCGCCGCCCTTTGGTGGATGAACGAAGCCGTAGGCCGCTGGTGGAAAGGCCGCGATGGGACATACTCCATCAGCGCAGAAGACCTCACCCAATACCCCAGCCAAGAGAATTCCGCTGCCTTCCGCGACGCCGAAGGAAACGCTCAGGTCGTGCTACACGCCGCGCAGCTACCAGACGGCAGTTGGATCATCGAAGCAGGAACATCCTGTGCCTAAGCGATAGCAGCAACCCAAAGCGGCGAGACATGGGGCTAGCCCGCCCTATGCCCACTCGATCTGCCTGTACCTTGACTGAAACAGCGCGTCTGCACACCTATAGATTTCCGCTGGTGCGAACGACCTTGAAACCCCGCCCAACCGTTCTGCTCGTTGCCTTAGTCGCGTTGGTGACAGTGCTGCTGTCGCCGGTCGCGTCTGCTCAAACGCAGAGCGACTTCGAAGTGCGGGATCAACTGATCGCCAACCAGGAGAACCTGTTGAACACCTACCGCTGCCTTTTTGGGGTGAGCACCGGCGCGGTTCCGGGGGGATGCCCTACCCCTCATTGGATCGCGCCTGATCCTGCCCCTGCGAATCCCACACAGAGTGACATCGACGTGCGGGACGGGCTGATCCAGAGCCAAGAAGCCCTGTTGAACGTCTACCGATGTCAATTCGACGTTGACACCCAGCTCGTATCAGGAGGCTGTGGTGTTTCGGAGTCGCCGTTGGCCACGGCGGTTTGCCCGGACAACTTTGATGGGGCGGGAATGGAGTTCCAATACGACCCTGACGACTTCCAGAGCGATCCCGCCCTAACCGCTTTCGGGGAGGCTGTGGAACAGCATTGCGGTGAATGGTGTGGTGAGTGGTGCGACACCACCACCGAGACAATCGTGTGCCCGCCAGGCACGGTGAGAAGCGGCGAGTCCGTTACCTTCGAAAATCCGGGAACTCTTGACGAAGGCGATGCCATAGCCATCTTCTGCGGGGGGAGCGACGCCAGCGAGGAGCTCGACTGCCGCGATCCGTCCACCATCGGCGTGCTGGTGGCCAACGGGACCGACGTGACCGGTGCAGCCGGCCGGCTCTCGGGAGAGTTGAATGCGGCCAACTACGTGACGCTGCCCCCGCGCAATGCCAGTCCTCAGACGGGCTCGGCCTTCTACTATCGGGCCGGGTACGAGGTGGATGCCCGGTGCATTGCCCGGCTGTTGGGCGAGTCTGAGAAGCCCCTGTGGCCGATGCCCGATCCTCCCCCTGGAGGGCTCACCCTCGAATCCCTGGGCAACGCATTCGTCCTCATCCTGATCGGACTCGACAGCCTGGCCCAGCGCCCTGGCTGACAATCGGCCAGCCTGAAGGCTGCGGTGGACGGTAAGCGGAGATGAATTACGCGCCAGCGTCCCCATCCAAAGCCCTCGTGAGGGGGAGTGTCCTCGATGCTTGTTCGTCAGCTCGTCATTGCCAATGAGCCGCAGAACGTCGATCAGTGCTCCCTCCACTTCGAGCGCGGTCTGTTCGTCCATGCCATGTCGGGCTATGAAGCACCGGACCTCGCGGCCCTCTGCCTCGATCTCCCGTATCACGTCAAGCCGCTTGTTGTGCCATTCATTTTCATCGGAGTGTGCAAACGTGAGAGAAAGCGGTTGCCCTTCCCCTTCCCCACATAGAAGATCGTGCCGTCGCGCGGGTCTTGGAAGAAATACACGTAGTGCTGCAAGTTCTCGATTTCTAGCGCCGTGAAACCGTCTTGGTCGGCCATGTCCACTCCCTTCACACTGGCTGCGAGACGACTGGCGAATTCCGGTCATCCTGATTCGCTTCCCTTGATGGTAGACACGGCTTTGCTGTAGAGCATCCATGCGGCCGGTAGAACTGACATCAGCAGGAGCATCCCGTTGGTGTCGGGTTATGGTGGGCGAATGGCAGCGCGACGTTCTAGGCGGTGGCGGTCTGTACGGGGGTACACGCTGCGTAGCCCTCGCGGCAAGGTCGTCTACGTGGGAATCACGAACAACCCTCGGCGGCGGGCTGTCGCGCACCAGAAGTCGGGCAAGTACGGGCACATGGAAGTGGAGACGGTTGGGATGCCCAGAGGGTTAGCTCGACGGTGGGAAGCTGGGAAACTGGCGAGACACAGCCGACAGAACAAGGGCCGAAACCCCCGCTACAACAAGACCAGAAGCGGCAGCTAGGAGAGTGCCGAAGGACAACGGCTGACGGGAGGTGGCTAAGACTCCACATGACTGATGACTTTCGGCGGGTTGTGACCGCGGTGGACGGCGAGGGTCACTCGGTGGTGGACAGCGATGGGTTGCCGCCGGTGGTGATCAGCCCCCGCCATCCTGACCAGTTCCTCACCGCCATATGGGCAGTGGACGAACTTCCCGCCAGCTATGCCGCATCGGGCGACCGGGACGGCTTTCGGCTTTCGCCGCCGTCGGGCGGGGTGAACATCATCCGCAACAAGCTGCCGCCGGACTCGGCCGTCTACGTGGACGCTGACGGTCATCCCCGTCCGGTGGCCGACGAGGAGAATCTCCACCGCACCGCCACGGTGGACTTCATCTGCGTGCTGGAGGGCGAGCTATGGCTGGTGTTGGAGGGTGGCGATGATGTTCACCTTCACGCTGGGGACTGCGTGGTGCAGCGGGGGACGGTTCATGCTTGGCGCAACCGCACCGACCGTCCGACCACGTTTCTGGCAGTGCTTTTCGACGCTGACGAGGACACGCTGGCGGCGGTCCCGATCGGGCCGGAGGCGCTGTGAGCGAGCTTCGGGAAAACGGGCCGGACAGCGAGGCCCGGCGGGCCTGGCGGGATCTGCTGGGCGCGCTGGCGGAGATCGACGCCGACTGGATCGGGCCGCAACGAGGCTTGTCCCCCGGCCGAGAGCACCTGGGCATTCGGGGGCTGGCCATGGCGCTGTGGGGGGCGCTGGACCTCTACCTGGAAAACGAACCGGAGCGGCCCCACTTCGTGCGCCTCATCTCCCCGTACCGGAAATGGGGCGACAACCCCGACGCCATCTATTTCTTTGCCCCGCTGCGGGGAGACCTCACCTATCGGGTTCAAGGCCGGCGAGGACGGGAGGTCTACCTGTCGCTCACCGTGCACGGCGGCGACCGCGACGGCCATTGGCCAACCCGGGTGGTGGGCGAGCTCAACATGGACGACATGGCGTTCGACGAAGATGGCTCCTTCGAAGTAGCGCTGTCGCCCGACGCCCACGAGGGCAATTGGATGGAGTTGGCCGAGGACGCTGGGTCGGTGGTGGTGCGGTTCTACTTCAACGAGGCACAAGCCGCCTCGGCTGAACCCGGGCTGGTGCCTGATCTGCGCATCGAAACAGTCGGCGGACCCGATCAGATTCCGGTGCCCGACGATGCCGCGGTGGCCCGTCGCCTGAGGCGGGTGGAAGCGTGGGTGCGCTCGAAGTTCGGCGGCCAGATGCTCGGCCCCCAGCCCCGACGGCGCCCGAGCTGGTATTCCGATGTGCCTAACACGATGGGCCCGCCGGTGGACTGGACCGACGGCGACGGCGGCGGATGGGGGGCGGTGGACATCGCCTATTCGGCCGGTGAGTACGAGCTGGCCCCTGACGAGGCCCTGGTGATGGAGGGCCGGGTTCCGGAGGGCTTGTTCACCAACGTGGTGATCTGGAACGAGCTGGGCCAAACAGCCGACTATCTGGAGCGCACCGTGTCGCTGAACGACGCCCAGATGGAGATGGGCCAAGACCGCCGCTGTCGGGTGGTCATCGCCCACCGCGACCCCGGCGTGCCCAACTGGCTGGACACCTGCGGTGAGCCCCGGGCCGCGGTGTTCTGGCGGTTCATGCTCCCTGCCGAACCCCCTGATTCGCCGGTGTGCACGGTGATGCCGGTGGATCGGGTGGCCGAGATGCGGTAGTGGGCCGGTACGATTGTGGACATGACCAACCCCGCCATGTTCGAACCGGGCAGCCCCGAGCGCGGTGCCTTCGAGATATACAACCGGCTTCTCAAGAACCGAATCGTGTTTCTCGGGACCGACGTGAACGACGACATCGCCAACTACATCACCGCCCAGCTTCTATATCTGGAAGGCGAGGATACCGAGAAGGACATCTGGCTCTACATCAACTCCCCGGGCGGCTCGGTCACCTCGGGCATGGCCATCTACGACACCATGCAGTTCATCACCCCCGATGTGGGCACAATCTGCATGGGCTTGGGCGCCTCGATGGGCCAGTTCCTGCTGTGCGCCGGCGCCCCGGGCAAGCGCTACGCCCTGCCCCACGCCCGGATCATGATGCACCAGCCCTCGGGCGGGGTTCGGGGTCAAGCGGCCGACATCGCCATCCAGGCCGAGCAGCACGCCTATGTGAAGTCGCTGCTGGCCGAGCGCATCGCCACCCACACCGGCCAGTCGGTGGAGCAGGTGGAGGCCGACTCCGACCGCGACCGCTGGTTCACCGCAGAAGAGGCCAAGCAGTACGGCATCATCGACCATGTGATCGTCAAGCGCGGGGAGATGATCTGACCCCTTCGGTGATCGAAGCAGCCATCGAGGCCCGGTCGCCCTGCATCAGCCCGCCACGTCCAATTGCACCTCACCGACAATCCGGTCTGGGTTGAGGTCTGGATTCAAAATGGGGGCGGGATCCTCGGGGTTCAACTCCAGGCCGCAGTGCTCGGCGGCGAACCGGGCCAACTCGGTGGCAGCTTCGACATAGGCGGCCATCTCGTACTCCATTTCCTGCAAGGAATCCTGGCCGGCCACCTCTGAGCTGCCAAAAGCGGAGAGCACGCGGCCCACGGTGTCGTTGATGACGCCCAGCGATGGCTTGATCTCCAATGGGGCGGCTTGTTGCAGGCCGTCCAGCTCCTCGGCCGCCACCTCAGCAGCGTCAGGGTCGTTGGGGACGAGCGAGGCCAGCGCCCCTTCGGGCCCCGAGGCAACGCGGAGCTTCTCGCAGAAGGCCGCCAGTCCGGGCTGGTTCCCGCCTCGGCACGCCCCGGTCGCTACCACACAAGCGGCGACGGCCAGCAACAGCGCTGCCGCTATCGGCAGCCGGCGGCGGACCGCTTGCATGGTCAACGGGCGGCGGCTGCTTCTCGCAACTCGGCGACAGCGTGGCTGAAGCCCTGCTCGTTGGAGAACACCGCACTGCCGGCCACGAAAACCCCGGCGCCGGCTTTGGACGCAGCCCCGATAGTTGCTCGACCGATGCCGCCGTCCACCTCCAACTCGACCTGGTGCTGGCCTTCGTCGATCATCGCCCGCACCTCGGCCACCTTGGCCTCCATCGACGCAAGGTAAGACTGGCCGCCCCAGCCGGGGTTGACGGTCATCACCAGCACCAGCCGGCAGAGATCAAGCACATGGGCCACCGCGGAGGCCGGGGTGGCCGGGTTCAAAGCGACGCCGGCGTCTATTCCCAGCTCGCGGATGGCGCCCAGGGTGCGGTGCAAATGAGGGCAGGCCTCGGCATGCACGGTGAGCAGCTCGCAGCCGGCCTCGGCGTAGCGGGGGGCCAGCTCATGGGGCTCTTCCACCATGAGATGGGCCTCGAACGGCAGCGACACCAGAGGCCGGACCGAGGCGATCACGTCGGGGCCGAAGGTGAGGTTGGGAACAAACCGGCCGTCCATCACATCCCAGTGGATTCGGTCGGCGCCGGCCTTCTCCAATCCCATGCACTCCTCGCCCAAGCGGGCGAAGTCGGCGGGCAGCACCGAGGGCGCGATCAAGGCCTCGGGCGAGGCTACTAGGGCCATGTCCCGACCCTACCCGCTGCCATACCGCCCGAAGCGCACCTTTCCCGCTTCCCCGACGAAGGCTGCTCAGCGCAGCATTCCGCCGTCCACGAACACCGGGCGGCCGCTCATGAACGCCGAGGCGCCCACCAGGTCTTCGGGCACTCCGAGGCGCCCGAAAATGGTCTCCGCCCCCACCTCGGCCTCGAAGCGGCTTCGGGCGCCGGGGTCGCGGGGCAGGATCATGTCGGTGGCGACTGGGCCGGGAGCCAGAGCGATCAACGGTGCTGCTATGGGCCTCTTGGGACTCCAGCCAGCGCTCGAGGCTGGCCTCCTCCCAGAGGCAAAAGCGCTGATTAATGGGCAAAAAGTGCTTGATGTCCAAACTGTCATACAATATGGTGTTGGTGTATGGCGATGCTCAGTTTCAGAGTGCCCCCTGAGGAGGCGGCAAGAGCCAGAGAGTGTGCAGACTACGTTGGAGTTGCCCTCTCTGAACTGTACCGCGAGGCGCTGCGTCGCCATATCAATGCCATCCTGGCGGTACGCGATGCCGAGATTTACGAGAAGATTCCATTCACCGAGGAGGAAATGGCATTTTGGGAAATCGAACATTGGGGACCCGCGGAAGATTGGTCGGACTGGGTCGTTGACGATGACGCAGCGGGGTGAGATCTGGTTTGCTGAAACCCCGAGCGGCGACCGCCCGGTACTGGTGCTCACCCGTGACCCCAATGCTGCCCGCATTGGCGGAGTTGTTGCAGTCGAACTCACCCGCACGATCCGGGGCATTGTCTCTGAGCTGCCTCTAACCGTTGAAGATGGCGTTTCCGTCGAATGCGTGGTCAACTTCGACAACATCCACACCGTTCCCCGCCACGCATTTCGCCGTCGGGTGGCCCAGCTCAGCCCCGCCCGCATGGAGGATGCCTGTCAGATCCTCAAGGCCGCCACCGGCTGCTAGCGGAGCTGCTTGGCAATAGTCGATTAGCCCTCTTGGGCGAAGTTGACGACCAGCGGCCCCACTTCAGCTTCTTCTGCGTCGAACCACATGGCGATTGCATCGCGGTCAGTTGACTCGATCTTGGTGACATGACCCCATCGCTTGAGCGCTTCTACGAGTCACAGCTGAGGGCAGCCGTGCGCCGCTTCCCTGGAGTCGCGTGGGCACTTGGTCTGGCGGGTGTTCTCGCTCTAGGGCTCAGAGCGAAGGGGGGAGGCTCTTCACGATTCGGGCGGTTTTCACGGAGACGTGGATGAGGCGCCGGAGGTGGCGGATGAGGTTGAAGGGCTCGTCGGCCCACCGGTAACGGGCTCAATCAGCCCAGACCATCCTCGGTGCCCCCTGTCGCGTCAGCCAAAGAGCTTGCCGCCGTTCAAGCAGGCACCGCCGAGAGCCCAGCGGTACCCTGGTTTTTGTGGACGAGCTTGGTTACACCCCCTTCGACTGCGACAACCACTACTACGAGGCGCTGGACGCCTTCACCCGCCATGTGGACCCGGCCATGCAGCCCCGCTGCGTGCAGTGGGCCGAGGTGAACGGCCGCCGCTACCACCTGGTGGGCGGCAAGATCAGCCATGCGGTGGTGAACCCCACCTGGGATCCGATCGCCCTGCCCGGCGCCATGCACGACTACTTCCGGGGCAACCCCGGGGGCCGAAACCCGGCCGAGATGCTGAGCAAGCGGGAGAAGCTGCCCCGCTACTACGTGGACGACCGGGACGCCCGAGTCGCCAAAGCACACCAGCAGGGGCTCCAGTCGGTGTGGCTGTTCCCCACGCTGGGCGTGCTCTACGAGGAGCTCATCAAAACCGACATCGAGGCGGTGTGCGCCCTGTTCGGCGGGTTCAACCGGTGGCTGGAGGAACAGTGGGGCTTCGCCTACCGCGACACCATCTTCGCCGCCCCCTACATCGCCCTGGGCGATGTGGACTGGGCCTGCCGGGAGCTGGAGTGGGCTATCGACAAGGGCGCCCGCACCATCGTGATGCGACCGGCCGCGGTGTGGACGGCGAACGGCTTCATGTCGCCGGCAGATGAGCACTTCGACCCGTTCTGGGCCCGGGTCAACGAGGCCGGCATCTGCGCGGTGGTACACGCCGGCGACAGCGGCTACACCACCCACGGCTACGACGTGGACGGGTTCGCCTCGGCGGGAATGGCCAAGCAACGCAAGTACAAGCCCAGCATCAAGGCCTACAACATCGAGCGGGCCGCCTACGACTACCTGATCACCCTGGCGCTGGAGAAGCTGTTCGAGCGGTTCACCAACCTGCGGATCGCCTCGGTGGAGAACGGGTCGCAGTTCTTGGGAGACATGTTCCGCAAGCTGGGCCATGCCACCCACAAGAGCATCGGCTGGTTCAAAGAGGACCCGTCCGAACTGTTCCGCCAGCATGTGTGGATCAACCCCTTCTGGGAGGACGATGTGGCCGAGGTGGTCCACTACATGGGGGCCGACCGGGTGATCTTCGGCAGCGACTGGCCCCACATCGAGGGCATGCCCCAGCCCCTCGACTATCTGGTGGAGCTGAAGGACAAGGGCTTCGACGGCGACACCAAGAAGAAGATCCTCCTCGACAACGTCACCGAGCTGAACCATCTCCAACCGGCCTGACGCTGTTTGGCCAGGCCAACGGCGTCCCGCTAGCCGGTGGGGTCGAAGTGGGGGCGATTCAGGTCGTAGCGGGCGACGGCATCGGCGGCCACCGCCGGGTCGAGGCTGCCCTCGGCGGCCAGGGCGCTCAGCACGGCGGAGACCACGCTGTTGGCGTCGGTCTCGAAGAAGCGGCGCAGCGACTCCCTGGTGTCGGAGCGGCCGAAGCCGTCGGTGCCCAGCGGGAAGAACCGCCGGGGCACCCAGCGGGCGATCTGATCGGGCACCATGGCCATGTAATCGGTGACCGCCACCACCGGGCCGCGGCCTTCGGCCAGCCGCTGGGTGACCATCGGAACCCGGGGCGGCGCGCCGGGGTGCAGGCGGTTCCAGCGCTCCGCCTCCAGGGCCTCCTCCCGCGCCGCCTTGAACGAGGGTGCGCTCAACAGGTCTACTCCGATCCCGTATCGCTCGGCCAGCTCGGCCTGGGCGTC
>JAPPMA010000017.1 GCA_028819295.1 bacterium | reverse complement strand
CCCCAAACGGGAACCCCCCGCGGAACCCCCCCCCGCAACCCCGGGCGGGGGCCCCGGGCCAAACAGGCACGGTAAAACGCCATAACCCGGCGGTAACCCCCCCCCCCCCTCAGGGCGGGCAACAGGCGCCGAAGCGCCTACACAACCAGACACAGCCCAACCCTCCAACCATCCGCCACCAGCAACATCCGGCGAACACGGCACGCCCCGAACCCGGCCCTTTGCGAACATCCTGCCTCCTCGAAAACCGCCGAACAACGCCAAGCTGCCACAAAATAGCCCCGTCGCCCGCCCCAGGGCAATTAACACAGCCCCGCCGGTCCCCGGCAACACATTGATGTGGTCGGCGATCCGGTCGCCACCGACGACTCCAGCGCCCCCAAAGCGGCCACCGCATAGCCCACAGCGCCCCTTGTGAGCACCCGGCGCGCACCCGCCAGGCCCGAATGCTCGGTCCACGTCCTGGCCCCGCACCCCGCGTGGGGACAAGCCCAGATCCGCTTGTCCCCGCAGCACCCTCACAAAAACCCCGGTCCCAGCTTCATAGAGAAGAGCCGTCAAACCACGCAGTGGTTGATCTGGGCAATCCTCATCCGCAGCAGTTCCCGCAGCCGCACGGAGAGCTTGCTCTGGCCCTGCGCCTAGGGCAATAGCGGCTAAGAGTCCGCTGGTCAGCTTGCTGTCCAAGGGTCGACGAGGTCGACAGCCATGCCTTCGAAGTGCCGGGTATTGCGGGTTGCCACAGCCATGCCGCGAGAACGGGCGATAGCTGCGATCTGCCCGTCAGATTGGGAGACGGGGCGCCCCGCGGCCCGACAAGCGGCCGCGATCTCTGCGAACGCACGGGCTGCGTCGCTGTCGAACGGAAGGACGCGGCTGGCAAAATCCTCTTGCAGCATTGCCTCCACCTCAGACGTGAGCGCGTCCCGGCGGTGACCCGCAGGCATGATGGCGACGCCATAGAGCAACTCTGCCTCGCTAACCGCGGTGAGGAACAAAGTCGTTGCCGCACGGTCAGCCACCCATGCTTCAACAGCCGAATCCGGCAACGGGCGCATCAATTCAGAGACGACGTTGGTGTCGAGAACAATCACCGCGCCTACTTCATTCGAAGCGAGGCGGCTCTGGCATGGCCTCCCTTAGGGGCAATTCCAACTCCACCCCACCGAGGTGGGCAAAGCGCTCACTAATGGCAGCAGCAAGATCGGTGGGTCCTGCTTCGCGCTCAACAGCCTCCCGAAGGATTAGACGGGCTTCCTCTTCCATAGACCGACCGTGACTGGCAGCCCGTATGCGAAGTCTGGTCTTGACGTAATCGTCAAGATTGCGAATGGTGATGCTCGCCACTTCTTGCCCTCTCTTGCTCCCCACCAGCCTACCTTGGCTGAGTGATTGCAATGCAATCACTTTCGCCCAGGACTAGGAGCACACCTACCCGGCGGGGCGGCCCGCGACTGCCCGGGGCCGGGCATGGCGGCGATGCCAGCGGGCGTGGTCCCGCTGCGTTGGCTCGTTCGTTGAAAGGCGAGGCCCCTCACCGCGGGCGCGGGTGCAAAATGCCCCTTGAATTGTGGCCGCAGGAGTTGGAAAATCAGGTGATGGCGTGGCTCGTCTGCGACGACCGGGTGCTGGCCACCGTGGAAATCGCCACCGGGTGGTGGGAGCGGGGATTCGGCCTGTTGGGCCGAGACGGCATCGACGGCGCGCTGCTCCTGCGCCCGGCGCTGTCGGTACACACGCTGGGCATGCGGTTTCCCATCGACGTCGCCCACTTGGACCGCGATCTCGTGGTGCTGAAAGCATGCACCATGGCCCGCCATCGGATAGGGCTGCCGCTGTGGCGGGCCCGGGCGGTGCTGGAAGCCGAGGCCGGTTCGTTTGCCCGCTGGGGCTTGAAACCCGGCGATCGACTGGAAGTGCGCCAGACTGCTAGCGAGGGAAAGGCTAGATGACACGGCCTGGGAGGACGCATGGCTGGAAAGGCGGAGAGACTGGGATTCTCCGCGTGGATTGAGCGAGCCTGGGAGGACGCATGGCTGGAACGCTGATTCTGGTTGCCACCCCCATCGGCAACCTGGGCGACTTGTCCCCCCGGGCCGTAGAGGTGTTGTCCAAAGCTGACGTGGTGGCCTGCGAGGACACTCGCCGCACAGGACGCCTCCTGGCCCACGCCGGGGTGAGTGCTCCCCGCCTGCTGGTGGTCAACGAGCACACCGAAACGGCCGGTGCGGGCGAGATCGCCGGGCTGGTGGCCGGCGGGAGCAATGTGGCCCTGGTGACCGACGCCGGCACCCCGGCGGTGTCCGACCCGGGCGCCAAGGTGGTCGAGGCGGTGGTCGAGGCGGGGGGCGAGGTGGAGGCCGTTCCCGGCCCGTCGGCCGCGCTGGCCGCCTTGGTGGTGAGCGGCTTGCCCACCGGGCGCTTCTGCTTCGAGGGGTTCCTGCCCAAAAGGGGACGTCACCGCTCCGACCGCATCGGGGAGCTGTGCCGGGAGGCTCGCACCATGGTGCTGTTCGAGGCCCCTCACCGGCTGGGCCGCACGCTGGAGGACTTGGCCGCGGCGTTGGGGGGAGACCGGGCGCTGTCCATCGTGCGGGAGCAGACCAAGCTGCACGAGGAGATCTGGCGCGGCACTTTGGCCGAGGCCGTCGCCCGGGCCGGGAAATCCGATCCCCGAGGCGAGCATGTGCTGGTGGTGGCCGGTTGCCCCAGTTCCGCGCCGCCCTCTGAGTCCCAGATCAGAGCGGCTCTCGACGAGAGGCTGGCCGAGGGCCTGTCCCGTCGGGATGCCGCCGCCGCGGTGGCCGCCGACCTCGGCGTGTCCCGACGGGCCGCGTATCAGGTCAGTCTGGCAGACTGACCGGCGAAAGCACTCGAATCGCTGGCCCAGGAGCTTCCACGAGCGACGTCAAACCCATTCCCGACGAGTGACCCCCGCGCCCACTTGCCATTCCCAACGGTCATTTTCGGAGCGGAAGTGCCCTTTTTTTGTGTTGGGCGGTTAGTTTGGGTGTGTGGGCAGGTACGTCGACCGAATCCACAACGGCGTTTTGGGGCCTGAGCCATACAAGGCGCTGGTGCCCCATCGAATCGCTGGTTGGAGCCCGGACTGGGGCGAAGAGACGGCGCGGCGGGTGAAGTCCGCCGGCGACAGGCTGACCGGGTTGGCGGACAGGCTGCCCCAGCATCCCGCTCTGGAGTGGTGCCTGAACCGCTCAGAGGGGATCGCTACGAGCGACGTGGAGGGTGTCTCGACAACTCTGCGTTCACTTAGCCTGCTCGAATCGCTGCGTGCCGAGCGCGACCCCGAGCGCCAGAAGCGCGACAGGGAGGCGCTCGGGGCGGTGCGGCTCGCCGCCCTCGCTGTCGCTGTGGGGCGCAGTGGGGCAGGCCCTATGACCGTCTCTGATCTGGGCGAGATGCACAAGCGGCTGTTCAACGACGCCGACGTGCCGTTCGAGCCCGGCAGTCTGCGCAACGACGACATATGGGTCGGACCGAGCGGAGTGACGCCGCCCGAAGCGCTGTACGTGGCGCCGCCGGCGGAGCATGTGCTCCACCTCTGCGAGGACCTGATGGAGTATGTGTCGGCTCACGACCTTGAGCACCCTTTGGTCAAGGCCGCAATCGCCCATTTGCAGTTCGAGACCATCCACCCTTACCCCGACGGGAACGGTCGCGTCGGCAGGGCGCTCATCCACTGCGTGTTGCAGCGCAACTGGCCGACGATGGCGCCCGTGCCGATTTCGGCAGCGATTGCCGAGCACAGGCGGGACTACTTCGCCGCACTGCGGCCATATCAGGCGTACACGGGTGACAGCGATAGCCGAGTGCGCGATGCATGCGCTGAGGCAGCGGTCTCATTCGTCGCCGACGCTGCTGCTGTAGCCTGCGACTACGCCGAGTCCGTCGGGTACGTCATAGCGGGCATGCAAACCAAGTGGGACGGGCTGGCCCTGAGATCCCACTCGGCGGCAGCGGCCACGCTGGCTGCGATGTCCACGATGCCTGCCGCGAGCGTCCCCTATCTGGTGGACGCTACGGGTCGTGCCGCCAACTCGGTGAGGCGGGGCCTTCGCGCCCTGGTTTCCTCTGGGGCGGTGGGGGAATCGCGGGACGAGGACACAGGGCGCAGAGTTTTCGAGGTGCCCGAAATGCTGCGGGTCGTCGACCGCCGCCAGAATCTCTTGCAGATCTGCTGGTATTCACGGCAGACAGGACTGGGGCTCTCCGCAGCCGAGATCGTCGACGAGTGGGACCGCGCCGTTGCTGTGGGCGATGCGACCCAGCAAGCGTAGACAAGGCCACAGTTCCTTTGAATGCCTGCAACAGGCTCTTCGCGTCGAAGCTGGGACTACCGGTGATGTGGGGGTCCACATCTGAGGTGGGGGCCGGTAGTCTGATCCGGTGTCGCGCTACTTCTTGACGACCCCGATCTTCTACGTCAACGACGCCCCCCACATCGGGCATGCCTACACGGTGCTCAACGGGGATGCCGTCACCCGGTGGCACCGGCTGTTGGGGGATGAGGTGTTCTATCTGACCGGCACCGACGAGCACGGGCTGAAGGTGCAGCGGGCGGCGGAGGCCAACGGCCTGTCTCCCTTGGAGCAGGCCGACGGCACCAGCCGGCGCTTCCGCGAGGCTTGGGCCGAGCTGGGCGTGGCCAACGACGAGTTCATCCGCACCACCGAGCCGCGCCACCACTATGCGGTGAGAACGCTCATGCAGCGGGCCTACGACAACGGCCACATCTATCCGGCGGTCTACGACGGCTGGTACTCGGTGTCCGATGAGGCCTACATCTCCGAAGACGATGTGACCGAGGCCGATCTTGAGTCGGGCCGGGTGGAGCGGATGACCGAGGAGAACTACTTCTTCAAGCTCTCGGCCTTCGAAGAGCCGCTCTTGGAGTGGTACGAGGCCAACCCCCACAACATCACCCCCGAGGGTTACCGCAACGAGGCGCTGGGCATCATCCGCGGCGGCCTTCGCGACATATCCATCTCCCGCACCTCCATTAGCTGGGGCATCCCCGTTCCCTGGGCCGAAGGCCACGTGTTCTACGTGTGGTACGACGCGCTCACCAACTACGCCACCGCCGCGGGCTACGGCGCCGACGACGAGCGCTTCGCCGCCTGGTGGCCGTCGGCCCGCCACCTGATCGGCAAGGACATCATCCGCTTCCACTGCGTGTACTGGCCGGCCATGCTCATGGCCGCCGGGGTGGGTGATCTGCCCCGCTATCACGTCCACGGCTGGCTGCTGGTGGGCGGCGAGAAGATGTCGAAGTCGGCGTTCAACCAGATCTCGCCCCACGATTTGATCGAGGACTTCGGGGTGGACGGCTTCCGCTACTCGCTGCTCAGGGACACCCCGTTCGGCCCCGACAGCGAGGTGAGCCACGAGGCGCTCCAGCAGCGCTACAACACCGATCTGGCCAACAACTTCGGCAACCTGTTGCAGCGCACGATCACCCTGGTCCACTCCAAGTGCGGCGGGATCGGCCCCGCGCCCGACCCCGACCACCCGCTGGCCGACATCACCGCTCAGGTGTACGCCGCCGCCGCCGCGGCCTGGGAGCGGTTCCAGCCGTCGGTGGCGCTGGAGGCCACCTGGCGGCTCATCCGCGACACCAACGAGTACCTCCAGGCCACCGAGCCGTGGAAGATGGACCCCGGCCCCTTGGTGAACACAGTGCTGGGCAACGCCCTGGAGGCCCTTCGCATCGTGTGCGTGCTGGCCAGCCCGGCCATTCCCTCCTCCTGCGAGGCGGCGTGGACCCGCCTGGGCCTCGGTGGCTCTCCCCTCGACCAGCGGCTGCCTGCCGCCGCGGTGTGGGGGCAGTATCCCGGAGGCCTGCCGGTGGCCGAGGGCGATCCGCTGTTCCCCCGCTTGCGTGGCTAGCGGTGCGCTGGATCGACAACCACTGCCACTTGGAGCCGGACACTCTGGCTGAAGTAGTCGCCCAGGCGGCGGCCGCCGGGGTGGAGCGCATGATCGACGTCGGCACCGATTTGGCCACCTCGGTCGCCGCAATTTCAAAGGCCGCAACCAGCGACAGGGTGTGGGCAACCGTGGGTGTACACCCCCACGAGGCGCGCCACGGCATCGGCGGCATCGAGGGGCTGCTGGGGTCCGACCGGGTGGTGGCGGTGGGGGAGTGCGGGCTCGACTACCACTACAACCACTCGCCGCCCGCCGACCAGCAGGCGGTGTTCGCCGCTCAGATCGAGATGGCCCACCGGCATCGTCTGCCCCTGGTGATCCACACGCGGGAGGCCTGGGACGACACCTTCGCCATTCTGGACGAGGGCGGGGTGCCCGACCACACGGTGTTCCACTGCTTCACCGGCGGCCCCGACGAAGCTCGGCAGGCGCTGGACCGGGGGGCCTACCTGTCGTTCAGCGGCATCGTGAGCTTCCCCTCGGCCGATGATGTGCGGGCCGCAGCCGAGCTGTGCCCGCTCAGCCGGCTGCTGGTGGAAACCGATTCGCCGTATCTGGCCCCGGTACCTCTGCGAGGCAGAACCAATACCCCGGCCAATCTGCCGCTAGTGGGCGAGGCCCTGGCCCAGGTCCACGCCGTGGCCCTCGAAGCAATGGCCCAGCACACCTGGCAGAACGCCTCGAGCTTCTACCGGCTCGACTGATGAGCTGGGTTGCCCCGCCGGCATGAACCGTCTATCTGAGCGGCCAACCGTCCACGATTAGGATGCAGGCTCAGCCACATGGACGACGAATATCAAGAGAGTCAGCAGTCGGAGCCCCAGTCAGACCTTGATCTGGTGCCGGATAAGCCCGATCTGGCGCCGGATGAGTCCGGCGAGCCCGATGCGCTCTACCGCCAGCGGGCCTATGAGCAGCGCGGTCGCGTCGCGCCAATCGACGGCCTGCTGCGGGTCAGCTTGCCGCACGAGTGGCTGCTGCTGGGGGTGCTCGCGGCCGTGGTGATCGGCGTGCTGGTCTGGAGCTTCGTCGGCCGGCTGGAGTCGGGCGTGAGCGGGCCGTGTGCTTTGCATGCGAGCGGCGTCCGGCACCCCGTTGCGGCCCCGGTGGCGGGCGTCGTGGTCGAGGTGCTGGCCGAGCCGGCCGATGAGGTGGCCGCCGGCGATCCGCTGGCCCGGCTCGCGGCCCCCGAGCTGAGTTTGGCGTCCGAGTTGGCCGCGGCCCGGGCGGCTGCATTGGAGGCGCAGCACCCCGGTGCTCCCGAGACCGTCGCTGCCGCCGCCGAAGCCGAAGCCCTCGCCGACATCGACATGGCGGGCACCTTGGTTCTCAGCCCCGCCACCGGTCTGCTGGCCGCGTCTGAGCTCCTCGCCGGCGCGTCCGTTGAGGCCGGAGCGGTGGTGGCCGAGGTGCAGCATGTCGATGCGGGGCCGCCCAGCGTGGTGGTGAGCTTGGGCAGCGAATCGCCACGCGTCCGCCCTGGCATGAAGACCAGCATCGCTTTGACAATCGCCGGCGCCTCTCACCCGGTGGTTGCCGATGGTTTCGTCGCCGCCGTCGGTGCCGAAGCTGAGGCAGAGCTCGTGGCCCCCCCCCCTGAGTTCGCTGCCGCCCCTGCTCTGCCCCCATCGGCCTACGAATGCTCGGCCCGCATCGTCACCGGCTCGTACCGGCCGATCGACCGGCTGCTCGGGCGAAGCTGAGGCACAGCCGGTGGCGCGCACCGTTCTCGCCCCTCGGCGCGTTCGCTCCACGCCGGTCATCCCCCAGATGCACGCCACCGAGTGCGGCGCGGCCTGCTTGGGAATAGTTCTCGCCCATTATGGGCGCGGCGTCCCCATCGAGCATCTGCGCGCCGCATGCCGGGTCACCCGCGACGGATCGAGCGCAGCCGACCTCGTGGCCGCCGGGCGAGGCTACGGGTTGAAGCTCACGGGATGGAGCATGGACACCGGCGGCTTGGCGGACCTGGAGACCCCGGCCATCCTGTTCTGGGAGTTCAACCACTTCGTGGTGCTCGAAGGCGTTCGCAATGGCCGGTACTACCTGAACGATCCCGCTAACGGCCGCCACAGCGTGAGCCCCGAAACGGTCGACCGGGCCTTCACCGGCATCGTGCTCAAGGTCGAGCCGGAAGGCGATTTCCCTGCCAGCGGTCGGCCCCCGGGGCTGGTGCGCAAGCTGTGGCCGTGGCTCGCGCCCGCCAGGGGCGCGCTGGTGTTCTCGGTGCTGGTCGGGCTGCTGGCCACTGTCCCTGTTGCCGCACTGCCAATCCTTTTGGGCCTGTTCGTGGACAGCGTGCTGGTCGGTGCCGCGCCCGGGTGGGGAGCACCGCTGAGCTGGGCTCTGGTCGCGGCGGGCGGCCTGATGTATGTGCTGGTGTGGCTTCAGCAGTACATGCTCCGCAAGCTGGCCGTTGGGCTGGCGGTGAGCGGGGCGGAGGGCTTTTTGGGCCGGCTGTTCCGCCTGCCGCCGCAGTACTTCGACCATCGCTTCGCCGGTGATCTCACGGCGCGGGTGCATCTGGTGGACGCCGTCGCCGTGGGTGCGGCCACCGGGGCGGCGTGGATCGCCATCGAGTTGATCTCAAGCCTGGTGCTCGTGGCGGTGATGTTCGCATTCGACCCGGTGCTCGCCGCGCTCGTCAGCGCCGTGGCGCTGGCCAACGTGGGGCTCACGTGGGCGCTCAGCCGGCGGCGAACCGACACCGAGCGTCAGCTCCGCCACGAGCAGGCCATCATGGGAGGCATAGAGGCGGCCGGGCTGCGCGACATGGAGACGATCCGGGCGACGGCATCGGAGGGCGACTTCTTCGTGCGCTGGAGCGGCCAGCAGGCACGCGAGCTGACCGCCCGCCAGCGGTTCGCCGAGCTGGGCTACGTGATCGGCGCGATGCCGAGGCTGTTCTCGATGGCCGGAGCGATCATCGTGCTGGGCATCGGCGGGTGGCAGGTGGCGACCGGCGATCTCAGTGCCGGGTCGCTCATCGCCTTCTACACCCTGGCCGCGGCGTTCATGGCGCCGATTGGGCGCTTCGTGCTGTTCGCCGACGCCTTCATGATGCTCGACGCCGACCTTCAGCGCGTGCAAGACGTGCTCGACGCGCCTGAGGACCCCTCGGCGCCCGGCGACGAGGCCGAGCCCTCCAATGGCCGCAGCCGCCCGGTGGCCACTTTCGCGGGCCGGCTGCGCCTGGCCGGAAAGGTTGAGCTGCGAGAGGTCACCTTCGGCTTCGACCCGCAGCGCCCTCCGCTGATCGACAAGCTGAGCCTCACCATCGAGCCCGGCCAGCGGGTGGCCCTCGTCGGCCCTACCGGCTCGGGCAAGTCCACGCTGCTGCGCCTCATCGGCGGGCAGTTTCAGCCCGACAGCGGCGAGATCCTCTTCGACGGCGCGCCCCGCAGCACGATCCCCCGCGAAGTGCTCGCCACCTCGGTGGCGTCGGTGGACCAGCAGATCCACCTGTTCGCCGCGTCGGTGCGAGACAACCTCGCCATGTGGAACACGGCCATCGCCGACGAGCAGCTCATGGCGGCGGCGCGCGATGCGCGCATCCACGACGTGATCATGGACCGTGCCGGGGGCTTCGACGCGATGGTGGCCGAGGGGGGCAAGAACTTCAGCGGCGGGCAGCGCCAACGGCTTGAGATCGCCCGGGCGCTGGCGCTGAACCCCTCGGTGCTGCTGGCCGACGAGGCCACCAGCACGCTCGACGTGGTTGTCGAGCACGAGATCGACGATGCCCTGCGGCGGAGGGGCATGACCTGTATCATCGCCGCTCACCGGCTCGCCACGATCCGCGATTGCGACGAGATCGTGGTCCTTCAACGGGGCCGTTCCGTTCAGCGGGGAACCCACGACAAACTAGTCGCCGACCGCGATGGCCTCTACTTCTCGCTGGTGGCTGAGCAATGACACCCTCGCAATCACCTGGTCTGGCCGCGTTCGCGGCCCGGATGGGAACGCCGGCCGCTTCGGCGGCCAATGCCCCGATCCGACTCGACGGCGAGGCGGCGGCCTGGTTCGTGCAACAGGGCGCGCTCGACGTGTTCTGCTACGAGCAGGAAAACGGAGAGGTTGCAGCGGCCGCCAAGCATCTGCTGCGGGCCGAGGAGGGTCGGCTGGTATTCGGCACTCCACTGCTTGACGGCCCGTTCGTGCTCGTAGCCAAAGGGCTGCCCGAGACCCGGCTGTTGCGGATCGACGCGGCCCATCTGCGCGAGCTGGCTGGTGGCACCGCCGCCGCGGATTCAGATCCCGGCTCGGGGGGCGCAACCCGCGGGGAGCTGTCTGAGCTGGTCCGCCAAGCCGACCAGTGGGTCACCGATTTTGCCGACGCCGTTACCGCCGACTTCGAGTACCGGCCCACTTCCACCTTGCTGATCAACGCTAACGACGCGGTCACCGCGCTGGGCGACGCTAACGAAGCGCCCACCGTCACGGCGGACAGCGTGGTCTCGGCGCGGCGACCCGATGTGATGTGGGTTTGCAGTCCGGCTGCGGAGGCGGGGTTCGCGCTCGCCTATCTCGGCACCGAGACGCTCTTGTCCGACGACGAGAAGCGTCTGCGCCCGATGCCGCTTACCGCTGATAGCTGGGCCACTGTCATAACGGGGGCGCATTCCGAGCGCTTCGAGGGTGCCGCACCCCAAGACGGCATCGGGTTGCACATCACCACCTCGGCCCAGCTGGCAAGCGACGGGAGGCTGCTCGGGGCGATGGGCGACTTCGCTCGGCTGGCGATGCGCGCCGAGCTGCTCAATCGCCGCCTGCGGCTGGCCGATGAGATCAACGCACAAACGGCCCGGTCTGCCCATAGCCGCATGGCCCGCAAGCGCGCCCGTTCCATGTTGGATTCTGTTTCGGCGCCCCAGCGCCGGCATGCCGAGGCGCCTGTCCACGGCTCGGCTCTGATGGCCGCGCTGGAGCGGATCGGTCGCCACAGCAGCATCGAGTTCACGGAGCCTCGTCGCCCGGCGGAAGCGCCGCCCCTGACGTTGGAGGAGGTGGTGGGGGCGTCGGGCCTGCGGGCCCGTCGGGTGCGCCTGAGGGCCGAAGACCGGTGGTGGAACTCTGACAGCGGCGCGCTCTTGGGATATCGGGGCGACAGCGGCGAACCCGTCGCACTGCTGCCCGGCATGCGCGGCTATCGGGCCATGGGCGCCGACGGACGCGCCCAGCGGGTGAGCGCTGGTTCTGCGCGGGACTGGTCCGACACTGCCTGGGCCTTCTACCCCAAGCTGCGCGACGACCGGCCCATCAAAGTGCGCGACCTGCTGCGAGTGGCGCGGCGCGGCGCGGGCGGCGACCTGTCCAGGTTCGCCGTGGCCGGACTGCTCACGGCCTTGTTGGCCCAGGCGCCCGCCATCGCGTTGGCCTCGCTCACCG
>JAPPMA010000005.1 GCA_028819295.1 bacterium | reverse complement strand
CAGCGCGCCTTTAGCGCAGACGGGTGTTTTCTGGTCAATGCATTTGCTGCCGTCGTGCTCTCCGTCGGCGCACTTGTTCGGCGGGCCGTGGTAGGTGGTGCTCACGTAATCGTCGCCCGTTCCCTGCTCGCACGTCGGCTTGCCCACCTCTTTCTCGCAAACCGACGCGCCGCGAGCCTTGCTGACCAGGCTGTAGCCGGGATCGCACTGGGCCTCGCCGTGGTCTTTGACAACCGGCTTTGAGCACTCGGTCTCGTCGGTGCTCAGCGTGTACCCGTCCGGGCAAACCGTCTTGGCCTCCGGCGGATGGGCCGAAGCCACAGCAGGCACCAAAACAGCGAACAGGCAGAGCGAAACGAACAGGACGACAGGGCGTCAGAACATGAGATGGCCCCCTCCGGGCGAGTCGGGATTTCCACCAATCAGAAGCCCGCGGCCAAGCCCGGAGGGAACCAAGAACGCTGCCCTAGCTCCATACTTGGATTGTGTACGTCCGTTCGGAGGGGTAAAGGGCGAATGCCTTGACTCTCCAACGCGCTTGGCCGCAGGGAAACCCAACGGGCTTCTGATTGGAACCGGTAAACCAGCCCAAAGAAAAAACGGCGGACAAAATCCGAGGGGCCGGGATCGGCGGCGGGGGCAGCCTAAGCGCGGCGCTGGCGGAAAAACGGCGGGCCAGCAACACCGCCGGGGTGAGCGGTGCTCAGAGCTGGGATCGGCGGCGGCGGGCCGCGTCGAGCGTTGCCGTCACTGGCACCCTGACCACCCACCGCTGTAGTGCGCCCACGCTCAGCCCGATGTGCGCGGCAGCGGGGTGGTATCCAACAGCCGCCACCAAGTCGGCCAAAGCCTCCCGCACCTCACCGGCAACAGCCGCGAGCTTTTCGCACTTCGCCACAGCGACGGCCACCGCCTGAGCCTGTTCGGGACTCAGGGGCACGTCAGCGGTCGAAGTACCCAACGTGCTCACTTTTGAGAGCGGGAAACCGCTCGCCCAGCCGCTTGCCCAATTCGTAGGCCAAATAAAGCGCCGCAAAGCCACCAGCCAAAGCGCCAACAGCCGCTATGAGAAGGCCCAAATCGCTCAACAAACCGATGACCTGGACACCTACGAGGATGCCGACAATGGTGGACAGGTACTCGTGCCAGGGCAATTTCCTGCGATTCCGACCAACATTCAACTTCAACACAACCCTACAATACTCATTCGCGTATCGAATGGAAACGCCGACCAGCACCGCCGGGAAAATCGCCCCCGCAGACCACGCACAACCGAACCCGCCGAACCCGCATCGCCGCATCGCACGCCCACGCCCTGCGGCAAGAGCACACCACCCAGCCGGCCAGACTCTCAGCGGCCCGAAACGCCGCCCACTTGATGACCGCCGACTCCGGGGGAGGCCCCGACACACACACACACCATCCGGCCCGCCGCGGTGACCAGGGTGGCCAACTCGGTGGACGATGCTGATCTGGGCGTGGCCACCGGATCGCTGCAAATGATCGGCCACATTGGGGCGGCCACCGGCATCACCATCATGATCACCGTGCTCGGCCCCAGCGGCTCGTCGGAGCGGTTCATGGCCGTCTACCTTCTGGCCGCGGCCATCGCCTCTATGTCGGCCGTCTCGGCCCGGTGGTCGCCCGGGCCGAGGGCCTCTAAGTCAGCGGGGGGAGGTCGCCGAAGTCGATGGTGAAGGGCATGTCGGGCTCGGGCTCGTCGTCTTCCTGCTGGATCTCCACCCTGGTCTTCTCCGGCTCCAAGATCTCGCCCAAGGCCACCATGGCCGCGCCGATCGCCGAGCCGCCCGCGGAGCCGGTGACCTTGCGGATCAGCCCCTCCGGGGGCTGGTAGTCCCGGGGGTCGGCCCACTGGAACTCCATATCCTCGGTTTCGGTCGGCTCGGGCATCTGTCCAGCCTACTGGTCTACGCCGTGGCCGCCTCGGGGAGGGCCCCGCTGAGGATCTCGTAGGCCACCCGCTCGGCCTTGAACCGGGCCCGGCCGCCGGTGAGCGACCGCAGCTCGATGGCGTAGCGCACCAGCTCGGCCTCGGGGACGATGGCGTGGATCACCTGCTCGCCCCACGGGCCGGCATCGGTTCCCTGCACCTGTCCCCGGCGGGAGGAGAGGTCGCCCATCACGTCGCCCTGATACTCGGGGGCCACGGTGATCTCCACCTGGGCCATGGGCTCGAGCACCACCGGGTTGGCCTGGGCGAAGGCGGCGCTGAACGCCAGTTTGCCGGCCATGTTGAAGCTGAACTCCGACGAGTCCACCGAGTGGTGCTTGCCGTCGTACACCGTGGCTTTGACGTCCACGATGGGGAAGCTCAGATCGCCGCCGTCGGCCATGGCGTCACGAATGCCGGCTTCCACCGCGGGGATGTACGACCGGGGGATGGCGCCGCCGCTGATGGCGTCCACGAACTCGAATCCGCTGCCCCGGGGCAGGGGTTCGATGCGCACATAGGCCACTCCGAACTGCCCGTGCCCGCCGGACTGCTTTTTGTGCTTGCCCTCGGCGTCTCCGTTGCCGGTCACGGTTTGGCGGTAGGGAACTCGCAGGTCCTCAGTCTCCACCTCGATGCCCATCCGGTCGAGGCGGGCTATGGCGAGGCGGAGATGGGCTTCCCCCAGTCCCCACAGCAAGGTCTGGTGGGTTTCCTCGCTGCGCTCTAGGATCAGCGACGGATCTTCGTCGGTGAGCCGCCGCAATCCAGTGCCCAGCTTGTCCTCGGCCGCTCGGGTCTTGGGCACCAGACCGTAGGCCAGCACCGGCTCGGGCCAGGGTTCAAGCTGCACGACGGCTCGGCCGGCATTGGTGAGGGTGTCGCCGGTGCGGGTCTGCTGGAGCTTGGTCACCCCGCCGATGTCGCCGGCCGAAATGCCGTCGATATCCTGCTGCTTGCCGCCCACCAGGCTGACCAGGCCCCGCAGCCGCTCGCTGTCGCCGGTGGTGGAGTTGGTGAGGTTGTCGTCGCGGCGGATGGTTCCCGACAGCACTCGGAACAGCGAGATCTGACCCACATAGTCGTCGCTGATGGTCTTGAACACGCAGGCAAGCTGGTCGCCGTCAGGGTCGCAGGCCGGCTCGGAGTCGATGTCGCTCATGGTCACCGTCATGGCCCGGGTGGTGGGGGAGGGTCCGATCTCCACCAAGAAGTTGGCCAGGCGGTCCACTGCGATGGGGCCGGTAGCCGAGCCGCACACCACGGGGAACACCGAGCCGTCGGCAACCCCCCGCCCGAGCACCACCTCGAGCTCGGCCGGGCTGGGTGTGTTGCCCTCGAAGTACTGCTCCAGCATGTCGTCGTCGGCCACCACGATGTTCTCCACGAGCTGCTCGTGGACCTCGGCCTCCTGGTCTTCCATCTCCGCGGGGATTTCGGCTTCCTCAGCGGCGCCGCTGTCGTAGATGTAGGCCTTGTCGGTGAGCAGGTCGGCGATGCCGTGGAAGCTCGGTCCGGCGCCGATGGGCAACTCCAAGGGGGCCACCCCGGCGCCGAAGGCATCTTGCAGCTCCGAGAGCACATTGTCGAAGCTGGCGTGCTCCCGGTCGAGCTTGTTGATGAACACGATTCTGGGCAGGTCGGCATCGGCCGCCTGGCGCCAAATGGCGGTGGTGCGGTGATCCACACCGCTGGAGGCGTCGATCACGAACACCAGCAGGTCGGCCACTTGGAGAGCGGCGTGCAACTCGCCGGCATAGTCGGGGGCGCCGGGGGTGTCGAGCAGGTTGACCTTGTGGCCGTGCCACTCGAAGCTGGCCAGGGCCAGCGACTGGCTGTGGGCGGCGGCCTTCTCTTCCGGACTGAAGTCGCACACCGTGGTGCCCTCTTCCACCCGGCCCGTGCGGTCGATGACGCCGGCCCGGTATAGCAGCGCCTCCGCCAGAGTGGTCTTTCCCGATCCCTGCGACCCCACCAGCGCGACGTTGCGAATCTTCTCCGGTGCGACAGCCATCAACTTCCCCCTCCAGGTTCTAGGCTCATTCCGAGGTAGGCCGCTGAGCCTACCCCCCAACCGCGGGTTTGTTCCTATGAGGAGGGCGATGGTTCACCGGCGGAGTCATCCCCGGCCTGGGGTTCTGGTTCTGGGCCCTCCTCGGGCTCGAACATCTTGAGCAGTTCTTCGCTGTCGTCGAGCGCCAGCCGTTCCAGGAAGCGCAAGCTGGCTGCGTCGGCCTCCGCGGCCGCACACAAAGCGCCGTCAATCAACAGCCCGTAAACCGGCCGAGCTGCTCGCATCTCGCTGTCGAGTGCGATCAGCTCATCAACGTTTTCCACCCCGGCAGCTTCGTAGGCGTCGCGTAGAGCCGTGGGATCGAGGTCGCAGCTTGGCTGGCCGTCCAACATCTCCTGAACCTGGGGATCATCCCAGCCCAATTCGGCGGCGCGGGCCGCGACGACGATTTCGCTGGGCGAGTACGCCGGCCAGAGGATGCTCTCGGCATAGATCAGCTCGGAATGGGCGGCGACCGCATCGGCAAAAGAGATGGCCTCGCCGTCGTCGATCCTCCTTAGCATCGTTTGCCAGGATGCAGCCAGGGAGACGTAGATACCCGAAACACGCTCAGCCGCAGCAAGCACCACGTCATCCACGGCAACCGGGTTGATCGCCTCCCCGTTGGCCAGCGCCTCAGGCAGACCTGACGCCTCGATGGTGGCCGCGAACCGTGTCGCGGCGGTCTTTAGGAGAGAGTCTGATACGGGTCTCGGCACAGTGATCGAATATGGCGGCGAAGCCAGTGGAAGTGCGGCAATCCTCGTCCGGTCGAAGATGCCGTCCAAGAGTTGGGTGAGCACCCCGGCGGCGTACCGGGCCTTCTCCTGGGTTGCTTGATCAACCTCGGCTTCGGGGTCGTCGACGGCCGTCACGGTGGTGACCACGACCCCTGTTTCTTCTGCGTCGTGGTCAATTTGGGCTGACACCGAATAGGCGGCGCCGTCCACCTCCACCTTCACAGGGTCGTAGGTCGGGCCGCTCAACACGGTCAGGTCGTGCCAGTGGCCATAGAACCCGATCTCGTTCCCGTCGCCGTCGTAGGTGATGATTCCCGTGAACAGCCACGAGGGCCCGTGGCTTGGGAATACAACCGAGAACGGATGCACTTCTGGTATCGCCGTGCTCGTAGCCGACGACGTCTCATCGTTGGTGTGGTGGGAGGCACTGGCCTGCCAGAGGTTCGAGGGCACGGGCTGGAGCCGGTCGTACGGCCGGGGACCGCCCCTGCTGGGGCCGATCGTGTAGATGAGGGCCTCACCCTCGCCGCCGGGGAAGCTGTCGCCACCGAGATTGCCGGCGCGGTAGTTCACCGGAACGGGATCGCCGGCCACGACCTCGGTGGGAATGTCGACCTCTTCGATCTTCAACAGGGGCAGGCGTCTCTGCGCCTCTTCCTCCACGATTGACAGGTGGAGGGTGAATTCGATGCGGGGACTTTGAAGATCTCTGTGTCGGTAGGTCGTTGCCTCGATCCCGTAGATACCTGGTGACAGGTACTGCTCGACGCGGGAGTTGCGGGTGCCATCCACATCGTCGTTGTGGGCCACCTGGCCAGGAACCACCTGGCGCAGGGCAGCGATGGGTGCGACGATGAGCACGGAATCGCCGCTCACCGATTTCAGCTCAACGCGCACCCGCGCGCCCTGGGGCAGGGAAAAGGCGAAATATTGGGAGGGGTGGCCGGTGAGGAAAATCGACTGGCACGATTCGGAAGTCCAAACGCCCGTCACGCCCAGCTTTCGGCCCGGTGTCAAAACGCCGAGGATTTGCGGCTCGCAGGTGGCCACCCGTGTGACCGTGACCTCGAAGTCAGCTGGCCCCCGGATCCGCCCTGCGGTGGTGGTGGCTTCAATCAGATATGCACCGGCTTGGAGCTCTCGTTCAATTCGGGCATTGAGGCGCTCCACACCGCCGTCATCGATTTCGGCGATTCGGTTGCCCGCCCCATCGAGCAAGTAGAGGAAGGAATCGGCTTCCGACGACATAACGTCGACCCTGATCCGTCCGGTGGCAGCTATTTCGAATCGATAGGTGTGGGCGTCGCTGTTGCTCCGGAAACGCGAATCGCAGTCTTCGGTGGTCCACCGGCCATCGGCCCGAAGCTCACTGCCCGGGGTGTTGCCCAGCGTTCCCAGATCGACGGCCTCGCAGCTTGCTTCGCCTTGGGTGGTCTGCTCAGCCTGGATCAGGACCGGTTCTTGGGCTGAGGCCGCTCCTGCCCCGACCAGGGCCAGCCCTCCGGCGAACAGGGCCACGACCATTCCTGCCGCTGCCAACGCTCGGGTTCTCGCTGTTTCAGGCTTCATTGCGAATCTCCCTATCTGCCATTCGCCGTCGAACACCGTCTTGGTTCACAGAACGGTGAACACAATACGCGCGACGAACGACAGTTCATGCACCGGAAGCGCTGGTTTGTCCGGATTCCCCGCCGAGCCGACACCGCCTACACTTCGGGGCATGGCCTTGTTCGGGATGAAGAAGACGATGATGGTGGATCAGGCCGACGCGCTGCCCGGCCGCGACATCGAGATGTCGGTGCCGGAGCTCCACTTCGTGAACGGCAACCCGCTGAAGCCCCCGTTCCCCGACCGGATGCAGCAGATCATGGTGGGCATGGGCTGTTTCTGGGGGGCCGAGCGGGTGTTCTGGCAGGTGCCCGGCGTGTTCACCACCGCGGTGGGTTACGCCGCAGGATTCACCCCCAACCCCTCCTACCAGGAGGTGTGCAGCGGCCTTACTGGCCACAACGAGGTGGTGCTGGCCGTTTTCGACCCCGGGGCCACCAGCTACGAGCAGATGTTGGCCCTGTTCTGGGAGAACCACGACCCCACCCAGGGAATGCGCCAGGGCAACGACATGGGCACTCAGTACCGCTCCGGCATCTACTACTACGACGACGATCAGAAGGTGGCCGCCGAGGCGTCACGGGAGCAGTTCGGGGCCCGGCTGGCCGATGCTGGCTACGGAGAGATTACCACTGAGATCATCGCTGCCCCGCCCTTCTACTACGCCGAGGACTACCACCAGCAGTACCTGGCCAAAGTCCCCAACGGCTACTGCGGACTCGGCGGCACCGGCGTCACCTGCCCCGTCGGCATAGCTGCCGACTTAAATGGGTATTTGGCATAGGTTATTAACTAATCAAAGAAAAAATCCTGAGATAAGGGCTTATTGGGTAAAAAATTATTGAATAGTATGGTGCGCGGGCACTAGAATTGCTGCGTGACACGAGCGGCACCCTCCTACTGGCCGACAGGGCCACGAACTGTGTTCTTCGATGACGATGAAGGCGTTGCCTCGGCGCAAACTCTGGGGCGAGCGGTGGCCGAGAGTCGTATACGCCGATTGGCGCCTCGGCTTTACACCGCTGACCTCATCAGCGACCCAGCCCAGATTGTGGCAGAGAACCGTTGGCTCATACTTGGCCGATTGCTGCCTGGAGCGGTCGTTGTGGACCGCTCCGCTGCCGAGGGCGGCAAAGTGGTCGATGGCCTTCTCCATGTAGCGACCGAAGGGCGACGAACCACACTGATGCTGCCCGGGCTGGAGGTCCGGATACGACCCCCGGGTATGGACGCTGAGCTCGCTGGCGACTTGCTGTGGCCGCATGGATTGCGCATGTCCCGACCAGCCCGCATCTTGGTGGACAATTTGGCCTCATCGCGGAGTAGGGGCGGACGAGCCGCCCGCACACTGTCGCTCGCAGAGTTGGAAGATTGGTTGGCTCGCAAGGCCGTGGTCTGGGATGAGGGACGTATGGCGCGGCTGCGAGAGGAAGCGGTTGAATTGGCTCAAGCCATCGGTGCCTCCGGCCAAGTGGTCGAAATCGACGGTTTATTCAAACGCATGGCTGGCTCTGAGCCGCTGCGTTCCCACTCTGGGGCATTCTTCCAAGCTGTTGTGGATAGCAAGGCGTGGGATGAACAGCGGGTTGAAATGTTCAAGCGAGTGGCCGGTGAATTGTCGGAGCACTCCGATCCGGATGTGCCTGACTATCTGCCGAGTGGGATGCACAACGCAGAGTTGCCGTTTTTCGAAAGCTACTTTTCTAACTACATCGAAGGCACCGTGTTCACGTTGGAAGAGGCTCGTCGAATCATCGAGACCCAAGAACCACCGGCATCGCGCCCAGCGGACGGCCATGACATCTTGGGCACCTATAAATGCGTGGTCGACGCCGTGGGGCGCAAGGCCGTATCGGAATCTCCCCAGAACCTTATGGGCTATCTCGCCGATCGCCACAAGATGATTCTCGAGGGGCGCCCGGAGATGGGGCCAGGGCAGTGGAAGAAAGCATCGAACAAGGTAGGGGCGTACCAGTTCGTCGCTCCCAAGCTCGTTGAGGGCACGCTGCATAAGGGTCTGGAGCTGGTCCGTTCTGTCCCGGTTGGGTTTCGTCGGGCACTTTTCGCCATGGTGGTGGTGACTGAGGTCCATCCCTTTGCCGACGGAAACGGGAGGGTGGCCCGGGTAATGATGAACGCCGAGCTGTCGGCTGCGAACGCGGCCCGTATCGTCATTCCCAGCGTCTACCGCAACGAGTACATCGCTGGCCTGAGAAGCACTTCGGTTTCCGAGGGGGCAGACGTGTCGGTGCTGATGAGGGTGATGGGTTTCGCTTGGCGGTGGACAGCGGCGATGCCCTGGGAGGATCGAGCCGCCACCGAAGGCCAATTGGAGGCCACCAACGCCCTGCGAGACCCCGACGACACCGCTATTGGTGGAATCAAGCTCGCACTGCCCTAAGGGGTTGAGCGGGTAGGCGGGTTGTGCGGGGCGGCGCCGGGGGCGATTGCTTGGGGGTTGTCGCAGCCGCCGGGGACCGGGGGGTGTCGATTCCGAACATGCACCGGTAGGTGTTCAACAGGTTCTCCTGGTTGGCGATGAGCTGGTCGCGTACCGAGACGGCCTGGGCTGTCGTCCCGCTGTCTGGGGTTGTTTGCGCGCCCGCCGCCGTCGCGCCGATTACCGGAACCAGCAAACACGCCGCCAGGACGGCCGCCCCGACACGGCAGCCAGCGCTGCCGCCGGCCCGACACCCTGCAATCACGAAAACCATGAAAGCCACAGTGCCCCCCGGTGGAAGCCAACACCGCGAACCCGACACCGGCCCGGCAGCCGCTGCCGTCGCAATCCACGGCGCTAAACCCAAGACACACCACTAGGTTGCCGCTATATTCACCGACCGGAAAAACCGACACAACCCCGCACAACCCGCCTATCCGCACAGCCCCTGAGGACGCGACAACTCGACTTCAGTCCATGGAGCGAATGGCTTAGGCAGGGGTGAAGATGCAGCGGGCCTTGGCTACGTCGGCGAGCATGGTCACCGGGTCAGGTGCGGCGGCCGGGTCGGTCTCACGCCCCGCAAACTGGGCCACGCCCACCAATCCGGTGCCCGGTCGCTGCTTTGCTAACCGCGGCGATGCTGTGGCAGAAGTGCTTGCGATCCGCCGATTGGGGCAAAGCCGCGTAGGCTCTGGAGGGTGAAGTTCGGCGTTTTCTACGAGCACCAGTTGCCGCGGCCGTGGCAGCCCGGCGATGAGCAGCGGCTGCTGCACGAGGCCCTCGAGCAGGTTGAGCTGGCCGACCGGTTGGGGTTCGACTACGCCTGGGAGGTGGAGCACCACTTCTTGGAGGAGTACTCGCACTCGTCGGCGCCCGAGGTGTTCTTGGCCGCGGCCAGCCAGCGCACCGAGCAGATCAGGCTGGGCCACGGCATCGTGCAGATGCCGCCCAAGTACAACCACCCGGCCCGGGTGGCCGAGCGCATCGCTACCTTGGACCTCATCTCCAACGGCCGGGTGGACTTCGGCACCGGCGAGTCGTCGGCCGCGGTGGAGTTGGGCGGGTTCAACATTGCCCATGCCGACAAGCGCCCGGCGTGGGCCGAGGCCACCGAGCAGTGCTGCAACATGATGGTGATGGAGCCCTATCCGGGGTATGAGGGCGAGCACTTCTCCATGCCGTGCCGCAACGTGGTGCCCAAGCCGGCGCAGAAGCCCCATCCGCCGCTGTGGGTGGCGTGCTCCAACAAGGAGACCATAAAGCTGGCCGCCCGGCTGGGCATGGGGGCGCTGTCGTTCGCCTTCGTGAACCCCGACGAGGCCGCCCAGTGGGTGGACGACTACTACCGGATACTGCGCGAGGAGTGCGTGCCCATCGGCCACACCGTGAACGCCAACATCGCCATGGTGGTGGGTTTGTCGGTGCATGCCGACCAGGCCGAAGCCGAGCGCCGGGGCTTGGAGGGGTTCCAGTTCTTCGGCCACGGCCTCTTGCACTACTACGTGATCGGCCAGCACCAGCCGGGCCGAACCAATGTGTGGGACAGCTTTCAGGCCACCAGGGAGTCGTTCGAGGGGCTGGGGGAGACATTGGGCATCGGGACGCCCGACCGGGTGACCCGTCAACTCCAGGGCTATGCCGACGTGGGGGTCGACCAGGTGATGTTCATCCAGCAGTCGGGCCGCAACCGCCACGATCACATCTGCCAGTCGCTGGAGATGTTCGCCAAAGAGGTCATGCCCGCCCTCAAAGAGGGCGAAGACGAGCGGGAGGCGGCCAAAACCGAGCGCCTCGCCCCCCACATCGAAGCCGCCCTCGCCCGCCGCACCCCCATGGCGCCGTTGGCCGACGACGAGATCCCCGTGGTGGAGTCACTGGGCACTTCCTGAGGCTGGTCTCAGCCCTCGGGTGTCAAATAGGCGGCGAAGACCCAGCCGGTGACGGTGTTGGCGCGGACCTGCACCCAGGTGCCGCTGGTGGGCGACTCCACCACCTGGCCGGTGAGGGTGACGGTGGAGTCCAAGGTGGCGGTGCCCAGCACTTGGTGGTCGGTGCTGGGGCCGGCCCGCACGTTGAGCGCCGAGGGCACGTCGAACACCGTCCACTGGGTGTCGGGGGGATACCGGGGGTCAATCTCCAATTCGACCACCACCTCGACGGGCTCGGGCAGGGGCGCTTCGGTGGCAGTGGCGGTGGCGGTGGACTCGGGATCGGTCTCTTCTGACTCGATGGTCACCCAGTCGAGCCCCCAAGTGGACACGATGCCGGCCAGGGAGAGGGCAACGAAGGCCAACCCGGCCACCGCCACACAGAAGATGATCGCCCGCACACCCATCGGGCTAGCGGGCCTGCCAGTCGAGGGGGCGACCCTCGGCCCAGGCGGCGATGCCCTCGGCGGCGCCCCCTAATGTGGACACATGGCCGGTGAGCTCATACAGCACGGTGTCGGACATGGCGTCACATTAGGGGGTGCAGCCGAGGCATCAACCACGCCTTGGCGTTGGGTGCCCATTTTGTCGAACTAGTGGTGTGTCTTGGGTTTATTCGCGCGTGTCCTGCTAGGCATCGACGCCC
>JAPPMA010000040.1 GCA_028819295.1 bacterium | reverse complement strand
CGCAACGCCGCGAGGGGCGTCGATGCCTAGCAGGACACGCGCGAATAAACCCAAGGCACACCACTAGTTATCCGCATGGGGCGCCCCCATGCAGCCGCACTATGCTCACCCCTTTACGGGCTGTGGCGCAGCTTGGTTAGCGCGTCGGTCTGGGGGACCGAAGGTCCCGGGTTCAAATCCCGGCAGCCCGACCAAAGTCGTGGGTTAGACGTAGCTGGTGGTTGACCCTGCGCCGATGGCCACGATGCCCATGCTGTTGACCCCGCCGAGGGCGACCAAGCCGATCGAGTTCACGCCCCCGATGGCCACGAGGCCGATCGAGTTCACGCCCCCGATGGTGACGATGCCCATCGAGTTCACCGCCCCGAGGGTGACGATGCCCATCGAGTTGAAGAAGCTCAACGCGGCCGCGCCGACGGCGTTGATTCCTGCCATCGCCGCGACCCCGATCGCATTCAACTTCGAAATCGCCGTCACACCGACCACGATGCTGCTGTTGCCGTTGTCCATGTTCTCTCCCCCTTGGTACGGGATGATCTCGTATGTCGTTCCTCTGGATATGCTAGCGGACACCTACAACGGCCAGCCGCTCATGTATGTTACCCTGGCGGATAGCTGGCCAGCCCCCGCACTTCAAAACAGCAGCGCGATGCCGTCGATGGCCCGCCAGCCCAGGTAGACGGCGGCGGCGGCCAGGAATACCCAGAAGTGCCAGGGGACTCGTTGGCGGGCGGCGGCGTCCAGTTCGGAGGGGGCATCAACCGGGGCGCCGCAGGTGGGGCAAGCGCCCTCGACGGTCACCGA
The DNA here is from genome assembly GCA_028819295.1 of bacterium. Classification (GTDB taxonomy): domain Bacteria; phylum Actinomycetota; class Acidimicrobiia; order Acidimicrobiales; family Bin134; genus Poriferisocius. The sequence goes on along the minus strand of JAPPMA010000040.1, from coordinate 11,606 downwards.
GGAGGGGTTCCAAAACCGCTCACAGGGCTCGCACCACGGCATGCCCTCGTGGTCCCTGCCCTATCAGGCCCGGCGGACGGCGAGGATGGCCACGTCGTCGCTGATGGTGCCGTCGGCGAAGTCTCGGGCGGCCTCCAGCAGCGACTTGCACAGCACGTCGGGCGACACGGTGGGGTCGCGCCGGAGGTGCATGGCGATGCGGTCCTCGCCGAACTGGGCGTCGCCGTAGCGCACCTCGGCCAGGCCGTCGGTGTACATGAGCACCATGTCACCGGTGTCGAGGGGGATCTCCTTGCTGAAGTAGGAGCTGCCGGGGTCGAGCATCAACAGGGCGCCGGTGGACCGCAGCGGCTGCACCTCCCGCTCGTGCCACAGCCAGGCCGCCGGGTGGCCCGCCGATGCGTAGCGCATGGTTTGGGCCTCGGTGTCGAACACCACGACCACCACCGAGATGAACTCCTCGGCCCGCTCGATGGACGACATCTGGGCGTTCAGCTCCTCAAGAGCCTGGGCCGGGTCGCGGAACTGGCGCAAAAACACCCGGAGCAGGTACTTGGCCTGGAATGCGGTGATCGACGACTCGATGCCCCGGCCGGCCACGTCGCCGATCACCGCGGCCACCCGGTTGGGGCCCACCCGGAACACGTCGAAGAAGTCGCCGGCCATCACCCCCTCGCCCGCCTGGTACACCCGGCCCATCTCATAGCCGGCGAAGTCGGGCAGGTCGTCGGGGGCCAGCCGGCCGGCCCAGGCCAGCGGGGCGAGGTCGCCCTGGCTCAGCGTCTCCTCGGCCCGGCGCTCCATCTCGAACCGCTCCTGGGTGAGCCGGGCCTCGGCCACCGAGCGGCGCCCCCACCACAGCGGGAACAGGGCCGGCACCACCACCAGCACCAGTACGGCGGCCACCGCCCGCGACTCTGCCGCCGCCATCACCGAGGCCGCCACCGTCAACGCGGCGTACAAGAGGGCGGCATGGGCGTCCCGGCGGAAGCTCGACTGGGCCAGCGTGTAGGCCGCCTCGTAGTCGCTCTCGCCCTCCTCGTCGTACCCCACCCCGGCGTGGGTGTGCTCCACGCGCAGCAGGAACCGATAGCGGTGCCGGGCCGCCCGCGTGAACACCCAAGAGGCCACCGCGCACACCCCCGCGACGATCACGAGGAGGAGGTTCTCCATCGTCGCAGGCTACCCCGTCGTCTTGGCGAGTTCTCGCCGCTTCGAGCCGCCGGCTAGCCGGATCGGCGGCGAACCCGGAGCTTCACCGGAACCGACCCCAGGTGGAATGCCTCTCGGAGGCGGCGCTCCAGGAAGCGCAGATAGGTGCGGGGCAGGGTGCGGTTGGCGAACAGGGTGAAGGTTGGGGGGTCGGTTGCCCCCTGGGTGGCGTACAGCACCCGGGCGCCGTCGGGGGCGGGATGGGCGGCCTGGGCGTCGCGCAGCACCCGGTTCACCGCCTGGGTCGGGATGCGCCGCCGGTACTCGGCGATCACCCCTCTCAGCTCCGGCAGCAGCCGGTGTACGCCCTTGCCCGACAGGGCGCTCACCCGCAGCACCGCGGCGTCGCCCAGAAAGTGCAGCCGACGCTCGATGTCGAGGGCGATCGCCGCCCGGGCCTCGGTGCCGAGCAGGTCCCACTTGTTGAGCAGCACCACGATGGGGCAGCCCGCCGCGTCCACCCGCTCGGCCAGGCGCTGGTCTTGATGGGTCACCCCCACGGTGGCGTCCACCACCAGAAGGGCGATGTCGGCCCGGTCCACCGCGGCCAGCGCCCGCAGCAGCGAGTAGTACTCCGCAGCCTGGTCGATGCGGGCCCTTCGGCGCATCCCGGCGGTGTCCACGAACCGCATCGGGCCCAGCTCGGTTTCCACCACGGTGTCGATGGCGTCTCGGGTGGTGCCCGGCTGGTCGTGGACCACCGACCGGTCGTCGCCGATGAGGCGGTTGAACAGGGTGGACTTCCCCGCGTTGGGCCGCCCCACTATGGCCACCGACACCATGGCGGAATCGGATTCCGGCTCGGCGCCAGCCTCGAGACCTTCCGCCGCCTCGTCCGGCAGCGCGCGCATCACCGCGTCCAGCAAGTCGCCCACTCCCCTGCCGTGGAGCGCGCTCACCGGGAACGGGTCGCCCAAGCCCAGCCTCGCGAACTCCCAGACGAGGTTCTCGTGGGCCTTGTCGTCCACCTTGTTCACTGCCACCAGCACCGGCCCGGCCCGGCCCCGAAGCCGCTGCGCCACTCCCTCGTCATCGCCGGTGATGCCCGCCTGCGAGTCCACCACCATCACCACCGCGTCGGCGCCGGCCATCGACTTCTCGCTCTGGGCCGACACCTTGGCGTCCATCGAGGCGTTGCCGCCCGCCCCCTGGGGCAGCCAGCCGCCGGTGTCCACCACCGTGAACTCACGGCCCTGCCAGCGGGCAGGCATCTCCTTGCGGTCGCGGGTGATGCCGGGCTGCTCGGCCACGATGGCCTCCCGGCGGCCCAGGATGCGGTTCATCAGCGTGGACTTGCCCACGTTGGGCCGCCCCACGATGGCCACCGTGGGCAGGGGTCGGGACGCCGCCGGGGGCTTGGTCGCAGGCCGGGATTCAGCCATCGAGCGCCTTTCGCAGCGCGGCCCCGTCGGTGGGCACCACCTCCACCGGGCGGGGCAGGTCGCCGGGCCGGGCGCCGTCCAGAAACATCCCCTGCGACAGGCACACGTCGGGCAGCAGGTAGCGGTGGCCCTCGGGCTCCCCGGCCAGCGTGCGGGCGATGTCGGTTCCCACCAACAGCCCGGCCACCGCGGTGGTGCCGCCGAAAAACCGGTTCTCCACCGCCACCACCCGCACATCGCCGCGGCCCAGCGATGCCACCAGCGGGGCCAGCACCGCGGCCCCGTACTCCCCCGTCACCACCCCCACCGGCGCCCCCTTGCGGGGCCGAAGCCCAATCGGCGTAGAACCAGTCGATCCATCGGTGCGCGGCGCCCGGTAGCCGGAGGCCGGAGCGCCGTCCACCCAGGCGAAGAAGCCGGGGCGGGTGCCGACAACATCGTCGGCCTGGCCCAAGAACTCCATCTTCAGCGTGGCCGCCATGCCCACCCCGTCCTCGTGCATGTTGAACCCCTCGTAGGCCTCGGGACCGGGGAAGTCGATCCCGCCCAGCAGGTAGTACTCGTCGGCGGCGAACACCAGGCGGCGGCCCAGGATTCGCCGGTTGATCTGCTGCCACTCGTGTACCGCCTCCACCACCGCCGCCGCCTCGGCGGTGGTGTGGGGCCGCAGCCGGGGCTCGGAGGTGTGGCGCGACACCCCCAGCGGCACCACGCACACGCTGGCCAGCTCGGGGTACTCGTCGGCCACCCCGGCCAGGGTGTCCTCCAGCACGTCGCCGTCGTTCACCCCGGGGCACACCACCACCTGCCCGTGGACCTCGATGCCGTGGTCGAGCAGGGCTCGCAGCCAGCGCAGGCTGGTGGCCCCCCGGCGATTGCGCAGCATGGCGGCCCGCACATCGGGGTCGGTGGCGTGGATGCTCACGTTCAGCGGCGACAGCCGCTCGGCCACCACCCGCTCCAAATCGGCCTCGGTGAAGCGGGTGAGCGTGGTGAAGTTGCCGTACAGGAACGAGAGGCGGTAGTCGTCGTCCTTCATGTAGAGGCTGGGCCGCAGCCCCGGTGGAAGCTGGTAGATGAAGCAGAACTCGCAGTGGTTGTCGCAGGTGCGAACCCGGTCGAACAGCGCCGAGTCCACCTGGGCGCCCAGCGGCGCTCCGGCCTGCTTGTGTACCTCCAACTCCAGCACCATCCCGTCGCGCCGCACGTCCAGGCTCAGCTCCGGCTCGTCCACCAGCATCTGGTACTCGATCACGTCTTTGGGGGCGCAGCCGTTCACGGCCAGCAGCTCGTCGCCCGCCCGCAGGCCGAACCGCTGAGCCGCCGACCCGTCGGCCACCGCGGTGATCCGAGGCACGGACATGGTTGGAATGATACGAGGCCCGCATTGCCGCCGCCGACCGCTAAATTGACCCCGTGGACGTCGAGAAGGTGATTCTGGCCGCTCCCCGGGGGTTCTGCGCCGGGGTGGAGATGGCCATCAAGGCGCTGGCCTGGCTGGTGCGCACCTTCGACGGACCGGTGTACTGCTACCACGAGATCGTCCACAACAAGCTGGTGGTGCGCCGCTTCGAGCAGCTCGGCGTGGTGTTCGTCGACGACATCTCCGAGGTTCCCCCCGGCCATCCGATCATGCTGTCGGCCCACGGCTCGGCCCCCGAAGTGGTGGAGGCGGCCACCAACCGGGGCAGCTACATGGTCGACGCCGTGTGCCCCCTGGTCACCAAGGTACACCACGAGGTGAAGGTGCGGGCCAACAAGGGCTACCGCATCGTTTATGTGGGCCACGAAGACCACGAGGAGGCGGTGGGCACCATGGCCGTGGCCCCCGAGGCCATCCACCCGGTGGAGAGCACCGGCGATGTGGACGCCCTGCCCAGTTTCACCGAGCCGGTGGCCCTTTTGGCCCAGACAACCCTGTCGCATCGCGATTGGGAGGGGGTGCTGGATGCGGCCCGCCAACGGTTTCCCGACATGTGGACGCCGGGGCGCAGCGACCTGTGCTTCGCCACCACCAACCGCCAGGCCGCGCTGACCGCCATCGTCGAGCGATGCGGCACTGTTGTCATCGTGGGCTCGGCCAACTCCTCGAACACCATGGCGTTGGAGAAGCTGGCCCGGGAGTTGGGCTGCGAGAGCGTCCACCGGGTGAACCGGGCCTCGGAACTGCCCGACGACATCACCGGCATCGTGGGGCTCACCGCTGGCGCCTCGGCCCCCGAAGAGCTCATCAACGAGGTTCTCGACCGCCTCGCCCCCACTGGGGGCATCGAGGAGGTGCCGATCACCGATGAGGACGAGTACTTCCCCCCGCCCCGCAACCTCCGCGACCTGATCGAGGCCTCCGGGTCGCTGGCCTCCTTCAGCCTGGGAGGCCCCCCCTCGCCCATCCCGATGGTCGACCGCAAGGTGGCGGCCAGCGACGTCCTCGACGTGCTCATCGCCGGCCGCTAAACCCAAGACACACCACTAGTCCGGGTCCCGACGATCCCAGACGGGGATGCCCAGCTCCCGTTGGACCCCGTCGAACATGTCTTGGAGCACCTCCCGCAGCTCGTCGGAGTATCGGGTCAGTGCATCCCGGCTCACCCGGCCCCGGCCGTCTGCGGTGGGCGGGGCCAGCGGCTCGCCCCACACGAACCGCACCGTGCGGGGCCGGGGCATCCGCACGCCGATGCCCATGGCCCGCTCGGTGCCCCCGATGGCCACCGGCACCACCGGCACCTGGGCTTTGGCCGCCAGCCAGGCCACCCCGTCCAGCAGCGGGTGGATGCGGGCGCCCGATTTGCGCTCCCCCTCGGGGAACACCACCAGCGGCTGCCCGGCCTCCAGCACGGCCAGTGCCGCCTTCAGGGCGCTGCGGTCGATGATCTCGCGCCGGACGGGGAATGCGCCCATGGCCACCATCATCCAGGTGGTGATCGGCCCCCGGAACAGGCCGCTCTTGGCGAAGTAGCGCAGCGGGCGCCCGGCTGACGCCCCGATCATAGGGGTGTCCAGGTTGGACCGGTGGGTGGGGGCGATGATCACTCCGCCGGTGCGGGGCAGGTTGCGCCGGCCTCGGGCGCAGCACCGGAAATAAGCCCAGAACACCGCTCGGGCCAGCCGCTGCACAAAAAAGTGGAACACGACCCCGACAATGCGCCCCTTGGCCTCCAGATCCTCGGGGCGGAGTTCGGGGGGGCTCACTTGGCCTCCAGTTCCTCGGGGTGGGGCTCGACCTGGCTCATCCCAGTCGGGCGATCAGATCGTCTACCACCTGGTCGACGGTGAGGCTGGTGGTGTCGATGTGTACCGCGTCGGGGGCCTGGGCCAATGGGTCGTGCTGGCGGGTGGAGTCGGCCGCGTCCCGGGCCGCCAGGTCGGCGGCCACCGTCTCGTAGTCGAGCGCGCTCACCTCGCCCGCCCGGCGCTCGGCCCTCACCTCGGCCGAGGCGCTCAGATACACCTTCAGCTCGGCATCGGGGAACACCACCGTGCCGATGTCCCGGCCCTCCAGCACACCGCCGCCCCGCTCGGTCGCCCACGCCCGCTGGCGCACTCGCAGCACCTCCCGCACCCCCGAGATGGCCGCCACCGTGCTCACCGACCGGGTCACCTCCGGGCCTCGGATCTGGGTGGTGGCGTCCACCCCGTCCACAACCACCACCGTGTCGTCGATGCGGATATCGCTGGTTCGGGCCACCTCGACGATGGTGTCGGCATCGGCCAAGTCGATTTCACGGGCCATTGCCGCGAAGGCCACGGATCGGTACATGGCGCCGGTGTCCAAATACTCCAGGCCGAGCCGCTCGGCCAGCCTCCGGGCCACGGTGGACTTTCCCGATCCGGCCGGGCCGTCGATAGCGATCACTCGCACACCCTCTCCCATCGGCTCAGAAGAATCGCTCACGGCGTCCATCCCCTGCTGGCGTCCAGGTCGCGGGCAAAGCTCGGATAGCTGGTGTGGGTGGCCTCGAAGCCCTCGACCGTCATCGAGCCACCGCCCACTGATCCGGCGATGGCCGCGGCCATGGCCATCCGGTGGTCTCCACGGGAATCCACAGTACCGCTGCCCAAAGCCTCGGCGCGACCGACTCCGGTGATCTCCAGCGTGTCGCCGTCGATCTGGCATCTTGCGCCTAAGACGACGAGCATCTCGGCGATGGCGGCAACTCGGTCGGTTTCTTTGATCCGCAGCTCGCCGATCCCCTCGAACACGGTGGTCCCCTCGGCGGCCGCCGCTGCCACGGCCAGAATGGGCACCTCGTCTATGCAGCCCGGCAGCTCGTGGGAGGCCACCCGTGCTCCCTTGAGCTCACTGGAACGAGCCTCGATGTTGCCTGATTCCGGGTCAACGATCATTTCGGCGCCCATGCGCTGCAATATCTCGACGAAACCTCCCCGGGCCGGGCCGAGGTAGACGTTTTGCACAACGAGTCTGCTACTAGGAGCCAAGCACGCCCCTACCAACCAGAATGCAGCTTGCGACGGATCGCCGGGCACGTCGATATCGGGGGGGTCCACCTTGCCAGGCCACACGGTGACCGAGCGGTCCCCGCGCTCCAGCGACACTCCGGCGGCAGCCAGCATCTCCTCGGTGTGGGCTCGGGTGGGAACCGTCTCGTGAACCGTGGTCGGCCCCTCGGCCCTCAGCGCGGCGAGCAGCACCGCGCCCTTGACCTGGGCCGAAGCCACCGGCAAGATGTACTCGATGCCCCGCAGCGGGCGGCCCTCGATGGTCAGGGGCGCTAACGAGCCGCTGTCACCGCTGCCGGTGATCGACGCTCCCATCTCGGACAGCGGGGCGATGATCCGGTCCATGGGCCGCTGGCGGATTGAGGCATCCCCGTCCAGCGTGGTGGTGAAGTCGAAGCTGGCCACCAGCCCGGCCATCAGCCGGATGCCGGTGCCCGAGTTCCCCAAGTCGATGGGGCTCCGGGTGCCGCTCACTCCCCCGGTGACGGTCACCTCGCCAGATTCGGCAATTTCCACTTGCGCGCCCAGCGACTCCACGGCCTGTCGTGTGCGGACGACATCATCGCCATTGGAGAGGCCCTTTATGGTGCATGGCTGCTCGCCCAGTGCAGCGATCATCAGCGCCCGGTGGGAGATCGACTTGTCGCCCGGCACCCGCACTATTCCTTGGAATGGGATCGGCCCGCTGAATGTCCTCGTGGTCACGACAGAGGCCTCGAAGACGGCGTGTAGCCCTGCGATCCCAGGGCCTCCAGCAGGCCGCCCAGCGCCTTGTCGTCCACCACCAAGATTGCCACGCCCTGGCCTCCCTCCACCGAGTGGGCGATCTCCAGGTCGTAGATGTTCACCCCGATGTCGGTGGTCAAGCTGGTGATGCGGGCCAGCTCGCCGGGACGGTCGAACACCGGCACTCGAACCTCCGCTAGCGACACCTCCCGGTCCAGGCCGTAGGGCAGGTGGGACCTGGCGCTTCGAGCCCGCTCCAGCAGCTCCAGCAGCGCGCGGCGGTCGCCGTTGGCCACCAGCGCCCGCACATCGCCCAGCGCCGCGATGAACCGGTCGAGCACCGAGCAAATGGCCTCGGCGTTGTCCTGGCAGATGTCCGGCCAGATGCCGGGGTGGCCCGAGGCGATGCGGGTCATGTCCCGGAACCCGCCCGCGGCCAGTCGGAGCATGGCCCGGTGCTCCTCGGATCGCTCGTCGGCCAGCGCCATGAGGGTGGCCGCGGTGAGGTGGGGCACATGCGACACCACCGCCACCAGCGCGTCATGGCGCTCGGGGGCCAGCGACACCACGTCGGCCCCCAGCGAGGCCACCGCCGCGCGAACCTGCACCAGGGAGTCGTCGTCGGTCTCGTCGGTGGGGGTGAGCACCCACACCGCGCCCTGGAACAGGTCGGCCCGGGCCCCGGCCACCCCTTCCTGCTCGCTGCCCGCCATGGGGTGGCCGCCCACAAAGCGGGGGTCGGCCACCGCGGCCACAATGGGGGCCTTCACGCTGCCCACGTCGGTCACCAGTTCCGCGCCCGCGTCCAGCGCCCGGCGGGCCTCAGCCGCCGCCGACCCCACCGGGGTGGCCACGAACACGATGTCGGCATCGGCGGGCGGCCCCACCTCGTTCAACGCGCCCCGGCTCAAGGCCTCGGTGGCCGCCGCCTCGTCTTCGTCGGCGCCCACCACCCACCAGCCCCGCTCCCGCAGGGCCAGGCCGATGGAGCCGCCGATCAGGCCGGTGCCCACAACGGCGGCCCGCTTGCCCATCATCACTCGGGAAGGTCGTCGCGCAGGCCTTTTGCGCCTTCCAGGTAGATGTGGTGCAACTCGCCGCGCCTCCGCTGTGTGGTCAGATGGATCAGCACGCGAAGGCAAAGCGGCGTGCCGCCGTGTATGTCAAGCTCCTGGGCGCACAGCAGCGGCACGTCGCCGAGGCCGAATCTCCGGGCCGCGGCCGCGGGGAACTCCGAGTTGATGTCGGAGGTGGCGGTGAAGATGATGCTGATCAGGTCGTCGTGGGCGATGTCGTTGCGGTCGAACAGCTCGGCCAGCAGGGCGATCATCCGCTCCTCGATCTGCTCGACGCTGTCCACGTCGATGGTGGTGGCGCCCCGCAGAGCGCGCACGGCGCTGCTCACCCCCCGGATTCTACCGACCCCCGCCGCTGCCGCTCACTACTCTGATTCAAGTTCGTCTCCGCTGCCGCCCCCGCACCTTGATTCCGGCGGGCTGGCGCTGCGCTCCAGTTGCCTCACCTCGCTTTGGGACAGCTCCCGCCACCGGCCGGGCGGCAGCGTGCGGTTGGCCAGCGGGCCGATACGGGTTCGCACCAGGCGCAGCACCGGGTGCCCCACCGCTTCGCACATCCGCCGCACCAGGCGGTTGCGGCCCTCGTGTACCACGATGCGCACCGCCGACGGCTCCGGCAGCGACACCGCCGTTGCCCGAGCCGGGCCGTCGTCCAGCTCCACCCCCTCGCGCAACTGCCGCAGGGCGCCCCGGCCGGGGCGGCCCTCCACCAGGGCCAGGTACTCCTTTTCCACCCCGAACGAGGGGTGGGCGAGCCGGTGGGCCAGCTCGCCGTCGTTGGTCAGCACCAGCAGCCCCTCGCTGTCGGCGTCGAGGCGCCCCACCGGGAAAACCCGGGGCTCGTCGGGCACCATCTCCACCACCGTGGGCCGTCCCTGGGGGTCATCGGCGGTACACACCACCCCGGGCGGCTTGTTCAACAGGTAGTACACCAGATCGGCCCGCAGCCCCACCGGAGCCCCGTCCACCGCCACCGCATCGTGGTCGGGATCGATCCGCTGGCCCAGCCGGGCCGGGCGCCCGTTCACCGTGACGCGGCCCTCGGCCACCATCTCCTCCACCGCCCGCCGGCTGGCCACCCCCGCCCGAGCCAGCACCTTCTGTATCCGCTCGGGGCCGCTCACACCGCTGCTCTGCTTTGGTAGTGGTGCTTCCGGCCCCCGTCTTGCCTGTGGTGGGATATCTCCCCCCATGTCAACAAACTCATGTTCGCCACGAAATCCAATATCCGGAGCTTGTCTTGGTCAGAGACCACGATCCATGCCCAAGGGCCATTTTTGTCTAGGTAGCGGAGCGAAAATGATGGGTACCCCTCGTCTGGCTCTTTGCCCAGGTTTGTTGCAGCCTTTCTGGGTCTGCTGGCGAGCGCGTTCGTCTTCGGCTTTGATCGTTTGCCCAAGTGGGTTCAGTCCCACTCAATATCTGAGACGAATGCTGCGTCATCGTGCTCATCCTGCCATGCTTGGACAAGATGTATGCAGCCGCGTCATGCACAGTACTCATAGTCCGACTCTCCGGCATATCTGCTCCTTCCTCTACCCTGGCTGGCCCTTCCCGCCGGGTTGGACAGGGTGCCTCTACGAAGCCAGCGGCATCTCCATCCTACGGACCAGGGTGACGACTTACACCACTAGGCGTCGCCGGGGACGGTATGGGCGGCCACCTATACAGTCTCGAACTGCAAAGCCGAGAGGTTGAGTTCCGGCGAGCGCGCCGAGAGTCGGAGCAACTCCACGCAACGACCTCCTCGGCTTCGTTGAAGTCCAACACAACTCCCGGCACGACTTCAACCGACTCGACGATGGCGGAGTCGTCAAGGCGTAGGTGCAAGGCATCGGCTTGCCTATCCACTCGCAGCTTTACAGCTCGCCCGGCGTTGTTCTGATTGCTTCCCATAGGGGGCTACGATGGCATGCGCCGGCAGGTACCGGCGCAGCATTTGAGTCCAACAAGCAGATGGCTATGGGTTACTTCTCCGTATTCGGCGCCCGGACGATGGTCGCGGTGGCTGCGCTGGGCATTTTGGCGCTGCTGGCCCCGCTTTCCACCGCCGGCGCCCAGCCGAGTGTGCCCGCCGAACCCGTAGATGTGACCGCCACTCCCGGCAACGCCCAGATCACGCTGGCTTGGACCCCGGGCGACGACGGCGGCAGCACGATCATCCGCTACGAGTACACCTATGACGAAAACGGCGTGCCTGTAAACGTGTGGTACCCCGTTCCGGACAGCAATCGCCACACCACCGGCTACACCGTCACCGGTTTGACCAACGGCACCGCCTATCGATTCCATCTGCGGGCCGTCAACCTTGAGGGCAACGGCGCCGTGGCCGCCGCGGTGTCGCTGCCCGCCGTGCCGGCCACCACCCCCTACCCGGTTTCCGAGTTGGTGGCTGCTCCGGGCAACTCCCAGGCCACGCTCACATGGATTCCCGGCTCCGACGGCGGCTCGCCCATCTTGTACTACGAGATCCGCCAAAGAACCGGCAACGGCTCCTATGGCCCGTGGACCATCATGGTCGGCTCCAGCGCCATCACCACCAGCCACATAGTGACCGGCTTGACCAACGGCGTCACCTACCGGTTCCAGGTTCGTGCGGTGAACGCCATAGGCCCAACACCGTTACCGACCCCGCCCGACCCCGAGCCCAAAGTCGAGGAGCCCGAGCCCGCCGACCCCGAGCCCGAAGTGGAGGAGCCCGAGCCCGCCGACCCCGAGCCCGCCGACCCCGAGCCCGCCGACCCCGAGCCCG
>JAPPMA010000103.1 GCA_028819295.1 bacterium | reverse complement strand
GATCAACTCCAGCATCCCCGAATCCAGCACATCTTGCCAAGCCCGGTCCTCGGTGTGCATCCCCACAGCCCGAATCCGTTCTCGCGCCTCGCTGAGCAGGCACAACAGGGTCTCGTATTCGGGGCCGATCTCTGCTTCCAAGCGCAGGCGGAGCCAGCGTGACAAGGCCGGACTGTGGCCACCAGTGGAACAGGTGATCATCAGCGGCCCTCGCCGTAGTTTGCCGGGCAGTGTGTACGAGCAGTTGTCGGGGTCGTCGGCGCTGTTCACCCACACCCCGGCCGCCTCACCGTCGCGGTAGACCTCGGCATCCACTTCGGCTCGGCCCGTGGCCGCCACCACCAGCCGGTAGCCCTCGACATCGCCAGACCGGTAGGCCCGGCGATGCACGGTAACGCCGGAACGGGCCTCCAATTCGGAAACCAACTCCGGGGCGATCACATCCACCAGCGCCCCGGCTTCCAGCAGCCCGTCGGCCTTGGCCAGAGCCACCTGTCCCCCGCCCACCACCAAGCAGCGGTGGCCGCGAACCCGGAGGTTCACCGGATAGAGCACTTCGTCGATGGGCATGGCCGCGCTCCGCTAACGGGTCTAACGGGCCAGCACGAAAAGCTGAATGACCGCCGCGATGAGAATGGCCGACAACAAAATGGCGATGGCGATGGTTGTTCCAGGTCTCATGCCAGTTCGTCCGATCGTTTGGGTTGCACCTGTACCGGGGTGGCCGGAGCAGCCCCACCGGGCTCAACGGTGATGGAGTCTCCCTCTACGCAGTTCAACTCCATTGCCGCTGACCCCCGGTTGACAGCGATGGCCACCAAGCCGTACGAGTCTACCAGCACCCCCAATTCCCCACTCTCCAGGCTGCTGTAGCTGCTGACCCGAACAGCGTTGCGGCCGATGTCGCCGGCAGTGAGCCGGAGGGCATCCCCCAGCGGCGCCAGCTCGGTGGGATCCAGATTGAGCTGCAAGTTGCCGAACCGGTCTATCCACAGCACCTCGGCGTGGATTTGATCGCCGTCGGTCCGGCTTACCGGCACCACCCCGGGCACCAGGGAATGCACCGGGATCGGCACCCCCACGTCTTCGAGACCGGCGCCCAAGCACAGGTGGGCGGCGACGGGGGCGAACACATCCCGTCCGGCAAAAGTAGGTCCGGGAGATTCAAGGTGATAGCGCTCGGCGGTGAGCTCCACCGCACGAGAGGCGCCTCCCACCATGGCCACGGCCGGGGCCAGCAGTCCGTTGTCGGGGCCGACCAGCACCGAGGTGCCCTCGCCCACCTCCACCGCCACCGCTCGCCGAGTGCCGCCCACGCCGGGGTCGACAACGGCCAGCACGACGCCGGGCACCAGGTACTGGGCGCTGCGAGCCAGGGCCAAGCCTCCGGCCCTCACGTCGTGGGGGGCGATGTCGTGGGTGATGTCCACCACCGCCGCCGCCGGAGAAATTGAGCGAATCACCGACTTCACCACCCCGACGAATTCGTCGCGCAACCCGTAGTCAGAGAGGAACGAGATGGTGTCGTAGCGCAGCGTCATCAACTCGACAATGCCGCGGGCAAAACTTGAAGCAGTGTCAGCCTGCCTGGGTATAGCGACTGGCCAAGTAGCCGTCCACGTCGCCCTCGCGCAGCCGGTACGACTTGCCGATCCTCACCGCGGGAAGATCATGAGCCTTGATCAGTCGATAGACCGTCATCGTTGAGACTCTCATCAGAGCAGCAACCTCTGCCACGGTCATGAGTCTTTCCCGCCCTTCTGGCTTGGCCATGCCAACACACCCCTCACTCCGCTGTGCGCTGATCACCTTACGCGGCACCGGCTACAAAGGTCCACCCCGCTTGGCAAGTAGGGAAAAGATCAGTGTTTCCCGAGTTCACGACTCCGTTCGGTGGCGGCGCGCACCGCGGCTGCGAATGCGTCAGCAGCGCCGCGAGCCTCCAACTCGGCGATGCCCCGCGCGGTGGTCCCGCCCGGAGAGGTCACTGCGGCCCGCAGGTCGGCGGGAGGCTCGCCTGACTCCTTCAGCAGTCGGGCCGCCCCCAAAATGGTCTGGCGAGTGAGGGCGTCGGCCACATCGGGGGACAGGCCCACCTCCACTCCGGCCGCCATCAAGGTCTCCGCCAGCCAGAACACATAGGCCGGTCCCGAGCCCGACAGCCCGGTGACCGCATCCAGCATCATCTCATCACACACCACCACCGTGCCCACCGCCTCGAGAATGCTGGTGGCCCAAACCAGATCCTCATCGGTGGCATGACTGCCCGGGGCGACAGCCGCCGCGCCCGCGCCCACCAACGCCGGCGTGTTGGGCATGGCTCTGATGACCCGAGCACCGTCTTCCAGCACAGCTTGGAGAGCCGTGGTGGTGATGCCGGCCGCGATGCTGAGCACCCGGTCAACCCCCGCCTCACGGAGACGGGCGCCAGCAGCGGCGGCATCGTCGGGCTTGACCGCCAGCACGGCATCAGCCCGTTCTGCGGGATGCTCGACCACCGCGATGCCGGGGAAGCGGTTGGCCAGGTCGGCTCGCCGATCTGAGATCTTCTCCACGACGGCCAGCTCGCCAGGCTGGGCCCACCCACCGCCCAGCAGACCGCCCAGCAGGGCCTCGCCCATGCGGCCCCCACCAATCAGTTGCAGTCGAAGCGCCACGTCACAGCTATAGCAGACTGCCAGGGCAGGAGGACGGCTTCTGCAATGGGCAAAGCTGCTGGCCGGTGGGAGGCCTTCCCCGATCCCGCTCACCGGCCAGCAGCAGCACGAAGAAGACACTACTTCTTATTTATATGTAAATCAATGGAAAAATACTGAAATATATTAGTCTGCGAATCGAGTCTCGTACCCGATTCGCATGCACGCCCGGAACCACCGCTCCACATAGGTGTAAAACGACCCCAAGAGGCGGTCAACCTCAGCCTCTGTCACCGCGTGGGCCGGCAACTCGGCAACCAAGAACACGGCGTCTTCGATGCCGATAGCGAACCGAAGCCCGGCCAGCTCGCGGTTTCGGCGCAGCAGGTATTCGTACAGCCGCCCCTCGTTCTCCTCCGGTGCGGGCATGAAATGGCACTCGCAGTGCAAGAGACGCTGGCCCAGGGTGAACCAGACGGTGGACACCGACTTCTCCTCCCCCACCATCCGCACATACCAACGGCGCTGGCCGGGCTCACCCCGGTCCACCGTCAACACGGTGGGGTTGGTGCGGAGTTGATCGTCCAGCCATGCGTCGATGTCCGACTCCAAGGCACCCAGTTCTTCTACCGACAGCGGCGAATCCCCACTGCGGCGCGCCGCCGGTGTCATGGGCGACCGAAAGAGCCGTGGTGAATCGGGAGGGTCATGCGCAATCGACAGGCACTCGAGACTGGACCTTTCGATATGCGGCTCGCAAAGAGCGGGCCATGGCGGCCCACGAATACAAACGAGCCCGCTCGGCCGCATTCATGGCCGTCTCGGCGGCGAGCAGCGGGTTGTCGATGAGGGCGGCCGCGTGGGCCGCAAACGCCTCGGCCGCGGCATCGTCCACCAGGAACCCGGTTCGGCCATGGTCCACAATCGAGCGCAAGCCGCCCACGGGAGCAGCCACCACCGGGGTGCCGCTGGCCGCCGCCTCCAAGGCCACCAGACCGAACGACTCGCTGCGGCTGGGCACCAGAACCACATCGGCAGCCCGGTAGTAGGTGGACAGCCAGTGGTGGGGACGGGGGGGAACCAACGTCACCTGGCTCTCAAGGCCTTGGGCGCCAATGCGGTCTTGGAGGCGCTGGCTCTCGGCTTCGCCCTCGGTGCCGCTGGGCCCGCCCACCACCAACAGGCGGGCGTCGTCGCGGGCCAGGCCTGCCAGAGCGTCAACCGCAACGAGAGGCCGCTTCAACGGCTGAATCCGCCCCACAAAGAGCACCACCGGACCTCCGCCCAATCCCAGGGCAGCACGGGCACCTTCCCGGTCTCCGGGAGAGAACAGCGCATGCTCAACCCCTGGAGGGGCCAGCTCGATCCGCTCCGGCGGGGCGTTGTAGAAGGTCTGAAGCTGCTGGGCCTCCGGCTCGCAGGATGCGATGATCACGTCGGCGCAGCCGACCACCTCGGCCTCGGCCTCGGCCCGCTGATCAGACTCGGGGTCGCCGGTGGCTGCCTTGACCCGGGCCAGGGTGTGGAAGGTAACGGCCATCGGCACCTCCACGGCGTGTTTCACCCGATGGCCGGCAACGCCCGAAAGCCAATAGTTGGCATGGATGACATCGGGACGCCCCTGTCGCCGCAGATCGGCCAGCACTCCGTGGGCGAACTGATCGACCACGCCGTGGAGATCCTCTTTGCCCAAATCCACAGGGCCGGCATCGACGTGAACCACAGTCACACCCGGTTCGACGGCGACCTCATCGGCCAGCCCCTGCTGGGCCCGGCGCACATACACCCGGCACTCACTGCCGGCGTGGGCCAAGGCCGCGGCCATCTCCCGCACATAGACGTTCATTCCTCCGCTGTCGCCCACCCCGGGCTGTGATAGCGGCGACGTGTGCAGCGACAATATGGCTACGTTCTGGGTCAAGGCACCGCCCTCCGCTATCCCCCCGACACCGGGGGCAGCACCGCCACCTCGTCGCCGTCGGCCACCGGCTCCGATCCCGACACCGGCTCCCCGTTGAGCCACACCCGGCAAATCTGAAGCTGTTCGGCAAAGACCGCCCCATAGCGATCGACGGCCGTGGACAGCACCTGATCCACGGTGGCGCCGGGAACCTCGTCTCGTCCGGTGCCGGCCGCCTCCCTGACGTGCGCGAACAAGCGCAACGTTGCCATAGCCGAAATTGTATGGGAATCCTCGCCCACTGCCACCGTCGGCAACACCGCGGGGATTAGCGTGAGCCCGTGGCTCGCCTCCTGCTCCTCCGCCACGGCCAATCAGTGTGGAACGCAGCCCATCGCTGGCAGGGTCAGGCCGATCCCCCGCTTTCAGAACTCGGACGACAACAGGCGACTGCGGCCGCAGCCCGGCTTGAGCCGACCGACTTGGTGGCTGCCTCCACTCTGCGAAGGTCTCGGGCCAGCGCAGAGATCATCGCCGAGGCCATGGGCTGCGATGCTCCCATCCCGGTTCCCGAGCTGATCGAGCGAGATGTCCGGGAGTTCTCCGGCCTTACCCGAGAACAGATCGAAGCCCGATTCCCCGGATTCCTCGAAGACGGGCGAAGACCTCCGGGCTGGGAGCCAGACGACGTCTTCTTGGCCCGAATCCTGGCCGGCCTCAACCGACTTGCTGAATTGGCGGGCAATCGGTCTGCGGTGGTGGTCACCCACGGGGGAGTCATCTATGCGCTGGAGGCACACCTCGGCTGCCCGGCCAGCCGGGTCGCCAACATGAGCGGTCGGTGGGTGATGGTGAGCAGCGGACAGCTCATTGCCGGCGAGCGGGTCCACCCCCTCGAAAACGCATCCCGTCGCTGGCAGGGTCAGGCCGATCCCCCGCGGTCAGAACTCAGACGACAAGGGGTGGACATCCAAACGCCGGCAACCTCATAAGCCCATGTCGTGGTGGTCGGGGACTTCGCAGCGGCCGATGGCCTCGGCTCGGCGGTGCAGCAGGGCGACGGTGTCCTCGATGTTGCGGCCGATGATGAACCGGCGCTGCTCCACGCAGTCGACCACGAAGTTGCCGTGCTCCACCAGGTCGGCCACCTCGGGTTCCTCGCCCCGGACCTCGGTCATGACGTCCTTGAGCTCTTGGAAGGTCATGCTGCGCCGCCCGGTGGCTTCGCCCACCCGGGCGAAATGGGCGGGCCGGTTGCGCTGGGCGGTGAACAGCCCGGTGTCGAGCAAGACGAGCCCGACAAGCCCGACCGGCCTGCGCCGCTCGCCTGCGCTGGTCGCCCGACGCTGTCGATCAGCAGCCCTGAGGCCAGCCGCAGTGACGCGACAGTCGACTTCGAGGTCAGCCTCAGCTGCATCACCATCGGCACAGAAAACCGGCTCGGCCTCGCCCTCGCCTGGAACATCGGCCTCGCCCACGACCAAGCACAAGGCAACGTCAACTTCACCACTAGCGCCACCAGGGGGGAACCTCAATCGGTGGGAACAATGCCTACTCGGTGGACACAGGCGAAATCAGCTCTGCACAGCGCTGGAGCACGGGACGTTGATCAATGCTCCCATCGGCTTGGGTAGCTTGAACCCGATGGCGCAGTGCATCGAGGTCGTCCAGGTCGGCGAACACCGCCTCCACATCGATCAACTCGCTCTCGACGTCGCTCAGAAGGGATTCCCAGGATTCCAACGCGGGGCATATTACCGGACGCAGCACCGGATCAGGGCGATCATGTCCCCTGCCTCGAGGCGTAAAGCTGGCCGCAGCACTGAGCCGGGGGCAGTACAGTTGCGCTGGGCCGCTAGCTCATCAGGTAGAGCAGGAGACTTTTAATCTCAAGGTGCTGGGTTCGAGTCCCAGGCGGCCTACAAGACACTTCTGGCTCGGCCTAGTACGATGAGGCCATGCGACGCTTGATTGCCTTGTTCGCCATATCGGCTCTGTTTTTCGCGGCCTGCGGGAACGACGACGACTCCGGGGACGAGACCCCCGCTGAAGCCACTGCCGCCGCGGAAGAACCAACACCAGCGTCCACACCGGCACCGGTTGACGTCAGCCCCGAGGTCGAAGAGCCGGAGGCCGATGATCCTGAACCGGCCCCCATCGATGAGCCCACTCCTGCTCCCGTCGAAGAACCCACGCCGATTCCCATTCCCACAGCCGAGCCGCTGGAGCCCCCCACGCCCATCGACTTCAGCAATCCGGCGTTCAGCAGTGCCGACAAGCTCACCACCGCAGGACTGGGGTCGATGTTCTTCGGCATGACCCCCGACGAGGCAAGCGAGGCGCTTCCCACCCTGTGGACCGGGGGCCCAGAGGATGGCACTCCCCGCTGCTACCTGCTCGCCCCGGCCAACGGGCCCTCGGGCGTGGTGGTCACGATCTTCAACAGCTCCATCGAGCGGGTGGACATCACCAACTCGGCCATCACCACCCGGTCGGGGGCCAGCGTCGGCAGCACCGAGGCTCAGCTCCACGAGCTGTTCGGCGAACGGCTGGTCGTCTCCCCCTATGCCGACGGCGGCGGCAACTCCATCCAATACGTGCCGGTTGACGAGTCCGACGTGAACTACCGGGTGATCTTTGAGACCGACGGCGCCACGGTGACCTCCATGCGGGCCGGTCGCCTTCCCACCGTGGCCCCAGCCAGGCCCTGCACCTGACGCCGGAGTTCGTTCAACTCCCCAGGGCCCTGCCACTAGTCCAAGTCGTTCGGCTCGGGCATCAGCACAAACTCGGGGTACGCTTCGAGCCCGAGCTCGCCGATGTCTTGGCCCATGCGCTCGACTTCGGCTGACACCCGCAAGCCCATCAACAGGTCCAGCACTTTCCATACCAGGAAAGACACGATGAACACGAAGGCGCCGATGGAGACGATGCCCAGCAGTTGAATGTGGAATCGGCCCCCTGCGGCAATGGTCACCGCCAGGGTGCCCCAAATACCGGCAATGAGGTGGGCGGGAATGGCACCGACCACATCGTCGATCTTGACTATTTCCAAAACCTTGATGCCCAGCGTGCAGAGCAGGCCGCCGATGGCGCCAATGACCATCGCCCACCAGTGGTCCACCATGGTGGGACCGGCGGTGATGGCAACAAGTCCGGCAATTGCACCGTTCAGACCGGCGAACAGGTCAATCCTGCCCAGAATTGAACGGGATACGGCCAAGGCGGCGAGCACGCCAGCCGCGGCGGCCAGATTGGTGTTGACCAGCACAATGGTCATCGCCACTGCATCAGTCGGGGTGCCCAGGGCGAGCTGGGAGCCTCCGTTGAACCCGAACCAGCCGAGCCATAAGATGAACACGCCCAACGTCACCACCAACACGTTGGAGGGCGGGGTCGATCTCACGCTGCCGTCCTTTTTGAACTTGCCCAGGCGAGGGCCCACCACCAGCACACCGGCCAGCGCCGCCCAGCCACCGGTGCCGTGGACGATGGTGGCGCCGGCGAAGTCCTCGAAGCCCTCTTGGGCCAGCCAACCACCACCCCAGGTCCAAGAACCCACGATGGGGTAGATGAATGCGGTCAAGATGAGAGTGAAGGCGAAAAACGACCACAGCTTGATGCGCTCAGCGATGGCCCCCGACACGATTGAAGCGGCGGTCGCCACAAAGACCATCTGGAAGAACCAGTCGGACATCACCGCGTATCCGTTGTCCACTACTTCGCCGACCGCACCCATGTCCCCATCGAGTAGAGCTTTCTCGGCCCCCGACGGCCCGTAGAGGAACTCAAAGGAGCCAATCAGGTCGCCGACGTCGATGTACATGATGTTGTAACCGATGATGAAATAGGCCAGACCGGCTATGGAGTAGATGCCGATGTTCTTGAGGCAGATCATCGAGGCGTTCTTGGTGCGGACGGCGCCCGACTCCAACATGGTGAAGCCCGCGCACATCCACATCACCAGCGCTCCCCATATCAAAAACGCAAAGGTGTTGAATACAAATTGGTCTGGCAACTCAACCATGCCCGCCCCTTATCACTCCGCCCGCCTGATTGGCGACAACTGAAATCTGATGGGTCACGTTACAGAGTGGCCGCAAACATGACAAGGAGTTCGGGCGGAACTCATAGGAAAGACACCGGCCGCTGTTGCATGTCGGTTAGGGCTCGCAGCACCGAGTAGGCGGTGACCGCGCTGGTACGAGGGTTGTCGGGAGAGGCAGCGTTCTCGAACGACAGCTCATAGGCGCCCGCCGCCCCCGAAGCGCTCACCACGTGTCGCACCCGGACGGCCCCCTGATCACCCACCATCTTGACCCGGACCCGATCGAATCCGACGGTGGCCAGCGACAGGGTGGCAGTAACATTGGCCGATTCCGGGAAGAGGGCACACGCCTCTCGGGCCGGGCCGTCGAACACCGTGACCGGCTCGTCGCCGCGGGCCAGCGCATCCTGCACTGCTTCATCCATCCACGGGCGGCGGAGCGCCGCCGCGGGCTTGGTGCTGGTGATGGCCGCCTGCTCCAGCGGCCCGCAAAGCATGGCGGCCCGCAATATGTCGAAACCGCCGATGGCCCCGGTGCAAAGGAACAAGCGCCCGCCCTCGGCCCGGCGCAATCGGGCGTCAAGCCCCTCATCGGCCAAGGCGCCGATGCTCACCACCAACAGATCGGCACCGGCTTCTCTGATCGCCGCGCCGTGCTCCCGGAGTGCCCCATGGCCGGCAGCCTCTACCACCACATCTGATCGCCGCAGCAGCGAATCTCGTTCTTGAACCCTTAAGGGGTGGTCGACAACGGGGTCGAGAACCGCGGTCAGCTCCACCCCGTCGACCGCTCCCTCCGACAGTTCCCGGGCCACCACCGAGCCAATGGCGCCGCAGCCGATCAGTCCGACTCGAATCATCGAGTCAGAATAATGGCTGCACTCCCCATCCAATATTTCGCTGTTCTTGTTGGTACCCTCATGACATGGGTCCGGCAAAGATGCCCGGCTGAGGACAGTGAGCGGCGGCGTGAGAGTCGAGGTGCCCGCGGCTCAAAGGTATGGCCGCATGGCCGAGATAACCGCCGTCCATGCTGCCGGACATCAGGGCTTCTCGCCCGAAGACGTCGCCAACCTCAGCTTGGTCATCAAGGAAGCTGTGATGCTGCTTCTCGATCCAGACCGAGCCGACGGGACCATGTCGTTCGACTTCCAGAGCAAGGCGGGAATCGTCATGGTGGAAGCCCAGCTTGAGCAGCAGGCGGGCAAGCCAATCCCCCACACCAGAATCGACCGATTTGAGACTTCTGCCGGGTCGCTTGTGGACTCCTGGAAACTCGACCCCGACGAACATCGAGTGTGGCTTCAGAAGTCGGCCAAGGTCAGCTGCTAGACCCCAGTAGAGCCGAATCCCCCCGATCCCCGAGAAGACGGGGGCAGTTCCTCCACCTCTACGAACTCGGCCTGCTCCACCTTTTGCAGCACAAGCTGGGCAACCCGGTCGCCCCGGCGAACAAGGAACGGCTCGGTCGGATCGGTGTTCACTAGCAGCACCTTCAACTCCCCGCGATAGCCGGAGTCGATCAGCCCCGGCGTGTTCAGACAGGTGACCCCGTGGCGCAGGGCCAGACCGCTGCGGGGCTGGACGAACCCCGCATACCCCTCGGGGATGGCAATGTAGGTGCCGGTGGGCACCAGCCCCCGGCCGCCACCGGGGGGCAGTTCCACATCTTCGCTGGCCACCAGATCGGCACCGGCATCGCCTTCGGTGGCATAGCGGGGAAAAGGCAGGTCAGGACGGCTTCGGACAACGGGGATTTCCAACACGGCGGTGACACTACCCGGCTTGAGCAGACACTTCCCCGTTCCGAGCCGATTGCCCGCCGACTCAGGTTTTCTTACCGCAAAGCTCTAGGGTCAATTCGACATGCTGGCTTGGATGGACCTGGAGATGACGGGGCTGGACCCGGCCAGCGATGTGATCGTGGAAATCGCCACCCTCATCACCGACGACAACCTTGAGCTGGTGGCAGAAGGGCCTGACCTGGTGGTTTCGGCCTCCCCAGAAGCGCTGACATCGATGCAGGACGTGGTGGTGGAAATGCACACCAAAAGCGGGCTGCTGGATGAGATCAGGGCATCTGCGCTCAGCTTGGCGGTCGCCGGCGAGACAACCCTGGCCTTCCTCAAAGAGCACATCGCCAAACCCCGAACCGTGCCGCTGTGCGGCAACTCCATCGGGGTGGACCGACGCTTTTTGGCCGCCCAGCTCCCCGAGGTGGAGAACTTTCTTCACTACCGCTCCATCGACGTGTCCACCGTGAAGGAACTGGCCCGGCGATGGAACCCCCCGGCCTATCGGGGCGCCCCCAAAAAGGCCAAGGGCCATCGGGCTCTCGACGACATCCGCGAGAGCCTCAACGAGCTGCGCCACTACCGGGACACGTTTCTCTCTGTTCCCCCCACCGCAGGCATCTCCGCCCCCGGGGAGGCAGGTGGATGACCGAGCGGCCCCGCAAGCAGGAGCAGGAGGAAGCCACCACCGACATCACCGAGGTGGTGCCCGGAGTGCTTCGCACCATGTTGCCGGTGAACCTGCCGGGATTGGGCCATGTGAACTGCTACCTGATGGAAGACGAGCGGGGGGTGGCGGTGGTGGATCCCGGTCTGCCCGGCCCCGACTCCTGGAATGCCCTGGTCGACCGGCTGGGCCGAGCCGGCTACAAGCTGGGCGATGTCCACACCGCCATCATCACCCACTCCCACTTCGACCACTTCGGCGGTGCTCAGCGGCTGCGGGAGGAGTCGGGGGCCGACATCTTGACCCACGAGAGCTTTCGCCCCATCTGGGATCGCAGCGAGACAACCGAAACGCACGATGCTGAGGGCAATGCGTCCGAAGATGAGGTGCTGGAGCGGATAGAGAACAGCTTCCGGCAGCTCACCCCGTGGGGCACCCAGCGCACGCCGCCCAGCCGGGAATACATACAGCGGTTCCGGGCCAGGGACAACTTCCACGCCCGCTGGTTCCAGACGCCCAAGCCGACGGTAAAGGTGGTGGACAGCCAGGTGGTTTGGTTCGCCCGGCGGGAGTGGGTGGCGCTTCACACCCCTGGGCACACCGGCGACCACCTGTGCCTCTTCGACCCTGAGCACGGCGCGGTGTTCTCCGGTGATCACGTTCTGCCCACCATCACTCCCCACATCGGCGGCCGCAGCGACACCGATGACTCGCTCGCCGAGTTCTTCAACTCGCTCGAGCGCATGAAGACGCTGGAGGGCGCCACGATGGCCCTGCCGGCCCACGGGCATCCGTTCTCTGACATCGGGGCCCGAGCCGACGACATCTGCGACCACCACCACGAGCGGCTGAATGTGCTGCGGCATGCGAGCCACACCCTGGGCCGAGCCACGGTAGAGGAGTACATGAGGGTGCTGTTCAGCGAGCGGGCTTGGGGCGATATGGCGGCCAGCGAGACGTTCGCCCATCTCGTGCATCTCAAGGTGATCGGCGAAGCCCGCCAAGATGCCAACCCCGAGGGACTGGCGACTTTCGAGCTTCTGCCTGGACTCTAGCGGCGAGCGGGCTGGGTTCAGCCCGGATTGATCGCCAAATGAATTGACATAGCGGCCGATAGGCTGTTGAGTAGTGGTCATGTTCAGCACGAGCTATCTCGCAGTCGGCCTGTCACGGCGCGCCGCGTGCGTAGCAACGGCTGACATGGCCCAGATTCACCAGAGCTATTGGCCGGCCAACCCCACACTGTGTGTGTTTGGCCACAAGACTGCCGGCACAAGGTCTCGGGGAGGATCCACGTAGAGCACCTACAAGGATCAAATATCCACCGAGGCCGCCGGAAAAATCCGGCGGCCTTTTCAGTTTCCGCCCACAACCAAACCATCGATTGGAACACACCAACCGAAGACCCCCGAAAGGAGAAAGACATGGAGGCGCTCCTCTTTGAAAACGCACCGTGGCGTGCCGACGCCTCGTGCCGGACCGACGACGCCTCGCTCGGGGAGATCTTCTTCTCCGACGAGCTCCAGCACATCTCCCAGGCCAAGGCCATCTGCGCCCAGTGCCCGGTGATGGCCCCGTGCTTGGAGGGCGCCATCGCCCGCCGTGAGCCGTGGGGCGTGTGGGGCGGCCAGCTGTTCCGCAACGGCAAGGTGCTGACCAGCAAGCGCCGTCGGGGCCGTCCCGCCAAGGTACCCCGCCCCGAGGACGAGTTCGTCCAGGTACCGGTGCCGGAACACCTGCGAGAGCGGCTCCGCTCGGCCTGATGGCCTGGTTGGCTTGATGGCCGGGCGGCACCGCTTGGCAGCGTTGGCTGTCGCCGCGGCGCTGTTCGCCGTCGTGGGGGGGGGGGGGGGGGGGGGGGGGGGGGGGGGGGGGGGGGGGGGGGG
>JAPPMA010000009.1 GCA_028819295.1 bacterium | reverse complement strand
TGACCCTCGATCAGTGGATCTACCTGGCCCGAACCGACTCCTGACCGGCCTTGTCGCACCCCGCATGGGCGGGGAACACTCAGGGAGCGCGCGCTGAAGAAGTCGGCCGGCCGGCTCACCCCCGCATGGGCGGGGAACACACCCACGCCGCCGGAGTGGTCGACGGTTGCTGGGCTCACCCCCGCATGGGCGGGGAACACGTCGGTGAGCACGACCGGGTGCATATGCCGCTGGGCTCACCCCCGCATGGGCGGGGAACACTCCACCGGCTCCCGCGACGACAAGGTGCTGAAGGGCTCACCCCCGCATGGGCGGGGAACACCTGGCCGACAGGGGCGCGTAGCCGGACGTGAGTGGCTCACCCCCGCATGGGCGGGGAACACCGTCTGGGGCATCGCGGCCCGGCCGACGGCCTCGGGCTCACCCCTGCGTGGGCGGGGAACACGCGAGCCAGTCCGCGACGACGGCGAGAGCCTCGGGCTCACCCCGGCATGGGCGGGGAACACCCTCAGTGGGTCAACGCCCGGAAGTGGGAAGAGGGCTCACCTCCGCATGGGCGGGGAACACGCGATGCCGTGCGACGTCTGCACAGCCAGAGCGGGCTCACCTCCGCATGGGCGGGGAACACCGGCTCCCGGGCGCACTTGCGCAGCCAGTCCCTGGGCTCACCTCCGCATGGGCGGGGAACACGCGATCCATCTCGTCAACCCGGAAGCGGCCGTGGGCTCACCCCCGCATGGGCGGGGAACACCGCCCGCCCCACAGCCCACGACACCGCCGCCACAGGCTCACCCCCGCATGGGCGGGGAACACCGGCGGTGGACGTGGCCGACGGCGCCGGCGGCGGGCTCACCCCCGCATGGGCGGGGAACACGGCCGACGCTGGGCAGGATGCTGCTGTGGTCCGGGCTCACCCCCGCATGGGCGGGGAACACCGGCTGGCGTCGCGTCGTCAGCAGCGCGAGTTGGGCTCACCCCCGCATGGGCGGGGAACACCGTCGGCCTCAACGGCGACCGCAGCGACGCGACGGGCTCACCCCCGCATGGGCGGGGAACACCAGGTCAGCCAGCCGTGCATCGCCGCATGGCTCGGCTCACCCCCGCATGGGCGGGGAACACGGCAACGTTGACGTGGATGAGTGCGACGTGCTGGGCTCACCCCCGCATGGGCGGGGAACACTCCGAGACGTTCCGCCGGGTCGTCGCCGCAGCGGGCTCACCCCCGCATGGGCGGGGAACACCCATCGTGGAGAAGGCAGATGCCGATGCCGTCGGGCTCACCCCCGCATGGGCGGGGAACACAGCCCCGTCCAAGGTTCCGGGTCCGGGTCCGGGGGCTCACCCCCGCATGGGCGGGGAACACGTCGTCTGGGGAGCACACCGAGAAGAACGGCAGAGGCTCACCCCCGCATGGGCGGGGAACACACGAGCCCCGCCCCGAACTGCCCGAGATCACCAGGCTCACCCCCGCATGGGCGGGGAACACGGGTCCGATTCTCGCTTCAGCCGCTTGTTGCGAGGCTCACCCCCGCATGGGCGGGGAACACAGCACCAACAGGCCCAGCAGCGTCGTCTTGCCGGGCTCACCCCCGCATGGGCGGGGAACACCTCGTCGGGCTCGTCGAGCGCGGCACCCTCCACGGCTCACCCCCGCATGGGCGGGGAACACTCCGATTCGGACCTCGCCCAGGAGGCGTCCGTCGGGCTCACCCCCGCATGGGCGGGGAACACGAGTCCATGTTCCCGTCGACGGGGATGTACTGGGGCTCACCCCCGCATGGGCGGGGAACACGGCCAGTTGTCTGGCGCCCCGCTCCGGTGGGGGGGCTCACCCCCGCATGGGCGGGGAACACGTGTGGCGTCCTCGGACGGCGCACTTGCTGGCGGGCTCACCCCCGCATGGGCGGGGAACACGACCCGCACCTAGCGGTGCTGACCGCCGCCCAGGGCTCACCCCCGCATGGGCGGGGAACACCGCTGGAGCCGGTCGAGGCCGGTACCGGCCCCGGGCTCACCCCCGCATGGGCGGGGAACACCCCGAGCGCAGCGGTCGCGAAGCTGCAACTCCGGCTCACCCCCGCATGGGCGGGGAACACCGCCACGCGTGGCCTGCGGACGCGAGTCTCGAGGGCTCACCCCCGCATGGGCGGGGAACACCATCAGGCGACAGCGGCCCATGACCAATGCGCTGGGCTCACCCCCGCATGGGCGGGGAACACTTCCTCCCACTTCCGCGCGTTGACCCACTGGGGGGCTCACCCCCGCATGGGCGGGGAACACCTTCAAGCGTCTTGATCGGCCGCTGCTCAACATGGCTCACCCCCGCATGGGCGGGGAACACCGCGGCGACGATCCCGACGCGACGAAGCCCGAGGGCTCACCCCCGCATGGGCGGGGAACACAGCGACAGCGGCCAAGTCAAGATGGGATGCACGTGGCTCACCCCCGCATGGGCGGGGAACACCGAGTGGGACGCCCCCGAGGAGCTCGGCGCCTGGGGCTCACCCCCGCATGGGCGGGGAACACGCCGGACGTGCCACCGCCACCGTCACCGTCATCGGCTCACCCCCGCATGGGCGGGGAACACCCGGCCGCCGCCGGTGCAGCCTGGACATCGGCGGGCTCACCCCCGCATGGGCGGGGAACACCGTCGGCGGCCGCACCGCCGCCGGCAAGAGCGCGGGCTCACCCCCGCATGGGCGGGGAACACGGCACGGTGCTGCTCGTGCCTGACTGTGAGGCGGGCTCACCCCCGCATGGGCGGGGAACACTGCCGGGTCCGCGGCGGCGGCCACCGCGGCGTAGGCTCACCCCCGCATGGGCGGGGAACACCGTCGTCGTACCGCTCCCGATACGAGCGTGTCAGGCTCACCCCCGCATGGGCGGGGAACACCTGTTCACTGACGGCATGGTCATGGCGGATTACGGCTCACCCCCGCATGGGCGGGGAACACCGCCGAGGGTGCGGGCGATTTGTCGTCTGGAGAGGGCTCACCCCCGCATGGGCGGGGAACACACCGTGCAGCCCAGCGACTCGGCGATCTCGTCGGGCTCACCCCCGCATGGGCGGGGAACACGCTCGACTGACCGTCGCGGCCCGCGCCCAGCGGGGCTCACCCCCGCATGGGCGGGGAACACCTCTATCTGCTCTCCGTGAACCGCAGCCTGCGGGGCTCACCCCCGCATGGGCGGGGAACACCCGCCGCAAGCGCCGTCACAGCCGCCTGCCGATGGGCTCACCCCCGCATGGGCGGGGAACACGGTGCCCTGGGCCGTGTCATTCGGGCCGTGTCAGGCTCACCCCCGCATGGGCGGGGAACACCCAGAGGCCCCGGAGGCGGCCGGTAGGCTGAGGGGGCTCACCCCCGCATGGGCGGGGAACACCACGTGGCGACGCGCCACACGGACGGCATGACCGGCTCACCCCCGCATGGGCGGGGAACACAAGTCGGGCATGGGGTTCCTCCAGGGGGATCGAGGCTCACCCCCGCATGGGCGGGGAACACCACCAACACAGGCAACGGGACGAACCCCACAACGGCTCACCCCCGCATGGGCGGGGAACACTGGAGCCACCAGCGCCGAGCCCGCAGCAGCGTGGGCTCACCCCCGCATGGGCGGGGAACACTAGAGCATGGTGCACTCGATGTCGAACACGTCGGGCTCACCCCCGCATGGGCGGGGAACACTCCAGGACCCAGAAGTAGATCGCACGAGGGCCGGGCTCACCCCCGCATGGGCGGGGAACACCCTGACGTTCACGTCATGGGCATCTGGGAGATCGGCTCACCCCCGCATGGGCGGGGAACACGCTGCCACCAACCCCGGCGAGGGCTACTACCGGGGCTCACCCCCGCATGGGCGGGGAACACCTCCTACTCGACTACGAGCAGGACTCCAGCCAGGGCTCACCCCCGCATGGGCGGGGAACACCCCATCCGAGGCCGCCACAGCACCTCGAATCGCGGCTCACCCCCGCATGGGCGGGGAACACTCGCTCGTTCTTGCTGGTCTTGGTGCGGCCCAGGGCTCACCCCCGCATGGGCGGGGAACACAAGGTGCGGCCGGTCTGGGCGAGCGAGCGAAGCGGGCTCACCCCCGCATGGGCGGGGAACACCGCAGCGGGGCCCGCCAGAGTCGACTCCGCTCGGGCTCACCCCCGCATGGGCGGGGAACACTGCAGCCCCTGCTGCTCGATGCCGGTGCCCCAGGGCTCACCCCCGCATGGGCGGGGAACACACCACCGAGGGCCTGTGGGCGGAGTTCGCGCTGGGCTCACCCCCGCATGGGCGGGGAACACTCTCCGTGACCTGCTGGTTTAGGAGGATGATGACAGAATGCCCGGTATTGATGGATTGTCAAGATGCTCGGCAGGCAGCGCGACCAACTGGAGTCCGTCCAGGTCGATGATGTGCCTGCGATCGTCGCCGCATGTGCGGATGGCGAATCCTTGCTCGGTGTCTTCTGGGCAGATGAGCAGCGCCCAGCCGCCGTGCGTCTCGTTCTCAACGATGCCCCACAGTTCGTCGCGTATGCGGGCTGACATGGTGCCGACGAAGACTCCTGCTGCCGGTTCAATCATCCACCGCGTGAGGGCGTGGCGGATATTCGGCGGCACTGCCGACAGGATCATCGTGGCATGGCCGCTCATGACAGCGAGGCGTAGTTCACGCCAGCGGCAAGGGCCCCCATCTCAGGCGACCAGAGATGGACGACGCCGTCGTCATCGGCTGGGGGGCGCTCGTCGGGACTGTGGTCCGCGGGGTCGAGAACGTGCTGCATGTCTGACACGATGCGGCGGGTCAGGCGGAGCATCCTCCAGTTCTTTCGCATCGCTCCCCGGGTAGCGCCCGCCGGGTTGGGGCGACTGGAACTGGCGAAGGCCACGGGGACTGCGATCTCCAGTTTGTACAGGTCGGCGATGTCGAACACGAAGGACCGCTGTCCGCCCGTGTGGATGAAGCCCAGTGCCGGGGAGGCGCCGAGTGCTGCGATCACCGAGTGGACGGTGCTGTAGAGGACCTGGTTGGCGGTGGTAAGCGCCTGGTTCACTGGGTCGGAGTCATCGAAGTTCTGTGGGTTGTAGGCGCGCCGGAACGGGATGCCGTGCCGCTGCGACATCGTTCTGTAGGCAGTCTTGACGCGGTGTCCCTCCATGCCTCGCAGCTGGTCGACCGTCTTGTCCTCGGCGAAAGCCTTGTCAGCGAACCTGAGCGTGTAGAGGCGTCGGGCCACCTCGGCCCGAGAGTCCTGGTCGGCCCATTGGGAAGCCTGAAGGTGGAGCCATCGGGTTGTGAGATTCTTGTGGGTGAGCGCTCCATGGAAGTGCGCGCCCGACTCGCCCGATAGAACGATCACAGCGCCGTCGGCGAGGACCTGCGACGCGGCGGGCTGGGTAATCGAGGTGCCCGGGCCAAGCAGCAGGGCGGCCGCGGAGGCGGTGGGCAGATAGACCCTCTCGACCCCGCGCTGCTCAGTCCTGAATATGGCGTGGACTCCATTGTCGTCGCGCTCGACTCTGGCTCGGTCGATGTAGACGAATGAGAGCTGGTCGCTGACTCGCGGCAACATCACCAGGGTGGGGCGGTTGAGGCGCTGGGGGAGCTTCGGCATCTCTAGAGCCGCCTCATCGCCGCAGTCGTGCAACCGTCAGCAGTCCGCATCCCCACGCCTTGGCTCGTCCGATCCCTTCGGCAGCGGCAACCCTCAAGAGTTCGGGGTCCGCGATCTCGGCGGTGCCGTCCACCCGTACGGAGTAGAGAGGGAACCCGGCACCCGGACGTCTCAGGTATCTGTCATGTAAGCCGGTGAGGACGGGAGCCTCGTGAAGTCGGAGGCCCGCCTTCGGTGCCAGATTGGCCCACCATGCAGGTCGTTCCTTGGAGGGGACCACTGTGCGCTTCTCGGTGCCCGAGCGGCGACTGATCCTGATGGGGTTCAGCACCACCCTGTAGGCGAGCGCCTGGCCGGCCTCAAGGGAGGCGAGGTGGTCATCGATGGGCTTGGTCTGGCAGGAGGCGTAGCCGCTCGGTAGCTGGCGGAAATCGGGCGCTTGGGATGACTGCATCAGCACAGTGGGCGAATCTGCGGGCTCGATCCTCCACAGAACCCCGAAGTGCCGGCGCGGCGAACCCGATCCGTCCGGCGCTTGGGGGAACATGCTCATGAGCGATCTGTGCATGTCTTGGGGGTCGGCCATGTCCTTGCGGCAGCGGCGATTCCCCGGGTTGAGCCGCATCAGCGAGAGGTGCGTCACGGCGCTGCCCCGAGCGAGTTGTAGAGAGCCTCGATGCCCTCTCGCCCGCGCCCAGCGCAGGCACTGGCGGGGAACCGCACGGTCTTGGTCACGATGCGCCTGTCCAAATGGTAGAGCCGCCTCGGGTCGAAGGTCTCGGGGGCGTCCTTGCGGATCGACGCCCGCAAGGGGTCCGATCCCGCAGGCGCCGACATTTCCACCAGTGCAGTGACCGACGGCTCGCCGTTGTCGTCGGCTGCCTCGTAGAAGTCGGCATCGGACAACGCCCGCGCGGCCTTACCGGGCGGGCATCGAAGGAGTTTGGCAGTGGAGAGGATCTTCTCGGGTGTCCAACTGCCTGCTGTGGTGGTGACGGCGACACGCTCTGCGGGCGGGCAGCTGCGGCGCCCCAGGTACAGCGGGCGCGCCGGGTTCGCCAGCGCGCCGAGGACTTCGGTTGCCGACAACCCCTCCGGCGGAGGCGTGTAGACGGCCAAGAACGCCGCGTCCGACAAGTAGGAGCGGTCGGTGACCACAGGATTTCTGAGTTGCCTGCCGGTGTCGGAGGCCAAGGCGTAGCGGCCAGGGGTGCCGATGGTATGGAAGTCGCTCAGCAGCCTGCCAGGCCTGTCGGCGCGCACCGCGAGTTCAGCCCCCGCCGCGATGTCGTCGATGGGTTCGGTGCGGCGACGCCCGAGGGCGTTGGCGATGATGCCGACGACACCCGACAGCGACGGCATGGTCTCAGTCGGGCGCTCGTAGATGCCCGGGGCGGGGCCTCCCCACGATTGAAGCGGGGCCGCCAGCAGCATGACCACCCGATCAGTCACGAGGATGAGCCTTCGAAAGCCGTCTCAACGGCCGATATCAGGTCGCTGAGAGATGTGCAGATCGCGCCCAGGCTGCCGAGGGGGACGTCAGGCGCGACCGACGCCACCACGGCGCACCACGCTCCGGTCTCCCCCGCATCCCCATAGAACTCTGTCTCTGCGGCGGCGTGGGATGCGAGCCGGGCGATGCTCTCTGTCATGTGACCGCCGCCGCGCGCGGCCGAGACCGGATTCTCGAACGCCGCGGCGAATGAGGCGGGCCGGTCGCTGCGCAGCACAGCGGCGACCAGAGCCGGCCTGGTGTGGGCGTTCGCTGCGTTCTGTTTGCCAGTCGGCTCCGCGAGCGTGAACGCTCTGAGGAAGCCGGACACCGCCTCAGCGACGGTCGCCTCCGAGCCGTCGAGGGACTCTCGCAGGGTGTCCAGCCCGATCGTGGCGTGGCGGTAGAAGACGCCGCTCGTGAACTCGTTGACGTTGATGTGGCCCGCGCCGGTCTCCTCGTCGTCGCCCTGAATCACATCGTCGACCGCGGTGAAGTAGTCCTGTTCCACCGCGGCGCTATGCGTGGTGAAGGCATGCGCGACCTGGAGCGCACCATCCACGTTCACACCTGCCGAGGACTCGGCGAGCATCCTGCCGCACAACGCTATGACGGTGTTCTTGGCCTGCAGTGGCTCAAGCAGGTCATCCTTGACGCTCTTCTTTGGCTTGAAGTTCTCGTCCAGGATCGCCTCCCGGTGCGCGGCCACCCTGTGGGCGAGACGGCGCGCGGCCTCGGCAGTGGTGAAGGTGAGTTGGTCGCCTTGGAGGTCACCCGCAGACGTCTCAGCAACCTCGATGCCCGCCAACTTGAACAGTTGCCCCACGGCCTCGCATGCATCCTCGTCCGCGAATCCATGGGACTTTGTCAGTTCCTCGCGCAACGACTGCGGCAGCCGGCGGGTGCGCAGCGCCTCGCCGAGGTCGGCGTTGTCCTCCAGCCACAAGCGAGCCGCCCGCTTGGTGCACTGCGACGAGATCCGGGCCCTGGCCGTTCCGCCGTAGATCATCTGCTTCGGGCTGCCGAGATTGTCCCGGTTGAGGTTGCTGTACGGCACCGCGTGCAGGATGTGGACATCGAGGAAGTTGGGGGTTGCAGTCATGGTTGATTCCTTTCGGTGAGATCGTCGTTGGCCTCGTCGGTGCGCTTCGGCGAGGAGGCGTCGTAGTAGGCGCTGTACCACCTGGATCTGACCCGGTGAGCCCAGTCGCCGCCCCTGACGAGGCCTCGCAGGTCGGAGATCATCTGAGCCCAGTCGATGCGCTCGCCCTTGCACCTCACCAAACATCGTGTGATATGGCTGAGCCGGGCCGGGGTCGGTGATCCTTCTCTGGTCACGCCCTCAAGGGTGCGCCGCGCCACATCGGGCGTGATCCCGTTGGCAGCGTCGCCCAGTTCGGCGGCGACGGTGCGGTGCGGCTCGGGCCGCCCCGGATGGGTCACGGCGATCCACGCCGCGACGCGGGCCAGAATGAGGGCCTCGTCGGGATCCTTGGGCAGCCAGGCACCCAACAGCCACCACGCATCGTCGCTGATGGTGCCATCGGCGCGCAGCGACCGCCGCAACCGCGCCCGGTTGCCAGCGTCGGCGGCGACGCCTCGCACAAAGGCGACGAACTGCTCGTTGCGCGATCCTGACGTGCTTCGTGTCGAAGGCTCAGCCAGGTCGGTTCGTTCAGCGGGCTCCATGGGGTCTACTCCTCCGGTGCATCGGTTGCGTCGGATGCGCGCCGTCTCCAGGTCGCCATCCACCTTCGACTCTCCACAACAAACCGATGGGTGCGTCGGTCGTGCAGAAGCGTTGCCGTAGCCGTGTCGTACCCGGCCAGCGCATGGGACCGCAGCCGATCCGTGTAGACCTCTACCGGCAAACGGTCCGCAGCAGTATCCCAGAAGTCTCGTTCCGCTCGCCGCCAGAATTCGGCTCGGGCCGGGGCGCATACAGCCTGCTTGCTTTTGGCCTTGGAGGGCATCAGGTCAGCAGCGTGCCTTACCTTCGCGATCTGCTTGATCATCTTCCCCTCTGCCTCTGACGCCAGTGTCAAGAAGCCTCGGACACGGAGGGCCGCAACTGGCTCGAACAGGTTGAGCAGATCCGGGGACGTGGACGCGACCCAGGCGAGGTTCTTGTCCTTGTTGCAGTTGTGGCTGACGGCCGTCCAAGAGAACGGATCGTAGATCGCCGCTGCTGGCCCTTCGCGGGCCCAGTCCAAGATGTATGCGGACAGTTCTTGCTTGCCCTGATCGTCTTGGGCGAGGAGTGATTCGGCCTCCCGCCAGAACGCTCGACCCGTCCTGGGCTTGCGCGGCGCGAATTCGCTGTCCACAAGCAGATACGGATCCCTATGCAGCACGTCTCTTGCGACACCCGGTCCAACCCTTATGACGAAGCGCGGGGCATTGCCTGTGCCAGACTCAAGCAGCATTGTCTTGTCGTGTCGTCCGGCGATCTGGTCCAGGAGTCCCGGGACACCTGTGTGAGCCGCTACGGGATTCGCTGGTGGCGGTGTTTCCCAGAAGGGCTTGCCGAATCTGGTGCCGTCACTCCGCAACGGCACAAGGTGACCGGCGAGCGTAGTCGCCAGCGTCCTGCCGACGGGATGCAGCGACATCGTGTTGCGCAATGGCCCAGCTACGAATTGACCGTCCTTTCCGTGGAGAGGATGCGGATGCTTGTGGGGCAGTCCGCCAGCAGCGTAGGAACGCTGGATGAGGAGCTGCCTTGCCGCGACCGCGGCGGGGGAGGCATCGCAGTCGGCGTGGGGGCCGAGGGCGGGATTGTTGCCGGACGCCCATGAGGGGACGGCCTTGGAGAAGGGATGCGGATCAACCGCGGCCAGGCTCGGATCCTGTGCAAAGGGTGGCAGGCCAGCAGGGGGATTGAGCAGCCAGAACCTGTCGTGGTGCTGCGTGAGGTATGAGCGCACGCGGTCGGGACTCATGCGGCCCTCGTCAAGCAGTTGCTTCTGACGCTCCGCGAACTGGACGCGGTCCAGGGTCTCGTCATCGAGTCCCGTGACCCGGTAGGCGATGACCGCCATCAGTCGCAGCAGGACCGCGGCGAAGCCGGGCTCGCCGTCCGGCCATCCGGGCAGTTCATGGGCCTCGGTAAACGCATCGGACAGTGACACCTCGCTCCCGCCGATGGGGATCCAGGCGTCGTCTACCAGGTTGAATCCACAGGTGTCACTCATGAGACTTTCTCCACCGTCAGGCCCGTCTCATCGCAGAGCCGCAGGGCGTACCCTCCCGCCTCGAACCGCTCACACGATGCATCGAGGACGACCGCGCCAGCGAGCGGAGTGCGGTCCCACCCGCCGCCGAGGCGGGGCATTGCGCTTACCCATGAGTCGTTGGGATACGAGACGGGGATCGCTGCGTCGAAGGCTGCTGCGACCAGTCCTGGGGCTGGGGAAAGGCGCGGGTTTTGGTCCAAAGACTCGCCGCCGGCGAGCGCCCACGACTCGCCGTTCGGCTCGGCGGGCACGACAAGGACCGAAGCCGCTCTGTGACGCGTTCCGGGGTGGGTGTCGTCGCTGTCGAGGGCGCCGGTCAGTTCCACGAGAGGGCTGTCATGGGTCGCGGTCGGGATGGCCCACTTGAGCCCCTCGGCCTTGTCGCAGTCCACTCGCACGAGTTGGGCGAGGGTCGCATCCTCTGCTTCGGCCGCGACGGACTCGTCGAAGTCGAAACCCGAGGCGTCCTCGGGATCGGCGCGCGTGACGAGATACGGCACATCCTCAGGCACTTGGATCTCCAGAGTTCTTGTGCTCTCCCCGCTGGCGAGGCAGGCCCACGTGGCCATCAGTTCCGCCTTCGGGTAGACGGGCGAACCGAAGCGAGGCGCGCCGCCCTGGCCTGTCGGCCATACGACGTGCGTGCCGACTGCCTCTCCGACGGGCGGCGGGCGAAAGCGACGGACGCGCCCCGCGCGCTGTAGCAGCGCAGCGACTGGTGCAGGCTCCGTGATGAGCGTGTCGAAGTCGACGTCGAACGACTGCTCCACGACCTGCGTGGCGACGAGAATCAGCCGCCGGGGCCGGTCCCTGTTGGCTGGACCGACGAGTTCGAGCAGCCTCTTGGAGCGGTCACGCCGCACGCCGTGAGGCATACGGGAGTGGAGGATCTCGACGCTCTCTCGTGGGACGAGCGTCTCGTCCAAGCGCCGCAGCGCCCAGTATGTGGCACAGGCGGCCCGCACGGTCGAACAGACCACGAGCACGCACTCGCCGAGGAGCGCAGCCGCGACAGCCCGCTCGGCCATGCGGTCCAGTGCCGCCGCCGCAGGAACATCCTCGGTCTCGATGCGCAGCATCCAGCTTCTCCGAGCCGAGACGGCGGCCTTCGACCACCCGTCAACAGCAGTCCATGCGACCCAGCCCGGGTAACCGACATCACCGGGAGGCTCCGCGTCTCCTGGGGGCACACGATCTCTGCCCGCCTGGCCGGCGCCCGCTTCGGTGCCGCGTCGAGCACCCGCCCGGTAAGCGGAGGCGAGTTCGGCCACACGTTTCGGCGGCAGCGTCGCCGACAGGATCACCACCGGCGCACCGAGCGCAGCGAGCCACTCGACCGCGCGCTCCAACAACTTCCTCATGTACGGATCCAGGGCGTGCGCCTCATCGACGATCAATGTTCCGCAGGCTGTCGCGAGAAGCCTCACCGGCGAGTGTTTCGCCTTCAGCGCTCCCAGCAGCACCTGATCGACTGTGCCCACGCCGAACGGCGCGAGCAGCGCCTTGCGGGTACCCGACATCCAGTTGGCCGCCGAACGCACCGCGTCTCGGTTGTCGGAGGTCGGCACGGAGCCCGAGTCGTACAGGATGGACTGGGAGTGGACTCTACGAAGGCTATGGCCGTCGCCCTCATGTGAGAGGCGGTCGAGGTAGCGCTGCAGCCGCTCGTGGAGCCCTTCCGCCGTCGCCACGGTCGGCATGGCGAAGAAGAATCCGGGCCTGCCCGACGCCTGAGCGAACCGCTCCGCGGCGATGAGCCCCGCCTCCGTCTTCCCGTCGCCGGTCGGCGCGCAAATGAACAAGATCCCTGGCGCCGAAGGACAGAACGCGTCCAGGAGGCTCGCCTGCAGGTCGGTCCAGGCTGCCCGACCCGAATCGAACATGGCGGCGGCGTTCGGGACTCTGCGCACAGCCGGGGCCGTCAACCCGTTGTCGGCCAGGTGGCAGGCGGCCAGCTCCGAAGCGCGCTCGTAATGGGCGAGCGGATCCCATGAGGCGGCGTGGTCGCCGAGATGCGCCTGTTGGCGCTCGATGAGTTCGGAAGAAGAAGCGATCCAGTCAGCGAGAACGACGACTGCGAGCGTCACCGATGCCGCAGGGGTGGGAAGCCTGATGTCGGGAAGCGCGCCCACGATCTCGTCGAGGATCTCCCACAACCGGCTGCGCTGCCTCAGCAGCTCAACAGGCGGGTCGTCGTCGACCCATCCAGTGCCGCCCACACGGCGAAGCCATCTCTCCTCGAGTGGGCGGATCGTGCCGTGGTGCCCTCCGACGATCTGAGCGGCGCGATAGCGATCTCCATGATCGCCCAGCCGGTCCCAGGCCAAACATGCCCCTACCTGATCGTGGCGCCCCGCGCCTGGCTGATCCCGTCGCCCGCGCGCCCAATCCGGGCATGCGGTGGCGTCGCTGTTCTGGAACCCGCACGACGCCTTGCCGATGTCGTGCCATCCGCCGAGTACCGCCACGGCCTGATCCCACTGAGAAGGAGACGACCCCGCCCATGAAGCGACCGCTTCCCTCAAGGTCACGGGAACGAACGTCTTGGCGACGACGCGAGCCGCTGCGGCCGTATCGAGCAGATGGGCCATCAGCGGATATGGGGTGTCGAGTCCACGCGACTTCCCCCACAGCTCTTCGCGCAGTCCATGCACTGCACCCGAGTCGCCGCCCGGCAGCGTCGCGGGCCGTGCGTTCGGAGTGCTGCCGGAACCCGTGCCGGCGGACGCTACTTCTTGAGAGGCGGACAATTCGGTCACTGCCCGTCAACAGTACGCCGGGGGTGTGACACGCATACAGCGGGCCCTGCTTCAACGACCTGCCAGTCGCCGCGTCCTGCGCTTGCAACAACACGCCACAGCCGCGTGCTGCAGGGTTCCCCGTTTCTGCAGCGCCAATCGTCCGCTGCAACAGTCGTTTCCCTAGTCCGGCCCGAGAATCGCCTGGGCTCCATTGGAGCGGCGGCGCAGATCGACCGGTCGAGGCCCTTGCGATACTTGCTTGTCCTCATAGTCATGCGAAGTGAGGAGCAGTCATGTGTAATGAGACGGAGTCGTGAGAGATGTGGCG
>JAPPMA010000090.1 GCA_028819295.1 bacterium | reverse complement strand
CCTCGTAGCGGTCGGCGTTTCGGTCGAGGCCGAACTGGACCATGGCCCGGGCCAATGAGGCCCCCGGGCCCCGGAGCATGGCGAACATGGACCCCGACAGCTTGGCGGCCCGCTCCATGTCCAGCCAGCCGGCCTCCACCGCGAACTCCCAGTGGGGCACCCGCTGGTGTTCGCCGTAGGCATCGGGGTCGAAGTTCTGCATTCGCAAAACCGGGTTGTCGCTCTCATCGGCGCCGTCGGGGGCATCGGCGGCGGGCAGGTTGGGGATGTGCAGCAGCAGGTTGTGGATCTCGGCGGCCACCTCGTCGGCCTCAGCGGCCAGGGCCTTGGCCCGGTCTCCCCGTTTGCGGCTCTCGGCTGCGGCCTCATCGGCCTCGGCGCCGCGCCCGTCGCGTTTGAGTTGGCCGACTTGCTGGGACAGCTCCTTGACTTCATGGCGCGCTTCATCGCGCTCGGTGGTGAGGCGGCGGTAGCGCGCATCGAGGGCAGCCACCTGCTCCAGCTCCGACAGGTCGATCCGCCGGCGGGCCATCGCAGCCGCAACCGCGTCGTAGTCGGTGCGCATTAGGCGCAGATCGATCATCGAACCGTGGTCACCGCCCGCATCTGGGTGTTGGCCCGCTGCTGCTTGCCGGCCCAGCGGAAGAACAGCACCCCGATCCACGTCCACAGGTACATGCCGCCCACCAGCTTCATGATCAGACCGGCGGCCTGCTGGTCGGCCTGGAGGCCGATGCCCCACAAGCGGACGTCGTGGTCGTAGGCGCTGTAAACCGCTCCTTGGGCGAAGGTCAGGAATCCGCCGGGCACGGTGGGCACCACCGACATCAAGAACAGATACACCATCTTGCCGGGAGCGCCCATGTGCAGCTCGGGAATCGGGCCGCACACTGGCAGCCACATCAACATGGCCGTGCCAAACAGCAGCAGGTGGACGAAGTAGTGCAGGGCGCCGCTCTCCACCGAGGTGTTGACCATCCAGGGGATGTGGCTCACCGCCACCATGAAGTTGAACAGCAACCCGGCCGCCACGGGGCGGGCCAGCCGCCGCACCCACCCGCCCACGCTGCCGTCGCCGCTGAGGGCCAGGCGAGCCAGCCATTCGGGAATGGCCGCCCACAGCAGCGGCGGCACCACGAAAGTGATGAGCAGGTGCTGGATCATGTGGACCGAATACAGGTATTCCTCGGAGACATCGTGCATCGGCCAGTCGCTGGCGAACCACAGCAGCACCATCGCCCCGACGAAGGCCAGTTTGTGGTGGCGGGCGAACGGGGCTCGGCCAACCGGAGCGGCCTTGGGGGCGATGATCCGGGCCGCGTACCAGGCCATGGCAACCGCGGCCAAAAGGATGATCCAGACCTCGGCGTGGGGCTGGTACCGCCAGATATCGGTGTCGGCGGCAAATGCCATCAGATCTCTACCAGAAGCGGAACGCGGTGAGCCCAAGCCGGCTGATCTCGCCGCGTCGCCCGGTTAGCACGGTCTACCAATACCTGAACGCGGTGAGCATGACCATGTAAACGGCCATGGCCAATATCAGACCGAAGACGAACAATCGCCAGAAGATGGGGGCGTCGAACTTCAGGTGCATGAAGAAGGCCACCACCAAGAAGAACTTCAGGAGCATCATGGCCACGAGCATCACGATGATGGCGGTGTCTCCCCAGCCGTGCACCGTCTCGAAGTAGGTGAACACCTCGAACGCAGTGAGCAGCGCGAGGGCGATGGCCACTTTCACATAGAGCCAGTCGGAGGGGTGGGCATGATCTCCGCCCGACGCATGCTCGTCGGGGGTGTGGGCCGCGGGAGGGGTTTCGGACGCGGGCTCGCCCGCCGCTGGAGCCGTGTCGGATGATTCGTGG
Organism: bacterium; assembly: GCA_028819295.1. Taxonomy (GTDB): domain Bacteria; phylum Actinomycetota; class Acidimicrobiia; order Acidimicrobiales; family Bin134; genus Poriferisocius. The sequence continues at coordinate 11,615 of JAPPMA010000090.1, read as the reverse complement.
GTGACGGTGGCCATGGCGAATCCTATTGCGGGAAGAGGTACACGATCGTGAAGATCACGATCCAGACGATGTCGACAAAGTGCCAGTACAAGCCGATGATCTCCACGGTTTCGGCTCGCTGTTGGGGCAGGTTGCCCCGAAGCGACATCACGAACAGCGTCATCAGCATGATGATGCCGATGGTGACGTGGGCCCCGTGGAATCCGGTCAGCGAGTAGAAGGCCGACCCGAACAGGTTGGTGGTGAATCCGAGCCCTTCGCTGTAGAAGGCGGTGAACTCGTAAACCTGCCCGGCCACGAAGATGGCGCCCAGGGCGGCGGTGGCGGCCAGCCAGATGCGGTTGCCTCGCAGGTTGCCCCTAGCGATGGCCGACACTGCGAACACCATGGTCAGCGAGCTCATCAGCAGCACAAACGAGCTGACGGAGGTGAAGGGGATGTCGAACACGTCGTTAGGTCCGACGTCGGTGGGGCCGATGCGCCCCTTGTTGAACATGTAGACGGAGAGGAGCCCGCCGAACAGCAGGCACTCCGAGCCCAGGAAAACCCACATGGCCAGCTTCTCGTTGGAGATGCCGGTGCTGGTGTGGTGCTCCTCGGCGTGGGGCGAATGAGTGGTGGCCTCGGCGGCCATGGTGTCAGCCAACGGTCGCTGCCTCCTCCTCGGCTTCTGCCGAATCGCCGTTGCTGTCGGCGTCGCCGTGGCCGTCGCCGTCATCGTGGCCATCCTCATCGTGGCCGGCGGCCTCGGGGTCGTCGGGCGGCTCCAGAATCCAGCCGTAGATCGACGCCACCAACAGAACCACTCCGGCCGCGGCCAGCCACAGGTTGTAGATCAAGCCGTAGCCCACCAGCAGGATGCCGCCGCCTAGAACAATGGGCCAGTACGACGGCGACGGCAGATGCACTTTGGTGTTGCTGCCGTCGTGGGCGACCTCAGAGGTGGGCGCAGCTCGCACCACCCGGCCGGTCTCGTCCTTGCCGTACTTGCGATGCCAGAACTCGTCGAGGCCCTCCACCTCGATCTCGGAGTCGAAGTTGTGCTCGGGAGTGGGCGAGGCGGTCATCCACTCCAGCGCCCGGGCGTCCCACGGGTCTGGCCCCACGTCGGGCCGACCGGCTCGCCGCCAATCTCGGGTGCTCTTGTAGATGTTCCACAGCAGCATGGCCACCCCGATGGCGATCACAAAGGCCCCGATGGTTGCCACCATGTTCCAGAAGGCAAAGCCCTCATCGGCCCGGTAGGTGGCAATTCGCCGGGACATGCCCTGCAAGCCGAGGATGTGCATGGGGCCGAAGGTGAAGTTGAATCCGATGAGGATCACCCAGAAGGCCGCCTTGCCCCAGCCCTCGTCCAGCATGTAGCCGAATATCTTGGGCCACCAGAAGTGGAGACCCCCGAACAACCCGAGAATGATCCCGCCAAAGATCACATAGTGGAAGTGGGCCACTATGTAATAGGTGTCGGTCTGCTGGGTGTCGGACGGGGCAATGGAGTGGGTTACCCCGGACAGGCCGCCGATGGTGAACATCGACACCACGCCCACCGCATACAGCATGGGGGTGGTAAACCGCAGCCGACCCCCGTACATGGTGCCCAGCCAGTTGAGGATCTTCACCCCGGTGGGCACGGCGATGAACATGGTTGACACCGAGAACGCCGCCACCGCCAGCGGTCCGATGCCGGATGTGAACATGTGGTGGGCCCACACGCCCCAGCCCATGAAGCCGATGGCGATGCCCGAGGCGACCATGAAGTGATAGCCGAACAGGGGCTTGCGGGAGAACGTGGGGATGATCTCAGAGACGATTCCGAATGCGGGCAGCACCAGGATGTAGACCTCGGGGTGGCCGAATATCCAGAACAGGTGCTGCCACAAGAGTGGGTCGGCACCGGCCGCCACGTTGAAGAAGTTGGCGTCCCACAGCCGGTCGAACATCAACAAGAACAGAGCCACGGTGATGACCGGGATGGCGAAAAGCAGAAGGAACTGGGTGATGAGCAGCATCCAGGTGAGCACCGGCATGCGGAACAGGCTCATGCCCTTAGTTCGCATGTTGAGCACGGTCACGATCAGATTGATGGAGCTGACCAGCGAGGCGATGCCGGTTATCTGCAACCCAACGGCGTAGAAGTCGATGCCCTTGTGGGGTGAGAACAGCACACCGCTGTTGGGGGCGTAGTTGAACCAGCCTCCGTCGGGGACGTTCTGGAACCAACCCCCGATGAGCATTGAGGAGGTGAGCAGCAAACCGCCCGCCAAAAAGCACCAGAAGCTGAAGGCGTTGAGGCGGGGGAAGGCCACGTCTCGGGCCCCGATCTGAAGGGGAAGCAGATAGTTGGCAAACGCCGCCGCCATCGGCATGGCCACCAGAAAGATCATGGTCACGCCGTGCATGGTGAACACGCCGTTGTAGGTGCCGGCCCCGATCACCGACCCATCGGGGGTGGCCAGCTGGAGGCGGATGAACAGGGCTTCGGCCCCGCCCACCAGGAAGAAGAACATGGCGGCCGCGCCGTACATGACGCCGATGCGCTTGTGGTCGACGGTGAACAGCCAGCTCTTCCAGCCCTCGTTGCCCTGAGGCCGGGTGAACACGCCGAGAGGCCGATTGGCGATGACCGGACCCGCAGGCAGCGCCAGAGTCTCCTCGGGGGCGGTGATCGCGCCGTCGGTGACGGTCATCGGCTCTCCCGATCGGCTGTCTTGGCTGCGTCAGCGGCGGTCATCGGCACAATTCCAATCAATCGAGGCACAATCAGTCGAGGGTGGACAGGAAGGCAACGACATTGTCGACGTCGTCGGGGCTCAGGCCAGTGCGGGCGGGCATGCCCCGGAGATTGTCGGCATCGGCCGGCTTGCGCTCGGGGGCATTGTAGATCCAGGCCTCCAACTCGCCCCGATTGAGCGTTCCCTTCTCGGCCAGTTCCAAGTAGGGGATGTGGGCGCCGGCGTTCAAGTAGAGGTCGAATATCGACCCGGCGAACGTGCCCCGGGTCATCAGGTGGGTCAGGTTGGGTGCCGCGCCGGCCACCAACGTGTCGGTCTCCAGATAGGTGCCGGCGTATACGCCATTGAATTCGCCGTAGATATCCCAGTTGTCGGGCGCCGATTCCGGGTCGCCGCCGCGGTTGGCCGGCGAGGTGACTCCGTTGACGACGTGGCAGCTAGCGCACTGCTGGCTGAACACCTCCCAGCCCGCGTGCTCAGCCGTGCCCTCCTCGGGCATATCGGCCGCGGTGATCTGGTTGTCGCGCCACTCGGCGAACTCTTCGGCAGTGAGGGCCACGGCCACCATCTTCATGTAGCCATGGGACAAACCGCAGAACTCCGTACACTGGCCCCGGAAGGTGCCGGTCTCCTCTGCTTGGATGACCCAATCATGGGAGCGGCCGGGCACCGCATCCTTCTTCCCATTGAGCTTGGGTATCCAAAAGGCGTGAATGACGTCGCGCGACTTGATGTCGAGCGGCACATCCACCCCGACGGGGATGACCAGTTCGTTGGCGGCCACGAAATCGGGGGCGGTGTCGGTGTTGCCGTCGAGGTGGTACTGGTACTCCCACCACCACTGCTGGCCGATAACGGTGACCACCATGTCCTCGTCAGAGGCCTCCACATCCTCTAGGGCGAACAGCGCAATCAGCGTGAATACCGAGATGACGGCGAGGAGAACCGTCGGTATCAGCGTCCAGGCAACCTCCAGGCGGTTGTTGCCATGGACTTGCTCGGGGAACTCGTCGTCTTCGTAGTACCCGAACTCCCCGTCGCCGGCGTCGGAGCCCGCCACCCGGAAACGCCACCACAGAGCCAGAACCGCACCCTGCACGAGGAAGAACACCACCCCGGCCACAATGAAGATGGGGTTGATGAGCTCGGCGATTTCGCGGCCATGGCGACCCACTGGCGACAGGGTGGACAGCGGGTGGTTGTCGTCGACCACGATGGCGACCACGATCAAGGCAATTGTGCCGGCAATCACCAAGAGGCTGGACAGCCATACAAGTGCCATCGGCCGCTTGCTCATCGGACACCGCTCCCCATCGATCTCGGCGCTGTCACTAGTGGCCTCCGTTTTCAGCGGCGGGTTCGCCGTGATCGCCCGCCGGCGCCTTGTGGTGGAAGTCGCGTGAGCCCATGGCCGCGGTGACCACGCCGGCCACCAGAACGCCGACGCAAATCAGGGCCACCGTGCCGGCGATAACCGACCGGCTGATCTTGGGCCCGACCGCGAACACCACCGCGATGAAGAAGATCACGGTTGCCACTACGCCGGCCACAATCACCGCGCTGAACTGCGACACGGTCAAGAACACCCGCGACAGGGCCAGCACCAGCACCGCCACTCCGAGCGCCGCGGTTACCGGGTACTCCACCGGCCGCATGATGCGATTGCGCAGATTGCGGTTTACCTCGGGATCGGCGGTGGAACGGTCGGCCCACGCCGTGAGCATCCACTCGAACAGGGCCGCCCCCACGATCACCAGTCCGATCACGAAGATGGTGGCGTGAGTGGCCAGCCCCACGATCATCGCCCCCGCTCCGAAGGCGGCCACGGCCGGCCAGTAGCTGGCCTCCAGGTCGGCTTGCGGCTCGGGGATCCGGCCGTCGTCCATCAGCTCGCCCACCGACTCGGCGTCGGCGTCGCGGAAGGCCACCAAGAACAGGGCCACCAACGCCGACAGCACGGCGAAACCCATAAGCACCACGTAGCCCACATGGTCGCCGATGCCGCCCTTGTAGCCCAGGCTGAGCACCCCGACCCAGGTTTCCACGTTGAGCACCGCAAAATACTCGGTTTCGCCCCCGCTGCCGCTGGCCACGCCGTAGACGGCGGCCGCGGCCACCGCGGCGAGGGTGAAGCCGAAGAACAGTCGGAAGCCTGGGGTCAGCACTCTCGGCCTACTTCAGCACGAAGATCGCCGTCCAGATGACGACATAGACGAACACAACGGCGTACCAGTAGATGGACGCGGCCACGAAACCGTCGGTCTGGCGGCTGCTGTACTGGCCGGCCAGGGCCCGAAAGGCCATCAACAGCAGGAACACCAAGCCGATGGCGATCATGGCCAGGTGCGATGCCGAAATGGTGTAGATCAACACAGCCGCTATCGACTCGTCGGCCACCAGCCCCATATCGGTGTACTGGAACGAGGTTGTGACCACCACGGAGAGGCCGAAAAGGGTGGTCAGCGCGGTGGCCATGATGGCGTGGGCGCGGTCGTCGCGGGCGATGGAGTACACCGCCCACTGCATGGTGACCACCGACATGAGCATGGTCCACGCCGCCACGGTGGGCGGGGCGAGTTGGATGTTGGCGCTCGACGGAATCCACTCCCCGCCCTCGGAGAGCGCGTCTGAGCGCTCCCCCAGGTACACCCCCAGCAGAGCGGCGAAGTACATGAGCGAGGCGGCCGTTCCGAACACGGTGCCCACCAGCAGGGTGCGGGGGCGGGGCAGCGGCGCAGCGAGGGGCGTTCCCACGGGGACGTCAGCCATTACTCGGGGCCTCCGCGGTCGGCCTCGGCGCCGGGAGACGCGGCGAGGGTGCGGGCAACGTTCAGCGCCACCAGCGCCAAACCGCCCAGCACGGCGATGTAGCCGATGAGCCCGATCACGTTCAGAGCCTCCACAAAGCCGAGGGCGTCGATCTCGTCGAAGTGGCCGGGCCCGTAGGGGGGATCGCCGGCCTCATAGGGCCGGGCCGGCTGGTCGAAGAACCCGCCCAGCGCATCGGTGGCGCCGACCAGAACGGCGCCCCCGGCCAGCGGCAGCACCGACAGGAACCCCAGCGGCGCGTTCAGGGGGCGGCCCAGCAGTCGAGGGGCCCAGTGGAAGAGGCCGGCCACCGCGGCCAGCAGCCCGCCCAGCACGGCGAAGTTCATCATCCCGGTGACCAGGCTGGAGCCCTCCAGGTCGTCCATGGCGTCGAAGAACCCCCGCCAGATGTCGGCGTCGGCCTCCCGCAGCACGCCCAGGGCGGGCTCGGCCACCCGGAGCACCCCGGTGACGACCGCCGCGGTCAACAGGGCCCCCGACAGCGTGACCAGCGCGAACTGCGGGGTGATCTGGGGTCGCTGCCCGGCCGAGTAGGCGTTGAACGCCAGCCACCCGCCGTAGGCCAACACCACTGGGGCGATGGCCAGGGCGAACGCGGCGAACAACACCTCGTTGGTCACGATGTGGGCGTCGTCGGCCAGCGGGTCGGCGCTGTCGAAGAAGCTCTGGGCCCAAGCCCCGAAGGACAAGAGGCCGAAGGCGCCCACGATGAAGGCCATGGGCTCGAAGAGCCTGGGGCTGCTGCGGTGGGCGGAGGTGAACACCTCGGCGGTGATGCCGAGCAGCGGGATCGTCCAGGCGTACACCTGGGGAGCGTCGAATGCCCAGGCCACCAGCTCGAACGGCGCTTCTCCGCCGCCGAAGGCCAGGGTGCCGGCCCCCCGCATGTCCACCCAAGAGACAACCAGGTTGGCCAAGAGCACCGGCAACGAGAACAGCCACACCCCGGTGGCCACCAGCATCGACCAGCTGAAGGCGGGCACCTGGAGCAGGTCCATCCCCGACGGGCGCTGGGTGACCAGGGTGGTGAAGATCACACCGGCGCCCGCGAGCAGGCCCAGCCCGATCATGCCCAGCGACAGCACGGTGAGCTCCACCGACTGCCCGCGGGCGGCATCGGCTTGGAACGAGCCCAGGCCGCCGTAGGAGAAGGTGGCGGCGATGTGGGCGATGGCGCCCACCAGCCAGGTCCAGAAGGCGGCGGCCGCCGCCCGGGGGAACGCCACCGAGGAGGCGCGGATCTGGTTGGGAATCACCGCGGTGGCCAAGCCCAAAAAGAACGGCACCAGGCCGCAGAGGATCAGAGTGGTCCGGTAGAGGCCGAAAACCTGGAAGAGCTCGTTGGCCTGGCCGAACACCCCAAAGCCCCCGTCGATGTCGGCTTGCTCGATGCCGATCAACATTCCAACAATGAGGGCCAAGCCCGACAGGATCAGGGAGAAGACGATGTAGAGGCGCCCGATTACCCGGTGATCCCCGGTGCTGAGAATGCCGGCCAACCCGGTTGGCGGGGTCCACTGGGAGGCCGACGACTGGGTCGCCGGCCTCAAGTCGTCGCCTGACGCGACCGCTTCTGTTTCTGGCCTCAAGTCGTCGCCTGACGCGACCGCTTCTGCCTCTTGATTAGTCTCGGTGAGGGTCATCGTGTTCCACGAAGGCGGGTTTGGGTCGGAACTTTACACATCGCCTGTGTCACTTCTCTCATCAGACACCGGTGCGGACCACCTGATCGATGGCCATAGCGCCGAACAACAGCGTGATGTAGGTGATGGAGTAGGAGAACAGCCGCATTGCCGACGAAATCGCCTGGGTGCGCAGCACCTGCACGGCGAAGAACAGGAAGACGGCGCCCAGAACCGCCGCGCTCACCGTATACACCAGACCCATCTCGCCTACCGCGCTGAACAGCACCGACAGCCCCCATAGCACCACGGTGTAGCCGATGATCCGCACCGCGGTGGTGCGGGTGCTGGCCACCGCCGGAAGCATGGGCACGTTGGCCGCCTTATAGTCGTCCCGATAGCGGATGGCCAGGGCCCAGAAGTGGGGCGGCGTCCAGTAGAAGATGAGGCCGAACAGCACCAGCGGCGCCCAGCTCAGGCTGTTAGTGACCGCCGACCAGCCCACCAGCACCGGCACCGCTCCGGCGGCCCCGCCAATGATGATGTTGCGGGTGGAGGTGCGCTTGAGCCACAGCGTGTACACAAACACGTAGAACGCAGTGGCCGACACGGCCAGCACCGCGCTGAGCAGGTTCACGAATCCCCACAACCACGCGAAGGCCAGCACTTCAAGGGCGATGGCAAAGACCAGAGCTCGTGGGGGGGTGATCTCCCCGGTAACCAGCGGGCGGTTCTTGGTGCGCTCCATCAGCCGGTCGATGTCGCGGTCTGCGTACATGTTGATGGCGTTGGCCCCGCCGGCGGCCAGCGTGCCCCCGACAACAGTGGCCACCATGAGCCACACCGAGGGGATGCCCCGGTCGGCCACCACCATGGTGGGCACCGTGGTCACCAGCAAGAGCTCGATGATGCGGGGCTTGGTGAGCGACACGTAGGCCCGCGCGGTGCGCGTGCGGCTGCGGGTAGACAAACGGGCAACACCCATGACCTGCCCAGAGTACGGTTTCGGCCATGGGCAGGCCAAGGTTTCTCAGCACGACCGGCTGTCACAGGCAACCCGTACAATTGGAGGCGTGATCCAACCTCGGGTCTCCCCCGCTGCCTACCGCAGAATTACCGTCTGGGCGCTGGCCCTTTTGGCGTTGATCATCGTGAGCGGGGGCGCGGTCCGGCTCACCGGCTCAGGGCTGGGCTGCCCCGATTGGCCGGCATGCGACAACGATCATCTGGTGGCCCCGCTGGAGACCCACGCCATGATCGAGTTCATCAACCGGCTCATCACCGGGCTGGTGTCGGCCATCGTCATCGCCGCGGTGCTGGGCTCGCATTGGAGAGCGCCCCGGCGAGCCGATCTGGTGTGGCTGTCTTGGGGTTTGGTGGCCGGGGTGCTGGCGCAGATCGTGCTGGGCGGACTGGTTGTGCTCTACGAACTGCCCCCGGTGCTGGTGATCGGCCACTTCTTGCTGTCTATGGTGCTGCTGTGGAATGCGGTGGTGCTGCTGTGGCGGGCCTCAGAGGACGACGAGCGCCAAAGCGAGCCGAGGCCCCGCCCCCATTGGATGGCCAACGGGGTGGTAGCGCTCACCTCCGTGGTGATCGTGACCGGCACCATTGTCACCGGGGCGGGGCCACACAGCGGCGATGAGGATGCCGAGCGCATCGATGTGGCCGTGCGGGACGTGGCCCGGATACACGGGAGCACGGTGGTGGCGCTTCTGGTTGTGCTGGCGGGGATGATCTGGTGGCTGCGGCATAGGGGCGCTCCCGAGCAGGCCCAGGTGTGGGGCCGCGCCGTGCTGGGCGTGGCCTTGGTTCAAGGTCTGATCGGCTACGTTCAGTACTTCACCGGCGTGCCGGTTCTGCTGGTGGGCGCGCACATCGCGGGCGCCGCCCTGCTGTGGATTGCCACCGTGTTCTTCTGGCTCAATGCACGAGGCCCGCTGGTGCGGGCCGAGTCCAAGGCCGCGCTGGCGGTGCCGGCATGACTCCGGCAGCCCCGGTCGAGGTTGCGCCTGCCGGCATGACTCCGGCAGCCCCGGTCGAGGTTGCGCCTGCCGGCATGACTCCGGCAGCACCCGTTGAGATTGCGCCCTCGGAGGTGAGAGAGACCACCGACGACACCGACGTTCGGCCCGACCGGCCCTGGAAGGTGATCGTGTGGAACGATCCCATCAACCTGATGTCGTATGTCACCTTCGTTTTTCAGAAGCTGTTCGGCTACAGCAAGGAGAAGGCCACCCAGTTGATGCTGGACGTTCACTACAAGGGCCGAGCGGTTGTGTCGGACGGTCCCAAGGAGAAGGCGGAAATGGACGTCTTCCGGCTGCACGAGCACGGCCTTTGGGCCACCATGGAGCACGACGACTGATGGCCCCGCGGCAGCCGGTGATGCCCAACGGCGACGGGACGTTCAGCCTGGACCTGCGGCACGAGGAGCGGGCGCTGATCGCTGCCATCGCCCCCGATCTGCGGGCGTTGCTGGCCGACGACCCTGCTGACGAGGTGCTGACCCGGTTGTTCCCCACCGCAGTACCCGACGATCCCGATGCCGAGGCCGAGTACCGCGAGATGGTGCGAGACGAGCTGGTGTCGAAGCGGTTGGCTCGCCTGGACACCGTGGCCGAATTGGCCGAGGCCACGGTCTTGGATCGCGAGCAGCTCGCCGCCTGGATGGGGGCGGTCAACGACATCCGCCTGGTGCTGGGCACCCGCCTAGAGGTCACCGAGGACGACGAGTTTGAAGAAACCGACGAGGAAGACCCCGAAGCGGTGGCCCGGTCGGCCTATTGGTATCTGGGCTGGTTAATGGAGCATCTGGTGGAGGCGTCGGCCTCCGAGCTGTAGGCGCCTACTCCTCGACAGCCCGGGCGGCGGGTTCGCCTTGGCCGGCGCGGGCGATCTCGGAGAGGGAGGCCATGGCGTTGGTGAGGCCGCTGGTGTCGAGGGGAAGGAAGATCTTGGTGGCATTGCCGTCGGCCACGCTCTTCAATGCCTCCAAATAGCGGATGGCAATCAGATCGGGGGTGGGGTCGCCGGTGTGGATGGCGCCGAATACCTGCTCGATGGCGCTGGACTCGCCCTGAGCCACCGTCTCAAACTGGTAGCGCTCGGCGTCGGCCACCCGCTTGATGGCCTCGGCCTCGCCTTCGGCTTCGAGTATCTGGCTCTCCTTTTGGCCCTCCGCCCGCAAGATGGCCGAGCGCTTCTCGCCCTCGGCCTCGGTGACGATGGCCCGACGGTCGCGCTCGGCCTTCATCTGGCGGTGCATGGCCTCGGTCACATCGGGCGGAGGCTCGATGCGCTGGATCTCCACTCTCACCACTCGGGTTCCCCACTTGTCGGTGGCGTCGTCGAGGATCTGGCGCAGCTTGCCGTTGATCAGCTCGCGGGAGGTGAGGGCAGAGTCGAGGTCGAGGTCGCCCACCACGTTGCGGAGGTTGGTCTGGGCCAACTTGGTGACCGCGAGCTGGAAGTTGCCCACGTTGTACTTGAGCTTCACCGGGTCGGTGGCCTCGAAGAAGATCACCGCGTCCACCGTGACCACCACGTTGTCCTTGGTGATCACCTCTTGGGGCGGTACATCGATTACCCGCTCCCTCATGTCCACCTTGCTGATGCGCTGCACGAACGGGAGAATCCATCGCAAACCGGAGTCCACCGTGCGCTGGTAGCGGCCCAGCATCTCGATGAGGCCCCGCTCATAGGGGCGGATGATGCGAATACCCAGCGCGGCGATGAGAATCAGCGCCAACGCTACGATGACGAATAGGGCTACCACGGCTTCCATAACGGCTACCTAGCTTTCTATGCTCTCGGTTGATTGCTCTGGGGGAACGGGGACGACCACCAGGCGGGTGCCGTCGATTTCGGCGACCACGACTCGGGTATCGACTTCAATGGGCTCGGCGGCACTGGCCCGCCATTCCTCGCCCCCGATTCGGACCATGCCGGTCTGCACGCCTTCATCGACCCGCTCGATGACCTTTCCTTGGGCGTCGATGAGCCGGTTGGCCCCCACCCGGGGCTGCTCATCGTTGTCAAGGCGACGGACGAACCGGCGCAAGTAGACGAAGCTGACTGCGCTGCCCGCGAAAAAGACCAGCCACTGCAACAAGATGTGGGCATCCACCCAGGCCAGAACCGCCGCGGCCGCCGCTCCAATGGCGAAGGGAAGCAGGAAGAACCCGGCGGTGAACACTTCGGCCAGCGAGAAGACCACCGCAGAGCACGTCCACAGCCAGCGCCATACTTCGTTCTCCACCTCATGCTCCTTTCACGGTCGAGATCATGGTATCTGTTTTTCAATGGAGTTCCGCCAGACCGGGCTGCTATCGTAACGCGGCTTTCTCGGGCCGAGAGCCCCCATCGTCCAGCGGCCTAGGACGCCGCCCTTTCAAGGCGGTAACACGGGTTCGAATCCCGTTGGGGGTGC
>JAPPMA010000036.1 GCA_028819295.1 bacterium | reverse complement strand
TCAGCAGGTAGTGGACCACGTTCTTCTGCCAGCGTTTGCCCTTGTTGGTGATGCCTCGGCCGTTCAGCTCCTTGCAGATTTCCGCCAGCCCGTTGCCCCGGCGGGAACTCTCGAATATCTCCCTGACGATGGGGGCGGCCACCGGGTCCACCTCCAGGGTGGGACGCTCCTTCACCCCGTCGCTGACCTTGACCCGGGTGTAGCCGAAGGGGGCCTTGGAACCCAGGAAGAAACCACGGGAGGCAGCCTCCCGCATTCCCCGCACAACCTCTTGCGCCAAATTCTCCGAGTAATATTCGTCCACCGACTCGATGATGCCCTCAAGCAGCCTGCCGGTGGCATTGTCCTCGGCCTGCTCGGTGATGGACACCACGCGGATGCCCTTGCGCCGCAACTGGGCCTTGAACGCCACGGCGTGCTCGCGCTTGCGGGTGAACCTGCTGAATTTCCAGACAAGAATCACGTCAAAAGGGGCCTTCGGTTTGCCGCCCTCCTCGATCATCTCCCGGAACTGGGGCCGGTCGGCGATCCGGCCGCTCTCGGCCTCGTCCACGTACTCCCGGGCCACCGAGTAGCCGTTGGCCTTCGCGTAGTCCCTTAGCGCCCGAAGCTGGGCGGCCACGGAGAGGTCCACGTCCTGGCGGTCGCTGGACACCCGGGCGTAGAGCGCCGCCGGGGTCAGGGGTACAAACTCGCGCTTTTTCATTTTGCCTCCGTTTCGTCCGTGTCCACTTGGCGGGAACGCCGCTGCATCCGCTCCTCCACGCGCCACTCCCGCTCCTCCATGTAGAGGCGAATGGCTTCCCGCAGAAGCTCGCTCACGGTGCGCTCCTCCTCCTTCGCCGCCTGGCGCAGGAGCTGGGCCTGCGGCGGGGGCAGTGAGAAGGTGATGGTCTCGGTGTTCCTGGATATTATGGGGGCCATGAGCGCTCCTTGTACCGCCCATTATAGCACATTGTCTTACACTCTAACAGCGAGAAACCGGCCTTCGGCCCACCTCCGGTGTCCCACGGCAGGGGCGTCCTCCGGGTCAGGGACCTGCAACATTTCGCAACCCTGCCACCTGTTGCACACAGACAAGGGAAGGGTAATCGCTTCCCTTTTGGGCACCGGTGGAAACCACCGGAACGGCTCCGCCGGCACTTTGGGACACGGTTCCCGGCATCTTTGCCCCTATCGGACAGACCCCGTGGCCTAGCGGTCGTTGTCGCATTCGTACCTGAATGGCGTACCTGTCGGATGGCCTTTGGCGTCTTTGCGCTGAGAGTCTGACGTGTCGACTCTGCAACATATTGCAGTGGCGGGGGCGTAACGGGACAGGGTTGCGGCAGGTTGCGGCAAAATTGTCCATTCGGGGCTGGTGAAGGCCCCCTATTGGAAAGGTCCGGCGCAGGAAAGTTGTACTTTGGGCATCAGTACAATCCGGCCAGCGGCGCCCGGTCCAGGGAGTGCGGCGGCGGCAGTATCCACGCCTCGCCCAGGATGCCGTGTTCGCCCAGGGCCTCCGCGTTGGCGGTGATGACGTCAAGACCCTCCATGCCGTCGGCCACGTCCAAGAAGGCGGTCTCGTTCTCGGCAGTCTCGAACACGAACAGCACCCCGGGCGTGCGGCCTCCGTGGTCCCGCTCCGCCCAGCCCGAGGCGAAGTAGCGGCGATAGGACGCCAGGCGCTGGGGGATGCGCTTGGGCGTGGTGGCCCTTCGCTCGAACTCCAGCAGGAAGGGATGCCATTTGCCTTTATATTCCAGGGTGAACGATGCGTCGGGATGGATCATGTAGTTGGTGCGGTTGCAGCGGTAGCCGATGCTGGAGCGGTGCGTGGGCAGCAGGTCGAACAGGTCGTGGTCCGGGGAGCGGGCTACCTCGGCGGTCAGGGCGGCGGCGAAGTTGACCACGCCGCCGTGGTGGCGCGGCTGGGAGGCCAGGGCGCGCAGGGCGGTGCCGGCATAGACCTTGGGATCGGAGACGGCGGGCTGGGCGGTCCAGCGGTCCAGGGTAAGACCCACGGCGGCCCGGTCCCGGCGAGCCAGGTACGTCAATCCCCGGTCGGTGAGCATGAGCCGGGAGTCGTCCTCCTGCGCCAGTTCGCGTTCACGGAGAGAACGGAGAACCTGGTTGACCCGGCGGAGGGTGACGCCGCCCATCAGTCCGGCCAGTTGCTCCCGGCTGCACCGGGGCCAGGCGGCCAGCAGATCCAGCACGTCCTTCTCGGCCCGGGACAGTTGGATTGCCAGGGCCGACGCCAGTTGCCGGGCGGGTTCCGGCATGGTGGCCTGCACGTTGGTGGAGTAGAGATTGTCGGCGTCAGGCCTGGGGTCGTCGCGCCGGGACCCGTGGGCCGATTCCAGAAGGCCGTCAGCCCAGGGCAGGATGGCCGCCAGGCTGGTTTCGGGGGAGATTTCCACCGGAGGGTTCAAGCCCAGGCCATAGCCGCACTGCTGCCAGACCACTCCCGTGTGGTCTCCGGCCAGCAGTTCCCCCTCCGTGGCGACGAAGGTCCGGCGGCGCTCCGACGGGTCGCCCAGCGCGCGAATCGCCCGGCGGGTGGCCTGGTCGGCCTGGGTAACTACCAAGGTGAGAAAGGGCCTCTGGTTGCTGCGCAGATGCTCGATGCTGCGTAGCCGGTAGCGCAGGTTGGACGTGGGCAGCATCGGTCCCTGGCGGATGATACCGATGGTGAGACCCCCGGACAGCGTGACCAGCAGGTCGTAGGGGCCGCGGCGGTGGTGGTCCACCCGCACCTCCTCCTGTCTCGGGTCGACGTCGGCGATCATGGCGGCCACGCGGTAGAGCACGGCCACGGCGTCCAGCCGCTCCGCCAGCAGCCGGAACCACTGCCGGGACAGCGGGTAGGCCGTCAACATGTGATTGCGGCCCCGGGTGGCGGCGCCGGCGGCGGTTACACCTTTATCCGTGGGAAAGTACCGGCGCTGGGGGCGGGACCCCAGCGCGCCCAGGTGGTGGGACACGGTGTCCACCAGGCCGCGCTTGACCAGCTTGTCCAGCCGTTCGCGGAGGGTGGACGCGGGAAGCCGTCCGAAGCGGGAGAGTTCATCCACGGTGGCCAGGGGCGCGGCGCACAGCAGCAGCAGCGCGTCCTCCAGGCCCCGGCGCAGGTAGCGCAGGGCCGGGTCGGGACGCAGCCCCTCCAGGTCGATGATGAGCTCCAGCGTGGCCGCCTCGATTGCCTGCGTGCTCTGGCCCACGGTGTCCAGGACGGCGGCGGGCACGGCGCGTCCGCCGTGGCCCCGTTCCAGGTAGCGCCACAGGGTGTGGCGGGACATCCCCAGGCTCTCGGCGGTCTGCTTCTGCCCGTGCCTGCGCTGGTGGGCCTGCACGTATTCGCGGATGGCGTCGTTGAGATCGGCCTGGTCTGGTTTGATGTTCTTGGTCTTCGCCGGCGTTGCCGGCCGCTTCGCTTGCAAGTGAATTCCTCCTGAGGTTGGGGACTAACATTCCATCGTCCAGGAGAAATCGCTGGCACATGATGCCCTCCAAGGCATGAAATTCGAGCGGGTCTTGTGGTGGGGGCCGACTGCCTTTGAGCTGATCGGTGAACTCCCGGTGCGTCGTGCCCACTGGCCTGCTCACAGGGAGGGCCAGTTCACCGTTGCCGATGAAGGGCAGCCGCATCAGGGGCGTCCAAGATTGGGGCGCGTCAAAAGACCATGAAGTTAGCGTAACACGCGAAAACGGCTGTCGTCAGTGGGCAGTTGTCAGTGATGGCGACCCGGACCGGCGGGGGCCTCATATTGATCCGCCTTCACGTTTTTGTGAGCGGGCCGAGGATTGCACCCTGGTGAACAATACCGAGGTGTAAGTCCCGTTCCGCAAGTGAGCCATCGGCCATCGCCAACGACGGTCAGGTGCGAAATGACCACCTCCGACGCCACCGCTAGGACATCCCATGCCCGGGCCGCTTCCGCCTGCCGGACCTCCCCGAACGCGAGCCCGACGACCTGACATCCGCCGAGCACCTCAGCGAGACCGGCCTGCACCACCACATGAAGCAGTTCCTGGGCAACCCAGAAACCACCATCGTGTCCGTTGAGAAGTACCTCACCGACCGGCTCGGCGTCGGGATGGAGTATCCCGACCTGCTGGTGGCCTTCGGCGTGGACCCTATGCTGTACCAGGAGACCAACCGGTACGTTGTCTCCCAACAGGGGAAACCGCCGGACCGGGTCCTGGAGATAGCGTCGAAGGGCACCGGCCGCGTCGACGCGGGGGAGAAGCGGGAGTTCTGCGGGAGTCTGGGGATACCCGAGTACTGGCGATTTGACTCCACCGGGGAGCTCCACCGGGCCAGGCTGGTCAGGGACCGATTGGTGCAGGGACTCATCAACCCATCGACATCGCCGAGCCGGTTACCGCCACCTTCATCTCTTCGGTGGATTCGGGGTGAGGCTGCATAGTATCATAGTGCCCGAGACAGATGGTCAATGCCAATGAAGGAGTATTTCTCATGCCAGAAGTGGAGAACAGGTTGAAGGAGTTGGGCTATGAACTCCCACCGCCCCGGCGCACCCAGCGGGGCAACTACATCCCCGCCGTGCGCACCGGCAGCCTGGTGAGTCTGTCGGGCACAGGCCCTGATCTGCCCGACGGCGCCCCGCTCCACGTGGGGAAGCTGGGGTCAGACCTGACCATAGATCAGGGATGCGACTGCGCGCGCCTGGCGATGCTGCACCTGCTGACCAACCTGAAAGAGGAGATAGGAGACCTGGATAAGCTGAAGCGGGTGGTCAAGCTACTGTGCATGATCAACGCCGACCCCGGCTTCCGCGACATCCCCAGGGTCGCCAACGGCGCGTCAGACCTGCTGATCAGCCTGTACGGGGAGCGGGGCCGCCACGCCCGTTCCGCAGCGGGCATGTCCACCCTGCCCGGAGATATGCCGGTGGAGATAGAAATGGTTGTAGAGGTGGAGCGCTAGCAATCGGTCAAACCTGACTTTGGCGACGGACCAGGATCCCGGCTTAGGATGGTATGTCGGTGCCGGTTTGTGTTGCCGTGAAGCGTCGTTTGGACCGCGCATGGAGGAGTCCGGTTCGGGTTGCGACGGAAGAAACGCTCTCAAGCCGTGGCAGAAGCAGCAGTGGCGCATTCCAGGGTGATCGCCGGCTTCGTGGATCACATGGAGTACGTCAGGCGCCCACGGCTCAGATTGAGCGCAGACCATTTTGCGCTTGTGTCCGCTGGAATATCCCGTACGACTGCTGTCATACCGGCGTTATGATCGCTTGGCCCTATGATAACGCACCGGATTCCCGCGATCACCCTGGCAGCGCCGCCGCCGAACGTGGAGTAGGGGGTACCCTTTGGCCTCCCGAGAAAACATCGTCTACGAGCCGGATGAGCCTTGTCCCCCGCTGGTGTCCCTGGCCGTGGGGCTTCAGGGGGCCATGTTCATCCTGGTGCAGACTCCGCTGCTGGTGTCGGTCAGTCTGTTGGGAGACACGCATGGCGAGCGGTACCTGAGTTGGGCCATTTTCACCGCGCTGATAATCAACGGGGGGGTTACCGCCGCGCAGTCGGGCGTCATCGGGAGGTTCGGCTCCGGCCACCTGTTCTTCACCGGCACGACGCCGGTCTACATCGCGGTCTGCCGGACAGCTCTGACCTATGGCGGGCCATCCCTGCTATCCGCCCTGGTTATCGTTTCCTCGCTGTTCCAGTTCCTGCTGGCGTCTTGGCTCCCCCTGCTGCGCCGGATTGTCACGCCCACGGTTTCCGGCACCGTGTTGATCCTGGTGGGGGCCATAACCATACCCATCGCCTTCGAGAGTGTTGCCGACGTCCCCGAGGGGGCCCCGGCAGCCGGGGGCGTGGCGGCGGCCGGCGCGACGCTGGCGGTCACCGCGGCCCTGGGACTGCGGGCCACCGGGAGACTGCGGCTGTGGTCGCCCCTGGTTGGAATCGCGGCAGGCTGCGTGGTGGCCGGCGGCCTGGGAATGTACGACCTTCAGGGTGTCATTGACGCGCCCTGGATTGGGGTTCCGCCGGGCGGCTGGCCGGGGATAGAGCTGACGCCCGGCGCGGAGTTCTGGGCGCTTCTGCCCATGTTCCTAGTGGTGTCCCTGATCAGCGCCCTCAAGACCATCGGCGGCGGCATCGCCCTGCAACAGGTCTCATGGCGCGGGGAGCGGGCCACCGATTTCCGCCGGGTTCAGGGCGCCATCAACGCCAACGGCGCGGGCAGTCTATTGAGCGGAATCGCCGGTACGCCGCCCGCGGGAGCCTATGAAGGCGCCACCGTGTCCATCGTCAGTTTCACTGGGGTCGCTGCCCGCAACGCCGGCTACGCCATGGGAGCTATCCTGATTGCCCTGGCCTTTCTGCCCAAGGTGGCCGCTTTCCTGCTGGCCGTTCCCAATCCGGTCATAGGGACGTTCCTGATGATGATCATGGGGCTGATTCTGGTGGAGGGTATGCGAACGGTCTTCCAGGACGGGATTGATTACCGGAAGGCGCTGGTGGTATCGGTGTCCCTCTCCGTTGGAATAGGCTTGGAGAGCCAGGACCTCTTCTCGGAACTGGTGGGCGGAGTGTGGGGCACTCTGCTGGGCAACGGATTGGCCAGCGGGACCCTGGCCGCCATCTTGATGACTTCGTTCCTGGAACTGAGCAGCGCCCGGCGGCTACGCTTGGAGACGGAACTGGCTATGTCGGCTCTGCCCCGGATAGACGAGTTCCTCCGACGCGCCGCGGCCCGGGCCGGATGGGACGAGGCATCCGCCGACCGGCTTCGCTTCGTGGGCGAGGAAGTGCTTTCCAGCCTGTTGCAGGAACTCGAGGGCGACGGCCCCCGGCGCCTGGCCGTCCTGGCGCGCCCGTCCGCCGGGGTATTGGAGATGGAATTCCTGGCGGCGCTGACGGACGAGAATCTGGAAGATCGGCTGGCCTATATGAACCGGCAATCCGAAGTCCCGGAGGAAACCGAAATATCCTTCCGCCTGCTGCGGCACTACGCCTCTTCGGTGCGCCACCGCAAATACCACGGCCTGGACATCGTGACCGTGCGGGTGGAAGGCTCGCGTTAACCCCGCATTCTCAATATGTGCTGGCATTGCCCCACAGTGGCCTGCCAGGGCAATCGCGTCAAGTCAGGTGGGACGTCCCGTGGCTGACGCGCTCCACGATGCCGTCGACCAGCATGCCGGCCAGCCCCCGGTGGATGGCAACGTGGGCCTCCCCCGTGATCATCGCCAGTTCCGCCGTGTCCGCGAAGGGCAGCCGGCTCAGGTGGTGCAGCAGTTCCCGCTCGGAGACGCTCATGCAGCGAGCGTAGCAGACGGGAGGCACGGCGGTCAGCCGACAAGTGTCAGCAATAGGCGCGTGATCAGGGTGGCGGACCCTCGGAGAACATGTGCCAATGTTCATGAGCATTGACCCGCCCCGGCGGGCTTCCGCCTTGGTCAACAATCTCACGTCCCCGCTTCTCATCATGTCATCGCGTTTCATTTACAGGCCAATTCCGGCGTGTCATACGTGCCAGCGGCTTTTCCGCCCTCCGCCGCAGGGCCGGTGTCTCTCTCCGGAAAGGCCCAATTTCTGCAACGAAATGCAATCCAGCGGGCTTTTGGGGTCAGACAAGGCTGAGAAGGAGGAAATCCGCTGCATTCACATTTGTTTGTGGCTCCCTTACAGGAAACCCCGGAAACCGCTCTACCGGAAAGGTTGCACCTTGACCAGTCGCCCCAATGACGGCCTTTCCCAGGCTTCCGGCGCCGGCGGCAGCCACGTGTCAGCAGGATGCCCCGCTGTGTGATGGTCTCCAGGTTGGAACCGGGGAAGAGAGTTTGATCCACGCGGGCCGCGGCGTCCTGAAGGGTGTCTTCGTTCCCGGTGGCTCAGCTTCCAGTGGGGGAAAATACTTCCACCAGGTCCTGGCGCAATGCAGGCTGATTTTCCTTCACCGGCAACAGGTAATCCCCGCCGCCGGCTACAATCTGCTGGCACACCTTCCGTTGGGTCAGCAGAGCGTCCGCCACCACTATCCTCCCTTCCAGGGGAATCTGCCCCAACACCTCTTGGGCCGCTGCCAATTCCTGACCCTTGCCCACCGTGGCTGCCTGGCTCAGCACCGCCCCGCCCTCAGTGGCGTAGGCTGATACCAGGTGCACCCCAGGCAGTTCCTCACCATGTATCCCCCGCAACGTCTTCCCATCTATTGACACCACGGAGCCCAGGTCCACCCCACTATCTCGCACCCATTCCCGCAGCACCCCTTCAAAGGCTTCCACCTCCAGACCCTTGAACACCCGGTGCAGCGTGGCTACGCAGGGCGTTCTCCCCAGCGGGAAACCCAGTTGTCCCACGTCAACTACTTTTGCCGATTGAGCGTCAATTAGTTTTGCCGGTTCACCTCCTCTGCGTGGCCCCGTTGCTGTGCCGCATCGGTGCGGTAGCTGGGGACGTCAAACTCCAGGATGACGGAGTGGTGCACCACCCGGTCGATGGCCGCCGCGGTGGCCATGGGGTTGGCGAAGATGCGTTCCCACTCGGAGAAGACCAGGTTGGACGTTATGCCCAGGGACCGGCGCTCGTAGCGCTCGGCGATGAGGGTGAAGAGGACCTCGGACTCCTCGGTCCCCTGGGGCAGGTAGCCCAGGTCGTCCAGCAGCAGGAAGTCGAAGTTGTCCAGCTTGCGCAGCCGGCGGGGCAGGTCCAGGTCGCGCTTGGCGGCGAGGAGGTCCTGCACCAGGCGGTAGGCTGGGACGAAGAGGACGGAGTAGCCGGCTTCCACCAAACGGTGGCCCAGGGCGCACAGGGCGTGGGTCTTGCCGGTGCCGGGCAGCCCGAAGGCCAGCACGTTGACGCCGCGCTCCACGAAGCTCCCTTGGGCCAGATGATCCAGTTGCTGGCGCAGGGGCAGGGGCAGCCGTTGGTGATCGAAGGTCTCCCAGGTCTTGCCCGAGGGCAGCCGGGACTCCTTGCGCAGCCGGTTGGTTCGCCGTTGACGGCGGTCTTCGGCCTCCTGCTCCAGCGCCTCCAGGAGGATGGGCAGGGCGTCGCCGTGGCCGGCGGCGGTGAAACGCTCCACCGACTGAGCTTCCATGGTGGGCAGCTTGAAGTCGCGGCACAGCTGGCCGATGCGCTCCCGCGTGACGCTGGTGTCCATCATCCGCACACCTCTGCCGCAGTCAGGCTGCTCACGAGCAGCCCGTCGTAGATTTTCAGGTCCGGCTTCCCGGACAGCACCAGCGCCGGGGCCTCGGGCGGCTTGGGCTTGACCAGTTCCCTCACCTGGGTGTAGTTGAAGGGCTGACCGGACTCCAGGAACTGGGACAGGGCGCCTTCCACCGAGGCCTCCATGGTGGTGGCCGCCAGGTGCAGTATCCGCACGTACTCCACATCGGCCCGTTCGCCCCGCCATTCCCGGAGGGCGTCGTAGGCCAGGCGGAAGCGCAGGGTGGGAAACAGCTGCTCCCGGTAGCGGTAGCGGGCGAAAGCCCCGGGCTTGCGCACCAGAGAGCCGATGACGTGGCGGTAATTGACGCTGACTTCCCCGTCGTCATGCACCCGCGCCATGCGTTCCACGAAGCGGCCCTTGTAGTACACTTCCACCCAGTCGGCGTACAGACGGACCTGTACCTCCTGGCCGATCAGGCGGGAGGGCACGCTGTAGCTCCGTCCCGCTACCTGAATGGTGCTCCACCGGCGCACCTTGGACCGGTAGTTGGCGTATTCCGGCATGGGGGCTGGCGGCAGGGGCCGTAGGCAAGCCATTTCCTGCTCCAGCTTCCCCTTCACCAGGCGATTGCGTTTCTCCACCATCTCCCGGACGAAGTAGGCGTAGTCGTCGGCGGTATGGAAATCGCGACTGCCCCGCAGGATGAGGGCCTGGTCCATGGCATCCTTGAGGCGGTAGTGGGCGTGCTCGGCGACGCCGTTTTCATGGCTCTTGCCGCGATTGATCCGTGTGGACTGGAGTCCGTAGTGGTCCAGCAGGGCGGCGTAATTGTCGTTGAGCGCTCGGGCGCGGCTGCGGCGTATCTCGTGGGTGAGGGCGGCGGCATTGTCCGAGCGCACCACCTCCGGGACGCCGCCCAGGGTCCAGAGGGCATTCTGCAATCCCTGTTTGAGGGCCAGGAAGGTCTCGCCGCCGGCCACCTCGGCGTAGCGCCATCCCGAGTGGCTGAGGATCAGATGGAACAGCAGGTGGGGGTAGGGCTGGCCGGCGATGGTCACCCCCAGGGCCTTGCCGTGGGTGAAGTCCATCTGGGCTTCCCGTCCCGGCGGATGCTCCTGGGGGAAGTAGACCTCCTGATCGGGACCGTGCAACGCCCGCCAGTCCTGCAATCGCCGTTGCAGGGTGCGCAGATGGGAGGAGTCGAACCGGCCGGGATGCTGCTCCTCCAGCCATTCGATAATTGTCGTCGCCTTCAGCTGCCCCGTCGGATCGCCCCGCAGCAGGGGATCTATCTCATCCTCCCACACCCCGTCGAAGGGATCGGACCGGGTGCGCCACCAGCGCTCCGGTTTCGTCTCTGACGGCAAGGATCCACGCTGCCACTTGCGCGCTGAGCGCACGCTCATCCCAGCCATGGCCGCCGCCGTCTCCTGGGTCTTTCCTTTCATAAGCTTCTGCCTCAATAGCCTGACTTGTCGGTCTTTGATCATTCCGGCACCTCCGTGCCGGAGGGTTTACCTCATCTCTGACCGGCAAAAATAATCGACGCTACCGGCAGGACTAATTGTCGTTAATCACCAGTTCCTGTCCAGCGGCGGTTCCCTGGTCCCGGCCCCATTGCGCAATGGCGTAAAGGCTGCGGGCGCCACATAGCATGGCGCAAACCGACAGACTCAATACCGCTCCCAATGGATGGCGCTGGCCTTGCCGGCTCCGGTGGTCCGGAACTCCATCCAAGGCTTCTCTCAACCTCATCTTCCCCACCTCCTCACGTCTTCACCGCAACTTTAAGGCTCCTTTCAGAAAATGAAAAGACCCTGCTGGGGAGTGGCGATTCCGTTGTCCGAGAGGCGCCCGGCAATGTAGAATGACAGCCACGGAAGCAGGCCAGCACGGGGGTGATGACAGTGAACGCGCCAACCCGACCCAGGGAGGAAACGCACCGCCTTGGCGACGGGATATACGAGCGTAACATCCGGTCGAGGGTCGAAACAGACCACCACGGAGAGATCGTCGCCATTGACGTGGATAGCGGAGGCTGGGCCATTGGCGAGAACGTAATTGTCGCAACGGACCGCCTCCGGGCTCAGCAGCCCGAGGTCTGGGATGTCTGGCTGGTCCGGGTGGGATACCGGGCGCTGCGCAGCTTCGGGGCCGGGTCCCTGCGGAGGATCGGGTGATCGAAGGCGTGGTGAATGCTGCCCTTGAAGCGGTGGTGACTTTGCCTCTGCGAGGACCGGATGGGCAGGTCAGGGAGGTCGAAGCCGTAATAGACACCGGCTACAGCGGGTACTTGACCTTGCCGCCAGCATTGACGGCGGAATTGGGATTGGACTTTCGGGGCAATGGGCACGCCTACTTGGCCAACGACGCCGAGGTGGAATTCGACGTCTACAGCATGATTGTGCTGTGGGACAGCCAACCGCGAGACATTGAGGCCGATGCGACCGGCAGCACCCCACTGGTGGGTATGCTGCTCCTGGACGGGCACGACCTGAGCGTCGAGGTTCGGGACGCCGGGCGCGTCATCATCCAGGCCGGAGAGTAGACAAGGGTATCTCCTAACGGAACCTGCCAAGACGGACTCCAGCCAGCAGCGTGTGGGCCTGAACCGCACGATCCAGCCTAATCCTGCGATTGCCACTGACCTGCCACTGCCGTTCGCTTAAGCGCCGGGCGTAAGGGTGGCAATGAGTGGTTCTTATTCCACCCTTTCCGGCAGGGGTAGCCGCAGCGCTGCACGCCTCGCTTCCATCGGGAAGTTCGTAGGCTGCCTCGAAGGCTACGCTGGCCCGGCCTATGGTTGCCAGTCGGCCGGTTGCCGCAGCACCATACCAGTCCCGGAGACCCAGCACGACACGTCCTAGCGTTGATTGCTCAAGCGGGCCAACGCCACTCCAAGAATCCCTAAGGGATCCGGTAGGACACCTGCAGGCCTACCGAGACCTCCACCTCCGGTTTCGAGTCAAAGGGCAGCAGGGGACCGTAGGAGTGACTGCTCTGACCGCTACAGGACACGGCGTACGTGCTGGGCAACCCGTAGGGCACATTCTGCAACGGGTATTCCAGCGCCCCCACCACTTCTCCCAGGGCCAACTCCAGGGCGTCGGCCAGGTCCACGGCGGCCTTCTCCGCCGCCGGCGCCGCCTCCCGGCGGGCCAGGGATACGGCCAAGTCGCAGCTCTCATCGGACAGGCCGAACCTAACGCCGAAGGTCTCGGACCTCCTCACCACCTTCTCTATCGCGTCCACCACGGCCTCTCCGACATCGGCGTACTCATCAACATCAACTTCCACCGAAATATTGGGCGGTTCGTACCGGTACACCGGATCGAACTCCACCTCATCCTCGCCTATTCCGATGGCGGCCAGGTTGGAGAGGATGTCCTGGCGGTCTTCCGCCGTCAACTGCTCGGGGCCAGAGATTCCATAGTCCCTCTCCGGAATCACCACCACGTATGCTTCGTCCGGGGCCACGGCCACCTGCCCTATGGCGGAAACGGTGAGGCTGCCCGCCCGGGCGGTGGTCTGGGGCAACGGGGACAGGTGAAATCCCCCGTTGCTCCCCTGCCTCACCCACGAAGGCGACGACGCCGAGTCCGAAGCCAGCACCACCAGCGAATCTCCCGTGCCGCTCGCACGCGGCTCCCGTCCGGTTTCTGCCGTAGCGGTGGTCAACATTTCCTTCGTCGCGGTTGCAGCCGTCGTCGGCGCTGCCGCTCCGGCGTCCGTTGGTGGGACCCGGGCGGCGGCCGTAGGCGGCATTTCGATAGCGGTCGTGGGTGGACTTGCCGCAGGAGTGGCTGTGGAGGGTCCAGCGACGGCCGGGGCCGCTTCGCCATTGGGCTTTTCCTGGGTGCAGGCCAACCCGCCCAAGGACAGAACAACCACAATCAGGGCAGCAAACCTTACGAGCTTCATCAAGGTCATTTCGTCACCTGTACCAAGCGTATGACATTCAGGGGGTAGTTCTGCCCCGCCTCTCGCTCCTGGCAGGAGCCGCTGCGCCGATCGTTCGGGGCATCCCGCCAATCTGCCATTACGGCCCAAGCTGAGGCGGCCGTTTCGGATTACCTCATTCGATCAGGGAACGGCCCTTCAATAGAGCCGCTCCCGGTTGGCCTCTTCCTCCTCGGCGTCAATCCGCCCAGCGTCAGCCCCGGCAATCTGGTCGGCCAGCACCTGCCCGTAGCTGGGATAGCACGACCGCTCTATCCGCGCCGACGGGTCCCAGAGACGGCCCCGCAGCAGCGCCCTCCCGCAGTGCAGGAAGGCCTCCTCCACCGTCACCCTCAACCCCGACAGCGGAGCCCGCCCGCCCACGGTCATTGGTCCCAGCAGCCCCTGGCCGGTTACGATCTCCGCCCTCCCCTTCACCCGCAGCGTCTCGTTCATCCCCGGCACGAAGAACAAGAGCCCCACCCGGGGATTCTCCACCACGTTCTGCAGGGAATCCACCTGGTTGTTGCCGGGCCGGTCGGGCAGCAGCAGCGTCCTCTCGTCCAGCACCCGCACGAATCCCGGCGGGTCGCCCCGGGGCGAGGCGT
>JAPPMA010000030.1 GCA_028819295.1 bacterium | reverse complement strand
GGGCGTCGATGCCTAGCAGGACACGCGCGAATAAACCCAAGACACACCACTAGCTTGCAACGCCGATGCAGGAGGGGGCCTGCGCTGAGAACGGCAATCCCCACTTCGGTGGGTAGCCCAGCGTCAAGGGCCGACGGTCGGCCCGGTACACCTGTTTGATGCGGCCCGGCCCATCCACTGAGTGTTCGGGGTGAGCGACCCGGGCGTACTTGTCGACCTCGCAGAACAAGTTCTGACAGTCAATAAGCTGAAGAGAACGACCCCACAAGTCCCTAAACGGCGTCGGCATCGGGGTTGTCTCAAAGAAGTCAGTCGCCGAATCCGCCATCGCTGCGATCACACCAGCCGCGTCGAGGCCGCCGGTGTCCGCGAAGCACTTGCCAATACCGCGCAGAGCGCCCGGGCCCGCCACAACGAACTCCATCTCGTCGAATTCGAAGTACGGTGAGTAGTTCAGATCTATGGCGTACTGAAACGCCAAGAACGGGCCAAACGACGGCACATCGCACAGCTGCTCATACAGGGACCTCAGCGAACGGGCTTTCTCAAGGCATGCAAGCACACCCTCCCGCAGCAGCATCTCGAGTAGAGACAGATGGTTGCGATGCTTGCGATCTGCCCCCAGCCGCGGATTCGGCATGATGTACGCCGCCGAATACACGCGTCGCCCCTGGTCGAGCAGCTCGTCCAACGCTTTCGCGTATGCTTCGGCGCTGAAGCCAGTTGCTGTCGGCTGCCCTACGCGATCAACCATGTACTCCCAGGTGTCGATCCGGTTGAAAATCTTGAACAGCAGAACCCGCAGGATCGTGTCGAGA
The DNA here is from genome assembly GCA_028819295.1 of bacterium. Lineage (GTDB taxonomy): Bacteria > Actinomycetota > Acidimicrobiia > Acidimicrobiales > Bin134 > Poriferisocius. Next base: position 12,874 of record JAPPMA010000030.1, on the reverse strand, counting down.
GCGTCGCGCTCATCGTCGTAGATCACATGATGGAGCAGATACTGGCTCACTCGATCCGACGCGCGATACGCATTCGTAAACCTGTAGCGGCCAAGAACGGGATCGTCGGTCCACGGGCCAGCTTCTCCAGACACACGGCGAAAGAAGATTGCCTGCCGCTCGGCCGCCAGTCGCCAATACGACCAGAACACCTCCGTCACCTGCACCCGCCGCCCGCCGAGTTCGATCTCCCTGCTCTCATCCAGTGGAACACGACGATTCCCAAGAGCGCGACCAGCGGGAGACACCACGGGCCACAGTACCCATAGCGGGCTGTGGGTCACCATCCCAGGTCCGAGCCGCGGAATCGCCTCATTGCCACCCTTGTGGCCGATGTGATCGCGACGGGCATGACTGCTGAGGGCAAGTGCCGATTCCCTGGATCGACAAGCTAATCAAGGTTGTCTGGGTGCCTTGTCCAGAGCCTCCGCACCGACAACGGTTGCCGGGCGCGCCTCGTAGCTTCGATTCAGCGCCATCAGCGGGTTTTCAACCGCCTGTCAACAACCTCTGTCTGCCCTGGAGCTAAGACGCAACGGCACCCTTACGGAAGTATAGGGAGTGGATCCCGCCCGGTAGCGTTGATCTGTGGGGTTCTACAAGAACTTGATGCTGGAACAACAAGAAAGAGGGTTTTCCACCAATCGCTACTTCGACAAGGTCTGCCAGCACTGCATCAACGATCCTGCTTTGGCTGCCTTCGTCGCTGGGAGTGGCCTGATTGAGGAGTGTGGTTTCTGCCGCCGTACCCAGGTCTTTGGCACAGAACTGGGAGCGCTATTCCGCTTCATGGCCGAGTGTTTGGAAGCCGATTGGGACAACCCGTTAAACGAGGTCGGATGGGATCATGGTTTCCACGATTTTGTGGACATCATCGCTTCCGAAGAACTCCTCTGGCAGTTGGACCGCCCGCTCGGCAACGAGGAGCTCCACGAAGAGTTCACATTTGCCTTTGACCAACAGTGGTGCCGGGTTCACCCCTATCGCCTAGAACACACTGAAATGCTGCTTCTCAGCTGGAGGCACTTTTCAAACATCGTCAAGAAAGCAAAGCGCTACCTTCTTCCTCTAGCGCCCCCAGAGCCCCGCGATGACTCAGATGAGCTGCTCGACCCCACCGAAATGCTCGACGCCATAGGTGACGCCATCATGAAGTCTGGTTCGCGAATGTTGAAGAAGGCCGACAATGTGCGAATCGTGCGAGCACGCGCTCATGAGGCATCAATCGAGCTACGGACTGCGAAGGAGCTCGGCTCACCTCCCTAGGAGAGCGCCCGGCACAATCGCATGAGTGGTGCCGGGATCTCTATGTTCTACGGAGCTGAAACACCCGAGACTGCGAAAGCTGAGATCTGGAGGGATGCAGATCAGACAATCACTATTGGCAAATGGACTCCGAGCCGAGAATTGGTCTATTTGGATCTCCCCGCCGCCTTGCCGATTCCGAGCATTTTCGACACCTCAGCCCGTTCCTATCGAGCGTCGCTCCGCTTTCTTCAAGCGTTCGCCCAAGACCTTGCCAGGCCGATTGGCTTGGACGATGCCCCCATTGAGTACATCCCGACGCAGTTCGCTACCGAATACATAAGGGACCACCTCCGCACTGGAGACGGACTTTCGATTGATGCAATCCGCTACCACTCAGCCACCGACAACCCCGCTGGCGTGTGCTGGGTTGTGTTCGTCGGATCAGACGCATGCATCGAATCTGATGATCGCGATGCCCAGTTGGCCGCGAGCCACGAGGATCTCCACATGATTCTGGACAGCGATTCAGTGCGTCGCCATGGGTGAGGCAACCCCACCGAGAATCAGGCAATCCGCCAATTTCGCATCTGCTTCGTCTGGGCCGGCACCGGCCCTGAGCAAGTTGAGGTCGTTGACTACCATTAGAAGGGAATTCGAGATGGTACGCATCCCAACTGACCGCGAGCCGACCCACCCAGGCTCAATGCTGCTGTATGAGTTCCTGCAACCCTTGGGGATCACCCAGCGCGATCTGGCCGCTGCCATCAACGTGCCCTTCCAGCGGGTGAATGAGATCGTGCGGGGGCGGCGGGGGGTGACCCCTAGTACCGCACTACGGCTTTCCCGATGCTTGGGAACGACTCCGGAGTTCTGGATGAACCTGCAATTGCGCTGGGACCTCTACCGCACCCAGAGGGATGAAGCCGAACAACTCGACGGCATCTCGCCTCTAGCGGCTTCCCGCTGATTGCGCCAGATTCATTGCAGAGAGGTGCGGGGGCCGGTGGCGGTGTGGCGTAGGTAGCTGAGTGCGGCTGCTTCGCCCGCCTCCGTCAGTGCGATGCGCCGGTCTCTCCAGCTTCCATCGAATGCGACTAGGCCGCATGCCACCCATACTTGGCGGATGTCGAACAACGCCCATGACACGTCGCTGTCTGATGGCGCTCGCCGCGCACCGTCGTCTGTGGTGGTCCATCCCATGTCCTCGGCAACGGCAGCCACGAACATGAGCACCGAGTCGTAGGACAGATCTGATTCGTGGCCTGTGGAGTCGAGCAGGTGCAGCAGCACCGTCTCTGCTACGAAGCCTTCCCACCCCCGAGGGGCCAGGTGCCGAGTCAGGGCATTCCAAGTTTGGGCAGGGTCGGCTGCCATTGCCGCCCCTGCGGTGGTCCGCTTCAGCTTCGACTTGCGCTTTCGCAACGCCCCGGCGAGTTGCAGCCATTCCCGCAGGGCCAACAGCACCATGTCGTCGCCTTCGGTGCGCATCTCGCGATCCAAGGGAAGCGCGAGCTCCCACGGACGCTCATCTTGCAGCGACCTCACGAACGACGGGGCGAGATAGCCGGCCTGGGTCAACGGCTGCTCGTCGCCGTGGCGATCCAGCAGCCATACCAGCGGAGCGACCGCGGCAAAGACGCCGCTGGGAGGCTCAACGGGGTGCAGCAGCCGGTTCACCACCGCCGCTCGGGCCGAACCCAGACTGCGGCTATGGTGCCGGACTGCGCCAACCCACTGCTCCAGCCGCTCGGTGAGCACTGCCGTGCGCCACGACTGGCCCGGCAGATCGGGGTGATCGCCGTCCAAGGCTTCCGCTGCTGCTGCGGCCTGAGCAGCCCGCCAACCGCGACCGCCCACCACCACATCACCGGCAGCAATAGCCCGTTCCAGGGCATCCTCGACCGCCGAGTGGGCTGACGACTCCTCGCCGCCCATGAAGTCACTCCAAGTGAAGTCGGCCAGATCGGGAGGATCGATGCCAGACTTCTCCATTGCCCGGCCGGTCGCCCGACGCCCATCGGCGTCGCTGCGGTCATACGCGGCATGCACCTCCGCGGTAGCAGACGACCGGCAGATAGCCGCGTACCCGTTCAAACCGAGTTCGTCGAACAGCGCAGCGGCGCCCTGGGCCAAGCGTCCCATGTACCCCACCTCGTCGGTGATGTACTTGGTGGGCAACGCATACCAAAGCCAGAACTGCAGCCCGGCCTGGCGCAGCACTCCCGGACCCTGCCCCCACGTCAGCGCTTCATACGCATGATCTGCCGAGCGCTCCAGATCAGCATCCCGGGCCGCGATACGCGCGAGAGCCTCCACCACATCGTCTTCCGACAACCCCGCAGGATCAACAACGTTGCGAACCGGCCCCGACACCCCAACAGCCTGCCAAAACCCCGCAAACCACACACTGCTCTGAAGCCTTGTTTTCACAGACGCTCTCCAATAGGAGGAGCTATGTCCAGGCTACTCATCAAATTTCGAGCGGGAGTTACACGGAAGAACACCCAACGGTAGGAAGCCGAGCAAGCTGAGGCGACCGGTCCTGGTCTGTTGGTCCGGCTGTACAGCGGAAACTGTGATGGTGTCGATATTCCCACCATATCCAGTCAATTAGAACTTAATTACATTTATCTACGATCATTCAGAGGGATGTTGTCACTGGGGTCGGTATACTTGCATTCATGGAGTTTGAACCTGTTGACCAGGGGATACAGGCCGAGAGTCGGCCGCCGGAGCGGTCCGGGCCCGTTTGGCCTGAGGCCGTTGATGCAGCATGTTTGTCGTTGTCTGAGCTGCGGGCGCGGCTGGGGTTGATCAAGAGATCTGAGGCTCGGCTGGCGGCGATGAAGGCAGAAGCGCTGGCCGCCTACGCCGGCAAGGGAGGCGATGGGCTGGCGCGCCGTGTGGCGTTGGACGAGTTGCAGGCATCCAAACAGCAGGCCCGCCGGGAGGTGGAGACGGCTTCCCAGCTCTCCCAGGTTCCCGAAACACTTGACGCTTTGGGCTCGGGGGACATCCCCGCGGCCCACGCCAAACAGATCGCCAAGGCCGCTTCGCAAGGGCCGATTGATGAGTCGGTGCTGGTGGAGGCCGCACGCCGGGAGGATTTCGGCACTTTCTCCCGGACGCTGCGTGACCATGAGCATGAGATGTCGGGCGACGGCGGCAAGTCGTTGATGGCCAAGCAACGGGAACGCCGCACTTTCAACTTCTTCAAGGCGCCCGACGACGGTATGTTCGTCTTGAACGGACGGTTCGACCCGGTCGCTGGGAACAGGATTGAGGCGGCTCTGGCCGATGAGGTGCGCCGCCTGCGCAACGAGGCCAAAGAGGACGATCTGACGACGTTCGACCAGCGGATGGCCGATGCCCTGGAGAACTTGGTCTGCGCCGACGCCAGCGACCGAAAGCCTCAGGGCACCACCCTGATCTTGACCGCCGACTGGGACGCGCTGAATCAGGGGCTGGCCTATGCCCGCCTGCTGGACGGCACGCCGCTGCCTGTTTCTGAGGCTCTGAGGCTGGCGTGCGACGCCGACATCCTGCCCTGCGTGTTCGGCGCCGAGGGCCAAGAACTATGGGTTGGCCGCAAGTACCGGTCGGCCACCGAGGCCCAGCGGGCCGCGCTCATCGCCCGTGACAAGCACTGCATCGGCTGCGGACGATCAGCCGTTTGGTGCGAGGCCCACCACATTCACGAATGGCGAAAGGCAGGCCGCACCGACATCGACAACCTGGTGCTGGTCTGCACAAGCTGCCACCACAACATCCACGACGACGGCTGGACTGTGTACCAAAATCCAAACGGGGCCTACGAGTTGCGCCCGCCACCCCAACCGGAGCGCCCCGGCCCCGGCCCGGGTACCTCCCACCGGGGCGCCACAAAACGAGACAACACCAAGAACCCGAAGCATCGCAAGAAACCCGCGGCGGGCCGCGCTAGTCCGGCGAAGCCCGCCAAGCCTCCACCTGCTGGTAGGCGGCGCGGTTTCTCACTAGGGCCAGATCCATTTCCAGACACAGGCACAAGCTCCTGGCAGCCCGAGGATGCCCACCAACTGCTGTTGCACTGAAGGCAGGTTCGGCACCACCGGTTGCTGCTGCACCGAAAGCAGGTTCGGCACCACCGGTTGCTGCTGCACCGAAAGCATGATCCAAGCATCTGCTGAGTTGGAGTGCTGCGCCCAGCGGGAGGAAGCCGAGCAACTTGACGGCATCTCGCCGCTGGGGGCTCTTGGCTGATTGGATCAGCCAACATGAATGGTTAGGCCGCTAGCGTTGGGCGGGCCTAATGTGGCGCGGGGCCGGTTGACGAGCCGGTCTGGAGCAACACCGGAGGAGCGTTGGTAGAAGTACCCGAGTATCTGCTGCAACGATCGCGAGATCGTCGTCGCGATCTCGGCGCGACCACTGTCGACGAACCAGCAGCGGAGGTTCCGCCGTCGGAGACCGCCGCCGCTCCCGCAGTGGTTCAAGCACAGGTGCCGGGGGTCGCCGCGGGGCCGTCTCTGCCCGAGATTCCCGACCTGGAACTGCCGCCCGAACCCCAGTACGAGCCGGTCAAGCCGTGGGTTCAAGCCGCGCTGACCCGCAAGAAGATCCCGGTGTGGGCCGTGCCAGTGCTCATCTTCCTGCCGTTCTGGGCCATCATCTTCGCGGGCACCCTGGAGTCGCCCGAGCGCGACAGCGAGATCATCGCCTTGGGCCGGGAGGTCTACGAAGGCAACGGCGGATGCGCCGGCTGCCACGGGGCCGAGGGCGGCGGCGGTATCGGCCCGGCATTGGCCGATGGCGCAGTTCTCAACTCGTTTGTCGACTGGCGGGACCATGTGATCTGGGTGGTCAACGGCTCGCCCCCCGAAGGTCAGGTTTACAACGACGAAGGTGATGTCTCCACGGAAGGCATGCCGTCCAACGGCGACAAGCTCTCCGCCCGGCAGATCTTGGCCGTGGTCTACTTCGAGAGGGTGGGATTGGGAGGGGCCGCCGAGGCCGATCTGCACGACTTAGAAGAGCTGTTCGAGGCCGAGGGAGCGGTGCCCAATCAGTTCGACATCGGGCAGACCTTCCCCAGCACGCTGAACAGCCTGTTGGCGAGCGCCGGGATCGGAGCGGGCTGATCCCCTTCCAAGCCGGACCAGCGGGACCAGCGGGATGACCAACCGCGAATCTTGTCCATGAGCCCTCGTCGCGACCTGCTGGTGGTGGGCGGCGGTCCGGCGGGAGCTGCCACCGCCTACTGGGCAGCCCGACATGGCCTCGACGTGGTGGTGGTGGAGCGCAAGCAGTTCCCCCGCGACAAGACCTGCGGCGACGGTCTGACCCCCCGGGCGGTCAAGTCGCTGCACGACATGGGTTTGGGCGATGAGCTCACCCGCTACCACCGCTATGGAGGGCTGCGGGCGGTGGCCCACAAGCGCACCATGGAGCTGGCCTGGCCCCAGCACTCGGTGTTCCCCGACCACGGCTACGTGGTGCGGCGGCGGGACCTCGACAAGCTGGTGGCCGACCATGCGGTGGCCGCCGGGGCCGAAATGATGCTGGCCACCGAGGCCACCCAGCCGCTCCTGGTCAACGGATTGCTCGACGGCGCCGAGGTGGTAGACAAGATCACCGGGCAAACCGGTCAGATACAGGCCCGCTATGTGGCGGTGGCCGACGGGGCCAACTCCCGGTTCGGCCGGGCCCTGGGAACCGCCCGAGACCGGGCCTATCCCCAGGGCATGGCCATCCGCACCTATTTCGAGAGCCCGCTGCACGACACGCCGTGGATCGAGAGCGCACTCGACATGCGCGACCGCAACGGCAACTCGCTGCCCGGCTACGGCTGGATATTCCCATTGGGCGACGGATGCGTGAACGTGGGCGTCGGGCTGCTGTCCACGTTTCGCGACTACACCTCGGTGAACACCTCTCATCTGATGCGGGAGTTCGCGGCCACACTGCCCGCCTACTGGGAGATCGACCCCGACCTCCCGCTCATGGCGCCGGTGGGAGGGCGCCTGCCCATGGCCGGGTCGGTGTACCCCAAGGCGGGGCGGAGATATCTGGTGGTGGGAGACGCGGCCGGGTCGGTGAACCCGTTCAACGGCGAGGGCATCGACTACGCCTACGAGACCGGGAAGATGGCCGCCGACCTGGTGGCCGAGGCCATCGCCACCGACGACGGTGGGGTGATCTCGCGATATCCGGAGCTGCTGGAGGAGAACTACGGGGCGTATTTCCGGGTGGCCCGGATATTCGCCCGGCTGATCGGCAAGCCCGCACTGCTGCGGCAACTGACCCGGATCGGCATGCAGTCTCGCCCGGCCATGGAATGGGCCCTGCGGATCATGGCCAACCTCATGGATCCTGACGACCCCGGACCAGCCGAGTACATCTACAAAGCCGCGGCGAGGGTCTCCAAGGCAACCTCAGCGCGTTGACTGGCCGTCGGATACTTCTCCAAGGCGGCCGCGAGGATTTCCAAGGTGGCCCCAGCTTCGCAATTGGCGACGGCTACTGCTCCAAAGCGGACGCGAACGCCTCCACCGTGGTGTCGATGTGGTCGTCGGTGTGGGCCAGGCTGGGGAACAGGGCCTCATAAGGGCCAGGGGCGAACGCCACGCCACGCTCAAGGAGGGCGTGGAACACCCGGGGATAGACGCCGTTCTCCGCGGCGGCTTTGGCCTGGTCGAAATCGCAGGGCGCATCGGCGAAGAAGAACACTCCGAGCAGCGACCCCACCCGGGGCACGATGCAGGCGACGTCGGCGGTTGCAGCGGCCGCGGCCATGCCGTGTGCCAGTCTGGCCGCGGTGTCGGTGAGGCTGCGGTAGGCATCCGGGGTGAGCAGCTCTAGGGTGGCCAAGCCGGCCGCGGTGGCCAGCGGGTTTCCCGACAAAGTGCCGGCCTGGTACACGCCGCCCAGCGGGGCCAGATGCTCCATCAGGTCGGCCCGTCCGCCGAACACGCCGATGGGCAGTCCACCGCCCACCACCTTGCCGAAGCACCACAGGTCGGGGGTCACCCCGAACCACTCGGTGGCCCCGCCGGGGGCCAGGCGGAAGCCGGTGATGACCTCGTCGAACACCAGCAGGGCCCCGGCCTGATCGCAGGCGGCTCGCAGCCCCTCCAGAAAACCGGGGACCGGGGCCACCACCCCCATGTTGGCCGCCACCGGCTCCACCACCACCGCGGCCACCTCGCCATCAACCACAGGAATCTGGTTGTAGGGCGCCACCACGGTGTCGGCCACGGCTCCGGGGGTGACACCGGCCGAGTCGGCCAGCCCCTGGTTGGCCACCCCGCTGCCCCCGGCGGCCAGCAATCCGTCGCTGTGTCCGTGGTAGCAACCGGCGAACTTGATGATCTTGTTGCGGCCGGCAGCCCCTCGGGCCAGTCGAATCGCGGCCATGGCAGCCTCGGTGCCGCTGGAGGTGAGCCGGGTCCAGTCCATGCCGGGCACCCGCTCGCACAGCATCTCGGCCAGCAGCACCTCGCGCTCGGTGGGCGCTCCGTAGCTGGCGCCGTCGGCGGCGGCTTTGACCACCGCCTCAGTAACCGCAGGATGGGCGTGGCCCAGAATGCCGGGGCCGTAGCTCTGCACGTAGTCGATGTAGCGGCGCCCCTCCACGTCCCACACGTAGGGCCCCTCGGCCCGAGCCACGAAGTACGGCGTCCCCCCCACCGACCGAAACGAGCGCACCGGCGAGTTGACCCCCCCGGGAATCACCCGCCGCGCCCGCTCAAACAACTCTTGGTTGGTGATCATCTCTGCGAGCGTAGTGGCGCGGTCCCCTCGCTTCTTCAGCAGAGACGCCGGGGAATGCTCAATCGGTGAAGAAGGTTTCGAGGGCTGCGACCAGGCCGGGCACAGTGTGCTCAGTGGCCTCGACAGCTACCTCTAGGCCCCGGTCGCGGGCGGTGGCGGTGGTGATGGGGCCGATGGTGGCCACCACTTGGGGGGCCGCGTTGGCGCCGTAGGCGTCCACGAAGTTGGTCACGGTGGACGACGAGGTGAAGGTGATCACCTCGGCGTCGGCGAGCAGGGCCGCCGCGTCGGGGTCGGGGTCGGGGGCCACGGTTCGGTAGGCGGGAACCACGTCGACGCGCCAGCCCGCGGCCGCCAGACCATCGGGCAGCACATCTCGGGCGGTTTCGGCCCGGGGGATGAGCACCCGTCCGGGACCATCGGGGCCGGCCTCATCAGACAGAGCCTCCAGCAGCGCCTCGGCCACGTACTGCTCGGGCACCAGGTCGGCGACCACGTTGCGCTCGGCCAGCGCGGCCGCGGTACCCGGGCCGATGGCGGCCACCTGCACGCCCCCCAGGGCGCGGGCGTCGCGCAGGTGCTCGAAGAACCGGGCCACTCCGGTGGGCGAGGTGAACACCACCCAGTCGTAGAAGCCGACCTCTGCGGCAGCCCTCATCAAGCGGTCGATGTCTTCGGGGGGCTCAAAGGCGATGGCCGGAAGCTCTACGGCCTCCGCTCCCCGGCGGCGCAGGGCGGCGGCCAGGGCGGCGGCTTGGGGCTGAGCCCGGGTCACCACGATGCGGCGGCCGAACAATGGTCGGTTCTCAAACCAAGCCAGATCAGCGGCGGCCACTTCGCCGATGACGATGGTGGCGGGCGGCTGGGGCCCCAGGTCGGCCAGGGTGGACAGGGTGGCCCGCAGCGTGTACTGACGAGGACGGGTGCCCCACTGCACGGCCGCGGCCGGGGTGTCGGGCGCCATTCCCGCGGTGATCAGCCGATCGCAGATGGGGCGGCACCGGGCCGCGCCCATTAGCACCACCACCGTGCCGCCCAGAGCGGCAACCGCATCCCAGTTGACCGATCCCTCTCCCTTGGCCGGATCCTCGTGGCCGGTGACCACGGTGAACGATGTGGAGGAATACCGCATGGTCACGGGAATCCCCGCGTAGGCGGGAACGGCCACCGCCGAGGTGATGCCGGGAACGATTTCGAAGGCAACACCGGCGGCAGCCAACGCGGCAGCCTCCTCGCCGCCGCGGGCGAACACGAAGGGATCGCCGCCCTTGAGCCGTACCACCTGCTGGCCAGCCCGGCCTCGGGCCACCAGCAGCGCGTTTATCTCGTCTTGAGAGGTACGAGGCCCTCCAGGCTGCTTGCCCACCGAGATGAGCTCAGCCTCCGCCGGGGCCAAATCGAGCAGTGTGGCCACCGACAGCCGGTCGTACACCACCACATCAGCGCCGGCCAGCACCTCGGCCCCCCTCAATGTCAACAGATCGGGGGCGCCCGGCCCCGCGCCAACCAGATAGACGGTCATCGGACCACCCGCGCCAGTTTGAAAAACCCCATCATCGGGCCACCCGCGCCAGTTTGAGACACACCGTCATCGGGCCACCAGGTCGAGGAGTTGGCGGGCCAAGTCCTGGCCCAAGGCCTCCCCATCGTTACCTTCGCCGACCACGGTGTGGCACCGGCCGTCGGGGCTGTCGGCCAGCACGGCCCGCATAACCAGCGTGTCGCCGCGAACGTGGGCGTGGGCCCCGGCGGGAAGGGTGCAATCGCCGCCCAGGGTGGCGAGAAACGACCGCTCGGCATCCACCTCCCGGCGGGTGATCGGGTCTTGGATGGCGGCCAGCAACGCGCCCACTCGGTCATCGTCGGCGCGGCACTCCACCGCCAAGGCCCCTTGGCCCACCTGGGGCACCATGGCATCGCAACCCAACACGTCGACCACCGGCGGATGCTCGCCCAGGCGGTCCAACGCGGCCTTGGCCATCACCACCGCGTCGAAGTCGGCGGCCTTGGCCAGGCGAGTGGCGATGTTGCCCCGCAATTCGGCGAACCGCAGGTCCGGACGAAGCTCCCGAAGCTGCACCCGGCGGCGGGCCGAACCCGTGGCCACCAATCCTCCTTCGGGCAGATCAGACAATCCACAGCCCACCAGCACGTCTCGAGGATCGGCTCGGCGGGGCACGGCGGCCAAGGTCAAGCCTTCGGGGGTGACCGCGGGCAGATCTTTGGCCGAATGCACCGCTAAATCGGCCCGCCCGTCGAGCACCGCGGCCTGCACCTCCTTGACGAACACCCCCTTGCCGCCTATGGCCGAGATCGGCGTCTCGGCATGGCGGTCGCCCGCGGTGGTCACCAGTAGGGGCTCGACGTCGGCGGCTCGGCTCAGCAGTTCAGCGATGTGAGCAGTCTGCCAGCGAGCCAGGGCGCTGCCCCGGGTGGCGGCGCGCAGCATTGGCCCGGTCTCTTTAGAGGTCAAACAGGTCTCGGAGCGCTTCAGCCAAACGGTCGCCCCGCGGCGATCCGGCCGCGTCCTTCAGCCTGACGGTGGGCTCGTGCAGCAGCTTGGCCACCAAGCCGCGGGTGGCGGCCTCCAATGCCTCCCGCTCCGCAGGAGACAGCCCGGCGGCGTGGCGATCCAACTCCTCTTTGCGCAAGACCTCGGCCCGAGTTCGGAAGGCGGTGATCAGCGGCGCCGCCTCTCGGGCTGAGCTGTGGTCGAGATAGCGGTTCAGCTCGTGGCCGATGATGTCGCGCACCCGCTCCAACTCGGCCCGGCGCTCCCGCAGGCCGCGATCGGCGAAGGCCCGCAAATCGTCCATGTCCAGCAGCGTCACCCCGTCCAGGTCGCCCGCTGCGGGGTCCACATCGCGGGGCACGGCAACGTCGACGATCAGCAGCGGACGGTTGCCCCGCTGGGCCATGATCCCGGCCACATCGCAGTGCTCCAGCATCAGCGACGATGCTCCCGTCGAGGTCAACAGAACGTCCACCACCGCCAACTCGGCGGCAATCTCGCCGAGGCCCACGGCCCGGCCCCCGATGCGCTCGGCCAACTCCGCCGCCCGACCGGTGGTGCGGTTGGCCACCACAACCTCGGCCGCCCCGCTCTTGGCCAAGCTGGCGGCCATGCCCTCGCCCATGTCACCGGCGCCGAGCACCATCAGCCGGCGGCCAGCCAGCCCGCTCAATCGCTCGGTGGCCAGGGCCACCGCGGCATGGGAAACCGAGGTGATGTGATGGGAAATGCCGGTCTCAGCGCGGGCCCGCTTGCCCACCACCACAGCGTGGCGGAAAAGGGTGTTCAGCGATGAGCCGCAGGTGCCTTCCAGCCGGGCTGTCTCCCACGCGCTCTTGACCTGTCCTTGGATCTCGTGCTCCCCGAGCACGGCGGAGTCCAAGCCGCAGGCCACCGAGAACAGGTGCGACACGGCGTCGGCCTCATAGTGGGCGTAGAGCGAATCGCTGAACTGCTCTGGCGGCACATGGGCAGTCTCAGACAGGAAATCCCGCACATTCTGGAATGCCCCGTGGAACGTCTCGGCGAAGACGTAGACCTCGATGCGGTTACAGGTGGACAACACCACCGCTTCGGACAGGTGCTCGCGGCCGATGAGGTCGGCCAGCGCTTTGGGCAAGCTGGAATCATCGATGGTCATCCGCTCCAGCAGGCCGAGCGGCGCCGTTCGGTGGTTGAGGCCTATCGCTAGTACTGACACTGGTTCATCAAGGGTTGCCGACCAGCCGGTCGATCATCTCTTTTGCCCGTCCGGTTTCGCCGGAGCGGATCAACTCCAGCATCCCCGAATCCAGCACATCTTGCCAAGCCCGGTCCTCGGTG
>JAPPMA010000101.1 GCA_028819295.1 bacterium | reverse complement strand
ACCAGCCGCTACACACTCCACCCCCCACCCCGCCACAGCCTCCCCCCACCCCACCGACACCCCCGAAAACCCCTGCTCGCAGCCTGAACCCTCTTCTGTCTTCGCTGGCCAGAACTCATCGCCGACAGCCTCCAAAGTCAAGGCCAGCAACCCTCCCACATGCTGTCTGAAAAAACCGGGCAAACGTCGCGCAAAGTCAGACGCAACACAACAACGTAAAGGGGGGGCACTTGGCTGACTGGGGTGCCTGTTGCGTTGGGGGTCGGAAACGAGGGGCTGCGCGGGCTGCGCCTAGTATTCGGTGATGGATTTCAGTGGCAAGACTGTTGTGATCACCGGCGGCGCGACGGGGATCGGTTTCGCGGTGGCGAAGGTGCTCGGCGCCGACGGTTCGCGGATTGTTATCGCCGAACCGCGGCGGGAGAAGCTCGACGAGGCCGCAGAGGCGCTTGCGGGGCTCGGGGTCGACTGCTGTGCAGTGGAGTGCGATGTGACCGACCTCGCGCAGGTGGAGGCGCTCGCGGATGCTGCGTGGGAGCGCTTCGGCCGGGTCGATGTGGTGATGAACAACGCGGGCATCAGCATTCCGGCTTCGACGGTCGTGGAGGGTTCGCTTGACGATGTCCGGGCGGTTTTCGAGGTGAACTTCTTCGGTGTGTGGCACGGCTGCCGGGTCTTCGGCCGGCGTTTCCTCGACCAAGACGGCGAGGCGGCGATCTACAACACCGGTTCGGAGAACTCCTTGTTCCTCGCCAGCTCCAGCATCGCGGCGTATGCGGCGACGAAGCATGCCGTGTTCGCTCTGACCGAGGGCTTGCGCGAGCAGATGCCCGACCGCATCCACGTGGGCCTGATCCTGCCGGGGTTCGTGCGCTCGGAGATGTCCGCGGGGATCGGGCACCTCGGCATGGACACCGACGTGTACGCGGCCAAGGTTGTGGAGCAGATGCGAAACGACGAGGAGCTCGTCGTTTCGCACCCTTATCACATGGTGCACGTGCGAGATCGCTACGACCGACTGTCGCGTGCCTTCGCCGAATACGCGCCGCGCTATGAGGGCGACGACGAGCACGACTGCCGGACTCTGTTCTCCTAGTGGTGTGTCAGGGGCAGGGAGGGGCCTGACTACTCGAGGGCCATGCCGGTTTCGCGGTATTCGGCGAGGCGGACTTCGTCGGTGTCGGGGGCGGGGGGCCCGGGGGTGTAGGTGACATGGTGGAGGGCGCCGGTGTAGGGGAAGGCGCCGTGGCGCTGGTAGAGATGCCACGACACCGGGGACCGGCGGTTTATGCCGGCGTCGATGCCCTGCCAGGGCAGAAAGCCGAACATCTGGGGGATGCCTGAGAGGGTCATCTCGGCTTGCCCGCCGGCGCTCACCGCGACGTTCCAGATGCGGCCGCCGGGGGCTTTCACGTCTGCCTCGATCTGCCGGCACTCCCCTGGCAGTTCCATGGGATCGGCGATCATGTAGCGGCCCCCGCTGTTCACCTCGAAGTGCAGGGCGTTGTCCTCGATGTAGAGCACATAGCCCGCGGCCTGGCTGCCGTGGGCCACCAGCACCCCTTGGTCGCCGGGGCGGTGGTGCAGATCGACGGTGATGGTGAAGTTGCCGTTGGCGATGATCCGAGCCGACCGCACCCGCTCGACGGTGGGCGACCCGGGCAGAACCCGCAACACCCGGGTGAGCTTCTCGTGCTCGGGGGGCTTGACGATCCGGAACAGCCCGGCGTGGTCGTCGAGGGGGAAGACCCGGTTGCGCCAGGCGGCCTCCTCCCAGCCCTCGACCATCTCGGCCAGCTTCTCCGGCTCGGCATCGGCCAGGTCGAACCGCTCGTTGAAGTCCTCTTCCAGGTTGAACAGCTCCCAGCGGTCGGAGCTGAAGGGAGTCTGGAACTCGTGGAACACTGCGGTCGACCAGCCGTCGCGGTAGAACCCCCGGTGGCCGATGCACTCTATGTACTGCTCGGTGTGCTCGGAGGGGGCATCGGGATCGTCCAGCGAGGCGGCGAACGACACCCCGTTGAGGTCGGCCGACTCCTGCCCGTTGCGCTGGGTGGGCACTTCGAGGTCGAGCATCTCGGCCAGGGTGGGCAGCAGGTCGGTTATGTGGGTGTACTGGTGGCGCAGCTCCCCGCCGGTTCCTGAGAGGCGGGCCGGCCACGACACCACGAACGGCACCGAGTGGCCGCCCCGGTGGGCGGTGATCTTGTAGAGGCGGAAGGGCGTGTTGCAGGCCATGGCCCAGCCCCGGGGGTAGTGGGGCCAGGTGGTGGGGCCCCCGATCTCGTCGGCCTCGAGGGCCTCGATCTCGAACTCGCTCACGTCGGGAGAAGGCTTGGCGCCGGTTCCGCTGTGGGAGAAATACGAGGTGCTGCCCTGGGCCCGCCCCTCTCGGGACGCCCCGTTGTCGCTGGTGAAGATAAAGATGGTGTTGTCGAGCTGGCCGAGGGCCTCGAGCTCGGCTGAGATGCGGGCCACGCTCTCGTCCACCGACTCCACCATGGCGGCGTACACCTCCATGTAGCGGGCCATCACCCGGCGGTCGGGCTCGGGGTAGCTGTCCCAGGCCCGCACATCCTCGTTGGGCTCGGCATTGCGGGGCGGCAGCTCGGCATCGGCGGGAACCACACCCAGTTCCTTTTGGCGGGCGAGACGCTCCTCGCGGAGCCGGTCCCAGCCCTTGTCGTAGCGGCCCCGGTGGCGGGCGATGTCCTCGGCCTTGGCGTGCAGCGGGGCGTGGACGGCCCCGTGGGCGTAGTACAAGAAGAGCGGCTTGTCGGGATCGGTGGTCTTGACCTCCCGGATCATGCGGCAGGCCCGGTCGGTGAGGTCGTCGGTGAGGTAATAGCCCTCGGGGTACTGGTCGATGTGGACGGGGTTGTTGCCTTCGAAGAGCTGGTGGGGGAAGTGGAAGTCGGTGAGGGCCTCCAAGAAACCGTAGAACTGGTCGAAGCCCCGCTGAAGCGGCCACGAGTGGGTGTCACCGGCGATCGACAAGTCGGCCTCCCGGCACAGGTGCCACTTCCCCACCGCCATGGTGGCGTAGCCGTGGGCGCTCAAAATCTCGGCCAAAGACGACTGGTTGCGAGGCAGCTCGCTGGCGTAGCCGGGGAAGCCGGGGTCGGTGTTGGCGGTGAAGCCCATGCCCGCGGCGTGGGCGTTGAGCCCGGTCAACAGCGCGGCCCGGGTGGGCGAGCACAGCGGGGTGACGTGGAAGTTGGTGTACCGCACCCCGGCGGCGGCCAACGCGTCGATGGCCGGGGTGGCGATCTCCGAGCCATAGCAGCCCAGATCGGAGTAGCCCAGATCATC
The DNA here is from genome assembly GCA_028819295.1 of bacterium. Lineage (GTDB taxonomy): Bacteria > Actinomycetota > Acidimicrobiia > Acidimicrobiales > Bin134 > Poriferisocius. Next base: position 10,622 of record JAPPMA010000101.1, on the reverse strand, counting down.
GGCCAGCACTATCACGATGTTGGGGGCGTCGCGAGCGGGCGTGGGCCGGGCCGGCCACCACGACTCCGAGGTGGAGATGACCTTTCCGATCTTGCCCCCGAAACCCGGATAGTGCTCCTGCTGGCGCTGATCGGTCATGGATCCTCCTCGCGGCCTGATGCCGGGAGAGGGTAGCGCCTGCACGCAAGCAGCAAAGCAGCAGTACGAACAGCAGCTCATCCAGATGCTTGAATGGGAGGGTGCCTGTGGAGGTGACGCCGATATCGCCGGTGCTGGGGGGCATCGTGCGCGGGGTGGATCTGTCTGTTCCCCTCGACGAGGCCACCTCATCTGAGCTGCGAGACGCCTGGCACCGCCATGGGGTTCTTTTCTTCCGCAACCAGAAGATGACCGACGACCAGCAGCTGGACGCAGCGTCTGTTTTCGGCGCACCCGAGGAGTTCCGCTTCTCTCCGCCAGTGCGCGACGACCTTCCCCTGGTCCACGTCATCCACGAGGACGGCGCTCGCCGCGGGGCCGGGGTGGCCATCTGGCACAGCGACGCCACCTGGATGGCCCGGCCTCCCATCGGCACCATGCTTCGGGCCATGCGACTTCCCCCCGGCGGGGGCGACACCTGCTTCTCCCATGCCGGGGCGGCCCACGACGATCTGTCGGCACCGCTGCGAACCCTGGTTGACTGTCTCACTGCCGTTCACGAAGGAGGACCGCACCTGGCCCGGAGCGCGGCCATGGTCGGAGTTGAGGTTCCGGAGAGGCCGATTTCACACCCGGTGGTGCGCACCCACCCGGCCACGGGCCGCAAATGCCTGTTTGTGAACCGGCTGTTCACCACCCGGATCAATGAGCTGGCCGAAGAGGAGAGCCGGGCGGTGCTGGGCCTGCTGTGCGACCAATTGCGGGCACCCGACTTCCAGATCCGCTGGCAGTGGCGGCCCGGCGACGTGGTGCTGTGGGACAACCGCTGCCTTCAGCACTATGCCGTGCAGGATTACCGCTCTGCTCGCACCATGCACCGAGTCACGCTGGCCGGCGAGCCGGTGCGCTGATCGGTAACTCGGTGACCGAGCAATGAGCGAGTTCATCAACCGGCGGTGGCTATTGCGGGCACGACCCCAGGGCGACATCACCGCTGATGACCTGGAGTTGACCGAACTGGCTATTCCCGAGCCCGGTGAGGGCCAGCTTCTGGTGCGCAACACGTTCTTGTCGATGGATCCCACCCATCGGATCTGGATGAGCGACATCGACGCCTACATGCCCCCCATCGAAGTGGGCGAGCCCATGCGGGGTCGGACGTGGGGCACGGTGATCGAGTCCCGCCATCGGGAGTTCCGGCCCGGCGATGTGGTCACCGGCGGGCTGATCTGGGAGGAGTACTCGGTGCTCGACCGGGCCGAGCGCATCCCCATGGAACTGGGGTTGCCGCTGGAGGCGTTCACCAGTGTGCTCGGCCCCACCGGCATGACCGCCTACTGGAGCCTGCTCGACATCGGCGAGCCCCGTCCGGGCGAGACCCTGGTGGTGTCGGCGGCCGCCGGGGCCACCGGCTCGGTGGCGGGCCAGATCGGCAAGATTGTGGGCTGCCGGGTGGTGGGGGTGGCCGGCGGACCGGAGAAGTGCCGGTTTGTGACCGAGGAATTGGGCTTCGACGCCTGCGTGGACCACAAGGCCGGCAATCTGGATGAGCAGTTCCGGGCAGCGTGCCCCGACGGGATCGACGTGGACTTCGAGAACGTGGGCGGCGAGGTGATGGATGCCGTTCTGGGCCTGGTGAACAACCATGCCCGGGTGGTGCTGTGCGGGCTGATCTCCACCTACAACGCGGAGGGCGACTGGTGGTCGCCCCGGCTGTTCCGCAATGTCTTGTTCCGGCGGCTGAAGGTGCAGGGCGTGATAATCACCGACTATTTCCACCGCTTCGGCGAGGCGCTCCCCATCCTGGCCCAGTGGGTACGCGACGGTCGCATCCGCTACCGGGTGGACGTGGTGGACGGAATCGAGAACGTCCCCGAGGCGCTGACTCGGCTCTTCGAGGGCAAGAACATCGGCAAGCAGCTTGTGAGAGTTTCAGCCGACTAGCGTGCCAGCCATGACTCCTGAGGACTTGGTTGAAATCGAGGCCATTCGCCAGCTCAAGGCCCGCTACTTCCGGTTGATGGACCAGAAGCGGTGGGACGAGTGGGAGGACGTGTTCTGCGGCGACGTGGTGATCTCCACCCCCGACGACACCGGCGAAGGCTCCGACATCACCGGCAACAAGGCCTTCCGGGTGTACCTGGAGCCCATCTTGGCCCCGATCATCACCACCCATCACGGCCATATGAGCGAGATCAGCATCGACGGGCCCGACACCGCCTCGGCTGTGTGGTCGATGGAGGACCACCTCGACTGGCCGCCGGAGAGCGGCGTGGGCCAGATGTGGGGTACCGGCTGGTACGAGGAGACCTATCGCAAGGGCGACGACGGCCAGTGGCGGATTGCCACGCTGCGGTTGCGGCGGCAGCGGATTGAGGTCGAGGGAAATCGGGTTTTTCCGGTTGAGCGGCCTAGCTGATTATCGCCACCACCACACCCTCCGACACCGCCACTTGAGGAGAACTGGTTGTGGCCTGGTTGCTCACCCCACGGCTGGTGAGGGGCTCGAGGATTTCGCCATCGAGGGCCCAGGCCAGCCCTGTGGTGGATACTCGAGCGGGGCCGCCCACTGCGAACAGCGACACGGTGGAGCCGGGTTCCACGCTAAGCGTGCGCTGGCCGTGAACCACCACGGCTCGGGCATCCCCCAGCCAGGCTTCGACAGCCACGCCAAACCACCGGGGGGAGGCCGCTACGGCCAGATTGCCGATCAAATGGTCCAAGCGGCCGCCGCCGGCCCCGATCACAATTACTCGGTCGGCCAGGCGAGAGGCCAGCTCCAGGGCCAGCTCCAGGTCGGTTTGGTCTTTGTCGGCGGGGTGGCGCTCGATGCGGGTGCCGGACTGCTCGGCGGCGGCGAGGGCCTCGGGGGAAACCGAGTCCATGTCGCCTACCGCTGCGGCCACTGCCAGTCCCGCGGCTGCCGCGTGCTCCACACCGGCGTCGGCGGCCACGACTATTGGGTTGGCGGGTAGGCGGGCGATCTCCTCAGGGGTTGGAGAGTCGCCGCCGGCCACCACGACCACCGTGACCCCTGACTCGGTTTCTGGCCCCATCAGAACGAGCGGGTGACGGCTCGGGTGGGACCGAAGTTGTGGAGGCCGCCGGCGTGGAGGCTGCCGAGGCCGCCGGCGCACATCACGATCACGTCGGAGGGCTGCTCCACGATGTGGGCGGCGCCGTCGGGGCTGATCCGGTCTCGCTCGACCAACCACTGCTTGTGGGTCTCGGGGAAGTCGTCCACCCGGTGGCAGGCGTTTCGCCAGAGGGCCTCTTGCACGTCTTCGACGGTGGGGTAGGCGGCGGCCAGCATGTCGGCCCAGGGCGGGGGCACCACCACCATGACCTCGGCGCCCCAGTGGGAGATGTAGGCGTTGGTGCCCACATAGGCCAGCGACTGGCCGATGACCCAGGCCAGCGAGCGGCCGTCGTCGGCGGCGATGTCGGCGATGTCCATGGTGCCGATGGCGCCGTACACAGTCACCGCGTCTCCGCCCACCCCCCGGCGCTCGGCCAGCGGGGGCCACGGGGAGCGCTCCTCCCACTCCCCCATCACCAGGCCCACCACCCGGGCCGGCTGGCCCAGCACGCACTTGGAGGTCTCGCCGGCCACCTGGCCGCCCACGTTGCGCATGACCAGCCGGATGGCCCTGCCGATGGCCGGTCCGGCCCCGGCCGCGCCGCCGAAGCACCCAGCCTGGTAGGGCAAATCCAGCCGGTCGCGGGCCGGGCCGTTCACGAACAGACAGGGCACCACCGAACTGGTGGTGGTGTTGAGGGCGAACAGGTCGAACGGGCGCTCGGCCATGGCCTCCAGAGCGGCCGCCATCAGCGGCATGGCCTCGGGGGCTGCACCCGCCATGCAGGCATTGACGGCCAGCTTCTCCACGGTACACCAGGCGTTGGCCGGCGGAACCTCCAAGAGCACCGAGTCGCCCGGGCGGCCAGCGGCGGCAGTGAACCGGGCTACTCGCTTTGGGGTGGGCGGGATCAAGGGAAGGCCGTCGCCCCAGCCTTGGGCAGTTGCCCAGGCCATGAAATCAGCCGGGTCGTCGGGGGCCTCGACCTGCCCATCGGGAATGGCGCCGCCGTCAGAGGGCATCTATGACGGCACTCCCAGCGATGCCAATAGCGGCTGCCAGAAATCGCGGGCGATCTGGCGCACCTCGGGCTCGGGGCGGGTGTCCAGGGGATAGGGCAGCACGCACAGCCGCAAGCCGGGCCGCTCCATGTTGCGGGCCATGATCTCGGCCAGCGGCACGAACTCCTCGGTCACGACGGCGACCGCCGTCTTGCCCTGGGCCGCCACCGCGACTGCGTCGTGGACGGTCCAGGACGTGCAGCTTCCTCAATTGCCCAACCCGACGATGGCGATGTCAACGTCGGTGGCAAAGCTCTCCAGCTCCTCCAGCACCGCGTCCTCGAGCTTCACGTTCTGGCGGGACTCCGAGCACCACGGCACCACCTCGGCCCCGGCCGCCTCCAGCTTGCGGGTCCACTCATCGGTGGTCCACAGGAATGAGCGCCAGGTGAGGTCGTAGCGGATGCCCACCCGCTTGCCGGTCAGCGGACCGGCATCGGGACCCCGATCCGGGTCCACCGCTGGCGGAGCTGCCGTCGGATCCAATACCAACATGGGTGCAGACTACCGGCCGGTGCCGCAAGCGGTGGTTTGAGAAAGGACTACCGGCCAGTGAAATCGGGGGGCCGGCCCTCTTGGCGGGACGCGGCCCACTCCCGGAAGTCGGCCGAGCGGGACGACAGCTCCATGGCGAATGCCTCGTCGCCCAGGTGGGCCTCCAGGCTGCGCCCGGAACTGCGGTGGATGAGCGTTTTGGCCAAGCCGACGGCCACGGTGGCCGAGGCGGCCAACCGGGCGACCAGCGCGGCAGCCTCCGTTTCGACCTTGTCGGCTGAAACCGCCTGGTGGATCAGCCCCCAAGCGGCCGCCTCGGCCCCGGAGACCTCATCGCCCAGCATGAGCATCTGCTTGGCCCGAGCCACACCGGCTACTCGGGGCAACAGCCAAGACGACCCGCTGTCGGGGGTGATGCCCATGGCGGTGAACGGCGCCCGCAGTCGGGCGTCGTCAGCCGCCACTGCGAAATCCGACGCCAGCACCAGGCTGAGGCCCAGGCCCACCGCCCATCCCCGCACCGCGCACACGGTGGGCACCTGAACTTGGAGCATCACCGGGATGAGCCGGTTCACCAGATAGGGCATGCGCCGGGAGATGCTGCTGGGCCGGGGCCGGTTTCCTTCGCCGGCCCGACCGGCCAGGTCGAAACCGCTGCAAAAGCTGTCGCCGGCGGAGTTGAGCAGAACCGCCCTGATCTCCTCGTCGGCGCTGGCCGCTTCCAGGGTGTCGATCAGGGCCAGCACGATGTCGTCGGTCAACGCGTTGCGGCGCTGGGGGCGGTCGAGGGTGAGGGTCAATATCGGCGGCACCGAGACCACTTGCAGCCCTTCGGGCGGCGTCGGGTAGGGCTTCATGCTCGGCCCAGGCTAGCCAAGGTCAGCTGGGAACGAGCTCGGCGGCGCCGAAGATCACCGAGAACCTCACGCACCACACCACCACGGTGGAGTAGAGGTCAAGATCGAGGTCGCGGGGGATCTCGTAGTTCTGCGAGCCGACGTTCCCCTTCAGATCGCCGAGGTCGACATACACGTCGGTGAACTGGCCGACTGGGGCGTCGGGAGGCGCCGCGCTCAGATACACGTTCAGGTCGGGGCCGTTGTCGGTTCTGAAGTCCTCGAACCGCAGGAACCGCTGGCCGGTGCCGTCGCCCAGCACCTCCACCTGCCCCCGCGTGGGGTGGCTTCGGCTGATGAACTCGCCCGATGCCTCCACCCCCACCTGGGGCATCTCGGGCATGGTCTCTTCAACCGGCTGCTCTTCGGGCATGCCGAGCTCATCCATGGCCTCGTCCATCTCGGCGATGAGCTCCTCAGACAGCTCGTCGCCCGGCATGGGGCCCGTGGCCGGTGTGGGCGCGGGCGCGTCCGCATCGGAGTCGGGCGCCGGGGCCGTCGCGTCGGGTGCGGCAGCAGTTGGCTCCGCAGCCGTTGACTCCGCGGCCGGGGTGCCGGGATCGTCCGCCGCGGGTTCGGGAGCGGCTGGTTCGACAGCGGGGGTTCCGGCCACCGCGCCGCTGTCGAACACCGGCCCTGCCTCGTCCACTTCGTCGTCGATGAAGTAGGTCTGGAAGGCGAACCAGAAGAACACCAACCAGATCAGCACACCAAGCAGGGCGGCCGACACCACGGCGATGAGAACCTTGGCTCGGATCGACAGTGCTTTCAACCAGCCCCACATGCGGGATATCAGCCGTTTCATAGCTACCAATGTAGGGGGAGAAATCCCAAATCGCAGGCGATGGCCCTCCCCAATGACGGGGCATCTCTGTGGAAGCTGCGACAGACTGGCGAGATGGGCTACGAGACGCTGATCGTGGAGCGCGATGGCCGGGTGGGATGGCTGATCAACAACCGCCCCGACCAGCTCAATGCCATGAACTCCAAGATGCGGGAGGAGTTCGCCGACGCCTGGCTGGAGCTGGACCGAGACCCGGAGGTGCGGGTGATCGTCCACACCGGGGAGGGCCGGGCGTTCCAGACCGGTGTGGACGTGGTGGAGCTGGCCACCGACGGTCAGGGCATGGAGCGATACCGGGAGTCGGTGGAGAACTTCGACCTGCACTTCACCTCTTGGCACCAAAAGGTGCGCAAGCCGGTGATCACCGCGGTCAACGGCATCTGCTGTGGGGGCGGGTTCCACTGGGTGGCCGACGCCGACATCGTGATCGCCGCCTCCGACACCCAGTTTTTCGACCCCCACGTGTCGGTGGGGCAAGTGGTGGCGCTGGAGGCCATCGCGCTGTTGAAGAAGATGCCCGCCGAGACGGTGATGCGTATGGCGTTGATGGGGGCCCACGAGCGGATGGGGGCCCAGAGAGCCTACGAGTTGGGCATGATCAGCGAGATCGTCGATCCGCCCGAGCGGCTGAGGGAGCGGGCCGGCGAGATCGCCGAGGCCGTCGCCCGCAACTCCCCCTCGGCCATGGCCGCCACCAAGAAGGCCTTGTGGGACGCCATGGAGTTCGGCCTCACCGAGGCCAGCAAGGCCGGCGCCTTCCACATGACCGGAATCTGGGGCCACCCAGACCAGGTGGAGGGACCGGCTGCGTTCGCCGACAAACGCGAGCCCCAATGGGAACCCCTCGGCCCCGCATAGCACAAAGGCTCAGCGGGCTACATCACCTTCCACCAGGGGGCGGCGAGCACGTCGGGAGTCAGCCATTCCATGGTTGACCCGGTATGGAGCAGCAAGCCGGGGCCGGAGCGGTCGCCATATTCGGTCCGGAATGCTCGCAGGTGGGCGGCGTCGCCGAGGCGAGGGCGTTCGGTGGCTTTGATCTCTATGGGAATCAGGTTGTCGGCGGCCTCGATCACCAAATCCACTTCCTCCCCCGTCCTCGTTCGCCAATAGAACACGTCGGCCTGGTTGATTCGTGCGTCGCGCCAAGCCAGCACATCGCAGAGCACCAAGTTTTCCAGGTGAGCGCCTTCGGGCTCGGATGTCTGGGCCAGATGAAGCGCTAATCCGGTATCTCCCCAATAGAGCTTGGGCGACTTCACGAGCCGCTTGGTTCGGTTCACCGCAAATGCCGGAAGCCGTACCAACAGGTACGAAGTCTCCAACAAGTTGAGGTACCGGTGGGCCGTCGCCTGGGAAAGTGCGACGTCCCGGCCCATTTCCACCTGATTGAGTATTTGGCCCACTCGGTGGCAGGCGGCCCGCATCAACCGTCGGAAGTCGGGCAGCGACGAAATCGAGGAGATGTCTCTCAAGTCGCGCTCCAGATAGGTCCTCACGTAGCCGTCAAACCAGATGGCCCGCTCTTCCGCGGTTTCCAGATGTACCGCCGGCTGGGGAAATCCGCCCCGACGGCATAGAGCTCGCCAATCCTCGCGGTTGCCGGGCTGGGCAGCCACCAGATCCAGCCATTCCTTACCCGGGGTGCTGAGCAGCTCCTCCCAGATGCCACCCCGACCCAGGCCGATTTGCTCCCGTCGAGTCATCGGCCAAAGTGTCAGGTAGCTGGCCCTGCCGGCTAGAGACTCTGAGACCCGGCTCATCAACAGCAGATTGGCCGATCCGGTCAACAAATATTGTCCCGGCTTGCGGTCGCGGTCGATGGCTCGCTTGATCTCATGGAGTAGCTCAGGCGCCCGTTGCACTTCATCGATGGCCGTCGGCTGATCGCCTCCCACCAAAGCGGTGGGATCGCTGCGGACCATATCGATCACATCAAGGTCGTCAAGGGTGAAATAGCGCCGAGTGCCCGGAATCAGCTCTTGGACAAGAGTGCTCTTTCCCGATTGGCGTGTGCCGCTAACCACCACCGCGGGCATGATCCGCAGCCGATCGGTCAGGCTCGCCGTAACAAGACGGGGCAGAGCAGTACCGTCCATAGGTGAAATCATATCTATTCATTCAGTGAATACAATTTATTCACAAGGAAAGATGCATACGTGGAAGACGCCGCGGGAGCCTGCTAAGGATAAGCACCCATGGGAACGATTGTCATCACCGGATCAGCGGGCGGAATCGGCCAGGCCACCAGGGAGCGGCTCGCCCGCGACGGCCACGAGGTGATCGGGGTGGACATCCGCGATGCCGAGGTCGTCGCCGATCTTTCCACTCCCGAGGGGCGCAACGCGATGATCGGGGCGGTGGCCGCAGCCAGCGGCGGGCGGATCGACGGGCTGGTGGCCGGCGCGGGGATCACCGGCCCCGATCCCGAGCAGGTGGTGTCGATCAACTACTTCGGGGCCGTTGCCACCGTGGAGGGGCTGCGCCCCTTGCTGGCCCAGGGCACCGACTCCTCAGCGGTGGCCATCAGCTCCAACTCCAGCACCACTTTGGCCGCCCTGCCCGAAGGGCTGGTCGAGGCCTGCCTGAATGACGACGAGGCGCTGGCCAGGGAGCTGGCCGGCACCGACTCGGGCACGGCCTATGCCACCAGCAAGCTGGCCCTGGCCCGGTGGGTCCGCCGCACCGCCATCGGCGCCGAATGGATCGGCTCGGGAATCCGGTTGAACGCGGTGGCCCCCGGGCTAATCGACACCCCGCTGGTGGCCGACAACCTCGACATGATCATGAACCTGGGCGACGTGTACCCCATCCCCATTGGGCGGCCCGGGCGGGCGGCCGAGGTGGCCAACCTGCTGGCCTTTTTGTTGTCGCCCGACGCCAGCCTCTTCTGCGGCTCGGCGGTGTTCATGGATGGCGGCAGCGATGCCGCCCTCAACCCCGACGCCTGGCCCGCCTCCAACACCACCGCCGAACGCTGGCCGATCGGGGACTGACCACCTTTCGCAGAGCTTCAGCGCCCTACTTCCCGCGCTGGCGTTTTTGGATGCGGGCCCATTCGTCTCTGAGGCCGACGGTGCGGTGGAACAGGCCGGGGGTTTCAGGGTCGCGGGCGAAGTAGCCGAGGCGCTCGAACTGGACCACTTGGCCGGGGGCGATGTCGGCCATGGCCGGCTCGAAGCGGGCGCCCTCGATGAGCTGGGCGGAGTCGGGGTCGAACGAGTCCATGGGGTCAGAACCGTCGGCGCCGGGGTGAGGGTCGGTGAACAGGCGCTCGTAGAGCACCGCCCGGCCGTCGAGGGCGTGGGCGGCCGACACCCAGTGGATGGTGGCCTTCACCTTGCGGCCGTCGGGGGCCCGGCCTGATCCGGTCTCGGGGTCGTAGGTGCAGCGCACCTCGGTGACGTTGCCGTCGGCGTCGGTGTCCGCCCCGGTACAGGTCACGAAGTAGCCCGACCGGAGCCGCACCTCCCGACCGGGACTGAGCCGGTAGAACTTGGGGGGCGGGTCAAGTATGAAGTCGTCCCGCTCGATGTAGAGCTCCCCTGAGAACGGCACCTGGCGGGTGCCCGCCGTGGGATCCTCGGGGTTGTTGCCCGCCTCACGCATCTCCACTTGGCCCTCGGGGTAGTTCTCGATCACCAGGCGCAGCGGGTTGAGCACCGCCATCCGGCGCAGCGCGGTCTCGTTCAGCTCCCGGCGGACGAACGACTCCAGCAGCTCCACCTCCACGGTTCCGTCCACCCGGGCCACCCCGACGTGGCGGCAGAACTCCCGAATGGCCCCCGGCGGGAACCCGCGTCGGCGAAGGCCCCGCAAGGTGGGCATACGGGGGTCGTCCCAGCCATGCACATGGCCCTCGCCCACCAACTGCAACAGGCGGCGCTTGGACAACACCGCGTGGGTCACGTTCAAGCGGGCGAACTCGGTCTGGCGGGGCCGGTCGCCGGGCAGGTCGAGATGGTCCAAGAACCAGTCGTACAGCGGGCGGTGGGCGTCGAACTCCAAGGTGCAGATCGAGTTCGTCACCCCTTCCACCGCGTCGCTCTGGCCGTGGGCCCAGTCGTAGGTGGGGTAGATGCACCACCGGTCGCCGGTGCGGTGGTGG